>NZ_JBAQYR010000119.1:0-50735 GCF_049790275.1 Polaromonas sp.
CGCAAAGTAACGCAGGATTTGACGCACTTTTGCTTCGCTGAGTTTGGAGCGTCTGAAATACCGATTTTTCTGAATCACCATAGGAACTTAGCTCATCTGTTGATGAACTTTGCTTCCTAAGCCCCTACTTTTTATTGAATACGGCGCGATGACCCCTGAACAGAAAAAACTCCGCCGGGCTTCCATCGCCCTGGCGGCGGCGCTGGTGCTGGTCGTGATCTGGGGCATCAACTTTTCCCTGCAGAAGTTTGTGTTCAATGTGGTGGGCCCCGGCGGTTTCCTGTTTGCCCGCTACCTGATCATGCCGCTGTGTGCGCTGGGTTTGCTGGCCTGGCGTTACGGCACGCGCTTTCCGCGCATCACGCGCCGCGAGTTCTGGCAACTCGCGCGCCTGGGTTTTGCCGGGCATTTCCTGCATGTGGGCATGGTCACCTACGGCATCCACTGGTCCACCGCGTTTTCGAGTTCACTGATCCTTGCCTGCGGGCCCATCTTCACCTTGCTGATCCTGCGCTTCATGGGCGTGGAGCAATTGCACAAGGCGCAGATAGGCGGCGTGGCGGTGGCCTTTGTCGGGGTGTTGATCTTTTTGTCCGACAAGCTGCTGGGCGGCAACTGGCGCGCCACCGGGGGCGATCTTTTCCTGCTGGTCGCGGCGAGCTTTTTTTCCTGGTACACCGTGGCCGCCAAACCGCTGATCGAGCGCCACGGCGGCGTGGTGACCATGGCCTATGCCACCTTGCTCGGCAGCATTCCGGTGGTGCTGTTTTCACTGCCGGCCGGCCTGTCCGCGCCCTGGGGCGAAGCCTCGCTGGCGGTGTGGGCCAGCCTGGTCTGGTCGGTCACGGTGTCGGCTTTTCTCGGCTGGCTGGTCTGGGGCTGGGTCAACGCGGTGCGCGGCGTGGCCCGCACGGCGCCGCTGATGTATCTGATGCCACCAGTGGCAGGCCTCGTGGCCTGGCTGTTTGCCGGTGAGCAGTACACCGCCATCAAGCTGGCCGGTGCCGCGCTGACCCTGGTGGGCGTGGCGCTCGCACAGTTCACAAGCCGGAGCCAGGCCCTGGCCCGTGCGGCCCCCGCGCCGGTCGATTGAACCCTTTTTCCGTGCGGTCAAAACCGGCGCCAGAGGCCGGGGCCCATGCCTTGGGTCATACTTCGGTGCTCCACCACCTGCCTGAGCGCCATGAGCAAAACCTCGACCGACAAGAAAAAGATCAAGTTTCTCCTGCTGGAGGGCATTCACCCCTCCGCCGTGCAGGTTCTCCAGGCGGCGGGTTACACACAGATCGAAAGCCTGACCGGCGCCCTGGAAGGCGAGGAGCTGAAGAAAAAAATCGCCGACGCCCACTTTGTCGGCATCCGCTCGCGTACCCAGCTCACCGCCGATGTGTTCGCCCACGCGGCCAAACTCACGGCCGTCGGCTGTTTTTGCATAGGCACCAACCAGGTGGACCTGAATGCGGCGCGTGAGCGCGGCATCGCGGTGTTCAATGCGCCGTTTTCCAACACGCGTTCGGTGGCCGAGCTGGTGCTGGCCGAGGCCATCCTGCTGCTGCGCGGCGTGCCCGAGAAAAGCGCCGTGGCGCACCGCGGCGGCTGGCAGAAGTCAGCTGAAAATGCGTTCGAGATCCGCGGCAAGACGCTGGGCATCGTCGGTTACGGCTCCATCGGCACGCAGCTGTCGGTGCTGGCCGAAGCGCTGGGCATGCAGGTGGTGTTTTTCGATGTGGTCACCAAGTTGCCACTGGGCAATGCGCGCCAGGCCGGCAAGCTCACCGAGCTGCTGGCGCAGTCGGACGTGGTCAGCCTGCATGTGCCCGAGACCCAGGCCACGCAGTGGATGATAGGTGCGGCCGAGCTTGCCGCGATGAAACCCGGCAGCGTGCTGATCAATGCCTCGCGCGGCACCGTGGTCGAAATCGAGCCGCTGGCCGAAGCCCTGCGCCAGAAAAAACTGCTGGGTGCGGCGATCGACGTTTTCCCGGTCGAGCCGCGCAGCAACAAGGATGTGTTCGAGTCGCCGCTGCGCGGGCTGGACAACGTGATCCTGACGCCGCACGTCGGTGGCTCCACCATGGAAGCCCAGGAAAACATCGGCGTCGAGGTGGCGGAAAAACTGGTCAAGTACAGCGACAACGGCACCTCCACCTCCTCGGTCAACTTCCCCGAAGTGGCACTGCCGGCGCACCCGGGCAAACATCGCCTGCTGCACATTCACCGCAACGTGCCGGGTGTGCTGGCCGAAATCAACCGCGTGTTTTCCGACAACAACATCAACATCGCGTCGCAGTTCCTGCAGACCAACGAAGCCATCGGTTATGTGGTGATCGACATCGACGCCGCCCACTCCGACATGGCACTGGCCAAGCTGGCCGGCGTGCCTGGAACCATTCGCAGCCGCGTGCTGTTCTAGACGATCAGCGGGCGGACATGAAGGCCTTCGGATCTGGCTCTGCCAAGCCGTAGGCGCAGCGCCCCTTGGGGAGCATCCTCGACAAGCTCAGGATGAACGGAAAACCAGCGAACAAAAGCGAAGGCATCTCTTTTCAAGCCGGGGCCGCGGGCCCGGCTCTGCCGGCCCGCAGGCGCAAGCGCCCCTTCGGGGGGCAGAGAGCGACACGCAGTGCGCGAACGTGGGGGCTATAAACCCGCCGGCACCTGCAGCCCGAGCAGGGCAGCCAGCGCCGCGGTCGGCATGGAGCCTTCCTGTGTGACCAGTGCACCGGTTTGTGCGTGCGTGCCGACAATCGTTGGAATCGACGCAAAACCCAGGCGGGTCAGCAGCGCGGTGTTTTTTTCCACCATTTCTTCTTGTGCGGCGATGTCGCTGCCGGCGCTGATGCCGCCGCCTTTGGCCTGCATGGACGCTTCGTGCTCATCCATCGCCGCCACCGGGTCCTTGGCGGCCAGCAGGGTGGCGCCCTGGGCGGTGCTTGAAGCATTCAGCAGGCCCACGGGAATCCAGACAAATCTGGCCTGCGACTTCAGGGGTTTCGCGGCCATCCACAGCGCGGTGCAGTGCGGGCACTGGGCATCAAAAAACACATACACGGTGCGCGCGCTCATGGCCTGGCCGGCGGTGAAACCTTTGGCCTCGGCGGCAATCACGGCGGTGGACACCGGAGTGCTGCCGGCCTTGGCCGTGGCACCGGTGCCGGGCGCATCGCCGCAGGCGCTCAACAAAAGCATGGCTGCCAGCAGCGTGGCGGGAAGAAGACTGAAAGATCTGAAGGTCATGTCGGCACCAGTGAAGGGGTAGGCCGAGAGCATAGCGCAGGGAGCCGCGGAGCTTTGCCGTTGCGAGTCTTGCCCTTGGGTCGTGTCAGGGACAAGCCGCTGGAAAGTCTTGAAACACCATAAAAGCGCGGCCGGCTCATGGGGCCGGCCTTTGTTCTGCGCCGCGCCTCCCATGAACGCGGGGCCGGGTTGCCCACGCATCCTGTGCACGAATCTGTGGATAAGCAGGCGCGAAAGCCGGCAAAGGCTTGCCGGCCGCGGCTTGCAACAGATTGCCTGCCAAATAAGCGCGGGCCAGGCGGTGTCAGCCCTTGAAGGACATGCCGAGCCGCTCTATCGTTGCTTTCTCAGCAGCAAAGGTTTCGCGGGCGAATCTGGTGTATTGCGCGGTGTTCATGTAGATCACCGACTGGTCGTACTTGTCGAAGGTCGCGAGCACGGCCGGGTCGTTCAGTGTTTTCCTGAAAGCTTCGTGCAGCGTGGCAACGACGGCCGGGTCCATGCCCTTGGGGCCGCACACGCCAAATGGCGAGTCCGACACGGTGTCGTAGCCCAGTTCGGTCAGCGTCGGCACATTGGGCCAGCGCTTGGTGCGTTTGCTGCCGTAGGTGGCCAGCAGGCGCAACTTGCCCGATTCCACATGCGGGCCCCAGCCGGTGGCATCGCTTGCGGCCATCACATGGCCGCCCAGGATGGCCTGCATGTTGTCTGCATTGCCCTTGAAGGGAATATGCGTGAGCTTGATGCCGGCGCGCTGCGCGAATTCCTCGACTGCCAGGTGCGGGCTGGTGCCGGTACCGGTGGAGCCGTAGGTGAATTTTTCGGGGTTGGCCTTGGCGTAGGCCACCAGGTCCTTGATGCTCTTGATCGGCGAATCGGCGGGCACGACCAGCCCGAACGTGTAGCCGGTCAGGCAGGCGATCCAGGTGAAATCCTTGAGCGGGTCGTATTGCACTTTCTGCATATGCGGAATGCGGAACACGCCGTGCGGCAGCTGTGTGAGTGTGTAGCCGTCGGGCTTGGCGCTCATCATCTCGTTGGCACCCAGCATGCCGCCGGCGCCCGGTTTGTTTTCGACAATGATGGTCTGGCCCAGGGTCTTGCCGGCGCTTTCGGCCAGCGCACGGATGACGGCGTCGGTCGAGCCGCCTGCAGGCCAGGGGCAGATGTACTTGATGGGGCGCGAGGGGAAGGCCTGTGCGCTGGCCAGCAGAGGCAAGGCTGCACCGGCCACTGCGGCGGTGGTGCTGGCAATAAACGCGCGGCGGTTGGTCATGAAAGTTCTCCGGAAAAAGTTGCGGGTCATCTGAAATGTCGAGCGTATCGGGCCGCCGCGAAGGTGTCATCAAGGTTTACGAGCGGGGCATATTCTGCAAGGCAGAACAGCGTCGGGAGCCGTCGCTGCGCCAGAGGCCCGGCGGTAAAATAAGTCCGCACCCTGAACGCGCAACAGCGCTTTTTTTCTGACCGAAACGGATCCCTGTGACCGACATCGCCGACACCTCGCCCGACACTTCTTCTTCCCTTTTTTCGCCCGAAACTTCCCTCGACACCGATACCCCTGTGCAGCAGCCGCGTTTATGGCGCGGTGACGGCTGGACCGCCCGCGTCATCAAGAACGAAGACGACGACGGCTGGGCGGTGGCCATGGTCAAGGACGGCGAGCCTGAGCCTGCGCTGGTCGGCCCGTGGACCATGGGGCGCGACAAGAAAAATCCCAAGCCGCTCGATGGCCCGGCCTTCAGCACGCTGGTGAAAACCGCTTCCGAATTTGTGCGTCGCCATGAGCAGCAGCTGCATGCCACGTTGCACCAGAGCGTGGAGGTGAGCGCGCGCGGCGCACGGGTCACCGTGTCGCTGGACATCGTGCCCGATGAAGACAACCCTTCTGCCATGCTGAGCGCGCATGACGAGGCCGGCGAACAGCTCGCGCAGCAGCGCGTGGCGCCAGCTTTCAAGCTGAGCCGCGCCAGCGCCACGGCCTGGGCCGACGGCGGCTTCCTCAAGCCCTGATGGCGGGCAGCTTCCCCGTCCTGCCCGACGCCTGCGGCATCGACTTCGGGACTTCGAATTCCACGGCAGGCTGCAGCGCCGCTTCAGGCTCAGACCGTGCAGCGCTGCTGCCGCTCGAGGGCGGCAAACCGACCCTGCCTTCGGTCGTGTTTTTCCATGCCGAGGACGGGCACACCAGTTATGGCCGCGCAGCGCTGGCCGACTACCTGGCCGGCGACGAAGGGCGTCTGATGCGCTCGCTCAAGAGCCTGCTCGGCACCTCGCTGATCGACGAGCAGACCGAGGTGGCCGGCCGTGCCCTGCCGTTTCGCGAGCTGCTGGCACAGTTCATCGGTGAACTCAAGCGCCGCGCCGAACTCGCGGCAGGCCGTGAGTTCACCCGTGCCGTGCTGGGGCGGCCGGTCTTTTTTGTCGATGGCGACACCGCCGCCGACCGGCAGGCTGAAAACACGCTGGCCGAAATTGCGCATGCTGTCGGCCTGAAGGAAATCGCTTTCCAGTACGAGCCCATTGCCGCGGCGTTCGACTACGAGTCGCAGGTCACGCGGGAAGAACTGGTGCTGGTGGTCGACATCGGCGGCGGCACCTCGGACTTTGCGCTGGTGCGCCTGGCACCCGAGCGGGCGGGCAGGGCAGAGCGCAAGGACGACATCCTGGCCAGCAGCGGTGTGCACATAGGTGGCACCGACTTCGACAAGTACCTGAGCCTGGCCAGCGTCATGCCGTTGCTGGGCCTGGGCAGCCAGCTCAAAAGCGGCCTGCAGATGCCGTCATCGCTGTACTTCAACCTGGCGACCTGGCACACGATCAACTTTGCCTACACTCGGCAGGCGTGGTCGCAGATCGGTGAGCTGCATCGCGAAGCGGAGGAGAAGGACAAACTGGTGCGCCTGCAAAACCTGGTGAGCGGGCGCGCCGGCCACTGGCTGGCCATGCAGGTGGAAGAGGCGAAGATTGCGCTCTCCGGTGCGCCCCAGGTGCAGCTGGACCTGGGCCGCATCAACCCGGGCGAAACCCTGTTGCTGCAGCGCACGGCCTTCGATGCTGCCATCGGCGAACTGGTCGGCACGGTGGAGCGCAGCGTGACCGGCCTGCTGCGCGATGCGGGTGTGCAGGCGGACGCGGTGGACACGGTGTTTTTCACCGGGGGCTCGAGCAGCGTGCCGCTGCTGCGCGAACGTATTGCGGCGCTGCTGCCGCAGGCGCGCCGTGCCGAAGGTGATTTGTTCGGCAGTATCGGCACCGGCCTGGCGCTCGATGCATTGCGAAAGTTCGGCTGAGCCTGCTTTGTCGTCGCGCGGTTGACCCGCAGCGCATGCCGGACATGCCCAAACGCACCAGCGGGCGGTAACCCGCTGGTGCGTCTGTCTTGCAACACGTATCGGTAAATCCGTTTGCCAGAAAGAAGTATCCGCCTTCAGCTGGAGAAAGTGCTTCTGTATTTCTTCTGATTCCCACTCAATTAAGTAATAATTCCTTCATAAATTTGAAAATGAAGGAAATAAAACTTGATTGACAAGATGGACCGGAAAATACTGCAAGTGCTGCAGGCCAATGCCCGCGCCAGCCTGCAGGAGATCGGCCAGGCCGTGGGCCTGAGCCACACGCCATGCTGGAACCGCATCAGGAAGATGGAGGAGTCCGGGGTGATCGAGGGTTACACCGTGCGCATCAATGCCGCCGCGCTGGACCTCAGCGACACGGTGCTGGTGCAGGTCACACTGGACAGCCACTCCGACAACACGCTGGAAAAATTCGGTGAAACGCTGGCGAAGATTCCCGAGGTGATCGAGGCTTACCTGGTCTCCGGCGATTACGACTACCTGCTGCGCATTGCCGTCAGCGGCACCCAGGACTACGAGCGCCTACTGCGCGAGCGGCTTTACAAGATCAAGGGCATACGCCACAGCAAGTCCAGCTTTGTGCTGCGCACGCTGAAAAAAGCCGACCTGCCGCTCTGAGCGGCACCGACGCCTGCCGCTCCCTCAGAGCAGGCGCATGAAACGTTGCAGTGCTTGCCCGGGGTGTTCGTCGCGCCGGCGGATAAACAGCGTCTGCACGCTGAGCCGTTTGCCTTTGGCGGGATGGCAACGCAGCGCGGTTTTGTTGCTTGCATTGTCGACCACAGCCCGCGGCAGCAGCGAGATGCCGACCTCGGCCGCCACACAGCCCAGGATGCCTTCGAGGGTGCCCATTTCAAGGCGGGTGAAACGCGGCCAGCCGCGCTCGCTGAGAAGCTGCTCGAAGCGCTGCCGGTACGAGCAGCCGGTTTTGAACATGATCGCCGCCGCACCATTTTCCAACCGCCTGCCAAGCTCGCTGGGACGCGTCCAGTTGGCGGAGGAGACCAGCACCAGTTCTTCCTCGAAAGCGACCTGGCCGACCAGTGCGTGGTTGTCCAGGGGGCCGGCAATGAAGGCCCCGTCCACACGCCGCTGGAGCACGGCGTCGATCAGGGCAGCGGTGGGGCCGGTCTCCAGCGAGATGGCCACCTGCGGATAGAGGCGGCGGTAAGACGCGAGAAGCGGGGGCAGGCGGACTGCGGCGGTGGTTTCCATCGAGCCGATCGCCAGTGCGGCAGGGGAGGCTTCTTCCCCTTTGGCTGCCGCTTGCGCTTCGACCATCAGCGCTACGATGCGATCCGCATACGGCAGCAGCCGTTGGCCCGCGCGCGTCAGTTCCATGCCCCTGCTGTGGCGCTTGAACAGCGCCAGGCCCAGCTCGGATTCCAGCGCCCGGATGCGCTGGGTGATGTTCGATTGCACGGTGTGCAGCACCTGCGCCGCACCGGTGATGCCGCCCTGGCGTGCCACCGTCTCGAATGTTTTTAGGCTCAGGACGTCCATGTTGACCCATCTATAAAACAGAACGGAACTATCTCAACAAATTGTTTTTGCAGATTGATCATAGTGGATACAGTTTGTTTCAGGTAGGCACAGGCCTGCGGCAACAGGGTCCGGACGATGAACCAGCTTTTCAGTGATTTGCATGACGGCGGAGCGATCGCGGCCATTTTTTCCGAGGAAAGTTTTGTCGACCGCTGCCTGCGCTTCGAGCGGGCACTGGCCAGCGTGCAGGCTGAGCTGGGTGTTATTCCGACTGAGGCGGCAGAAGAAATCGGGCGGGTCGCCAGCGTCGACAACATCGATTTCCCTCAGCTCCGGCAAAAGACGCGGTCCGTCGGCCTGCCCCTGGTGGGGCTGGTGAGCCAGGTGGTCCGCCTGTGCCGCGCCGACCTGGGCCAGTACGTGCATTACGGCGCCACCACCCAGGACGCGATGGACTGCGCGCTGGCGCTACAGATGCAGGAGGCACTGGCGCTGGTCGGCGATTCGCTCGCCCATATTTCGGCGGCTCTCGACGCGCTGGCCACGACGCACCAGGGAACGATACAGGCCGGCAGAACCAACCAGCAGCATGCCTTGCCCGTCACCTTCGGGTTCAAGGCCGCTGTCTGGAATTCCGGCGTGCGCCGGCAGATGGACCGGCTTGGCCAGGTCCAGCAGCGGGCGTCGGTTGGCCAGCTCGGCGGTGCTGTGGGCACGCTCGCTTCATTTTCCGGGGTGGGCCACGAAACTCGGCGCCGCCTGATGCAGCAGCTGGGTCTGGCCGAACCGGCCATCGCCTGGCATGCCATGCGTGACGGCCCGACAGAAGCGGTGCTGCTGCTGTCGCAGATTGCGGCCACGCTGGGGAAAATCGGCCGGGACATGCTGATGCTGTCCAGCACGGAAGTCGGTGAACTGGCTTTTGCCGCCGACCGGGGCGCCAGCAGCACCATGCCGCAAAAGAACAACCCCGTTGCGGCATCGTCGGTGGTGGCGCTCTCGAGGATGCTGTTCCATGCGGCGCCCATGATGCTGGATGCCTCCCTGGTCGAAAACGAAAGGTCGCTCGATGCCTGGTATGTCGAACTGCACGCCGTGCCGCAGTGCTTTCGCCTGATGGGCGCACTGCTCGGCCAGGCGCGGACCATGCTGGAAGAGCTGGTGATCGATGCCGAAAAGATGGCCTGCAACGTGACTCTCACGGGTGGTGCGATCGTCAGTGAAACCGTGCAGATGGAACTGGCCAGGAGCATTGGCCTGAACCGGGCGCATGAATTGGTGGCCCGGGCCTGCCAGAAATCGAAAACGGATGGCGTACCGATAGCAGCAGCCCTGGTGGGCCTGCACCCGGGACTGGAGGAGGCCGCGGTCGCTTCGCTGCTCGACGTGGCCAGGCACCTGCCGTTCGGCGTACGCGAAGTCGAGGCCGCCCGGCGCGACCTGACAGCGGCCAGCGGCGAGCCGGTATTGCCATTGATGTCTGTCTGACCATTCCGGGAGCGCACCATGTTCAAAGCCGTCTGCCTTGCCACCACGCTTGTGCTCTGCGCCGCTCCGGCAGAGGCGCAGGATGTCTACCCCACCAAACCAATCACCATCATCGTGCCTTTTGCGGCGGGGGGGCCCATGGACAAACTGGCGCGGGAGCTGGCCACGCCTCTGCAGGCTCAGCTCAAGCAGCCCATCCTTGTCCAGAATCTTTCCGGCGCCGGTGGCAACCTCGGGACGGCCATCGCCATGCGGGCCCCGGCCGACGGCCATACGCTGCTGATGGGCCACATCGGCATGGCAACTTCGCCTGCCTTGTACCGGAACCTGGGCTTCAAGCCGGAAACCGACTTTGTGCCGCTGGGCGTGGTGGTGGACACGCCTTCGGTGCTGGTGGCACGGCCCCAGGTGCCCACGGGCTCAATCGTGGACCTGATCCGCTGGATGGCAACACAGCCGCAGGTCAGGCTTGCAAACTCCGGCATCGGATCTTCATCGCACCTGTGTGGGCTGTTGCTCCAGTCTTCCTTGAAGGTCAGCAGCATCACAACCGTGCCTTACCGCGGCAGCGCGCCTGCGGTCTCCGACCTGCTCGGCGGGCATGTGGACATGATTTGCGATCCGACGCCGACCACCGTCAGCCATATCCAGAGCGGCAAACTCAAGGCCATCGCCGTGACCACGGCCAGGCCGTTGGCCGGCACGCCGCTGGCCGCCGTTCCGACCATGGCGAAGTTCGGCATTGCCGATGTCGAAATGAGCGTCTGGTTCGCCCTGTACGCACCGAAGGACACACCGCCGCAGGTTCAGCAGCGCTTCAACGATGCCCTGAGGCTGGTCATGAAAACCGAGGCCTTCAAGGCAGCGCAGATCGCGTCAGGCATACAGGTTGTGCAGGATGAGCGCGCGACGCTGGCCGGGCACAGGGCCTTTCTGAGCAAGGAGACCGCCCGGTGGCGGCCCATCATCAAGGCTGCCGGCGTTTACGCGGACTAGGAACGCCGCTACGCACCGGTTGCAGGCTCACAGTTGCCGGAGCGGCTACTCCCTGGACCGCATCACGGCCATGCGGGCTTCAATCAGCACCACGCCCAGCCCGGCCAGGCAGATCAGGGTCATGCCCACGGCCGTGGTCCGGCCCGGTGCCTGGCCGAACACCAGCCAGCCCAGCGTGGCAGCGGCCACGATCTGCAGGTAGCTGAAGGGCGCGAGCAGGGTGGCCGGGCTTTGGCGGTAGGCCGCAGCCTGCAGCCAGTGGCCAAGGAAACCCGTGACGCCGGTGGACAGCAGCAACAGCCACTGCCAGAGGTTCAGGTCAGGCGTGGCCCAGAACCAGGGCAGGGCCAGCGTCAGCGCGATGGTGCCGAACAGGCCGCCGTAATAATTGGTGGTGAGCGGGTCGTCGTGGGCCACGCGGCGCGTGGCAACCTGAAAGAAGGCGAAGGCCAGCGCCGTGGCCAGGCCCAGCGCTACGCCGATCGGGTCCAGCTGCGCGCCAGGCCGCACCACGATCAGCATGCCGGCGAAACCGGCCAGCACGCCCAGCCAGCGGTGCAGGCGGTGCGGCTCGCGCAGCAGCCAGGGTGCCATGGCCATCAGGAAAAGCGGCGCCATGAAGTTGATGGCCGTGGCTTCCGCCAGCGGCAGGCGGCCCAGCACGGAGAAAAACAGCACGGTGGTGGTGATCATCAGCAGGCCGCGCAGCAGCTGGCGCGGCAGCGACCTGGTCCGGAACATGGCTTTGCCGCGCGAAGGCAGCACCACGGCCGTCATCAGGGCGGTGTGCACGGCGTAACGTACCCAGGCCACCATCAGCACCGGCACACCGGCCAAAACCAGCCATTTGCCGGAAGCGTCCAGTGTCGAGAGCAGCCACAGGCCGGCGATGTGAAGAAGGATTCCGCTTTTGTTCATGAAAGCCGGTGGACGGCGTGGTGGCTGATGGCAGGCTGGGTGAAGGGCGCAGGCCGCTTCCGTGCCAGAGAGCATAACCACTGCGGGCAGGCAGGGTGGCCGTTTCGCCGCTGTGGAGAAATTTTTTAACGAAAAATGCCTCTAGCCCTTTGTGGGTGGGCGCAAGCAGCTATCAAAAGAGGAGCGAGTGCCGGGCTTCAGCCGGTGACAAGGGCCTGTTCGATTTCGCTGAACAGCATGTCGGCATGGTCGGCGCTGTAGCTGATACTGACTTTTTCGGCTGCGGCGAGGGCCTGCACATCGTCCCATCCCAGCGCGCGGTAGGTGCGTGCTTCATCGGGCGCGGCCTGGCCCTTGTCCCGGGTGACGGTGATGCAGACCCGTGTCTGGCCATCGGCCGGTTCACTGCGGAGCACCACGCTGGCCGGTGCAGGGGCCGCGTCGGTCAGGGCAATCAGGCAGGCGGTGAACACGGTTCTCAACGCGAAGACCGAGGTGTTCACCTCCGGCGCATTGATCTGGTTGGACACCGTGAAGCCGCGGAAGGCCAGATCGGTGGCAAGCATGCCCATCGCTTCTTCCACCCCGGCTTCCAGTGAGATCACGCCATTTTCCTTGGGCACGATCCAGGTGATCAGGTTCATGCAGCCGCTGGCGGCCGAACGCGACAGCGTGCTGATGGACTTGCTGTTGTCCCGCAGCACGGCCAGGTCGGGCGCGGACGCCTGCAGGCGCCGCTCCAGGATGGCGGAAATCATGCCGATGGGCTGCAGCGTGCCCGCCATGTGGTGGCGGATGGCCGGCGCAATGCGGCGCAGCAGTGCGTAACGTGCCGCCTCCTCGCGGAGCAGGTCCGGGCCGGGCTGTGAAGTGCTGGTGGGAGCGGCGTTTGGTGGTGTCATAACTCTTCACTCAAGGTCAGGGAGGCAACGCAAATATCCTATCACCGGGGTGGGCCAGTCACCGCGCGGACAACATGCGGCACAGGTTCGGAAGGGCGCAGCCACAAGGGGGAAATGCGGATCAGGCGGGCGCCAGGACGGACACATGCCGATCGGCCAGCCAGGCTTGCAGGGCCTCGTGCCCACCGATTTTTCGTCCGCCGATGAACACCTGCGGTGTGGTGCCGGCGCCGGCCACTGCCTGCAGGGTGCGCGAGGTGATGCCCTTCCCAAGGGTGATTTCTTCATACGGCAGCAACGCGTCGTCAAGCAGGGCCTTGGCCCGTGCGCAGAACGGACAGCCGGGTTTGGTGAAAATTGCCACTGGTTCAGGCAGCGGCGCATCCGGGTCCAGGTAGTGCAGCAAGGTTTCGGCGCCGGAGACCTCGAACGGGTCACCTTCCTTCTCCGGCTCGATGAACATCTTCCGGACGATGCCGTCCTCGACCAGCATGGAATAGCGCCAGGATCGCTGGCCGAAACCGAGGTCGCTTTTATCGACCAGCATGCCCATGCCTTGGGTGAACTGGCCGTTGCCGTCGGGGATCAGCGTCAGGTTTTCCGCCTCCTGCGCGGTGGCCCATTCGTTCATCACAAAGGCATCATTGACCGACAGGCAGATGATGTCGTCTACTCCGCGGGACTTGAATACCGGCGCCAGCCGGTTGAAGCCGGGCAGGTGTTCGGAAGAACAGGTCGGCGTGTAGGCGCCCGGCAGCGCGAACAGGACCACGGTTTTGCCCTTGAACAGGTCTGCGCTGGAAACCTCGGCCCACTGGTTGTCCCGGCGGATCTTGAAGGTGACGTCGGGAACGCGTTGTCCCTCTCGGTTGGGCAGCATGCGGGAATCCTTTGGGTGGCGAGCGAAGGCGGTATGGGTGCTTGAGCACGCAGTGTGGGGCAGGTTTGGCCTTCTGGATGTCGGACAGAGACGACATTCACGTAGGAGGCGATGCGCAAGCACCCCGGGAGGCCGGTGCCAGGACGGGACTCCGGGCCCGGCCTCATCTGAATCCTGAATCCTGAATCCTGAATCCTGAATCTGCGACCCGGACCGGCGGCCGCATGACAAAATGCCGTCTTCCCCATGACGAGCCGGAGCTCCCTCGATGAATTTTGCGTCTGACCTTGCCACGGTGACCCACGGCATACAGTTGGCGGTGGCGCCGGTGTTTCTGCTGACGGCCGTCTCCGGCATGATTGCCGCCGTGGCCGGCCGGCTGGCACGCATCATTGACCGCGCACGTTTCCTCGAGAACAAACTGGAGGCAGGTGGCGTCGAAGAAGCCAGGGCGAAAAAAATGTACGCGGAGCTGGGAGAACTCAGGCACCGCGGCTGGCTGGTCAACGGCTGCCTGGCATTGCTGACGTTTTGCGCCATCCTGATCGGGCTGACCATTGTCTTGCTGTTCCTGGGTGAAACCAGCGACCTGCCCATCCTGAAAATCGCCACGGTGAGTTTTCTCTCCGGCGTGTTCTGCTTTCTGCTGGCGCTGCTGTGCTTCCTGGCAGAAACGCTGCTTGCGACCCGTCTGCTGAAATTTGCGGAGCTGCCGCAGCAGCCGCAGTCGCCACCGCTTTAAAGCAGGCGGCGCCTGCGGTTGCGCGGCAACTGCCTGCCCACTGCACTGATCTTCAAATTGAAACTTTCTGGACCCACTATGTTGCTTGATGCCGATGACTCCCAACTGGTGCTGGTGGACTACCAGGTTCGCCTGATGCCCGCCATATTTGAAAATGAGCTCGTGCTTGCCAATGCCTTGCGTCTGGCGCACATGGCGAAGTTGCTCGATCTGCCCGTCTGGGGCACGGTGCAAAACCCCGATGGGCTGGGCCCCAATGTCCCCGAACTCCAGGCGGCCATTGAAGCGGCCGGCGGCAAAACGCTGGCGAAGATGCATTTCAATGCGATGGATGATGGCCTGGCCGACTGGCTGCGGCCACCTGTGCGCAAGCCGCCCGTCGGAGGCAATGCCCGCAGCCTGCCCAAACACCTGCAAAAAGCCGCGCCGCCTGAAGAAGAGGGCAGGGGCGCCATCGTTATCGCCGGCTGCGAAGCCCATGTCTGCCTGATGCAGACAGCACTGGGCCTGCTGGAGGAAGAGTTTGAGGTCTGGGTCGTCACCGACGCCTGCAGCTCGCGCACCGAACGCAACCGCGACGCCGCCTTCGACCGCCTGGCCGGCGCCGGTGCCGAACTGGTGACAACCGAGATGGTCGCCTTCGAATGGCTGCGCACGGCGGAGCATCCTGCGTTCGGGAAGGTGCTTGAGCTGGTGAAGCAGGGTGCTGCCTAAGCGTCTGCCCGGGTTCCAACCCGGTATTTGCCCCCGCGGCACGATGGCCACGCGTCGCTAAGATGCGCCATGGTTCCTGCACGCCTGATTGCCCTGACGTTTCTCGCCATGTTGGCGTTTGCCGGCAATTCATTGCTCTGCCGGGCGGCGCTCAAGGACAGTGGAATGGATGCAGCCAGTTTCACCACCATTCGCCTGGTTTCGGGCGCATTGACCCTCTGGCTGGTGGTGCGGGCGAGGCGCGGCACAGCCAGGGGTGGCGGCAACTGGCTGTCGGCCTTGGCCCTGTTTGCTTATGCCGCCGGATTTTCTTTTGCGTATCTGAGCCTGCCGGCTGCGAGCGGCGCATTGTTGCTGTTCGGCGCGGTTCAGGCCACGATGATCGGTCATGGTGTCTGGTCTGGCGAGCGGTTTCGCAAGCTGCAGCTGGTCGGACTCGTCCTGGCGCTGGGGGGGCTGGTCGGCCTGTTGCTGCCCGGATTGTCGGCGCCGCCGCTGGCGGGATCCCTGCTGATGCTGGGCGCGGGGGTGGCCTGGGGCGTTTATTCCCTGCGCGGCAGAGGGCAGGGCGACCCGACCCGGGTGACCGCGGGTAATTTCCTGCGTGCGGCGCCGATTGCAGCCGCGTTGAGCCTGCTGATGATGAATCAGGTGTCGGTGGATGCCGCCGGTTTCTGGTACGCGCTTGCGTCAGGTGCGCTGACCTCCGCAATGGGTTACGCCATCTGGTACACGGCCTTGCCGGCCTTGAAAGCCACCAGTGCCGCAACCGTGCAGCTGAGTGTTCCGGTGATTGCTGCCCTGGGGGGCGTGGCTTTTCTCGGTGAGGAGATCACGCTGCGCCTGGTGCTGGCTTCGTTGGCCATTCTGGGTGGCATCGCAATGGTGATCCTGGAGAAGCCACGCTCGCCTGGACAGCCATGAACGAGGAGGAGGAGGAGGCAGCCTGGTTTCCGGCGCGACGCGCGCGATGGGTGTAAGCATGCCGCAAGACTATTATTCATAATTATAAATTCAATTTCAAAGATGAACCGGAGGCAAACATGTTCAAAGCCTTGCAACTTACCAGGTCAGATGCCGGATTCTCAGCGGATATTGCAGAAATTGACGAGGTGCTACTGCCCTTGGGCGACGTGTTGGCGCAGGTCGAGTATTCCACCCTTAACTTCAAGGACGGCCTGGCCATCACCAACAAAGGCCCGGTGGTGCGGAGCTGGCCTATGGTGGCCGGTATCGATGGTGCCGGTGTTGTCCTCGAGTCCAGCCATCCGGCGTGGAAGGCTGGCGACCGCTTTATCCATAACGGCTGGGGCCTGGGTGAAACTCGCTGGGGTCTGATGGCGCAGCGGGCACGCCTGCAGGGCGAGTGGCTGGTTCGCTTGCCGCCCGCTTTCAGCACACGTCAGGCCATGGCCATAGGCACGGCAGGTTACACCGCCATGCTTTGTGTGCTGGCGCTGGAAAAACATGGCGCGGCCCCTGGCAACGGCGAGGTGCTGGTCACCGGTGCAAGCGGCGGCGTCGGCAGCGTGGCGATTGCTTTGCTGGGCGGGCTGGGTTACCGGGTTGTAGCTGCGACGGGCAAGGCCAGTGAAGAGGCGTATTTGAAGCAGCTGGGCGCGGCCAGCATCATGGACCGCACTGAACTTTCTGCTCCCGGCAAGCCGCTGCAAAAGGAGCGCTGGGCCGCGGTGATCGATGCCGTCGGCTCCCATACGCTGGCCAATGCCTGTGCACAAACGCGTTACGGCGGTGTGGTGGCCGCCTGCGGCTTGGCACAGGGCGCGGATTTTCCGGCGACGGTGATGCCGTTCATCCTGCGCGGCGTGACCCTGGCGGGCATCGACAGCGTGATGGCACCCCTGGCAAGCCGGCAACAAGCCTGGGACAGGCTGGCGACGGACCTGGACCCGGCCAGACTCGAGGCCATCGTGGAAGAAATACCGCTGAGCCGCGTGGTGGAAAAAGCCGCCGACTTGATGGCGGGCAAGGTCCGCGGCCGTGTGGTGGTCAAAATCTGAATCGTGGAACCAAAAACTGGAGACAACGCATGACAAGTTACGCCGATTTCTATCGCCGGTCGATCAACGAACCCGACGTCTTCTGGGCCGAGCAGGCGAAACTGATCGACTGGAAGCAGCCTTTCGCGCGTGTCTGCAACTACGATAAGCCGCCGTTCGTTCACTGGTTTGAGGGCGGTACCACCAACCTGTGCCACAACGCAGTGGACCGTCACCTGAAAGACCGGGCCGCCCAGCCAGCGCTAATTTATGTGTCGACCGAAACCGGCATTGAGAAAACCTACAGCTTTGCCGAATTGCATGTCGAAGTGCAGCGCATGGCGGCCAGCCTGAAGGCACTGGGTGTGCAAAAGGGCGACCGTGTGCTGATCTACATGCCCATGATTGCCGAGGCCGCGTTTGCCATGCTGGCCTGTGCACGCATAGGCGCGATTCACTGCGTGGTGTTCGGCGGGTTTGCCAGCGGCTCGCTCGCCTCGCGCATCGAGGACGCGACGCCCAGGGTCATCGTCAGCGCCGATGCGGGTTCGCGCGGCGGCAAGATCGTGCCCTACAAGCCGCTGCTCGACGAGGCGATTCGTCTCTCCAGCCACAAGCCGGAAGCTGTACTGCTGGTGGATCGCGGGCTCTCGCCCATGGAACTGGTGCACGGGCGCGACCATCTGTGGTCGGATTTGCGCACCAGGCACCTGGACGATCAGGTGCCCTGCGAGTGGATGAAGTCCACCGACATCAGCTACACGATTTACACCAGCGGCACCACGGGCAAGCCCAAGGGCGTGCAGCGCGACACCGGTGGCTACGCGGTGGCGCTGGCCGCCAGCATGAAACACATCTTCGACGGCCGGCCGGGCGAAACCTATTTCTCGACCAGCGACATCGGCTGGGTCGTGGGCCATAGCTACATCATTTATGGCCCGCTGATCGCCGGCATGGCAACGCTGATGTACGAGGGCTTGCCGACGCGGGGCCTGGACCAGCAGCCCGACGGCGGCATCTGGTGGCGGCTGGTGGAGAAGTACAAGGTCACGGCGATGTTCAGTGCCCCGACCGCGGTGCGCGTGCTGAAGAAGCAGGACCCGGCGTTGCTCAATAAATACGATCTGTCCAGCCTGCGAGCGCTGTTTCTGGCAGGCGAACCGCTGGACGAGCCGACGGCGCGCTGGATCAGCGAGGGCCTGAACGTGCCCATCATCGACAACTATTGGCAGACCGAAAGCGGCTGGCCCATCCTGACGATTGCAAATGCAGTCGAGAAAAAGGCCAGCAAGTTCGGCAGCCCGGGCATTCCGATGTACGGCTACAACGTGAAGCTCCTGCACGAGTCCACCGGTGAAGAGTTGACCCAGCCGAACGAAAAAGGCGTGGTCGTGCTGGAAGGCCCGACACCGCCGGGCTTCATGCAAACGGTGTGGAAAGACGATGCCCGCTTCGTCAACACCTACTGGAAAAGTGTGCCTGGCAAGATGGTCTACAGCACCTTCGACTGGGGCATTCGCGACGAGGACGGTTATTACTTCATCCTGGGCCGTACCGACGACGTGATCAATGTCGCCGGCCACCGCCTGGGCACGCGCGAGATCGAAGAAAGCATCTCCGGCCACGCCGGCGTGGCGGAGGTGGCTGTGGTGGGTGTGGCCGACAGCCTCAAAGGCCAGGTCGCCATGGCTTTTGTCGTACCCAAGGACGGGAGTGTGCTGGCCGATAGCGCGGGCGCGCTCAAGCTCGAAGGCGAGATCATGAAATGCGTGGACCAGGATCTCGGCGCGCTGGCCCGGCCTTCGCGGGTGCGTTTTGTGTCCGTCCTGCCGAAAACCCGCAGCGGCAAACTGTTGCGGCGCGCCATCCAGGCGGTGTGCGAAGGCCGCGATGCTGGCGACCTAACGACGCTGGATGACCCGGCGGCGTTGCAGCAGATCAAGGACCTCATGAAATCGGCCTAGAGGCCCTGAAGAGGCAGTGTATCGAGTGATATCAGCGAAAATCGTATTTTCCCCTTAGAGGTAGTAATAGTTTGCTATCAATATGGTAGTGACTGGGGCAGATGCCCAGGTACATCAAATGTCGTTGGTGACAAGCCGGCACGTGCTCGCTGGACCATGAAGGCCCACGCGGCTTCCAGCTCTTTGACTCTTGCTTTCGATTGGAACAGTGGTGCTGTGGCGCTCGCATTCAGGAGTCTGGCGCGCAATCCGGCCAGCCGATGGTGGTCGCGGCCCAGACCAATGGCGGCTTCCAGGTAAGCCTCTTCATTCTCGAAAACGCAGTCTGGCGAACCGGCCGCCCGGATGATACTGCCGCCCAGCCGCGACGCCTTATTCTTGCCCGCACAAGTGATGGCGGGCAGGCCCGCGCGCAGCGCGTCCGCAAGGCTTTGGCTGGCATTGAATCGCAGCGGATCCAGAAACAGGTCGGCCAGCGGCATGCGTGCCAACGTGTTTTGTCGGGTATCGGGCGTGGCAAAAATCAGGCGGTAGGCGAGGATGCCTGCCTGTTGCGCTTCTCGCGTCAGGTTCGCCTGCGCGGCCAGTGTGAAGGGCGGCAGCCACAGCACTGCTTCAGGTAGCGCGTTCAGCAATTGCATCCAGAGGCTAAAGCTCTGGGGGTCTATGCGCAGTGCTGGTACCCAGGCGCACAGCACCAGGGCCTCCGCAGGCAAACCGGCGTCCGTCCGGGTGAAAGCAGGCGGCGGCGACGCTTGCGCGACGGGTGCAAGCCAGCATGTGTGGGGCAGCCGTACCAGTGCACCCTCATGCGCGTGGGCATCTATTCCGGGATGAACAAAGTTGTCGGACAAGGCGTAGTCAAACGGGCTGGCCGGTGATCGAGACTGCCAGGGGGTTTGTTGAATCTGAACCGGAGCCACACGGCGATGCGCGACATAGGGCCGCCAGCCTGGGCTGCCCAAAGTCATGTCCACCCATATATCGAGTTGATCCAGGCGTGTGCGCTGCACCGTTTCTTCATCGCTGAAGTGCGCCATCTCGATCACGCTGTGGGGCAGCAGCGGCGCTGACCACACTGCTTGTGGTTCTGGCGTAGCGGAGTAGATGTGAAATGCGAAGCGCGAATCGTCGTGCAGAGCCAGCTGTGCGGCAAGCGATTCGGTGGTGGCCGCATCGCGCAGACTTGGCACAGCCAGACCGACGTGGATGCGCCCGTCGTTTGGTCGCAGGGTGCGTTTACTCGAAAAAGGCGGCAAAGGTTTCCTCTGCGAGGCAGCCATGGCGGACCAGATCAGCTCTGAGGCTTGCATCAACTCGCTTTCACCCCAGGGCAAAACCAGGCCGTTATACATGACAGGACGAAGGTCGATGCGGGCACCGCCAGCTGTTTTGCTACCTCTATCTATTTCTGCATGAAGCACCTCAATCAGGCGATCCTGGTCGCGCCAGTCACAGTCGTCCATGGCACCAAACGCATGCCTGCAAAAAAGCGCGCGGGCGCAGGGCAACGCGGCGGGCGTGCGGCCGGGCTCCGGCACTGCGCCTTGCAACCAAAACCCGAGCAAGGCGGCATTGGCCTCGGGCCCGAGCGCTGCCAGACAAGTGTCCGCCGCGTCGAATTCTCCCTGCAGCGCGAGAGCAACACTCTGTCGCATGGTCAGCTGGGGGCTTTCGGGAAAACGCTTCAAGGCCTCCTGGATGTGGGCCAGCGCCTGTGCGTAACGGCGTGCCCCCATCAGATAGTCTGCCAGCTGCGTCCACGCAGTTTCATACCCAGCTGCTCGCCTCTGGCACCGCGTTGCATGATCGATTGCTTCTTCCCAGCGCCCCTCACGTGCGGCCATCTGCCCCGCGTGGTTCAGCGCCCGAATGTCGTCGCTGTCCAGGGCCAGAGCACACGCGATGTAATTTTTGGCTTGCTGCCAATGCCCGCTATCCATGGCGGCGATGGCAAGGTTGGTGGCGCCGCCAACTTCTCCCAGCAATCCGGGTTCCACTTGCTGCAGGAGCTTGAATGCTGCATGGGGCCGCGCAAGAGCGGACAGCAGCGTCGCGCAGGCCGAAACCGCGTTGGTGTTGCCCGGCTCCAGTGCGACCGCAGACTCAAAAGCTGTCAGTGCGCCCACCAGATCGCCAGCCTCATGAGCAGCAATGCCGCGCGACATCTGGTCATGGAAAGTCGGTAGTTCCGCCGGTGCGTCCGGGGCCTCTGATGAAGTCATGATTTGATTATGTGACAGACTCTAGATCAGCAATGGTCGCCAAAACTGCATCACCATGGACCCGTCTTCTGCCGCCCAAGCCCTGCCAGTCATTCACTTGACTGGGTACTTCGACGACCCTTTTAGCGGGGCCGAGCTTGAGCTGATGTCTCTGGCCAGACTGCTTGGGCCGACCCGCTCAGTCAAGCTCTGGTCCGTCGTTCCCCCGCATCCCGTTTTTGCCTCCCAGGCTGTGACGGCTGTCCAGCCATTTGCCGGGAATTTTCCGCGCAAAGGCGTGCTGGTATGGGGTGGGGTGCATGTGCCTCCCGCGCCATGGCTCAAGTACGGGAGTTTTGAAAGGGTGGTCCTTCAATGCAACCTGGCAAGTTTTGAGCGCCTTTTTACCCTGATTGAGATCTTCCGGGACACCACATCGCTGGAGCCTGAACTCGTCTTTGCGTCCGAGGCTTTGCGACTCACTGCGGGCTTGCCCGGCAAGGTCATCTACAGCCCGATGGATATTCAACCTTTTCTGCACGCGGCGCGTCTGCGCAATCCGTCGTCAACGGGAGCGCTCACTGTAGGCCGGGTCAGCCGGGATGCGCCTGACAAACACCACCCGCAGGACCCGCTGCTTTACCGCATGTTGGCTGCCAAAGGTTGGCGTGTGCGGATCATGGGCGGCACCTGTCTGGCGCCTCAGCTGCAGGGGGTGGAGGGTGTGGAGCTTTTGCCTGCGGGCGCGGGGGACGTGGTCGATTTTTACCAGTCGCTGGATGTTTTTTTCTATCGCACGGGCGCAACGGTGGAAGCGTACGGCCGGGTGGTTGCAGAAGCCATGGCGTCGGGATTGCCAGTGGTCGCCGGAATCCACGGAGGCTATGCCGAGGTGATTGTCCAGGGAGAGTCTGGGCTTCTTGTCGCGTCCCAGGAGGACGCCTGGGAGGCACTGTCCCGTCTGGCAGCACAGCCGCTGCTTCGTCAGGCCATGGTGCAAGCCGGGGTGCGCAAAGCGGAACTTCTGCATGGCGAAGCGGCCATTGCAGCCGTTCGCGCAAGCTACTAGATTTCCCTGCTAAGGCTTCTTGAAAACAATGGCGCCCGTGACGGGGCCGTTGGTGAGGGGTTTGCTGTATGTAAGGCCTGCAAAGGCCGCACCTGATCCTATCAATTCGCCCTTGATATAACCATTGACGCCAGTAAACGACGAGCCCGTGAGACTTGAGGCCGAGTCAGTAAAACTGACGAAATTGGTATTGATCGTTGCCGAGAACTGGTAGGCCGCTGATCCGAACGTCAATACCAAGTTGGCACCGTTGAGCGTACCGATAGCGCCGTCATAGGTCGGTGCCGTACTGCCAACCATGTTGTAAGTCAGGTTGTATGGAATCGGGTTGAACATGGCGCTAATTTCGGGCGCCGACGTTGGCCGACCGGCAATATAGTGAACATGGTTCAGCAACACTGTCCCCATGTAGTCTCTTTGCCCGGTGGTCCACATTCCCCAACCAATGAAGTTGGCATCGGTCACATTGCCAACCGATTTGAAATTGACCTCCGGCTGTGGTGTGCCGGTTTCGCCCCATTTGCCCTCAACACCGTTGACGTCGTCGAGCTTGAGCAACTTGTTGTCACTGAAGACGGTGGTCGCACCGGCCGCTGTGGAAACCTTGTACGCAGTCGTACCATTCGAGCCTGCCGCGTTGACCTTGATGTTTGTAAAGGTACGCACGACTGGAACGGTGGTTGTTGATCCGATTGCCGAGCTTGCGCCGGTGGAATTCACCTGATTGCCAACAGGATTGGGATCCTCTTGCGTGGTTGGCGTTTCCACCTTGGCCTGCTCGCTTGTGCGCACCGGTGGTGAGTTACTGTCCACAACCCTCACCGATTCGCCGGCCACCAGCCCGATGCAGCCGCTCTGGTTGCATACCTCAATTTTGTCCAGCTCACTGCTGATGCTCAGCGAGCCATCGGGGTTGTAGCCGACCTTGAAGCCCGAGCCCCGGATGCCGATGGTGGCCGTGGTGGTGGTGAGCTTGTAGTTGTCGCGGTTGCGTTTGCCGATCAGGCCGGTAATGGCGCGCATGCTGCCGCGTAGCAGGTCCACCAGGAAACGGTCTTCCTTGGGATCATTCTGGTCGACGTAGTTGGCGATCTTGAATTCGGTGTTGGGCTGCAGGGAGATCAGCCCGCCATCGGTGAACCTGACCTGGGCGCGGCCGTTGCCGCCGGTCACGATGGCTTGGCCGCTGTCGATGTTGTTGCCTTTTGCGAGCGCGATGGTACGGCCATCGGTCTGCCGCACATTGACTTCGCCTGCCGTGAACTGGGCGACACCCGCCAGGGCGTGGGCTTGCATGGGATAGGCAGCAGCCAGCGCCATCAGCAGGACGGTGTTCTTAAGTTGGAAGTCTTGCTTCATGATGAATTTCTTTCGATCCGGACATGACGTTGACCAGGCGATGATGAATGGCGGTAATCGCGCTATTGGCTATTGTTTTGCAAAAACGACCGCTACGGTGACAACATCGCTGGCTTCCCTAAAAATCCTTGCGAACCGTGACGGAGAGCACGCGTTTGGTGAAGTCCGAGATGGCAATGTTGGAGCTTGTTTTCAACAAGGACAACTGAGGCGTGACGCGCCAGGTTACCGCTGGGACCCAGTTCAAGCCAAGGTTCAGGGTGGACTGCCGGTCATCACGTGTAACAAGAAAGAGTGGATCGGGTCCGCCGTAGCGGCGATTTTCGAACCCCACGCTGGCAAACAGGTCGATATCGGCATTAAGGGGCTGCTGCAAGCCGGCGCGAAGGCCCACCAGCCGGTGGCCCAGGTGCGGCACGCCGGAAGCGCGCTCGTCTTCGACGCCGAAGTAGCCACCGCCGAAAACCAGTAGTCCGCTGCGAAGGACGGTTGCATAGGAGGTGCCCAACACATAACGCTCGGCATCGCGCAGGCTTTGACCCGGGTAGCGCAGAGTGGACAGCTGCAGGTAGGTGCTCCACTGGCTGGCGACGTCCGGGCGGTGGGTCCACTCACCCACCACACCTCTTTGATTACGCACGGGGGTGTTGTCGGCTGCATAGGTGCCGACCTGCGCGACGGCGGTGAATTCGTCCTTGTCGACCCGGTAGCTTGCTCCCGCAGTGATGTCGAACTGGTTGGTATCGAAGTCATTGTGGTCCAGGTTGAAGCGGTAGTTGCCGGTCGCACTGCCAATCAGCGAAAGACGGGGGTTTTCCGTCACGTAGCGTCCGGAGATGCCCGCACCGACACTGTAAAAGTCATCTTTCAGTTTGACGCCGGTGGGGCTGAGGGTGAAAACCAGTCCGCCAAGCGCCGGAACGGCGACATTGGCGTTGCTGGGACCGCTGTTGATGTTGCTGTCGGAGCCATAACTGGTTTCTATGTACGCCTTGATGGAAGACCGTGCGGCCTCTTCATTGCGGTCGATCGCCAGCAGAAAATCGTCTATGCGACGAGCCACATCGGCCGGGATGTTTTCCCGCTTGGTTTCCTGCAAGACCTGGCGGGCGGCCTGGTTGTCCTTTAGCGCGAAGAGTGCGCGGCCGAGTTCAGCGCGGGCCCGCGCATTGGCCGGCTGGACGGTCAGGGCGCGCTCAAGTGCAAAGACGGCACGGGTGAACTGCCCGGTGTCGTTCGCCGCGATGCCAAGCACGGTGTCGAAGTCCGGGTCGCCGGCGCGTTCTGTTTCGACGGCAGCAAGCCGGTCGAAGGCCTGTTGTGCCTGCCCTTGTTCGACGAGCGCCAGAGATTCGCGAACCAGCACGTCAACTTCGGCGTGTGCGGGAGCGATCGGGAAAGCAAAGGCCGACGCAGCACAAATTGAAAAAACAAGCCGTTTGAGAAACATAGGGTATGGACAGGTAACAACCACTGGACGCCAGTGGTTTTATAGCACGGCGTGAGACAAAAGCCCCCTCTTTTGTGGTGATTTCTGGCCGTGCCGACCTTGTGCGAATTGCGTGCCAGTCAACGGTTTCCCTAGCGACAGCTCCTTTTCTTTGCCCGTCGCCTAAGGGTATCTCCGGTGTTTTTGTGATGCATCTCACTCTTAATATCAGTCATTCCTTATATTTAAATATCCAGACTGCCTATGAATGACATGATCCAGGCGGGAGCCAAATCCGAGCAGGGGCGGGTTTTTGAACTTGCGGCCGAACTGTTCGCGGTGCTGGCCACCCCCATGCGCCTGCGTGTGCTCAGCGCTCTGTGCGAGCGCGAAAAATCGGTCAACGAGCTGCTGGCCGAGATTGATACCACCCAGCCCAATTTGTCCCAGCACCTCGCGGTGTTGTTTCGTACCGGCGTGCTCGCCAAGCGCAAGGAAGGCACGCAGGTGATTTATCGCGTGCAAAGCGAAAAAGCCGTCGCCCTGTGCCGGAGCGTCTGTACCCAGATTGCGATTGAACTCGACGAGCCGGGTGCCGTTCCGGCAGAACAAAGCCTTTCGCCCATCCAGCACGCCAAGGCGCACAGCTATGACATCTGAAACTTTTGCGAGCGCCCCATGCTGAACCGTTTTATCCGGCGTGCGCCGGAAAATTTCCTGAGCCGTAGTCAGATCCAGGAAGTTCGTGCCGGGCGGCGCAGCTTTTTGTCTGGCGCGGTGGCTGCAGCTGCCAGTGCCATGGTGACGGGACGGGCGATGGCGGGGGACGACCCCGAGATCATGAACTTGCCGGCCCACAGCAAGGGGCTGGGCCAGCCGGTGGCGGCCCGTGCCTATGGCTTGCCCAGTGAGTGGGAAAAAAACCTGCAGCGCCGTGAAAGCCCGGGCCTGACGCGGGTGCCGCAGTCCAGCGTGAGTTTTTGCCCGCTGCAGGGCCTGTTCGGCATCATCACGCCGAGCGGCCTGCATTTTGAACGGCATCACCAGGGCTGGTGGGACATGGATCCGTCGAAACACCGGCTGATGATCAATGGCTCGGATGCCACCATGCTCAAGCGGCCCATGGTACTGAACATGGATGAGCTGATGCGCCTGCCCAGCGTCAGCCGCATGCACTTCATCGAGTGCGGCGCCAACACCGGCATGGAGTGGGGCAATGTGGCCGTGCCGACGGTGCAGTACACCCACGGCATGCTCAGCTGCAGCGAATTCACCGGGGTGCCGCTGCGCGCGCTGCTGGAGTTGTGCGGGGCCGACTTCAAGCGCGCCAGATTTGTGTTGGCCGAAGGCGCCGATGGCTCGGGCATGACACGCACCATCCCGATGAGTCTGATCATGAGTGGCGAAGTGCTGGTGGCCTACGGACAGAACGGGGAGATGCTTCGCCCCGAAAACGGCTACCCCCTGCGCCTGGTCGTGCCGGGCGTACAGGGCGTCAGCTGGGTCAAGTACCTGCGTCGCATCGAACTCGGCGACATGCCTTATGCGACCAAGGACGAAAGCATTCACTATATGGACCTGATGCCTGATGGCCTGCACCGCCAGTACACCAGCATCCAGGAAGTCAAAAGCGTGATCACATCGCCAAGCGGCGGCCAGGTGCTGCTCGACAAGGGTTTTCACACCGTCACCGGCCTGGCCTGGAGCGGACGCGGCAAGATCCGGCGGGTCGATGTGTCCGTGGACGGCGGCCGGAACTGGAAGCCGGCGCGCCTTGAAGGGCCGGTGCTGTCCAAATGCCTGACGCGCTTCAACAGCGACTTCGTCTGGGACGGCAAGCCGGCTTTTTTCCAGAGCCGCGCCATCGACGAAATCGGCCACATTCAGCCGACCTATGGCGATCTGCGCAAGGTGCGGGCTTCGCGCAGCATCTATCACAACAACGCGATCCAGACCTGGGCGCTGGGAGAGAACGGCGAGGTCAAGAATGTCCAACTCTAGATTTTTGCGCCTTGGCTGGGCGACCCTCGTTTTTGTGTTCGCGGCTGGGGGTGCATCCGTGGCCCATGCCGATGGAAAAACCGCGGACAGGTACCCGGGCATAGGCCGCACGGCCACAACGGCGGAAATCAGGGCCTGGGACATCGATGTCCGGCCCGATTTCAAAGGTTTGCCCAAAGGACAGGGGTCGGTGCGCCAGGGTGAAGTGGTCTGGGAAGGTAAATGCGCCTCCTGCCACGGCAGCTTTGGCGAATCGTCCGAGATATTCACACCGATTGCGGGCGGTACCACGGCCGAAGACATCAAGACCGGCCGGGTGCACAACCTTTTGCCCGGTGCCAACCAGCCGCAACGCACGGCGCTGATGAAAATGGCGACGCTGTCCACGCTGTGGGACTACATCAACCGGGCCATGCCATGGAACGCACCCAAGTCGCTGAGCACCGACGAGGTGTATGCGGTGACGGCCTACATCCTGAACCTGGGCAGCATTGTTCCTGCAGAGTTCACCTTGTCCGATGCCAATATCCGCGAGGTGCAGGAGCGCCTGCCCAACCGCAAGGGCACCACCACGGCCCATGCTATGTGGCCGGGGCCCGAGTTCGGCGGTACGGCCAAGCCCGATGCTCAGGGTTCGGCCTGTATGCGCGACTGCCGCAAAGAGGTCGTCGTGAAAAGCTTCTTGCCGGACTACGCCCGCAATGCCCACGGGCAACTGGCGGACCAGATGCGTCTGGTGGGCTCCACCCGAGGTGCCGACACCAGCCGTCCGGCGGCTGAAGTTTTCATGCCAAACAGGGGCGTAGCCCTTTCTGATAAAGCGCAAGCAGCTCCTGAAAAGATAGCGGGTGCGGGTTTGCCCCGAAATGCAGCCGGCGCCGCCACGGCTGCTGTCATGCCCCTGCTGCAGAAAAACGCCTGTGTGGGCTGCCATGCGATTGACAGCAAACTGGTCGGCCCGGCTTTCAGGGACGTTGCGGCCAAATACAAGGGCCGCACCGACGCGGTGAATTACCTTGCAGGCAAAATCAAGCAAGGCGGGCAGGGCATATGGGGCACCATGCCGATGCCGCCGCAGTCATTGAGCGATGCCGAATCGACCCAGTTGGCCCAGTGGTTGGCACGGGATTTTTCGCCGTAGGCAGGCCGGAGTTGCTGGTTCGCGTTTTATGTCCAGTCGTTTTCAAGTTTAATAAGCACAGTCATATTCAAAGGAGTTCAAAGCATGGAGCGTCGTCAATTTCTAGCCACCGGTTCTGGTGCTACCGCACTGGTACTGGCCGCCTCGGCCGGGCTCGCACCGGCCCACGCGCAAACCGCGCCTGCCTGGAACAAGCTTGCGTTTGACAGCAAGTCCATGGCCGAGGCCGCCAAGGCACTGGGCGCTACCGCTGCGCCGGTCGAAAGCAAGGACCTGATCCTGCAGGCACCCGAAATTGCGGAGAACGGCGCCGTGGTGCGTGTCGGCGCGCAAAGCAAGATCGCCGGAACCACGCAACTGGCGCTGGTGGTGGAGAAAAACCCGAACGCCCTGGCTGCGCTGTTCGACATTCCCGAGGGCACCGACCCCAACGTTTCCACCAACCTGAAGATGGGCCAGTCCTCGAACGTTTATGCGCTGGCCAAGGTGGGGGACAAGTTTTTCTACGCGGTCAAGGAAGTGAAGGTCACCCTGGGCGGCTGCGGCGGTTGAGCCGGAAGGCGGGCGCCATGGCCTTGCATCCCGCTTCCGGTATCCAGAAACGATTGAAAGGAAAGAGAAAATGTCAGATCCAATGAGAATCCGGGCACAGGCCCAAGGTGATAAAACCACGGTGCGTGTGCTGGTCAGCCATGAAATGGAAAGTGGCCAGCGCAAGGACGCCTCCGGAAAAATCGTGCCGGCCTGGTTCATCCAGAACATCAGCGCCACGCACAATGGCAAGACGGTGATGAGCGCCCAGTGGGGCCCGGCCGTGTCCAAAAACCCCTTTATGCAGTTTGCCTTCAAGGGTGGCAAGGCCGGCGATAAAGTAGCCGTTAGCTGGGTCGACAACAAGGGCGACAAGCGAACCGATGAAGCAGTGATTTCCTGAACCGTTGACAAGCCAATAACTACGAGGAGCACGCGATGAGATGGAATCTTTTGGGGCTGGCGGCCGTGTGCCTGCTGCCTTTGTCGGCGGCGGCGCAAAAAAGCACGGCCGAGGGCATTGCCGAATACCGCGCCATGCTGGCCGATGGCAACCCCGCCGAGCTGTACGAGGCCAGGGGAGAAGCCCTCTGGAAGCAGGCCCGCGGCCCGAAAAATGCCAGCCTGGCACAATGCGACCTGGGCAAGGGCCCGGGCGTCGTCAAGGGCGCTTTTGTCGAATTGCCGCGTTATTTCGCCGACACCGGCCGTGTGCAGGACCTGGAGTCGCGCCTGCTGACCTGCATGGAAACCCTGCAGGGGTTCAGCGCCGATGCCATCGCCAAGACGCCGTTCGGCCGCGGTGAACAGAAGAACATGGAGTCGCTGGTGGCCTGGATTTCCGGCGAATCACGCGGCATGAAGTTCAATCTGCCGCAGGCCCATGCCGAGGAAAAACTCATGTACGCCGTGGGCAAGCAGGTGTTCTACCAGCGCGGCGGCCCGTATGACTTCTCCTGCGCTTCCTGCCATGGCGAAGACAACAAGCGGGTGCGTCTGCAGGACCTGCCCAACCTGACCAAAAATCCGGGCGCCGGCGACGGCTTCGGTGCCTGGCCGGCCTATCGGGTTTCCAGCGGCGATCTCTGGGGCATGCAGCGGCGGCTGAACGACTGCTATCGGCAGCAACGCTTTCCGTTTCCCGGATATGCCTCGGATGCGACCATCGCACTGGGCGTTTTCATGGGGGTGAACGGAAAAGGCGGCGCCTCCACGGCACCGGCCCTCAAGCGTTGAAACGAGAACAGGAAGCACAGACATGAAAAAGACATACAAGCAGGCCGGCATGCTGGCCCTGAGCGTGCTGCTCGCCGGTTGCGCCGCGGGTCCTTCGCCGCAGCAGGTGGCCGAGGCCACGCAGAAAGTGATCAGATCCTCGTTCCGTGACCAGGGCATTGCCAAAACCAGCTGGCTGGACCAGGACGCGTCCAACAAGGCCTGCTCGGAAGCCCAGGGCGCGGCGCTCGACGAAAAACTGGCCAAATCCATCGAGGAGGCCAATTTGAAGACCATCAAGATGCCTTCGGACGGCAAGTTTCTGGGCGACTGGAAAGAGGGCGAAAAAATCGCGCAGAACGGCCGTGGCATGACCTGGACCGACCAGCCCGGTTCCGCCAACGGCGGAAGCTGCTACAACTGCCACCAGATCAGCAAGGAAGAGCTGTCCTTTGGTTCCATCGGTCCCAGCCTTTACAACTACGGCAAGCTGCGCGGCGTCGCCGATCCGGCGGCCGCAACCAGCAAACCCGTTGTGGACTACACCTGGGGCAAGCTCTGGAATTCCAAGGCGTATAACGCATGCTCTGGCATGCCGCGGTTTGGCCATGCCGGCATCCTGAACGAAACCCAGCTGCGTCATGTGATGGCGCTTCTGCTGGATCCGGCGTCGCCCGTGAACAAGTGAGTTGATAGCCTTTTATGCCTGTAGCCCTTGCCCAGCGGGCGGAGGCAGCTATCAAAACAGTAGTCATTCAACAGCGCCTGCTTGAACAGGCAGGGTATCCATCGCCATGAATCTGTCCCGCCGCGAGTTTGCAAGTGTCATGGCGGCCGCACTGGCCGCCGGTTTTCCGTTACAGCGTGAGGCCGGCGCCGCGCAGGCGGCTGGCTTGTACAACGTGCCGCGCAGCGGCAATGTGCATTTGCTGCACATGACCGACTGCCATGCCCAACTGATGCCGGTGTATTTCCGCGAACCCTCCGTCAACATCGGTGTGGGCAGCATGAAGGGCCGGCTGCCGCATCTGGTGGGGCAAAACCTGCTGAAGGCAGCCCACCTGAAAGCCGGAACGGCCGAGGCCCATGCCTTCACCTACCTGAACTTCGAGCGGGCGGCACGCCAGTATGGCAAGGTTGGTGGTTTTGCGCACCTGGCGACGCTGGTCAGTCAGCTCAAGGCCAGCCGGCCCGGAGCCTTGCTGCTCGATGGCGGTGACACTTGGCAGGGCAGTGCCACCGCGTTGTGGACGCAGGGCCAGGACATGGTCGATGCCGCCAAATTGCTGGGCGTGGATGTGATGACCGGCCACTGGGACTTCACCTACGGAGAAGAGCGCATCAAGACCATTGTCGAGAAGGACTTTGCCGGCAAAGTCGATTTTGTTGCGCAGAACATCAAGACCAGCGATTTCGGCGACCCGGTGTTCAAGCCTTATGTCATCAAGGAAATGAACGGGGTTGCCGTCGCCATCATCGGCCAGGCCTTTCCCTACACGCCGATTGCCAACCCGTCCTGGCAGACGCCCAACTGGACTTTCGGCATCCGCGAAAGCGAGATGCAGGAAGCCGTCAACGAAGCTCGCGCCAAAGGTGCGCAGGCCGTGGTGCTGCTGAGCCACAACGGCATGGACGTGGACCTCAAAATGGCCTCGCGCGTGACCGGCATCGACGCGATCCTGGGCGGCCATACCCACGACGGCGTGCCGGTGCCGGTGATCGTCAAAAACCCCGGCGGCCAGACCATCGTCACCAATGCGGGCAGCAACGGCAAGTTCCTGGGTGTGCTCGACCTCGACGTCAAGGACAAAAAGGTGATGGCTTTCAACTACCGCCTGCTGCCGGTGTTTTCAGACCTGCTGCCGCCTGACGCGGCCATGAGCTCACTGATTGCAAAGGTTCGCGCGCCCTACGAGGCCAAACTGTCCGAAAAACTCGCTGTCACCGAGGCTACGCTGTACCGACGCGGCAACTTCAACGGTACTTTTGACCAGCTCATCCTTGACGCGCTGATGGAGGTGCGGGGCGCCGACATCGCCTTTTCACCCGGTTTCCGCTGGGGCACCTCGCTGTTGCCGGGCCAGGCGATCACGCGCGAGCACCTGATGGACCAGACGGCCATCACCTACCCCTGGACCACGCTGACCGAGATGCGCGGCGACATGATCAAGACCATCCTCGAAGACGTGGGTGACAACCTGTTCAACCCCGACCCGTATTACCAGCAGGGCGGCGACATGGTTCGTGTCGGTGGGCTGAGCTATCGCTGCGAGCCTGGCGCGAAGATGGGCGCCCGCATCCAGGACATGCGACTGGGCCACAAGCTGATCGAGGCCGGCAAGACCTACAAGGTGGCCGGCTGGGCGCCGGTGCAGGAAGCCAGCAAGAATGCCGGCCCACCAGTCTGGGAGATTGTCGAGACTTACCTGAAGACACACAAGGTCCTCAAGCCGCCCAAACCCAATGTGCCGGGCCTGATCGGCATGGCGGGAAACCCCGGCCTGACCTGAGCCTGAAGCAGGCCGACCAACGCGGTCGGTCCGCTGCATGACAAAACCCGGGCGCCTTTGTGGTGGTCCGGGTTTCGCCATTTGGGCATTCGGTGGCACAATCGAGCCTGTTTCTGAAGGCCCTTCCTTGCCACAGTCGCATCCGCTAATCGGTCAAGCCGTGTTGCGGAAGGTTAATCAACCAGCCACATCCTGTTGTGGCCAGCTAATGTTTCCTCAAGGGAAACGGAGGTCAGCGTAATGAGTTCCCTGCCGGCGGCATCGTCCGTCTATTCAGCCTATCAAGGCAACACCTATCTCTTCGGTGGCAATGCGCCCTATGTCGAAGAGATGTACGAAAACTACCTGGCCAACCCCGGCAGCGTGCCCGACAACTGGCGCGAGTATTTCGACGCCCTGCAGCACGTGCCCGCTGTCGATGGCAGCAATGCCAAGGACGTTCCGCACCTGCCGGTCGTCAACGCCTTCGCCGAACGGGCCAAGCAGGGCGTGACCCGTGTGGTGGGTGCTTCCACCGCCGACTCCGAGTGGGGGCGCAAGCGCACGGCCGTCCAGCAGCTGATTGCCGCCTACCGCAACGTCGGCGCCCGCTGGGCCGACCTCGACCCCCTCAAGCGCACCGAACGCGACAACATTCCCGAACTGGACCCGTCTTTTTACGGGTTCACCGATGCCGACCAGGAGGCGGTGTTCAACACCAGCAACACCTTCTTCGGCAAGGAAACCATGAGCCTGCGCGAGCTGCTCAATGCGCTGCGCGAGACCTACTGCGGCACCATTGGCGCCGAGTACATGTACATGACCGACCAGAACCAGAAGCGCTGGTGGCAGCAGAAACTCGAAAGCATCCGCAGCAAACCCCATTTCACCCAGGAAAAGAAGCTTCATATCCTGGACCGCCTGTCGGCGGCCGAAGGCCTGGAGCGCTTCCTTCACACCAAGTACGTCGGCCAGAAACGCTTCTCGCTGGAAGGCGGCGAGAGTTTTATTGCCAGCATGGACGAGCTGATCCAGCGCGGCGGCAGCATCGGTGTGCAGGAAATCGTCATTGGCATGGCCCACCGCGGGCGCCTGAATGTGTTGGTCAACTCGCTGGGCAAGGTCCCTGCCAACCTGTTTGCCGAGTTTGACCATACGGCGCCGGAAGACCTGCCCAGCGGCGACGTCAAGTACCACCAGGGTTTCAGCTCCGATGTGACTACCCCCGGTGGGCCGGTGCACCTGAGCCTGGCCTTCAACCCCTCGCACCTCGAAATCGTCAATCCCGTGGTGGAAGGTTCCGTGCGCGCCCGCATGGACCGCCGTAACGACCCCAAGGGCAAACAGGTGTTGCCGGTGCTGGTGCACGGCGATGCGGCCTTTGCCGGGCAGGGCGTGGTCATGGAAACGCTGGCGCTGGCCGAGACCCGTGGTTATTCCACCGGCGGCACGGTGCACCTGGTGATCAACAACCAGATTGGTTTCACCACCAGCGACCCGCGCGACAGCCGGTCCACGCTGTATTGCACCGACGTGGTCAAGATGATCGAAGCGCCTGTCCTGCACGTCAACGGCGATGATCCGGAAGCCGTGGTGCTGGCGACCCAGCTGGCCCTCGAGTTTCGCATGGAGTTCCAGAAGGACGTCGTGGTCGACATCATCTGTTTCCGCAAGCTCGGCCACAACGAGCAGGACACACCGGCGCTGACACAGCCACTGATGTACAAAAAAATTGCGCAGCATCCCGGTACGCGCAAGCTGTACGCCGACAGGCTGGCGGCCCAGGGGATGGGCGAGACGCTGGGTGACGACATGGTCAAGGCCGTGCGCGCCGCGCTCGACGCCGGCAAGAGCACTTTTGATCCGGTGATCACCAACTTCAAGAGCAAGTACGCCGTGGACTGGAGCCCTTTCCTCGGCAAAAAGTGGACCGATGCCGGCGACACTGCGATTCCCATGGCCGAATGGAAGCGACTGGCTGAAAAGATCAGCACCATCCCCGCCACGGTGACGGCGCACCAGCTGGTCAAAAAGGTTTACGACGACCGCGCTGCCATGGGCCGCGGCGATATTCCTGTTGACTGGGGCATGGGCGAACACATGGCGCTGGCCTCGCTGGTGGCCAGCGGCTACCCGGTGCGCCTCTCGGGTGAGGACTGCGGACGCGGCACCTTCACGCACCGCCATGCGGTGATTCATGACCAGAGCCGCGAGAAATGGGACACCGGCACCTATGTGCCCCTGCAGAACGTGGCCGAGAACCAGGCACCGTTCGTGGTCATCGACTCCATCCTGTCCGAGGAAGCCGTGCTGGCCTTCGAATATGGCTACGCGTCGAACGACCCCAACACGCTGGTGATCTGGGAAGCCCAGTTCGGCGACTTTGCCAACGGCGCGCAGGTCGTGATCGACCAGTTCATTGCCTCCGGCGAAGTCAAATGGGGGCGTGTCAACGGCATCACCTTGATGCTGCCGCACGGCTACGAAGGCCAGGGCCCGGAGCACAGCTCGGCGCGCCTGGAGCGCTTCATGCAGCTGTCGGCCGACACCAACATGCAGGTGGTCCAGCCGACGACAGCCAGCCAGATTTTCCATGTGCTGCGCCGCCAGATGGTGCGCAACCTGCGCAAGCCGCTGGTCATCATGACGCCCAAGTCGCTGCTGCGCAACAAGGACGCCACCTCGCCGCTCTCGGAATTCACCAAGGGCGGCTTCCAGACCGTGATTCCGGACAGCGCCGGGCTCAAGGCGGAGAAAGTCAAGCGGGTTGTCGCCTGTTCGGGCAAGGTTTATTACGACCTGGCCAAAAAGCGTGACGAAAAAGGTGTGGACGACGTGGCCATCCTGCGTGTGGAGCAGCTCTATCCCTTCCCGCACAAGGCGTTTTCAGCAGAGCTGAAGAAGTATCCGAATGTCACCGACATTGTCTGGTGCCAGGACGAGCCGCAAAACCAGGGGGCTTGGTTCTTTGTGCAGCATTACATCCACGAGAACATGGCTGAAGGCCAGAAGCTGGGTTACTCGGGTCGCGCAGCTTCGGCTTCGCCGGCCGTGGGCTACTCGCATCTGCACCAGGAGCAGCAAAAGGCGCTGGTAGACGGCGCCTTCGCCAAGCTCAAGGGTTTCATCCTGTCCAAATAAAGAAAAGGCCACGCCTGCCTCAGGCGTGTCTGCCCGGAAATTACACACGAAAGAATTTAAATGGCTACCGTAGAAGTCAAAGTCCCGCAGCTGTCCGAATCCGTCGCCGAAGCGACCATGTTGCAGTGGAAGAAAAAAGTTGGTGACAGCATTGCCATCGACGAAATCCTGATCGAAATCGAAACCGACAAGGTGGTGCTCGAAGTGCCGGCACCCGCGGCAGGCGTTCTGTCCGAGATCCTGGTGGCCGATGGCGGCACGGTCACGGCCGAGCAGTTGATTGCCCGAATTGATACCGAGGGCAAGGCAGCCGCTGCGGCACCTGCCGCCGCAACGCCTGCGGCGGCCGCTCCTGCTGCAGCTCCCGCCGCGCCAGCGGCATCTGGCGGGAGCATGGCCGGTGTACCCATGCCTGCCGCCGCCAAGCTGATGGCTGACAACCAGCTGGCGTCGGGCTCGGTTCCAGGTACCGGCAAGGATGGCCGCGTGACCAAGGGCGATGTGCTGGGTGCGGTCGCCGGTGGCGCTGCATCTGCTCCTAAATCTGTAGCTGCCAGCGCAATACCGACGGGTGTTCCAACCACTTCCCTGCCTCAAGTTGCGTCACCTTCCAGGGCCAGCAACCTGGGTGAGCGTCCGGAGCAGCGTGTGCCCATGAGCCGCCTGCGCGCACGGATCGCCGAGCGTCTGCTGCAGTCGCAAGCCACCAACGCCATCCTGACCACCTTCAATGAGGTCAACATGGCGCCGGTGATGGAAATGCGCAAGCGTTTCCAGGAAAAATTCGAGAAAGAGCATGGCGTGAAGATCGGCTTCATGAGCTTTTTCGTCAAGGCGGCGGTGCATGCGCTGAAAAAATACCCGGTGCTCAACGCCTCGGTGGACGGCAATGACATCGTCTACCACGGTTACTTCGACATCGGCATTGCCGTCGGTTCGCCGCGCGGCCTGGTGGTGCCCATCCTGCGCAATGCCGACCAGATGAGTTTTGCCGACATCGAAAAGAAAATTGCAGAGTACGGCGCCAAGGCGCGCGACGGCAAGCTCGGCATCGAAGAGATGACCGGCGGCACCTTCTCGATTTCCAATGGCGGCGTGTTCGGCTCCATGCTGTCCACCCCCATCATCAACCCGCCGCAGTCGGCCATCCTCGGCGTGCATGCGACCAAGGACCGCGCCGTCGTGGAAAACGGCCAGATCGTGGTGCGCCCGATGAACTACCTGGCGATGAGCTACGACCACCGCATCGTGGACGGCCGCGAAGCCGTGCTCGGCCTGGTGGCCATGAAGGAAGCGCTGGAAGATCCCGCACGTCTGCTGTTTGACATCTGATGACGCCAGGGAAAGCCAGTGGGGGCGCGGCGGGAGGGTTTTCCGCGCGCGTCATCCTGGTAATCCTTGCCGCATGCTTGGCAGCAGGCTGCGCGGCGGTTCGCCCCGACGACGGTTTTTCGGGCGAGTTTGAGGAAGTGCCTCTTAACGGTTACCTCATCGCCGGCGTAAAGCAGCTAATCATCTCCGGGAGTGCAGAGGGGCAGTGGAAAGCAAGAATCGTCGGGAACGCGCCTGATGACGTGACCTCCCAAACTTGGCGCGAAATGAGCCGGGAAGACGTGGGGCGCCTGTTCAGCGACAACATGCCACTAGATTCGATTCGGTGTATCCGTGAAGGTTGGCCCATGCCGATGTTTTGCCGCGTGCCAACCAAGGTGTCGCTTTCGTTTCGGGGTAATGACTTTTCATGGTCTCCGGTTGTCAGCGACACAGGTTATTTGATTGCTTTTGGTTCGCCTGCCGGCATTCACAGTCCGGCATTTCGTAAAGTGAAGTGAGAATATTGATGAGTACTAAACAATTCGACGTCATCGTCATCGGCGGTGGCCCCGGCGGCTACATTGCTGCCATTCGCGCCGCCCAGCTGGGCTTCAACGTGGCCTGTATCGACGAGTGGAAAAATGCCAAGGGCGGCCCGGCCCTGGGCGGCACCTGCACCAACGTCGGCTGCATTCCGTCCAAGGCGCTGCTGCAGTCCTCGGAACACTATGACCATGCCGGCCACCACTTTGCCGAGCATGGCATCGAGGTCAAGGGGCTGGGCCTGGATGTCGCCAAGATGCTGGCCCGCAAGGACACGGTCGTCAAGCAGAACAACGACGGCATCGTCTACCTGTTCAAGAAAAACAAGGTTACCTTCTTCCACGGCCGCGGTTCCTTCACGGCAATCAAAGACGGGCTGTACGACATCCAGGTCGCCGGTGCTGCCGAAGAAACCGTTTCCGGCAAACACATCATTGTCGCCACCGGCTCCAGCGCGCGTGCCTTGCCCGGCGCGCCGTTTGACGAAGAGAACATCCTGTCGAACGACGGGGCCCTGCGCATTGGGGCGGTTCCCAAAAAGCTGGGCCTGATCGGTTCCGGCGTGATCGGCCTGGAAATGGGCTCGGTCTGGCGCCGTCTGGGCGCTGAAGTCACCGTGCTGGAAGGCCTGCCAACTTTCCTGGGGGCCGTGGACCAGCAGATCGCGAAGGAGGCCAAAAAGGCTTTCGACAAGCAGGGTCTGAAAATCGCGCTCGGCGTGAAAGTCGGCGAAATCAAAAGCAGCAAGAAGGGCGTCAGTGTGGCCTACACCGATGCCAAGGGCGAAGCGCAGACACTGGAGGTGGACAAACTCATCGTCTCGATCGGCCGGGTGGCCAACACCCAGGGCCTCAATCCGGAGGCCGTGGGCCTGAAGCTCGACGAACGCGGCGCGGTGGTGGTCGATGAAGACTGCAAAACCAGCCTGCCCAATGTCTGGGCAATTGGAGACGTGGTGCGCGGTCCCATGCTGGCGCACAAGGCCGAAGAAGAAGGCGTGGCGGTTGCCGAGCGTATTGCCGGCCAGCACGGCCATGTCAACTTCAACACCATTCCCTGGGTGATTTACACCAACCCCGAAATCGCCTGGGTGGGCCAGACCGAAGAGCAGCTCAAGGCTGCCGGCCGGGCCTACAAGGCCGGCACCTTCCCCTTCATGGCCAATGGCCGCGCGCGGGCGCTGGGCGATACCACCGGCATGGTGAAAATGCTGGCCGACGCCACCACTGACGAAATCCTCGGTGTGCACATAGTCGGCCCCATGGCAAGCGAACTGATTGCCGAATGCGTGGTGGCGATGGAATTCCGGGCCAGTTCGGAAGACATTGCCAGGATTTGTCATGCCCATCCTTCGCTCAGTGAGGCAACGAAGGAAGCGGCCCTGGCCGTCGACAAACGCACACTGAACTTCTGAGCCCGCCGGTCAACGACACGATGTCCGTCAGTTCGGAGTACGCGTCTGAGCTGAAGACACGGGGCTACGCCAGCGATCCCGCGCAGTTGCGCGCGGTCGCCGCCCTGGAGCGCTGCGCCACCGAGTGGGCGGCCTTCAAGGAGAAGCGCTCGAACCCGCTTAAAAAACTGATCAACCGGCCCGACATCCCGCGTGGCGTCTATATGCATGGCGGGGTGGGGCGCGGCAAGAGCTTTTTGATGGACTGCTTTTACAACGCGGTTCCACTCAAGCGCAAAACGCGCCTGCATTTCCATGAGTTCATGCGGGAGGTCCACCGCGAGTTGCGCGAGCTCCAGGGCACGGTCAACCCGCTCGATGAACTGGGCAAACGTATTGCAAAACGTTACCGGCTGATCTGCTTCGACGAGTTCCACGTGGCCGACATCACCGACGCGATGATTCTGCACCGCCTGCTGGCGGCGCTGTTCGACAATGGGGTGGGTTTTGTCACCACGTCCAACTTCCATCCCGACGAGCTTTATCCCAACGGCCTGCACCGCGACCGCATTTTGCCGGCGATTGCGCTGCTCAAGCAGCACCTGGAGGTGATCAGCGTCGACAATGGCACCGATTACCGCCGGCGCACGCTGGAGCAGGTCAGGCTTTACCACACGCCGCTGGGTCCGCAGGCGGATGCCGAAATGAGGGAAACTTTTGAGCGGCTGGCAGAGTCCCATGATGAATCACCTGTGCTGCATATTGAAGCGCGGAAAATCCAGGCCAGACGCAAGGCCGGCGGCGTCGTTTGGTTCGATTTCAAGACCCTGTGCGGCGGGCCTCGTTCGCAAAATGACTATCTGGAAATTGCCACACAGTTCCATACGGTGCTGCTCAGTGATGTACCCCACATGCCCGTGCGCATGGCGTCCGAGGCGCGGCGCTTTACTTGGCTGGTCGATGTGCTGTACGACCGCCGCGTCAAGCTCATCATGTCGGCGGAAGTGGCCCCGGAGGCGTTATATACGGAAGGACCCTTGGCTCATGAGTTTCCCCGGACGGTTTCAAGGCTCAATGAAATGCAGTCCTCCGAGTTTCTGGCACTTGAGCGCAGGAATGTCGACACCAAGCTGACATGAAAAACTTATTCTTTTTGTTGCTGTTTTCCCTCTTCGGCGCGGCTGCCAGTGGACAGGTCGCGAATGACCCGGTCTCCGCCGCAGTAGATCGCGAGCGCGAACAGATCAACGCCGAACGCGCAGCGCTGGAAGCGAAATTCGACGTGGAGGAGGCAGCCTGTTACAAAAAGTTTGCAGTCAACAGTTGCCTGAATGCCATCAAACTCAGGCAACGCGAGGCGATGACCGGGCTCAAGCAGCGCGAAGTGGCTCTTAACGACCAGCAGCGTCGCGAGAGAGCGGCCGACCAGCTCCGTAAAACGGAAGAAAAGTCCTCACCTGAAATACTCAGGCAGGCGGCCGAGCGCCGTACCAAAGCACTGGAAGACACGGAAGCACGGGAAGAACGTTCACGCAAAAAAGCCGATGAACGGGTCAATCTGCAACAGGGCGAAGCTTCGAATGCTGCCGATGCCGCCAGCAAGCTCAAAGGCTCCAAAGAGAGGGCACAGGCTCGTGCGGAAAGACAGGCAGAGATTGCCGACGAGGTGCAGAAATACAATGACAAGCAGCAGGAAGTGCTTGAAAGAAGAGCCAGCCGCGAGAAAAGGCAGCGCGAGCAGACCAAACCGCCGGCAGCCTCTTTACCAACCCCCAACTAGGGCCTGTCCGGAGCCTCAGGCCAGCGCTTCCAGCTTGACAATCACCAGCGACAGGTTGTCGCCACCGCCGTGAGCGCGTGACCTGGCTTTCTGGATCAGGAATTCCGTAGCCTCGCGCGGAGACAACATGGAAAGCGCTGAGCCCATTTCGCTCGGGCTGAAATAGTGCCAAATGCCGTCGCTGCAGGCAATCAATGAATCGCCGGGACGCAACTGGGGGATGAAGTGCAGGCTGACGGGTGGCGCTTCTTCGGTGCCCAGGCAACCCATGAGGATGTTGGATTGAGGGTGCACATTGGCTTCCTCCTCGGTGATCTCCCCCTTGTCCACCAGCGTCTGGACATAGGAGTGGTCCGTTGTCCGCTTGACCAGCTTGGCGCCGTGGAAGTGATAGATGCGCGAATCACCCGCATGTGCCCAATGGCAGTCGCCCCCCGGGTTGATCAAAAACGCGGCCAGCGTGCTGTGCGGTTCCTGCTCGGCTGAAATGGCGGTAAGCTTGATCACGGTGTGGGCTTCTTCCACGAGTTGCCTGAGCATCGCAGCGGCATCGTCCGTGTCGGGGGCATACCGCTCGAACAGCTGTTTGGCAGTCATCATGACCTGGTCGGACGCCTTGCGGCCGCCGCTTCGGCCGCCCATGCCATCGGCGACGATGCCAAGCATACAGCCGGCAATGCGTGGATGGCTTAGCAGGGCCACCTGGTCCTGCTGGTAGTCGCGGTCTCCTTTGTGGATACCGGTGGAAGCTGTAATTCGATAACCTTTGGACATATTGAATGGCCGAGTCATGTGGACTCGATTTATCTCCGTAATCGACGTATTATCAGATGAAGCTGCCTGCCCGGATAAAAAACTTGGACTCCAACCTGCACTCCCCGGAGCGCCGCCTGATAGAACTCAAAATCGAACATGCCGACCTCAATGCCCTGGTGGACCTCACATCGCATGCCGTGCCGATTGACGAGTTGATGCTCAGGCGCCTCAAAAAACGCCGCCTTCTCCTGCGCGACCAGATTTCCCAGCTCGAGCTGTCCCTCGATCCGCCTGAACCCGCCTGATGAACCTGGAAGCCCAAGTCCTGGAGGCTTTTGCCCCCGACGGCGTCTTGTCGCGCGCGACCGAACACTTTATCCCACGCAGCGGGCAAACCGATATGGCGCTGGCCGTGGCGCGCGCCATCGAGGGGGCGTACCCACTGGTGGTGGAAGCTAGCACAGGGGTCGGAAAAACCTTTTCCTACCTGGTGCCAGCCTTGCTCAGCGGCGAGCGGGTCCTGCTGTCCACTGCCACCAAGGCGCTGCAGGACCAGCTGTTCGGACGCGACTTGCCCACCCTTGTCAAAGCCCTGGGTGTGCCGGTCAGCACCGCGCTACTCAAGGGACGCGGTAGCTACCTGTGCCTGCACAGGATGGAGATGGCCCGCCACGATGCCAACTTTCCGGAACGCAGCTCGCTTCGCGCGCTGGCCAAGGTGGAAGAGTGGGCACGCGTGACGGAGACCGGAGACCTGGCCGAACTCCCGGGTCTGGACGAACGTTCGCCAGTCATCCCCTGGGTTACCTCCACCCGTGAAAACTGCCTGGGTACCCAGTGCCCGCGCTTTCGCGCCTGCCATGTCAACCATGCGCGCCGTGAAGCCTTGGCTGCGGACGTGGTGGTCATCAACCATCACCTGTTTTTTGCCGATCTGGCGGTGCGCGAATCAGGCGTTGCCGAGCTGCTGCCGACAGTCAGGATTGCGATTTTTGACGAGGCGCACCAGCTCAATGAAACCGGTGTGCAGTTCCTCGGGAAAAACCTCTCCACGGGCCAGTTGCTCGATTTTTCGCGCGACATGCTGGGTACCGGGCTGCAGCTTGCGCGTGGCCTGCAGGACTGGCAGATGCTGGCGGGTGCCGTCGAACACGCCGCACGCGACCTGCGTTTATGCGTGGGCAAAGCCTATCCGGGCAGCAAACTGCGCTGGAACGAGGCAACACCTGAAGGGCTGAACGCGCATGAGTGGACGGGGGCGCTGGCCGCAGTTTGCATCTCTCTGGCCAAGGCTTGCGAGGCCCTGGACACGGTCAGTGAAATCGCACCTGATTTTGTCCGCTTGCACGAACGTGCCATCGAGCTGGACGAGCGTGCCCGCTGCTTTACCCTTGCCCCGGAGCCGGGCGGTGTCCGCTGGCTGGATGTGGGCACCCAGCTGCGGCTGGTGGAGTCTCCTCTGGATATCGCCCAGGCCATCCAGGCCAAGGTTTTCACGGACGACAAAGCCGCGGCCAAGTCATGGGTGTTTACCTCGGCCACCCTCGGTGATGACGCGCACCTGAGCTGGTTCACGCAGCCCTGCGGACTGACCGGCGCCGAAGTCCTGCAGGTGGGCAGCCCTTTTGACTATGCGCGCCAGGCGGCGCTTTATATCCCGCGCAATTTCCCCAAGCCGGGCGATCCCGCACACACGGCGGCGGTGGCGGCCTCGGCGGCGCACTGGGCGCGCCGGCTCGGCGGCCGCACCATGGTGCTGACCACGACCTTGCGTGCCTTGCGCACTATTGGCGAGGCGTTGCAGGCGGCGTTTGAGGGCTCATCCGACATTGAGGTGCTGGTGCAGGGCGCGATGCCCAAGCGGGCCCTGATCGAGCGCTTCCGGCAAGCCGACGGACAGGGTGGCCGTGGCTGCGTTCTGGTGGCCTCCGCTTCGTTCTGGGAGGGTATCGACGTGCCCGGGGAGGCGCTGCAACTGGTGATCATCGACAAGCTTCCTTTCCCGCCGCCGAACGACCCGATGGTGGAAGCCCGGTCCCGGCTGCTGGAGTCGGAAGGCAAAAGCGCTTTTAACGATTATTTCCTGCCGGAGGCGGCAGTGGCGCTCAAGCAGGGCGCCGGTCGGCTGATACGCCGCGAAACCGATCAGGGTGTACTGGTGGTCTGCGACAGCCGGCTGGCCTTGATGGGCTATGGCAAACGGCTGCTGCGCGCATTGCCCGCGATGCAGCGCCTGGCTTCGGAAGAGGAGTTGAACGACAGGCTGGAGCTGCTTACCAGAACTTGTACCAGGGACCATCCACCGACTTGAAGCCTTTGGACAGGTACTCGCTCTGGGGATAGTTTTTTTCCATCACGCGCCGGGTGTCGTCGCGCAATTGGGTCATCTTGAGGGCGTCGTAAGACCTGTACAGGATGAACAGGGCCTCTTCGAGTACCGGCACATCCCGGTAATCCGCGATCGCGGTTTGCGCACGATTGATTGCCGAAATGTAGGCGCCGCGGGAGTAGTAATAACGCGCCACGTGAACCTCATACTGGGCCAGCGAATTGACGATGTAGGTCATGCGCAGGCGTGCATCTGCCGAATATTTGGATTCGGGAAACCGGTTGACCAGTTCCTTGAAGGTTTCGAACGATTCCTTGGCCGCTTTCTGGTCGCGCTCGGACAGGTCCTGCTTGTACAGAAAGCTGAACATGCCCAGGTTCTCGTTGAAGTTGACGAGGCCTTTGAGGTAAAGGGCGTAGTCGATCGCCGGGCTGGCCGGGTGCAGCTTCATGAAGCGGTCCAGTGTCGCCAGAGCCTGGGCCTGCTCGCCGCCCTTGAATTGGGCGTAGGCTTTTTCCAGCTGGGCCTGCTGCGCCAGCGGTGTGCCGGCGGCGCGGCCCTCAAGCTTTTCAAACAACGGGACGGCCTTGTCGTAAGCACCGGAGTTGGCTTCGTCCTTGGCTTCTGCGTAAATCTTGTTCGGGCTCCAGGCGGCAGTGGGATCCTTGACGGCAGAGGAGCATGCCGAAAGGACGAATGCACAGGCGAGCATCGCGGCGGCCGCAGGGCGTGTGGCTGGAACAACCGATAATTTGGTGGAAAACATCGCTATTGATCCTGTTAATGACTGATTCTGTACAAAGCAAATTGATTATATCGAGCGCCATCACCGCAGGCAGCCTGGTGGACGAGATTCTGGGGGAGGGCGAAACCGGCGCTGATGCCGAATTGCGCGAGGTGAGTGTTCCCGTGGAAAGCCACGGGACACGCCTGGACCGTGCGCTGGCGGGCATGGTGCCCGAGTTCTCGCGCAGTTATCTGCAGCAGCTGATTGAAGCTGCCGCTGTGCAACTGAACGGCGTCACGGCGACCAAGGCTTCCACCCGGGTCAAGGCCGGTGACAAGCTCGTGATCGAACTCAAACCCACGCCACAGAGCCAGGCCTTCAAGCCGGAGGCGATGGCGCTGGAGGTCGTTTTTGAGGATGAGCACCTGCTGGTCATCAACAAGCCGGCTGGCCTGGTGGTGCATCCGGCGCCCGGCAACTGGAGCGGCACCCTGCTCAACGGACTGCTGGCGCGCGACGTGCAGGCCAGCGGGCTGCCGCGCGCCGGCATCGTGCACCGGCTGGACAAGGACACCAGCGGCCTGATGGTGGTGGCGCGCCGGCGCCAGGTCATGGACCAGCTGGTGGCCATGATCGCCGAGCGGAGTGTCAGCCGTGAATACCTGGCGTTGGCGCATGGCGCCTGGCAAGGCCCCAAGGGCCGCCGGGTTGATGCGCCCATGGGCCGCGATCCGCGCAACCGTTTGCGCATGGCGGTGGTGGACCTGGAAAAAAATGCAGGCAAGACCGCTTCGACCGATCTTTATCTGCTGCAGAGTGAGGGCTCGTTTTGCCTGGTGCGCTGCAGGCTGCATACGGGGCGGACCCACCAGATCCGGGTCCATATGGCCTCCATCGGCCATCCTCTGGTGTCGGACGAGATGTATGGCGGCAGGCCTGCGGCAGGTCTGGGCCGTCAGGCGCTGCATGCCTGCAGGCTGGCGTTCACCCACCCGGTCACCGGTGATGCCCTCGAGTTCAGGGCGCCGCTGCCGGAGGATCTGGCAGCGGCTCTGACCCGGCTGGGGCTGGGATACAATCAAATCCAGTAGTTTTCTGCTACCCGCCGCATGGCGCGCCCAGATGTTGTGGTTGCGCATGAATGTGAACTGCGCCGCCAGGCGCCTTTATCTCGAATCATTTCGGAACCAAGACCATGAATACGACGGATGCCAAGCGCGTCCTCGAAACGGCACTTATTTGCGCGCAGCAGCCGCTGCCTTTGCGTGAGATGGGTGTTTTGTTCAACGGGGCACTCACGGCCGACACCCTCAAGCTCCTGCTGGAGGATCTGCAAAACGACTGGTACGGGCGAGGCGTGGAGCTTGTGCATGTCGCCACCGGCTGGCGCTTCCAGAGCCGTCCGCAGATGCGCGAATACCTCGATCGCCTGCATCCTGAGAAACCGCCGCGTTACACCCGTGCCACCCTGGAAACGCTGGCAATCATCGCCTATCGACAGCCGGTCACCCGCGGCGACATGGAAGACATACGCGGAGTGACGATCAACAGCATGATTCTCAAGCAGCTTGAGGACCGTGGCTGGGTCGAGGTGATCGGCCACCGCGAAACCGTCGGGCGGCCAGGCCTGTACGCAACCACACGGCAGTTTCTCGATGACCTGGGCCTGGAGTCACTGGACCAGCTGCCGGCGATGGACAACGCGGCGGGGCAGGCCTCCATGCTGGAGCAGATCGAATTTGGCATGTCCGCCACGTTGGCCGTGGATGAAGCGCCTGCGTCAGTGGCCGTTCCGGAACTGGCGGATGGGCTGGAGGCTGGCCTGGCGCTTGCAGATATTTCCGCCGCGGGCGACCCCGCGGACATACAACAGGACGCTTCCCTGAGCAGCCCCACGGCCATCGACCCCAACGCCTGAACGTAACGCATGAATCAAAACGAAAATCCGGCTCCGGCCACCGCTGCAGCTTCCCAGGCTGAAGAGCCAAAAGTGGCTTCAGCCCTTGATTCACAGGCGAAGAGTGCTATCGAATTGGTAGTTCCCGATACTTCTGCGGAAGGCATGGGCAAGGTCGCTCCGGGTAGGACCGGACAAGCAGCCATGCCGCCGGCGCTGGCCCGCTTTGAAGACGTGATTACCGGCAAGTTTGATGCGGATGAGGAAGATGGCGCGCTCGAGCCTCCCAAGCGCGTCCTGTTGCCCCAGCCGGAGACGCCCAAGTTGCACAAGGTGCTGGCGCAGGCAGGTTTGGGATCGCGGCTGGAAATGGAGCAACTGATTCTGGAAGGGCGAATTTCCGTCAACGCCGAGCCGGCCCACATCGGCCAGCGCATCCAGTTTGGCGACACGGTCAAGGTCAATGGCAAACCGATCCGGGTGCGTATCGATCCGCCGCCGCCGCGGGTGATTGCCTACCACAAGCCCTCCGGCGAAGTGGTTTCGCATGACGACCCGCAAAACCGGCCCACCGTGTTTCGCCGCCTGCCCAAGCTGTTCCAGGGCAAATGGCAGTCGGTCGGCAGGCTTGACCTGAACACCGAAGGCCTGCTGCTGCTGACCAGCTCCGGCGAGCTGGCCAACAAGCTGATGCATCCACGCTTTGGCCTGGAGCGCGAATATGCGGTGCGTGTGCTGGGTGCCCTGAACAATGAAGAGAAAAAACGGCTGCTTGATGGTGTGCAGCTTGACGATGGCATGGCCCAGTTCAGCACGATAGAGGCCGGCGGTGGCGAGGGTGCCAATTGCTGGTACCGCGTGACAATTTCCGAGGGGCGCAACCGCGAAGTGCGCCGCATGTTCGAGGCGGTCGGTCACGCCGTCAGCCGCCTGATCCGCATCCGTTATGGCGCCGTGGTTTTGCCGCGCGGCCTCAAGCGAGGGGCCTTTGTCGAGCTGGATGAGCGCGACATCGCGGCGCTGACCAACGCTGTCGGGCGTTCGGAAGCCCGTGCCGATCCGCGTGGCGCGCACAGGAACGTCGCAGAAGCAGGCGAGGCCGGATCCGGCGAAGGCCGCCCAGGACGCGGACCGCGCCGCACGGACCGCCCGCGCGGCGGGCGTGGGCGGCCGGATAACGGAGTCGTCAGGCCGGTGGACGCGCAGGCCATGCCCGAAAACAACAGGGCAAGTGAACCGGGTGACCAGGACGACGAAGCCGGACACGATCCGCTCGACCTGCAACCGCCGATGAACCGGAATGAGGCGCCGCGCGACGGCAACCGGCGCCGCGGTGCCAAGGGTGGTCGTGGCAATGGGGGAAACGGAGGCAATGGCGCCGGTCCCCGGTCCGGCCCGCCGGGCAAGTTCGGCGGCAATGCCGGCGGGCAAGGCCCGAAACGCCGCGATGACCGTGGGAGTGATCGCGGTGACCGGGGCGACAAGAGTCCGGGCGGGGCGCAGCCTGACCCCATGAAAACGTCATTCGGCTACATTGGTGCGGAAACCTTCACCCGCCAGCGTCAGGCGCCTGGTCAGGGCCAGCGCCGTGGTGGTGGTGGCGGTGGCCCTGGCGGCGGCGGCGGAGGTTCCGGCCAGCGGCGCAGCGGGGGGGGCGGTGGTGGAAACCGTGGCGGCAATCGCAGCGGTGGCGGCAACCGCGGCGGAAACCGCTGACTCCCGGCGCAAGCCCACGCACTTTTTAACCAGGGCCATTGGCCCCGGGTTAAAATCAGAGGCTTTATTCGATTCGAATAAAGCCCAGAAAATCAAGGTTAAGGAAATCTCATGGCGATCGAACGCACTCTCTCCATCATCAAACCCGATGCAGTGGCCAAAAATGTCATTGGTCAAATTTATGCACGCTTTGAGGCTGCCGGCCTGAAAGTGGTTGCGGCCCGGATGGCGCACCTGTCGCGCGGCGAGGCCGAAGCCTTTTATGCGGTGCACAAAGAGCGTCCTTTCTTCAAGGACCTGGTTGAGTTCATGATTTCCGGCCCGGTCATGATTTCCGCGCTTGAAGGCGAAAACGCGATTCTGAAACATCGCGACCTGATGGGCGCCACGGACCCGAAAAAAGCCGCCGCCGGGACCATCCGCGCCGATTTTGCCGACAGCATTGATGCCAACGCCGTGCATGGCTCTGACGCCACCGAAACCGCCCAGGTGGAGATCAGCTTCTTCTTCGCGGGCATGAACATCTATTCGCGCTAGTTCGCGAATTTCCGATGCGATGACAGCCAACCTGCTTGATTACGATCTGGAAGGTCTGGCTGCGTTTTGCGAGGGGCTCGGAGAAAAACGTTTCCGGGCCACCCAGCTGTTCCGATGGATTCACCAGAAGGGTGCGACCAGCTTCGACCAGATGACCGATCTGGCGAAATCCCTTCGCGAGAAACTTCCCGCTTCAGCCCACATTGAGGGGCCCAAGGTGGTGTCCCGCCACGATTCGGCCGATGGCACCATCAAATGGCTGTTTGATGTCGGTGCTGGCGACGTCATCGAAACCGTCTTTATTCCCGAATCCGACCGCGGAACGCTTTGCATTTCCTCACAGGCCGGCTGTGCCGTGGGTTGCCGCTTCTGTTCCACCGGCCATCAGGGCTTCAGCCGCAACCTGACGACGGCCGAGATCATTGGCCAGCTCTGGTACGCCGAGCACTTCCTGCGCAAGCACCTCGGCAAGGAGGAGCGAGTTGTCTCCAACGTGGTGATGATGGGTATGGGCGAGCCGCTGCAGAACTATTCGCAACTGTTGCCTGCCCTGCGGGTGATGCTGGATGACCATGCCTATGGGCTCTCGCGCCGGCGCGTCACTGTGTCCACCTCGGGTGTGGTGCCCATGATGGACCGTCTGGCCCAAGATTGCCCCGTGGCACTGGCAGTGTCGCTGCATGCGCCTGAAGATAAGCTGCGCAGCAATCTTGTGCCGCTCAACAAAAAATACCCGATTGCCGAACTGCTGCAGGCCTGCAGCCGTTACCAGGTGGCGGCGCCCCGAGATTTCATCACCTTTGAATATTGCATGCTCGACGGCGTCAATGACCAACCAGAGCATGCACACCAGCTGCTTGCCCTGATGCGTGAACATGCCGTGCAGGGTCTGGCCTGCAAGTTCAACCTGATTCCCTTCAATCCCTTCCCGGCCTCGGGCCTCAAGCGGTCCGGCATGCCGCAGGTCATGGCTTTTGCGAAAATTCTGCTGGATGCGGGTATCGTGACCACCGTCCGGAAAACACGCGGCGACGACATCGATGCAGCTTGCGGGCAACTGGCCGGCGATGTGCAGGACCGCACCGGTGTCGAGCAGCGCATGGCGACGCGGCGGCAAGGTATGCTCAAGGGAATCAAGGTTGTAACCAAGGGGGTCGGTGTATGAATTTCGTCCGCAATGCCATCTGGCTTTCTGCCTGTTGGGTGGCCGTGCTGCTGGCCGGCTGCGCCGGCACACCGGGTGCCGCGTCCGGCGCCGCTAGCGGGCGCGCGGAGGTCATGACCGAGTCGGATGAAACGGACGGGCGCAAGCGCGCGCGTCTGCGACTTGAGCTTGCTGCCAACTATTTCCAGCAGGGCCAGACCAATGTCGCCCTCGATGAACTCAAGCAGGCTTTGCTCGCGGATCCGTCCTATCCCGATGCCCACAACCTGCGCGGCCTGGTCTACATGCGCATGGGCGACAACGCGCTGGCCGAAGACAGTTTTCGCCGTGCGATGGCGCTCAACCCGCGTGACGGCGACATTCTGCATAACTACGGCTGGCTGCTGTGCCAGCAAAAAAGATATGGCGAGTCGATCGCCCTGTTCGGGCGCGCCCTGGCTATCCCTTCGTATGGCGGGTCGGCCAAAACACTGATGACGCAAGGCATTTGCCAAATCAGTGCAGGCCAGGCGGCTGAAGGTGAGCGCAGCCTGTCGCAGTCTTATGAACTGGATGCGGGCAACCCTATTACCGGCTATCACTTGTCGAACGCGCTTTTCCAGCGCGGTGACCTGTCGCGTGCGCAGTTCTACATTCGTCGTGTAAATAACAGCGATCTGGCCAGAGCTGAAACCCTGTGGCTGGGCATCAAGGTGGAGCGAAGCCTGGGCAATCGCGAAGCGATGATGCAACTGGCTGATCAGCTGAAAAAACGTTTTGGACAATCGCGTGAGGCGGCTGCGTATGACCGAGGAGCCTTCAATGAGTGAGTTCAACGGCAGCCCTGCAATGACGCAGGACGATGCGTTGCGGCCGGGGATCGCCGGCCAGCCTGTCGATGGTTCTGTTCCCAGCGCCGGTTCCCTGATCCGGCAAGCCCGGGAGATGGCGGGCCTGCATATCGCGGCACTCGCAGTGGCCCTGAAGGTACCGGTCAAAAAGCTTGAAGCGCTTGAGGCCGACCGGCTCGATCTGTTACCCGACGCGGTATTTGTCCGTGCGCTTGCGGCAAGCGTCTGCCGCACGCTGAAGATCGACGCCGGCCAGGTGCTGGCGCTGTTGCCGCAAACCGGCAAGCCCAGTCTCGGTCAGCAGCACACCCCCATCAATGCGCCTTTCCGCTCGCCAGGTGATGGGCCCGGCCCGTCGCTGTTGGCGCAGGTTTCCCGGCCCGCGGTTCTGGCAGGCCTGCTGCTGGTGCTGGCTGCACTGGTTCTTATTTTCCTGCCGGCCGCCCAGCAGCCAGGTCCCGCCGCCGAGTCCGGCGCCGAGCCGGCC
>NZ_JBAQYR010000120.1:0-4721 GCF_049790275.1 Polaromonas sp.
GACTTCGCCCGCGCCAGCGTTCGCGCCGTGGGCAGCGGCTACCTGCGCTTCGCCCAGGCCGAGCCCGGCTTGTTCCGCACCGCCTTTGCGCGCTCTGACATGCTGATACAGGCCACGCCAGAAACGCCTACCGCCGGCCCCGGTGGCCTCAACCCCTTCGAACTGCTGGGCACCGCGCTCGACAAGCTGGTAGAGGCCGGCGTGATGCCGCCGGAGAAACGGCCCGGCGCCGAGTTCCTCGCCTGGTCCGCGGTACACGGCCTGGCCATGCTGGTGATTGACGGCCCGTTGGGCCCGGTGATCGGTCCACACATGCAGCAGATCGGCCAGCGCCTGCTGGACATGGTTGAAAAAGGGCTGTAGCCGGCCGCCGGGCCTTCCGGACATTCACAAAGAAAGGCATCAGCCCTTTAACCATGGGCGGTGTCGGCTATTAAAAACGTAGCGCTTTGAAGCCCCTGCGCCATCGCTTCTCCGCGCCGGCTTGTCCCGGAGGCGCCGGGCCGACGCGTCATGCAGCGTCCTACAGCGGCGCCAGCCAAACCCTGACCCTCTTGCCTGGCTGCCGCCTTTAGGGTTGCCTGTTCATCGCCTGGAACACCCGGCGTTCCGTGACTGGAGCCCGCGCGGCTCTGCGCCTTGAGGAGAAATTGTGCAAAACCCCGGCGCGCGAACCCCCTCGCCACTTCGCGTACGTTCTGTCATGGCCCGGGTCCTGGGCCTGCTGCTGGTGTTCACCGGCCTGGTTGTGGGCCTGGCCGGGCTCTGGCTCGCCCTGCTGGGAGGCTCGCGGTATTACGCTCCGGCCGGCATGGGTTTGCTGCTGAGCGGCGTGCTGCTGTTGCTGCGCCAGCCGGCGGCGTTATGGACGTATGCCGTGCTGGTGTTCGCCACGCTGGGCTGGTCGCTGTGGGAGGCCGGGCTGGACTGGTGGCCGCTGGCCGCGCGCGGCGACGTGCTGTTCCTGCTCGGCCTGCTGCTGCTTTTGCCGCGGGTGACGCGCAGCCTGGATGCGGGCTCGCCATATTACGACCTGGACCGCTGGGACGACCTGCCCCCTGCACCCGCGCTGTACGGCGGCGGCTACGCGCTGGCGGTGGCTTTGGCCCTGTTCGCCCTGGTCGGCGTGGCTTCATGGTTCCAAGATGCACACCGGGTCGAGGGCACGGCCGAGGCGCCCACCGGCATGGCTGAGCCGGGTGCCGTTGCCGAGAGCACGCCGCCCGGCGAATGGCACGCCTACGGGCGCACCGGCCACGGGCAACGTTATTCCCCGCTCGGGCAGATCACCCCGGCCAACGCCGCCGGCCTGCAGCCGGCCTGGCAATACCGCACGGGCGACCTGCGCGGCCAGCCCGGCGACCCGGTTGAAACCACCTTCCAGGTCACGCCGCTGAAAGTCGGCAACCGGCTGTTCCTGTGCACGCCGCACCAGTCGGTGATTGCGTTGGACGCCACCACCGGCGCGGAAGTGTGGCGCTACAACCCGCAAATCCAGGACAAGCTGGCGCTACAGCACCTGACCTGTCGCGGCCTGTCCTACCAGGCGGCGTCTCCCCCGCTGGCGGCGCCGGCCGCCTCGGGGCAGCCGCCCCTTGCCGCCGTGCAGGCACCAGCCCCTCGCCCCGGCTTGCCGGTGGCTGCCACCGCGGCCGTCCCCACCACCGCCAGCTGCCCGGGCAAACTGTTCATGCCTACCGCCGACGGCCGCCTCATTGCGCTCAACCCCGACAACGGCGCGGTGTGCACCAGCTTTGGCGGCGGCACGGGCCAGATCGACCTGTGGGCCCACATGCCCAACGTCAAGCCCGGCGCCTACTACGCCACCTCGCCGCCGGTGCTGGCGCGCGGGCTCATCATCATCGGCGGCACCGTGCTCGACAACGTTTCGACGCAGGAGCAGTCGGGCGTGATCCGCGCGTTTGACGTGAACACCGGCGCGCTGGTCTGGAACTGGGATTCCGGCAACCCCGAGGCCACCGCACCGCTCGCACCCGGCCAGACCTACACGCCCAATTCGCCCAACAGCTGGTCCGTCTCCAGCGTCGACGAAGCCCTGGGCCTGGTCTATGTGCCGCTGGGCAACCAGCCGCCCGACCAGTGGGGCGGCCGGCGCAGCGCGGCCGTCGAAAAATATTCATCGTCCGTGGTGGCGCTGGAGCTGGCGACCGGCCGCGTGCGCTGGCACTTCCAGACCGTGCACCACGACCTGTGGGACTACGACGTGCCGGCCCAGCCCAGCCTGGTGGACCTGCGCCTGGGCGGCCGCGTGGTGCCGGCGCTGGTGCAGCCCACCAAGCAGGGCGAGCTGTTCGTGCTGGACCGGCGCAGCGGCACACCGGTGCTACCGGTCAGGGAAGACGCCGCGCCGCAAGGCGCTGCCGAGGGTGACCGCACGGCCACCACGCAGCCGCGCTCGGCGCTGAGCTTCGACCCGAAACCCCTGACCGACCGCGACATGTGGGGCGCGACCATGTTCGACCAGCTGTATTGCCGCATCGCCTTCCACCGGCTGCGCTACGAAGGCCGCTACACGCCGCCTTCAACGCAGGGCAGCCTGGTCTACCCCGGCAATTTCGGCGTCTTCAACTGGGGCGGCGTGGCGGTGGACCCGCAGCGCCAGATGGTGTTTGCCACCCCGACCTACCTCGCGTTTGTTTCCCGGCTGGTTCCGCGCCCGGACGACACCTCGTTGCTGGTGCAGGGCAAGGAACGCCCGGAGGGAAGCCTGCCCTCGCTCAACGAAAATTTCGGCGCACCGTTTGCCGTCAAGCTCAGCGCCTTCATTTCGCCGCTTGGCATTCCCTGCCAGGCGCCGCCCTGGGGCTATGTGGCCGGCGCCGACCTGCGCACTGGCCGGCTTGTCTGGAAACACAAGAACGGCACCGTGCGCGACCTCGCCCCGGTTCCCCTGCCTTTCGGGATGGGTGTGCCCAATCTCGGCGGGCCGCTCATGACGGCGGGCGGTGTGGCTTTCCTGTCCGGCACGCTGGACGACTACGTGCGCGCCTACGATGTCAGCAATGGCAAGGAGCTGTGGCGCAGCCGCCTGCCCGCCGGCGGCCAGGCCACGCCCATGACCTACACCGGCGCCGACGGCCGGCAGTATGTGCTGGTGGTGGCCGGCGGCCACGGTTCGCTGAGAACCCGGGCCGGCGACCATGTGCTGGCGTATGCGTTGCCGCCGTAAACGGCGGGGCTGAAATTCCTGATATCAAATCGCCCGTTGATCCTTGTCTGTCGGACATCATCAGCTATCAAAAATAGAGCGTTTGCCGGTTCAGGCCATGTGCGGTGCTCAGCGTTGCAGCGGAAGCTCCAGCGTCACGCAGGTCCCCTGCGTTCCACTGGAGATATGGACCTGGCCCCCGAATTTTTGCGCGCGCAGGCGCATCGCTGCCAGTCCGCGTTGGGTCTTGCCGGGGGCAGGGGTGGCTTGCGTGTCGAAGCCGCAGCCGTCATCAGTGATGGACAGCTTCACGGTGCCTGCGGTGGCATGCGCACGCACGGTGATGGTTCGGGCGGCGCCGTGGCGGACCGCGTTGTTGATGGCTTCCTGCAATGTGCGCAGGATCGAGAGGCCCGTCTCGGGTGTCAGGTAGTCCATCTCGGGCAGTGGCCCCACTTCCCATTGCAGGCCCACGCCGATGGCATTGAGGCGTGGCTCCAGCCGGTAGCGCAGGTTGGCCAGCAGCGGCAGCAAATCGCTTTCTTCAAGGTCCAGCGAATCAATGATCAGGCGCATGTCCTCCAGCGAATCCTCGATCACGCGCGCCACTTCCTCGCGCGGCACCTCGTCGCGGCGAGTCATCCGCAGCGCGGTGATCAGCTGGCTGCCCATGCCGTCGTGCAAATCATGCAGCAGCCGGGTGCGTTCGGCGGCGATCACGGCCTGGCGCTCCTCGGCCTTGTGGCGGTCGAACTCCTCGCGCAGCTGGATCAGCCGCTGGCCGTGCTCGGTGCTGACGTGCGCCACGGCCTGGCTGATCTCGCGCTCGGCGCCGTCGCGCTCCAGAGCCATCTTCTCCAGGGTGCGCCAGATCAGGCTGAGCAGCACCAGCAGCGCAGGCAGCGGCGCCACGAAGAAACTCGCGAGCGGCATCAGCCCGCCGGCCACCGCCATGTCATGCATCACCGCGCCCAGCCACACTGTGAACGACACCGCCATGAACACTTCGGACCGGCCACCGGCCCGCCAGGCCCGTTCGATCAGCCCGGCCAGCGGGACCATCATGGCCGCATAAAACGGCAGGTGAAGCAGCACCGCCTCCACCGGCCGCAGTGCGCCGCGAAGCGCCAGCACCAGGGCGCAGGCGCTGACCGTGGCCGTGAGTGCCCAGACGAAGCGTACAAAGCCCCGCCAGAACCGCGAGTGCCAGCCACTCAGTTCCAGCACCAGCAGGAGGATGAACACGTTGCAGATGAGCGTGCCCGCCAAGACGGCAAACAGGCCCATCGGCGTGGGGCCCGATGCGGCGGGGCTGAGGACGAGCAGCGCGCGCGGCGACCAGGTCAGGCACATCGCGGTGAACAGCAGCACGACACGTTGCCGCGTCTTCAGCCACAGCGGCACCGCCGCGAAGAAGCTCAGGGCCACTGCGAAGGTCAGCGCGACCGGCACACCTGTCTGGAACAGCCGGCGCGCCTCGTAAGCCAGGCGCAGCGTCGCCGGTGGCCCTAGCCGCAGCGCGGTGAGGCCGCCGCGCGCGTCGGCGCTGCCT
>NZ_JBAQYR010000121.1:0-12073 GCF_049790275.1 Polaromonas sp.
CCCTGCAGGCGCAGGGCCTGCGGCCCGTGCTGCTTGAAATGCCGGCGCATGGGCGCAGCACCGGCTCCACCAGCAACCTGCCGCAGTTCGCACGCGCCCTCGACTATGCAGTCGCTCGCCTGCGGCAGGAAGGCCACCAGATCCACGCGCTGGTGGCGCATTCGCTCGCGGCCAACGCAGGCGCGTATGCGGCCAGCCGCGGCCTGCCGGTCGGCAAGCTGGTGCTGCTGGCGCCTCCGGCTTCGCCCTATGAATACACCCGGCTGTTCGCACATGTGTTCGGCCTGCACGAGGTCACGCGCGCAGCCATGCAGCGGCGCATCGAAGCCCGCGAGGGCATATTGATGCCCCAGTTCGAGCCCGCTGCGGTCGGCCCGCGCATTGCCCAGCCCACGCTGGTGATACACGACCGCCGCGACAGCATCAACCGTTTTGCCGACGGCGTGGCTTACAGCGAGGCCATTCCCGGCGCGCGTTTGCTGGCGACCGACGAACTCGGGCACCGGAAGATCCTGAAAGATCCGGAGGTGATGCGCGAACTCGCCGCTTTTGTCGCGCGCTGACTAAACAACGGCCCTTGCCCGCCCCTTGTGCCGCGCGTCCATTGCCCCTAGGATGGCGCCACTTACAAGGAGTGGGACATGGACAAACCAACAGGTGTATTCAGCTGGACGGAAAAGAGCAGCGCGGTACTGCAACAGGGCGGCGTGATCGGCCCCGACGAGCGCCTGCCCTGGCCGCAAACCGCAGTGATGGGCGTGCAGCATGTGATTGCGATGTTCGGCGCCACGGTGCTGGCCCCCATCCTGATGGGCTTCGACCCGAACATTGCCATCCTGATGAGCGGCGTCGGTACGCTGATTTTTTTCCTGATCACCGGCGGCAAGGTACCCAGCTACCTGGGCTCGAGCTTTGCCTTCATCGGCGTGGTGATCGCCGCCACGGCGTACGCCGGCAAGGGGCCCAACCCCAACATCGGCGTGGCGCTGGGCGGCATCATCGCCTGCGGCCTGCTGTACACCATCATCGGCGCCATCGTGCAGGCGGTGGGCACCGGCTGGATAGAACGTTGCATGCCGCCTGTAGTCACCGGCGCCGTGGTCGCGGTGATCGGCCTGAACCTGGCCGGCATCCCGATCAAGAACATGGCCGCCAGCAACTTCGACTCGTGGATGCAGGTTGTGACCTTCGTCAGCGTGGCGCTAGTCGCCGTGATGACACGCGGCATGGTACAGCGCCTGCTGATCCTGGTGGGCCTGATTGTCGCGACACTGGTCTACGCAGTACTCACCAACGGGCTGGGCCTGGGCAAACCGGTGGACCTTTCTCCCATTGCCAATGCCGCCTGGGTGGGCCTGCCCGGCTTTGCGGCACCGGTGTTCAGCGCCAGTGCGATGCTGCTGATCGCTCCGGTGGCCGTCATCCTGGTCGCAGAAAACCTCGGCCACATCAAGGCCGTGACCGCCATGACCGGCAAGAACCTCGACCAGTACATGGGCCGGGCCTTCATCGGCGACGGAGTGGCCACCATGGTCTCGGGCGCTTCGGGCGGCACCGGCGTCACCACCTATGCAGAGAACATCGGCGTCATGGCCGCAACAAAAATCTATTCGACGGCGGTGTTCGTGGTCGCCGGCCTGATTGCAGTGGTGCTGGGCTTCAGCCCCAAGTTCGGTGCGCTGATCCAGGCGATTCCTCTGCCGGTGATGGGCGGCGTCAGCATTGTGGTGTTTGGCCTGATCGCGGTGGCCGGCGCCAGGATCTGGGTCGACAACAAAGTCGATTTTTCAGACAACAAAAACCTGCTGGTGGCGGCCATCACGCTGGTGCTGGGCACCGGCGACTTCACGCTGAAATTCGGCCAGTTTGCGCTGGGCGGCATCGGCACGGCCACCTTCGGCGCCATCCTGCTGTACGCCCTGCTCAACCGCAGGAAATAAAACCAGGCAACAAGTGCCCGCCTGAACGGGGTCTGGCGGGGCCTATTTCGCCTGTGCTCTGGCGAGCGCCGCCTTGGTGGCGGCAAGCTCGCGTTCCACATCGGCACGTTCGCCGATTTCCTGTTCCAGCAGCTCGTTGACATGCGCAAGGTCGGCGGCAGATTCCTGGATCTTGCCCTCCAGCTCGCCTGTTTTTTCCAGCGCCTGCGCCACATCCCCGGTCTGGATATGGTCGGGGATTTCCTGCTTGAGCACCGCGTTGATCACAAACAGCTCGGCACCGGACTGTTTCACGGTTTCCTCGACGGTTTCGTTCCGGTCAAGCGCACGTTCCAGGGGTGTTTCCGCCGACGGTGCCGGCTGCTGACGCGATGACTGTGACTGCTGGGACATGGGAAACCTTCTGTTAAGGGCCATCGGCCAAAAAAAGCAAATCCGCCACAGGGGCTGCGGGATGCGTGCAGGCCGTATGGTAGCCAGATGTAGCACCGCAGGCCAAGGCATGTCCCCGCAAGCAGGAGGTTTTAGGGCAAACCGCGCAAAAAGTCCACGCGGGTTCTACCGCTCTCAGGGCTTTCCTGTGGACTTGGGTGCGGGCTTTAGCTTGGGCGCGGGGTCCGGATTGAAGATATTGCCCAGCGTCGCGCCCAGCCGGGCACCAATCGCCGTCCCCACGCCGGGCAGCACGGCCGTGCCCAGCACCGCGCCGGCGATGGCGCCCCGGGGCACGGAAACGGCCACCTTGTCCACCGGCCCGCTGAGCAGGAGCGGAACCCCGACGATGCCGTCCACCAGGTCCACCGCCAATTCTGCCTCGATCTGCCGGTTGGCCAGCCGCACCTTGCCGGAGGCACTGAGGGCGCCCGAGCTGGCCTTGACATTCGTGTAGGTGGCCACCATGCCCTGCGGCGTGTTCTGGGTGTCAAGCTGGCCGGTGACGGACTCGAGTTCGGTTTGCCCCGCATGTTCCCGGCCCAGGCTGCGAACCGCCTTGTCCAGATCGAAGCGCAGCAAGGTGGAGCGGCCCATGGTGAAGGCGGTTTGTGTGTGTAATGAACGCGCCAGTTCGCCCACGGTGCTTCCGGCGGCGGAGAGCTGGGTGCTGCCCGAGGCCTTGCCCGCAATGACCGGCTTGCGGTTGAAAGCCGAAACAGCGCTGGCCACATCGATTCCCGCGGGCTGCAAGTGGCCTTCAAGCTGCATCCGGCCGCTGTCGCGGGTCTGCAGCGCCACTTCGCCATGGGCCGTACCACCACCCAGGTTGATGTGGGTAGTCCAGCGGTCTTCCTGTCCCTGGCGCGTCAAGGTGAGATCGGTGGCGGGCTGGAAACTGGGCCGCCGCACGCGCGCCTGCCGCGGCCGCCAGTTCGCATCGAAGTCGATCTCGCCGTCATACACCACGGCAACACCATGGCGCGATATCCAGGTCAGGTTGCGGAACACGAAACGATCGAGCGGTGTTGCCGCGACATCGGACACCAGGCGGGCAGGCCGGACATCCAGCGCGCGCAAGGACAGTTGCGGCACCACAGCACCATCAAGCTCGACGCGGTCAAATTGCAGCCGCCTCGAAAGCAGTGCGCCCAGGTTCGGGTAGGCCGTGAGTTTTTTGACGGTGATGGACTGCGGCTGGCCGGTTGCCGCGTCTTCCAGCACCACGGCCGGCACCGGCAGCAATCGCCAGTGCAGCGCACCTAACGCCACAGGAACACCAAACCGGCTTTGCAGTTCGGCGCGCGCACGGGCCGCCAGGTCCTCATCGCTGGGCAACAGCAGCACGAGCATCAGCCATGACACGCCAAGCAAGGCTGCCAGCACGCCGGCGGCGACCATCCATTTACGTTTTTTCTGCATGCTTTTCCCGCTGTTGAAGCCTTGCCCCCCGCCTGTCCGCTGCTTCCTCCACCTTAATCGGCAGCACGCTCAGCCCTTGTAGGCCGCAATCTCTTTATAGTCGGTGCTTCCCGGACTTTTTGAAACCTTGGAACTGCGATGCCTACCTGGAAAAGACCGATTTCCGTCGAACTGCTCACCCTGCACAACGCCAACAGCGCAGTGACGCACCTGGGCATTGAATTCCTGGAGGTTGGCGATGACTTCATCCGCGCCCGCGTGCCGGTGGACGAACGCACGCGCCAGCCCTACGGCCTGCTGCATGGCGGCGTGTCGGTGGTGCTGGCTGAAACGCTGGGCTCCTGCGGTGCCGCCTTTGCCGCGCCCGAAGGCCACCGCACCGTCGGCCTGGACATCAACGCCAACCACCTCAAGGGGGTCAGCAGCGGCTGGGTCACCGGCATCACGCGGCCGGTGCACATCGGACGCAGCACCCAGGTGTGGGCCATCGAGTTGACGAACGATGCCGGCGAGCTGACCTGCGTGTCACGCATCACGATGGCGATGCTGGTTCCGCGTTAAGAGTCAAATCGGCCTCCAGCCCTTACCGGACGGGCGCAAACAGCTATCAATAAGATTGCATGTGAGTCGTTCAGTCCGCGGCCGACCGGGCCATGCGTTCGCTCTTCCAGTAGACGTCGTCGCCACCGTTCATGCGGTTGAGCACACGCGACAGCACAAACAGCAGGTCGCTCAGCCGGTTCAGGTACTGGCGCGGCGATTCCTTCAGGGTTTCGGCCTTGTCCAGCGCCACCACCGCACGCTCGGCGCGGCGTGCCACCGTGCGGCACACATGGGCCAGCGAAGCCGCGCGCGAGCCGGCCGGCAGGATGAACTCCTGCAGGCGCGGCAGGGTGGCGTTGTATTTTTCCAGCGCCGCATCGAGCAGTGCCACCGCCTCTGGCTTGAGCAGCTCGAAGCCGGGAATCGACAGCTCGCCGCCCAGGTTGAACAGCTGGTGCTGCACCTCGACCAGCAGTTCGCGCACATCGGCCGGCATCTCTTCACACAGCAACACGCCGATCTGGGAGTTGAGCTCATCGACATCGCCCATCGCATGCACGCGCAGGCTGTCTTTGGACACACGCGTGTTGTCGCCCAGGCCGGTGGTGCCGTTGTCTCCGGTGCGGGTGGCGATCTGGGTCAGTCGGTTGGCCATGAATGTGCTTCCGGCAGGCACGCCTGCGTTACGGGAGGAAAGAAAATGTGTTTGAAGCGCTGTACATGTCAGCGAGGCAACACCGTGCAAGAGTGCTGGCCGGGCATGCCGGGCTGCGGTGCAATGGCGGCCTGTTCAATTCACGGACCCCTTCCCCTCATGACTCCCACGCCTCATTTTATTCCCAACTTCGAAGTCCGCAGTGTGCTGCTGCTGGCGGCGCTGACCGTGGGTACAGCGCTGGTCAGCCAGGCACAAACAGCCGGCGCGGACCATCCGCCGGCACGTGCCATTCCCGTTGCACAAGAGGTTGAAGCGGCCTTCCAGCGTGCCGATGTCAACAAGGACGGCCGCCTCAGCCGGCAGGAAGCGGCACGTTTTCCCGTGATCGAGCAGAATTTCGACCAGATCGACACCGACCGCGACCAGCTGATCTCGCCCGCGGAGTTCCAGGCGGCGCTCAAGACCTGACGCCGGGGCTGTGAGGCCATGCTTGCCCCCGACGCCCGGAAGGACCGGACACGTCGTAAACTGTGGGCCAGCCTGGAGACACCATGAACGCCCCCGCCCATCCCGACCATTTGCTGCCCCAACTCAATCTGCGCGCCGTCCCGCCGGAACTGATCGAGGCCCTGAAAACACGGTTTGCCGAACGCTGCTCCACCGCCCTCGTGGTGCGTGAGCAGCACGGCCGCGATGAGTCTTCGTTTGCGGCGCCGCCGCCGGCGGCCGTGGTGTTTGCCGAAAGCACGGCGGATGTTGCCGATGCGGTGAAGCTGGCCGCGCAGCACCAGGTGCCGGTCATTCCCTTTGGCGTCGGCACCTCGCTCGAAGGCCACCTGCTCGCGGTGCAGGGCGGCATCAGCGTTGACGTGAGCCGCATGAACAAGGTCCTGTCCATCAATGCCGAAGACCTGACCGTGACCGTGCAGGCCGGCGTCACGCGCAAGCAGCTCAACGAAGAGGTCAAGAGCACCGGCCTGTTCTTCCCGATCGACCCCGGCGCCGACGCGACGATAGGGGGCATGAGCGCGACGCGCGCCAGCGGCACCAACGCCGTGCGTTACGGCACCATGCGCGAAAACGTGCTGGCGCTGGAAGTGGTGACCGCCAGCGGTGAGGTCATCCGCACCGGCACGCGCGCCAAGAAATCATCGGCCGGTTACGACCTCACGCGCCTGATGGTGGGCAGCGAAGGCACGCTGGGTGTGATCACCGAAATCACCGTCAAGCTTTACCCGCTGCCCGAGGCGATCTCGGCCGCGATCTGCTCCTTCCCGAGCATCGAAGCCGCAGTGCGCACCACCATCCAGATCATCCAGCTCGGTGTTCCGATTGCACGTGTCGAGCTGATCGACGCCAACACGGTGCGCATGGTCAACGCCTACGCCAAACTCGGCCTGCGGGAAGAACCCATGCTGCTGATGGAGTTTCACGGATCACCCAACAGCGTCAAGGAACAGGCCGAGACCGTGCAGGAAATTGCAACCGACATGGGCGGCAATGCCTTCGAGTGGGCCAGCACCCCCGAAGAGCGCACGCGCCTGTGGACAGCGCGGCACAACGCCTACTTCGCGGCCATCCAGTCACGCCCCGGCTGCCGCGCGATTTCAACCGACACCTGCGTGCCGATCTCGCGCCTGGCCGACTGCCTGCTCGACTCGGTCAGCGAAGCCGATGCCAGTGGCATCCCCTATTTCCTGGTCGGCCATGTAGGCGACGGCAATTTCCACTTCGGCTACCTGATCGACCCGGACTCGCCCGAAGAACGCGCGACTGCCGAAGCGCTGAACCACACGCTGGTGACACGCGCGCTGAACCTGGAAGGCACCTGCACCGGTGAACACGGCGTCGGCCTGCACAAGATGGATTTCCTGGTCACCGAAGCCGGCGATGGCGCGGTGAACATGATGCGCACCATCAAACGTGCGCTGGATCCGCACAACATCATGAACCCGGGCAAGATTTTCACGCTGTGAGCCGCTCCGGTCGGTTTGCTGCCCGAAGCCGTCAGGTTGCGTCCGGCCGCGCCAGGCTTTGTGACGGCCGGCGCAAGGTGGCATCAAAGGGGTTGATGCGGGCACCGATGGCTGCAGCCTCGCGCTGGAGCAGTTCCACCACGGTCGGCAAGCGGTCCGGGCTCAGGCGCGACGCGATCGTGCCCACGCTCAGTGCGGCCACGGGGCGGCCGTCACGGTCCAGCACGGGCACGGCCACGCCGGCCATGCCTTCAAGCAGGCCGGTGTTGCGCCCCGCATAACCGAGCTGGCGCACGCGCTCGATTTCGGTACGCAGGTAAACCTCGTCGAGCACGCCGTACTCGCGCACGCGCGGCAGGTTGAAACGAATCACTTCCTCGCGTTCGGCCTCGGGTAGCAGGGCCAGGATGGCGAGGCTGCCCTGGCCTATGCCCAGCGCCACCCGGCCCCCGATGTCGCCGGTGAATGAGCGTATCGGGAACGGTCCCTCGCTGCGGTCCAGGCACACGACGTCGAAGCCGCTGCGCACCAGCAGGAAGATGGTGTCGCCCAGGCTGGCGCACAGCCGCAGCATGGACGGGCGGCACAAGGCCCGCAGGTCCATAGCGTTGCCGGCCTGTGCGGCCAGCGCGAAAAAGTCGATGCTCAGGCAATAAAGCCTGGACGAAGCGTCCTGCTCCACGATGTGCTCGGCCACCAGGCTTTGCAGCAGGCGATGGGTGGTGGCCTGGGTCAGGCCGGTGGCTTTTGCAAGATGGGTGATGCGCCCGCCCCTGGCCTGTGTGGCGGCCAGCGCACGGATGATGGCAAAAGCCCGCTGCACACTGCTGGAGGCGCTGTCTTCGTTTTTCATCTCATCTCTTTGAACGGAATAGAAGATCAGTCAATTCGATTTGTATTCCATTCTACGGAATTACTTTGATAAATATCTTTATATACGGAATAAGCTATTGACGCTTTTTTATCCCATGCCCTAGCATGAATGTCATCAAAGCGTCTTCAGGCAGCATGTTCCAGCGCCAATCGCGCCTTCAGTGCCCTTCAATTTCCCCGTGTTTGCGGAGGTACCCATGTCTTTCCTGACCCTGGCGAATGTGAGCAAGACCTACGGCGCCACACATGCCGTGATCGACATGAACCTGTCCGTGGAAAAAGGCGAATTTGTCTCGCTGCTCGGGCCCTCGGGCTGCGGCAAAACCACCACGCTGCAGATGATCGCGGGTTTTTCGGACGTCACGGCCGGGCGCATCACGCTGGACGGCCGCGACATCACCCATGCCAAACCGAACAGCCGCGGCCTCGGCATCGTGTTTCAGAGCTACGCGCTGTTTCCCCACATGAGCGTGGAAGGCAACGTGAGTTTTGGCCTGGAGATGCGGCGCATGCCCAAAGCCGAACGTGCCGAACGCGTGAAGGCAGCCCTGGCCCTCGTGCACCTGGAGGCGCATGCTGCACGTTATCCGCGCGAACTGTCGGGCGGCCAGCGCCAGCGGGTCGCGCTGGCCCGCGCCCTGGTGATCGAGCCGCCGGTGCTGCTGCTCGACGAGCCGCTCTCCAACCTCGACGCCAAGCTGCGCGAGGAAATGCAGTTCGAGCTGCGGCAGATCCAGCGCAAGGTCGGCACCACCACCGTGATGGTCACGCATGACCAGACCGAGGCCATGTCCATCAGTGACCGCGTGGTGGTGATGGAGGCCGGGCGCGTGACGCAGATCGACCAACCGCACCGCCTGTACGAACATCCGCAAACGCGTTTTATTTCCAGCTTTGTCGGCAAGGCCAACCTGCTGGAGGGCCGTGTGACAGCCACCGGCACCTGGGCCACCGTGGATCTCGGCACGGTGTCGATGGAAGTGGAGGCCCCCGGGCTGGCCGCGGGTGATGCAGTGGTGCTCAGCCTACGGCCCGAAAAGATCCGCCTGATGCCCGCGGGCCAGGGACGCCTGGCCGGTACGGTGCGCCAGCGTTTTTTCCTGGGCAGCCAGTGGCTTTACCAGGTGGCAACCACCGCCGGCGAGTTGGTGGTGGTCTGTTCCAACGACGGCGCGGCGCCCGCCGAAGAGGGCATGCACATCGGCCTGGATTGGACAGCGCAGCAGGTGCGCCTGCTGCCCGGCGCCCGGCATCTGGCGCATGAGCCGGCACCTGCGCTGGAAACACAGGCATGAACGCTGCCGTGCCGATGCCAGCCACCCAACGGCCCGGCACCGCCCGTGCGCCGTGGCTGCTGTCGGCCCCAGCCTTCCTGCTGTTTGCCTGCCTGCTGCTGGTGCCGCTGGCCCTCACGGCCGTGCTGTCCTTCCAGGTGTTCGACCACGCCACCGGCGTCAAGAACAGCTTCACCCTGGCGCATTACGCCGCGGTGCTGACGGACGACTACTACCACCGCATCTTCTGGCGCACTTTCTGGATCTCGGCGCTGACCACCTTCATCTGCGTGCTGGTCGGCGCGCCCGAAGCCTATGTGCTCAGCCGCATGCGCAGCCCGTGGCGCTCCATCCTGCTGCTGGTGGTGCTGGCGCCCCTGCTGGTGTCGGTGGTGGTACGCGCCTTCGGCTGGAGCATGCTGCTCGGCCCCGAGGGCCTGGTGAACCAGGCCATCCGCGCCCTGGGCCTGCCCACCATGCGCATCCTCTACACCGAGGCGGCCGTCATCATTGCGCTGGTGCACGTGATGCTGCCTTTCATGGTGATCCCGGTCTGGACATCGCTGCAAAAACTCGACCCCGGCGTGGAAGACGCGGCGCTGTCGCTCGGAGCGTCGCCCTTCACCACCTTGCGCCGCATCATTTTTCCGCAGGTGCTTCCCGGTGTCCTGTCAGGCAGCCTGATCGTCTTTGGCCTGAGTGCCAGCGCCTTCGCCATCCCCGGGCTGCTGGGCGGGCGGCGCCTGAAGATGGTGGCGACCGTGGTGTACGACGAATACCTGCACGAGCTCAACTGGCCGCTGGGCGCGGCGATTGCACTCACGCTGCTGCTGGCCAACCTGGTGTTGATGCTCAGCTACAACCGCGTGCTTGAGCGCTCCTACAAGAAATCCATGGGTTAGGGCTGCAGCATGTCAAAAAACGGCCCCATCGCCCTCCTCTTCAACGCCCTCGTCATCGCCTTCATGATGGCGCCGCTGGTCATCGTCTGCGTGGTGGCTTTCACGCCCGAGAACACGCTCACCATCCCCACCACGCAGTTCTCGCTGCGCTGGTTCAGGGCGGTGTTTGCCCATGCCGACTTTGTGCAGTCCTTCCGGAACAGCCTGTGGCTGGCCTTCCTGTCGGCCACGCTGGCCACGGTGCTTGCCGTTCCTGCCGGACTGGCGATTGCGCGCCACAGTTTTCCGGGGCGCGACTTCCTCAACGGCCTGTTCCTCTCGCCGCTGATCATTCCGCATCTGGTGCTGGGTGTGGCGCTGCTGCGCACTTTTTCACTGATAGGCGCCACCGGCAGCTTCTTCTGGCTGGCGCTGGCGCATGTGGTCATCATCACGCCCTATGCGCTGCGCCTGGTGCTGGCATCCGTGGCGGGCAGCGACCGCAGCGCGGAGCAGGCTGCCCTGTCGCTGGGCGCAAGCCAGGCCACGGTGTTCTGGCGCATCACGCTGCCGATGATCCTGCCCGGCGTGACCGGCGGCTGGCTGCTGGCTTTCATCAACAGCTTTGACGAAGTGACCATGTCGATCTTTGTCACCGCACCGTCGACTGTGACCTTGCCGGTGCGCATGTACATGTACGCCACCGAATCGATTGATCCGCTGATGGCGGCGGTCTCCGCGCTGATGGTGGCGCTGACCGCCGTCGCCATGCTGGTGCTGGACCGCGTGTACGGCCTTGACAAGATCCTGGTGGGCCATCGATGAACCCGCCCCTTTCTCCAGGAAAAACCATGGGCCTGCTCAAACGTGTGGCCGAAAGCGGCCGCACGCCGGTGCGCTTTGTGCTCAATGGCCAGGCCCTGACCGCACTGGCCGGCGACACCGTGCTGACCGCGGTGCTCACAAATTCGGCGCAGCTGCGCAACAGCGAATTCAGCGGCGAGCCGCGCGCCGGCTTTTGCCTGATGGGAGCCTGCCAGGACTGCTGGGTCGCCACGGAGTCAGGACAGCGCCTGCGCGCCTGCGGCACCTTGATTGAGGAGGGCATGTGCCTGGTGACAGGCGTGGAGGCCGTGCCACGGAACAGTGGCGACCCTGACGAAATGACCAACGCAGGGGGCCTCACATGACAGCATTGCAGCCCGTCATTGTGGGCGCAGGGCCGGCGGGTGTGCGGGCCGCGCAGACGCTGGTGGCACACGGCTTGCGGCCGGTGGTGGTTGACGAAGCGCCGCGCTGGGGCGGGCAGATCTATCGCCAGCCGCCGCCCGGCTTCAACCGGCCCGGGCGCACGTTGTACGGGTTTGAGGCCGGACGGGCCGAGGCCCTGCACACCGCGATGGCGGACATCCTGGACCGGGTGGACTACCGGCCCGACACCCTGGTCTGGAGCGCCGAAGACGGCCGGCTCGACCTGCTCAGCCACGGGCGCACCGACACACTGCCCTATGGCCAGCTCATCGTCGCCACGGGCGCGACAGATCGCGTGTTGCCATTTCCGGGCTGGACCCTGCCCGGCGTCTACACCCTGGGCGCAGCGCAGGTGGCATTGAAATACCAGGGCTGTGCAATCGGCTCGCGCGTGGTCTTTGCCGGTACCGGACCCTTGCTCTACCTGGTGGCATACCAGTACGCGAAGGCCGGCGCACAGGTGGTTGCGGTGCTCGACACCGCCAGCTTCAAAGACAAGGCAGCGGCCCTGCCATCCCTGCTGCGCCAGCCGGCGGTTTTCGCCAAAGGCCTTTACTACCTGGGCTGGTTGCACACCCACGGTGTGCCGGTGCACCAGGGCGCGCGGCTGGTGCGGGCCACAGGCGACGCGCAGGTCAGCGGCCTGTGCTGGCACGACGGGCACAGCGAATACCGGCTGCCCTGTGATGCCGTGGGCTTCGGTTATGCGCTGCGCTCCGAAACCCAGCTGGCCGACCTGTTGGGCTGCCGCTTCAGCTACAACACCCTGCAGCGTGCGGCGCTGCCCGAGTGTGATGCGGCGGGGCGGAGCAGCGTGCCCGGG
>NZ_JBAQYR010000122.1:0-73746 GCF_049790275.1 Polaromonas sp.
GTTCGGCCTGCTGGCGCACCTGGGCCTGACGCGCCGGCAGATCCTCGCCCTGGTTGCCGGCGAAGGCGCCGCCTGGACGCTGGCCGGCGCCTTGGCGGGGCTGGGCCTGGGCCTGGGCGTATCACTGGTGCTGGTGCATGTGGTCAACCCGCAGAGTTTTCACTGGACCATGGACCTGGCGCTGCCCTGGGCACGCCTGCTGGCACTCTGCGCGGCAGTCATCCTGGCCGGTACCGTCACCGCCTGGCTGGCCGGGCGCGCTGCGGCGGGTAGGGACGCAGTGCTGGCGGTCAAGGAAGACTGGTAGCGCCCTGAAACTGCGGCTTGGCTATCTGTCGAGACTGCGCGATTCGCTTTTTCATTTGCTTACCAACTGCCCGATTTTTGACAGTGAAAATTTGTGAATTGTCATGACTTCGTCGCACCGCACGCGCATCATGAATATCTCACTCGAGGAGATCTTCACCATGGCATCCGCTCAATTTCGCATTGAAAGCAGGGACCCTCTGCGCGGCAGCCTGCTGCCTCCGGCCTCGCTTCAGCAGCTCTACACCAACCAGTCACTGGCCGTGGCCGTGGCGGTGAAAAGCCTGACCGATCCCACGCGACAGGACATTCGCGTGGTGCATGTTCCCAGCGGTGAAGTAGTTTTCCAGACGTCGCAGCATTGACCTGCATCCCACTATCCTGCGACGCCTCCCTGACGGAACTGCTCCAGCGTCAGCAGCAGGTTGCGCGTGGCACCATCCACCGCTTCGATCGGCCTGTGCACCACGGCCGTATGCCGCGTCAGCAGCGGCTTGAGCGGAACCACCTGCACACCCTGATGCACCAGTGACCCGGCGGGCTGCTCCAGCGGCAGCACCGCCGCACCGTAACCGGCGGCCACCAGGCTTTTCATCGCTTCGTTGTAGTTGAGCTCGATGCGCGTGCGCGGGCTCAGCCCCGCGTTGGCAAACCACTCCATGGTCAGGTGGTACATGTGCGTGGTCGAATCGTTGAAGATCAGCGGCCGCGCAGCCAGCCACTGCGGCGTGATGCGTTTGGGCACCGTCCAGTGTTTGGGCACAAAAGCCATCATCGGGTCGCTGCGCCAATGCGTCATGACCACGCCCGGCCGGGGAAGCTGCGGCGAGGCCACCAGCCCGACATCGATCGTGCCCTGGCTGAGCCGTTCCATGGCCTCGCTGGAGCCGAGGATGCTGACCTCGACATCGATGTCGGGGTGCGCGCGCTCCATGGCCTTGAGCACCTCGGGCAGCAGATACACCAGCACGCCGGTGGAGCTGCCCAGGCGCACACGGCCAATGCGGCCCTCGACATGGCGCTGCACTGCGTCCACCGCGTCGTCGGCATCACGCAACAGGCGCCTGGCGCGCTGCACCAGCACCGCACCGGCGGCTGTGGGCTCCACCCTTCTGCCGCCGCGCAGCACCAGCGGCGCACCCAGCCGGCTTTCCAGCTCGCTGACATGCAGGCTCACCGTGGGCTGGGCCAAGTGCAGCGCGCGTGCCGCTGCTGAAAAAGTCCCCAGGTCGGCAATCGCGACCAGGGTGCGGAGTTGGTCGAGGTTCAGTTCACGCATCAGCAATCCTGATAGTTTTGATCAGAAAACTCAACTTCCACAATACCATGATAAATCGCACCATTGGGTACTTCAACTCAGGAGTACCACCATGCTGTACAAGACCGTTGGCTTTCCATTTCCTGCGCTGGCGCGCGGACTCGCGCAGATGACGCGCGTGTTGCCGCGGTGGCCGACGCAGGACAGGGGCCTGCGTCGCAGCCGGGACGAACTGGCGCAAATGAGCGCGCGGGAACTGAACGACCTGGGCATAAGCCGCGGCGACATTCCCGCACTGCTTGATGAACCAGTGGCCTGGCGCAGGGACAGGCGCTAGTGTTGTGCGGGGGGCAAAAAATCAGTGCATTGCGCCATCAACCGGCGTAGCATGGAGGCGGATACTCCCCAAGTATTTCCCGGAGGTGCTGCATCATGAACATCGTATTGGCTGCCATCGTTCTGGCCCTGGTCTGCCTGCTGGTGATCTGGCTGCTGCCAAGCTGGCGTGCGCTGAGTGCGCAACTCGGCAACCTGTTCCCCAGTGCACCCACTCCTGACACGGGCTTCGGGGCGAGCAAACCGGCGCAGCGTCTGCGCGCCGGCAAACAGCCCCCCGTGCATGCGCCGGCGCACCTGCATGGCGCCAAGCGGCACACCGTGCTGCCGCACCAGGCGCGGGGCCGTTAGGCAACCCACCCACCACCTTGCTGCGCAGCAAGGTGGGAAGAAGTCAGTGGGTGATGACCACCAGCACGCTGCAGGGCGCGTGTTCGATCAGCGACTTCGACACCGAGCCGCGCCACCAGCGCGCCGCCCAGCCCTCCAGGTGTTTGTGGCCCACCACAATCAGGTCGGCACTGATTTTTTTAGCGTACTTGGTGATCTCATCCACCGTCTCGCCCACCACCACCTCGCCTTTCGCCTGATGGCCCGCCCCGGCCAGCTGTCGCAGACCCTCGTCCAGGATGGCGGTGTACTTCTCCTTCTCGTGCTCGGCCAGGCTTCTGTCGTACACACCGCCTTCCACACCAATGAGGTCCATGTAGAGCGGCGTCACGGCAATCAGCGTCAGCGAGGCCTGGCTCCACTGCGCAATCTCCTGGCAGTCCAGCAGCGCCTGCTGCCCGGCCTTGGAGCCGTCATAGGCCAGCAAAATCTGTTTGTACATGTTGCATCTCCCGCATAGAGTCAAAGAAAAGGTTTCACGAACGGTTCAAGGATAGACCTTACATTCCTGCCCCGCAACCGCAACTCTCCCTAGCTCTGCCATGGCATTCTTGCTGCGAGAATGATTCGATGCGCCCCGCCAACACCCTTGCCCGCCCCCCCTCCAGCCTGCTGCGCCGCCGCCTGCTGCTGGCCGTAGGCATGACGGGGCTCGGCACAGGCACCGGCCCAGTCAGCGCATTGCCCGCGAGAGCGTTGCAGTTTCCGCGCGATTTTGGTGCGCATCCCGATTTCCGCACCGAGTGGTGGTACATCACCGGCCATGCAAGCTCGGGTTCGCGCGAGTTCGGTTTTCAGCTCACCTTCTTCCGCTCGCGCGTGGATGCCACGCAAGGCATGGTGTCGAAGTTCGCCGCGAAGCAACTGATTTTTGCGCATGCCGCCGTCACCGACGTGCTGGGCAACAAGCTCTGGCACGACCAGCGCATAGCCCGCGAAGGTTTTGACATCGCCAGCGCCAGCCCGCAAGGCATGGCCATCAAGCTGCGCGACTGGTCACTGCAGAGCCAGGGCCGTATTCATCGCGCCCACCTGCCGGCTGCCGACTTTGCGCTCGACCTGGCATTTGCCGAAACGCAGCCGGTGCTGCTGCAGGGCAAGCAGGGCCTGTCGCGCAAGGGGCCCGAAGAAAAGCAGGCCAGCTATTACTACAGCCTGCCGCAGCTGGCCACCAGCGGCAGCCTGCAGGTCAAAGGCCAGAAATTTGAAGTCACCGGCAAGGCCTGGCTGGACCATGAGTGGAGCGAAGAGCTGCTGCATCCCAGCGCCACAGGCTGGGACTGGATAGGCATGAACCTCGACGACGGCAGCGCCCTCACCGCCTTTCGCCTCCGTGACAAGGAAGGCAATGCCGTGTGGGACGGCGGCTCTTTCCGTTCTGCAAAAGGAGATTTCTTTGCCTTCAGCCGCGGCGAAGTGATCTTCAGGCCCGTGCGCCGCTGGAAAAGCCCGCTGAGCCAGGCCAGCTATCCGGTGGAATGGCTGGTGCGCACGCCGGCCGATATCTACACCGTGCGCGCCGTTATCGACAACCAGGAACTCGACAGCCGCCAGTCGACAGGCGCGATTTACTGGGAGGGTCTGAGTGAATTGATCGACAGCAATGGCAAACGTGTCGGGCGCGGGTATCTGGAGATGACGGGATATGCGGCGGCGTTGAGGTTGTGATGAATGGTTTTGGACATTTAACCCGGATACCTGAGCATCAACGGTTATGGACATTAGCAGCCGATGGCCGCTCTGGGCCCAAAGCAGACATCACAACTCAAGATGGAAGCAGCGGTGACGCCAATATCCGCAGACAAAAAAGGCCGGCACTTGCACCGCCGGCACCAACTGTCTTGGAGACTTACCTTGTTGTTTTTGACTTGACATGGTTAAGCTTGACTAAAAGAAGTCAGAACGATGACGCAGCCCCAAATCCAGCCCGGAAGAGGACTGATTGGCGCCTGCGGTCGCACCGTTCAACGCGGCCGTGGCGCCACCGCTGTTGCGGACGCGAGCGTACGTACCGTAAAGAGAGGTGCGCTTGGGCAGGTTGTGTACGTCCGGAGGCGTCATCAGATCAAACGTCGCGTTTCCGGCACCGATATCATGCCGCCTGGCATAACGACTTGCGCGAATATGCGCCAGCCGCCTACGTTCTGCCCAAAAATGGACATCGATTGGTAGGTACCGAACGCCGGGTAAAAGGCATTTCCGCCGAAGGCAACGGGAAAGTTACCCGCGCCTGAGCCGAACACGCCGACTGGAGCGAGTGCGGCATTGGGATGATTTGACATTACCGCGGCGCCGACGCCTGGCACGAGCCCCATCAATTGATTGGCGAGCACGCCGCCAGCGAGGCCGGGCGCTGGGGTTATATGAGACGCATAAGTTACGCCGCCGTGCCGCGCGAGGCAGAATGCGCACCCGGTAAGTTGCGTCGTCACCATCCAAGTCGGCATCCCCGCAAAATCAATACCCTGCATGTTTGCGAAGGTAGGCGCGGGCAGCGCCACAGGCACGGCCGGCGGATTGTTCAAGGGACCCCGTCCCGGAACCTGCCCCCAGTGGAGCGCGGGAACACTTACGGCGTTGAACTGATGGTCCGGAAGCGCTGCGTGTGCGATCGCGGTTATCTGAAACCTTTGATTGGCCGGCACATACATAAAGCGAAAAGCCACAACGTTCTGGTAGGCTGGCGCTGGCCCCGTCAGCAAATTCTGACCGTGAACTGTCCCTTGAATGAGAAGACGATGCCGCTGGATGAACGCCAGCGGATTCGGCGCGAAATGCTGGTTGAAAACGTGCGAGATGCCGGCTGGTGAGGCGACCGCTGCGGCAAAGAACATGGCGTCTTCGAGTGCTGCGGCGAGGTTCCCAACCGGCATGCTCATCGCGGCCGCTTCCTGCGGCAAAGCTCCCGCCGCGCCGCGCGAGCCGATGGCCGCCCAGAGCATCGCGATGGCACGCCGCTGCTGGCGCGCTGCTGCCGTGCCCGGAGCTACGCCGATCACGACGTGGTTCTTCACGGAGATGCTGTCAACCATGGTGTTGAACCTCGCCTTCTGCACGGGCGTGAGCCGTGGGAACTGCGCGTTGATCATGGCAACGATGTCAGTCCTGATCGCCAATGGCAGCGCAATGCCGCCAATCCCCGCAGCGTAATTCAGGACTACGTTAAGGGTATCGTTGTAGCGGGTGCTGCGGAAGTAGGGCATCAATTCCGTTCATGTTGGGTTGCGGGCGTCTTACCATCAAATGCATCAACGACTATGCATGAGTCGTCAGCAAGATTTTATGATTCGCGCGAGCTAAGTAGGCTGTTTTTTAAATAAACACACGTATTATTTTTGATTAATTCGGTCGCGTATGGCACTAGCCGCTTTGATTGCACGCTTGTTGTATGGCACGGGCATGCGCTTGATGGAGGGAATACGGCTTCGCATCAAGGATGTGGACTTTGACCGACGTGTGATCATCGTGCGAGAGGCCAAGGGCGGCAAGGATCGTGTGGTGATGCTGCCGCAATCCCAAATTGCCGCGTTGCGGTCGCAGATGCAGGTTGCACGTTCTCAGTGGAAGATAGATCGTCACGCCCAACGAGGTGGCGTGGAAGTGCCCCATGCTTTGGAGATAAAGTATCCCCACGTAGGACATACTTGGGGTTGGTTTTAGCTATTCCCTTCACCCACGCTGTCGATTGATCCTCGAAGTGGCGTGCAACGGCGGCACCATTTGTATGAGGACCGTGTGCAGCGTGCGCTCAAGAAGGCGGTGCAGCTCGCGGGTATTGTCAAACCGGTCTCAGTGCACACTTTGCGACACAGTTTTGCAACGCATCTGCTGCAATCGGGTAGCGACATTCGCACAGTTCAGGAACTGTTGGGCATAGCGATGTATCCACCACCATGATTTACACCCATGTGTTGAAGGTTGAGGCCGTGCAGACAATGAGTCCGCTGGATTCGATCACTGGTGAGCAAGGAATGTCTGCTTTGCGGTGAGGCAGTCGTAAGTCTGCTATTGGCCGAAAGCGGACGTCACAACGAACAATCAGCCAAAAAGCCAATGCAAAAACACACCGTGGCAGTTGCGCGGTGCTCAGGATGCACCAAACATTCCAGGAAATCTTTCCGGAGTTGCTGAAACTCTTCTCCTGCAGTCACCTGGAGCAATTTCATCCTGTCGAAACGATCTGCCCAGGCATCCAGGATCTCGCGGCTTGCCGACCCGGTGAAGGACAGTTCCCGGTCGTTCAACGAGAGTTCCTTCATCCCGTGAAACCCTGCCATCCTCATCTGAGACGCCAGCTTGCTTCCCATCGAGAAGTCGTACCGCTTGGCAGCCAAAGCTTCCGTCGTGAAGGTTTTCAGGGTTTGCGCGGACTGCGCTGGAAGTGGCTCGTGGCCGAACATGTCGTCCACCTCTGTCAGCGCGAGCCAACCGCCTGGCTTTAGAGCAGAGCGCCAATTCCGCAGCACAGGTTCCAGATCCGGAAAATACGCGGCAACGAAGCTGGACCAGATTCCATCAACTGACCCGGCTGGAAGAGTATCTCGGGCATCACCGAGAAGAAATGTTGCGCGTGGAATGTTTTTGCTTCGAGCTACCGCCAAAAGCTCCGGGTTCAGCTCAACGCCAACAACGGTAGCGCCCCGTTCAGCCAGATCTTTCGATTGAGTTCCAACGGCGCAGCCTAGGTCCAGCACCTTTTTCCCATTCAGATTTGGGAGGGCGCCATAAGCAGTTTTCCAGTCGCGCCACGCGGACTGGCGTTCGTATTGAGCCGCGATATCCATGCCACACTTTACCGTGGCCGTCGCTCGCTCCTGGCCCCGAATTCACATCAACGGATTCGCTGCGTCATAGAGGTCTCAGGCGAAGCAGCTACCGGCGTATATTTTATGCCTCCAGCCCTTTCCACACCTGCGCCAACAGCTATCAAATACATAGCAACTTGACCCGCTCTTCCGAACGCGGCGACCTGGGAATGGCAGGGTACACATCGCCACTGCGCCTGTGATTTCCTGAAGCAACATCCTCGCAAACTCCGACGGTATGAGGCCCGTCGGCTGTGCAGGCCATGCGCCCTAAACTGCCAGCTGCCGCGCAAGCGCAACGATGCCGCGCAGGCCGAGCAGGTAGGACTGCGGCCCCAGGCCCTGGATCGTTCCTTTGACCGCCGGTGAAATGATGGAATGGCTGCGCCAGGGTTCACGCGCCGCGATGTTGGACATGTGCACTTCCAGCACCGGGAAAGGCATGGCCTTGATGGCGTCATGCAGCGACACGCCGTGCTGCGTCAGCCCGGCGGGGTTGATCAGGGCTCCCTGCGCCGCGTCCATGTGCAGATGCAGGAAGTCAATCAGCGCACCCTCGTGGTTGGACTGAATGGTCTCCAGCGTCACCTCCAGTTCGGACGACAGCGCCGCAAGCTGGCTGTTGATTTGAGCCAGCGTGGTGGTGCCGTAGATGTGCGGCTCACGACGTCCGAACAGGTTGAGGTTGGGGCCGTGCAGGACAAGAATTTTCATGGCGTTCAGAACTTGGATACGCGCTCCAGCTCGGTCTTGAACAGGGTCACGACGGCTGGGTCATAGGCAGCGGCAAACTTGTCGTAGACCGGTTTGACTTCAGCGCGCATTTTGGCGAGTTCGGCGGCTGGCAGGTCGTTGTAGATCATGCCCTTGGTCTTGAGTTCGCCCAGGGCCTTGCCGGAGATTTCCCGGCTGACAACGCGCTGGTAATTCTGCGCTTCGATGGCGGCGTCCTGCAGCAGCTTCTGCTCCACCGGCGACAGCTTGTCCCAGAAACGCTTGCTGATCTGGACCGGGTTGGTCGCGCAGACGTGGTTCGTGCCGCTGACGTACTTCTGCACCTCGTAGAGCTTGCTCGACAGGATCACCGCGAAGGGGTTCTCCTGGCCATCCACGGCCTTGCTTTCGAGCGCGCCGTAGAGCTCGGCGAAGGGCATCGGCAGCGGGTTCGCCTTGAAGGTTCTGAAGGTTTCCAGGAACACCGGATTCGGGATCACGCGCAGCTTCAGGCCTTCCAGGTCCGATCCCTTCATGATGGGCCGCTTGCTATTGGTGACATTGCGAAAACCCAGGTCAAAAAAGGCCAGCACAATCACGCCCTTTTCCGGCAGCTTGGCGGTGAGCATCTTGCCCAGCGGGCCGTCGACCAGTGCGTCCGCCTGTTTGGCGTTGGCGAAGAGGAAGGGAAAGTCGAGCAGGCCGAATTCCTTGACGATGCCGTTCAGCGAGGTAGTCGACGCCACGAGCATTTCCTGCACACCGCCTTGCAGCGCCGATTGTTGCTGCAGCTCGTTGCCCAGCTGGGATGAAGCGAATTCCTGCACCTTGATCTTGCCGCCGCTCTTGGCTGCGACGATCTCCGCGAACTTCTTCACGCCGAGACTGGTCGGGTGGTCGGCATTGTTGAGGTGGCCGAACTTGATGGTCCGTTCCTGGATGTCCTGGGCGATGGCCACAGACGCAGAGAGGAGCAAGGCGGCGCACAGGGCGGCGCGGCGGTGCAAAACGGTGTTCATGGGTTTGTCTCCGGTTGGAATTGGAAAATGGCGAAATTGGGAAAAGGCATCATAACTTCAATTATGGAATGTCATTCCAATTTGGAACAACGTTTCTTTTTTAGTATGATGACCCGGAAGATGGAGAATCCAAGGCATGACCGGCCCCCTCGAACGATCGTTTGCAATCCTTGAATATTTGGCGTCTTATCCCGAGGGGCTGCCGCTGGCGTCCATCGCGGTAGACCTGGACCTGCCGCGCAGCGCCTGCCACCGGCTGCTGACCGACCTGGTGCGCTGCGGCTACGTGCGCCAGTTGCGCGACCATGGCGACTACGCGCTGACCAGCAAGCTGGCAGCGCTGGGCCTGACTTACTTGAGCAGCTCGGGCATTGTGGACATTGCCCAGCCTCTGATCGACCGGCTGGCAGCTTCGTCGGGCGAGCTGGTGCGCCTGGCGATTGTGGACGGCGAGCGCCTGACCTTTGTGGCCAAGGCCCAGGGCGCGCGCTTTGGCCTGCGTTACGACCCGGACATGGGCATTGACGTGCGGCTGTCGTGCAGCGCCGGCGGCCATGCGTGGCTGATGACCATGAGCGACGAACAGGCGATGGAGATTGTTGCGCGCCAGGGCTTTGGCGACCCCAAGCAGTACGGCCCCAAAGCGCCCACCACCATCAAGGCCCTGACCAAAGTGCTGCAGGAAGACCGCAAGCGCGGCTTCAGCCTGATCAACGAAATGTATTCGCCCGGCATGACGGCGATGGCAGCACCGGTGCGCAGGCGCGGCGAGCCGGCTATTGGCGTCATCACCATTGCCGGCCCGCTGATGCGGTTGACCGAGCAACGCATGCTGGAGCTGGGCCCCGAGCTCTTGGCCGCAGCCGATGAGCTGGGCATGGCCAGCACGGCCTCACCGATGTTCTCGCGCGGCAGCTTGAAGGCACCTGTGCCCGAGCCATCCTTGCGCTGAAAGACCCCATGCCCTTTTTAGGCAAGGCAGCGGTGGCCATGTGGTGGAACATGGCACCCGAACACCGCGAAGAATTTGAAGACTGGCACTCGCACGAGCACTTTCCCGAGCGCATGGCCATACCGGGCTTTTTGCGCGGCTCGCGCTGGGCGCATGCGGATGGCGGCGAGCGCTTCTTCGTGATGTACGAGCTGGACGACTACGCCACGCTCACATCCAGCACCTACCGCGAGCGCCTGAACAACCCGACGCCTTGGTCCACCCAGATGATGCCGCGTCATCAGGGCATGGTGCGCAGCCAGTGCCGTGTGCTCCACAGCGCAGGTGGCGGCATCAGCCGCTTTGCGTTGACGCTGCGCCTCTCCCCGGCGGAGGGTCGCGAGACGGCGCTTCAAAACCACCTTGCGGAAGCTGCCACCACTTTCACCACACAGCCGGGTGGCGCAGCCCTGCACCTGCTGGCCACCCAGACGCCTGACACACCTCCCACACTGGAGCAGCAAATACGCGGCGGCAAGGACGCCGCAGCCGACTGGATTGTGGTGGCGATGAGCTACGCAGCCGAAGCGCTGGAAGCTCTGCAGCGCGGCGCACTCAGCCAAGCACAAATGCTGGCACATGGCGCACGGCCTGGGGGCATCACGGGCATGTACCAGCTTTCCTACACGCTGGCTGCGCAGGACTTGCGTTAGGCCCCGGTTGCCATCCCGGACCCGGATCAAGTCCGGATCAGGCCTGATCCGGGGATCCATGCCCCCGTCAACCGCGGCCCCACGCTCAAATTTGCACCCGCGTCCCCAGTTCAATCACACAATTGTTGGGCAAGCGAAAAAACGCAGCCACGCTTCCGGCGTTGCGTGACATCAGCGCAAAAAGTGCTTCACGCCAATGCGCCATGCCAGCACCTTTGGTCGGCACCACAATCTCGCGGCTGAGGAAATAAGACGTCTCGAACAGGTTGATGGGCAGGCCTTGTGCCTGGCAAAGCTCCAGCGCTTTCGGGATATCCGGCGTGTTGATGAAACCGTAGTTGACCTGCACCCGCCAGAACCCGGCGACCAGCGGCGTCACCTGGACGCGCTCCTCAAACGGAATCCAGGGCACGTCCTGAAACACCACAGTGAGAATCAGGTTGCGCTCGTGCAGCACCTGGTTGTGTTTGAGGTTGTGCATCAGGGCCTGCGGCACGGTGTCGGGGTTCGCCACGGCGTAAACCGCGGTGCGCGGGATGCGATGCGTGCGATCTGCGGCCAGCGCTGTGATGAAAGGCAGGAGTTCGGGATCATCGCGCCGCATGCTCTCCATCAGCAGCTCGCGACCGCGCCGCCAGGTGGCCATGATGATGAAGATGGCCACGCCCAGCACCAGCGGAAACCAGCCCCCCTGCCAGAACTTGAGAGAACAGGAAATCACCAGCAGCAAATCGAGCGCCAAAAATACGCCGGTTGCTGCAAGCGCCAATGGCAACGGGTAGCCCCAGGCATGCCGAACCACAAAAAAAGTCAACACAGTGGTCACCAGCATGGTCACCGTCACCGCAATGCCGTAGGCCGAGGCCAGTGCTGACGAACTGCCAAAGCCGACAACTGCCAACAGTACGGCCACCAGCAGCAGCCAGTTCACCTCAGGCATGTAGATTTGCCCGGCCTCTTTGGCGGAGGTGTGCTGCACCAGCATGCGCGGCAGCAGCCCCAGCTGCATGGCCTGCTTGGTCATCGAATAAGCACCGGAAATCACCGCTTGCGAGGCGATCACCGTAGCCAATGTGGCCAGCACCACGGCAGGAATCAGCCAGCTCTCGGGGAACAGGCGATAAAAGGGGTTCTCCAGCGCGGACGGGTCACGCATCAACAGTGCACCCTGCCCCATGTAGTTGATCGTCAGCGCCGGCAGTACCAGCCCCATCCACGCGAACTGGATAGGCCGCTTGCCGAAGTGCCCCATGTCCGCATACAGCGCCTCGGCACCGGTGAAGGCCAGCACGATGGCCCCAAACGCAACAAACATGTGCCAGCCCTGTGCTCGCAGAAATGCAAACGCATGCAAGGGATTGAGCGCCGCCAGAATGGCCGGCTGCTGGATGATCTGCAGCAGGCCTGTGAGAGCAAGCACACCGAACCAGAGCAGGATGACCGGCCCGAACATCTTGCCCACAGTGCCTGTTCCGTAACGCTGGACGGCAAACAGGCTGATGAGAACCGCTATCGAAACGGGAAGCACGTAGGGCTTGAGTACCGGTGTCACCACCTCCAGCCCCTCAACCGCGCTGAGCACCGAAATGGCCGGCGTGATCACGCTGTCGCCATAAAACAGCGAGGCACCAAAGACACCTGCCAGCAGCAGGATCACGCGCCGCTGCGGGGTCTTGCCGGCCGCCTTGGCTGCCAGCGCGGTCAGGGCCATGATGCCGCCTTCACCGCGGTTGTCGGCGCGCAGGATCAACAGCACGTACTTCAGCGTCACCACCATCATCAGGCCCCAGAAGATGACAGAGGTGGCACCGATGAGATGCACCGCGTCCAGCGGAATGCCGGTGGCGGGGCTGAAAATCTCTTTCATGGTGTACAGCGGGCTGGTGCCAATGTCGCCGTACACCACACCCATGGCGCCCAGGGTAAGCGCTGCCACGCCCTCGCGGCTTGAAGTCTTGGTCATAACCATCCATCAACAGTGAACATGGCTTCACTGTCGCTGCCAAGGCATCAGGAACGCATAAGGACGCGCTGGATCAGGCTGAGGCCAGGCGGTAACCCACGCCGGTTTCCGTCAGGAGATGGCGCGGCTCGGCCGAATCGCGCTCTATTTTGGCGCGCAGCTGGGCCATGTAGAGCCGCAAGTAATGGGTGTGTTCGGTAAATTCCGGACCCCAAACATCCACCAGCAACTGCCGATGCGTGACCACCCGGCCGGCGCTGCGCACCAGCCGCGCCAGCAGCTTGTATTCGGTTGGCGTCAAATGCAGTGCCTCGCCCTCAAGCGTCACCACGTGCGACTGCAGGTCGATGCGCAAGCCATCCAGCTCATGCACAGTCACCGCTGCAGCCAGGGCTGTGCCACGGTGCCGCAGCGCCACTCGGATGCGTGCCAGCAATTCGCCGACGCTGAAGGGTTTGGTCAGGTAGTCGTCGGCACCCGCATCGAGCAGCTGGATTTTCTGCGCTTCCTGATGGCGCGCCGAAACCACAATGATGGGAATGGCTTTGCTCTTGCGCAGCTCGCGCACCAGCTCCACGCCATCGCCGTCGGGCAGGCCCAGGTCCAGCACAACCACATCGGGCAGGTGATGAGCCAGCATGGCGCTCGCCTCGCTCAGTGACACAGCGGTCTGCACCTCAAAGCCTTCCACAGACAGGGATGACCGCATCAGTGCCCGTATTTCCCGGTCGTCCTCGACGACCAACACGCGCAAGGTCATGGCAACTCCCCTTGCGGCGGCTGCGCCTCAACCGGCAAGGTCAGGGAAAAATTGCTGCCGCCGCCGTTGCGCCGCCTGAGCGTCAGGCGCCCGCCATGCGCCTGGGCGACGGCCCGGCACACCGCCAGACCCAGACCCGCACCACGCGCGCCGGGGTGGTCCCCGCGGGCGTAGGGCTCAAAAACGGTGTGCTGCTCGGCCTCGGAGATGCCGGGTCCCCTGTCCTTGACCGAGACCACCAGTTCGCCAGAGCCGGTGCTGACTGCCAGGTCAATCTCACCTTCGCTGTACTTCAGCGCGTTTTCAAGCAGGTTGCCAAGCAACTGTGCGAGCAGCACCGGGTCAGCCTTCACCAGCGGCAAGCCCTCCGGCACGCTGGACTTGATGCGACGGCCCGGATCGCGCTGGCGCACCCGTGCCAGCACCGCACCAACGATTTCTTCCATGGCTTCCCAGTCGCGCCGGAGCTCCTGCGTCGAACTCGCCAGCCGCACAAGCTGCAGTGTGTTCTCGGTCACCGTGGACAGGTAGGAAGCTTCACCTGCGATGCTGGCCAGCAAGCGGTCCTGTTCTGCAGGGTCCAGCTTGTCGCGCTGGGTCTGCAATGACGAAGCTGCGCCAACAATGGCCGCCAGCGGTGTGCGCAGGTCGTGCGATATCGCCGCCAGGAAGGTGTTTTGCAATTGTTTTTGCTGCACCTCGTTTTGCGCGGCCAGCATGGAGGATGTCAAGCGCAGACGCCACAAGGTCTGCGCCAACAAGGAACACAGCGCATGCGCATGCTGCCGGCCATCCTCGTCCGCAGCCAGGGCAGGCTGCACGCAGGCCGCGCCGGTAACTTGTCCCTTGTCGCCCAAAGGCAGGTACCAGGCGTTAAGGCCCGGCCAGCGTCCGGTACCCGGCCCCAACACTGCTGCATCGGCCATGCATTGGCGCATGCCATCCCGCACGGACGGCTCTAGCGCGTCTGCACGTTCCAGTTCATTGCCGGCATTCCCCAGCGCCAGGAAACAGGGCCCGAAAAAGGCTGCATCCAGCGCCGACCCGCCCAGCGACAGCACCTCATCTGCCTGGCTGGCATTGGCAATCTCACCTGCCAGAATCTGCAACTGCCGCGCCCGCCGTTCGTTCAGGCGGGCCGTCTCCGTCTCACGCCGCAGTCCGGTGGCAAGCCGGTTGATCACCATCGCAACGGCCAGCATGGCAACCAATGCGATAACGTTCTCCCGGGAGTCAACCACAAAGGTCCAGCGTGGCGGCACAAAAAAGAAATTCACCGCGGTCACAGCCCCCACCGCACACACAGTCGATTCAATCCAGCCGAGTCGGTAGGCTGCAATCACCACTGCCAACACATACACCATGGCCAGGCTTGTAAGTGAAACGTATCGATCCAGTACAAAACCCACGGCAGTGGCGACGACCAGCAGCAGTGCTACGACAGTCCAGCTTCTGACTGAAGGGGAACTTTGCGCGGTAGCTTCGTGTGCACTCATCATGCGCCAGCGTAACACCAGCTGTATCAAGATTGCATTAGGAATGAGTGCGTGTCCGGCGCAAAAACATCCATTTCTTCCAACATCAACACCGTTCGCCTTGTCATCGTCAAACCAGCGGCTCGACAGACGCCAGTCCACCGGCGCGATTTACTGGGAGGGCTTGAGTGAGCTGATCGACAGCAATGGCAAGCGTGTCGGCCGCGGGTATCTGGAGATGACGGGGTATGCGGCGGTGTTGAGGTTGTGATGGCTGTGTGACTAGCTTGCCAGCGAAAATATGTATCTCGATCGCTGTCAAATCCGCATGACGCTTTCGACGAAAGAACTGAATATTTTGGGCCTCCAGCCCTTGATTTGCGAGCACAATCAGCTATCAAACACATAGCAATTCGACACAATCGCTGGGGCACAGGCAGTTGGAGATCACAGGCCATGCACCGCCCTTGCATATGAAAGTTTTTGCATGGGCACCCCATCGGGTCGCTGTCGATCGATCTGGCCGTTTTTACGCTTTTTTTACAGCCGATTGATAAATCTCATCCCCGCTTTTACGCGCCGGTAGCCAAACTCCAACCATTCATTTGATTCAGGAGCTGTTATGGACATGGCGTATTTAACCCTTGCCGCCGGGCTGTGGGGGGTAATGGTGTTATTGGTCTGGGGTTTCCAGAAGCTTGAGCGGCCTGCAGGGGGTCGGCCATGATCAGCCTCGAAATTCTTTATGGCTTTGGTGCCACGTGTGCCATCGCGTTGCTGGCTTATCTGGTCTATGCGCTGATCTACGCAGAGGAGTTCTGATGAGCAGCTCGGCATGGGGTCTGCTGGCCCTTTTTCTCGGTGTTTTGCTGGTGGCAGCCTGGCCGCTCGGCATCTGGATCGCGCGTTTAAGCTCCGGCCGTCTGCCGGGCTGGATGCTGCGCGTTGAAGCGCCTTTGTTCCGCCTCGCCGGCACCTCGGCGGACCAGTCCATGAAGTGGTCGCATTACGCGCTGTCGCTGCTGGCTTTCAATGCGCTGGGGGTGCTGGCGGTGTATGCCTTGCAGCGCCTGCAAGTGTGGTTGCCGCTGAACCCGGCCGGCATGGCCGCCGTGACACCCGACTCGGCTTTCAACACGGCCGTCAGTTTTGTCACCAACACCAACTGGCAGGGCTACGGCGGTGAAACCACCATGAGTTACCTGACACAGATGCTGGCGCTGGCAGTGCAGAACTTTCTGTCGGCTGCCACGGGCATCGCCGTGGTGTTTGCGCTGTTCCGCGGCTTTGCCGCGCGCTCGACCAGTGTGATCGGCAACTTCTGGGTGGATGTGACACGCATCACCGCCTGGCTGCTGCTGCCGCTGTCGCTGGTGTTTGCCGTGTTTCTGGTGGGCCAGGGCGTGATCCAGAACTTTGACACCTACAAGGAAGTGACGACACTGGAAACCATCAACTACCAGGTACCCAAAAATGGTCCTGACGGCCAAGCCCTGAAAGATGACAAAGGCGCCCCCGTCATGGAAGACGCCAAGACCGACAAGCAGACCCTGGCCATGGGCCCGGTTGCTTCGCAGGAAGCCATCAAGATGATAGGCACCAACGGCGGCGGCTTCTTCAATGCGAATTCGGCGCATCCGTATGAAAACCCGACTGCGCTGAGCAATTTTTTCCAGATGCTGGTGATTTTCCTGATCCCGGCAGCGCTGTGTTTTGCCTTCGGCCGCGAGGTCGGCGACCTGCGCCAGGGCTGGGCCGTGCTGGCAGCCATGACAGTGATGTTCGTGATTGCGGTGGCGGCCATTGTCCCGGCCGAGCAGGTCGGCAACCCCTTGCTGACGCCGCTGGGTGTGGACCAGACGGCCAGCGCGCTGCAATCGGGCGGCAACATGGAAGGCAAGGAAACCCGTTTCGGCATCAACGCCTCCAGCCTGTTCGCGGTGATCACCACGGCGGCGTCATGCGGTGCGGTCATTGCCATGCACGACTCCTTCACGCCGCTGGGCGGCATGGTGCCCATGGTGATGATGCAACTGGGTGAGGTGGTGTTCGGCGGCGTAGGCACCGGCCTGTACGGCATGCTGATATTTGCCATTCTGGCGGTGTTCATTGCCGGCCTGATGATCGGCCGCACACCGGAGTACCTGGGCAAAAAAATCGAGTCGCACGACATGAAGCTGACCTCGATTGCGATATTGGTCACGCCGATTCTGGTGCTGGCGGGAACGGCCATCGCCGTGGTGGCCGGCGCCGGTCAAGCGGGTGTTGCCAATCCCGGTGCCCATGGCTTCTCGGAAATCCTCTACGCGCTGAGCTCGGCGGCCAACAACAATGGCAGCGCCTTTGCCGGCCTGTCGGCGAACACACCGTTTTACAACACGCTGCTGGGCCTGGCGATGTGGTTGGGCCGCTTCGGCGTGATTGTGCCGGTGCTGGCGATTGCCGGCAGCCTGGCTTCCAAAAAACGCCTGCCCACCACCCCGGGAACCATGCCGACCCATGGCCCGCTGTTCGTCTTCCTGCTGATTGGCACGGTGCTGCTGGTGGGGCTTCTCAATTACGTGCCGGCGCTGGCGTTGGGCCCGGTGGTCGAGCATTTGATGCTGTGGCCTGGTCGTTGAACCGCCGAAAAACAAGGTCAATGTTATGAAAACGAAAACTTCCCTGACGCTTTTTGATCCTGTGCTGCTCAAGCCAGCCATCAAGGCCTCCTTCACCAAACTGAGCCCGCGTGTGCAATGGCGCAACCCGGTGATGTTTGTTGTTTACATCGGCAGCATCGTCACCACCTTGCTGGGCCTGCAGGCGCTGCAGGCCAAGGGAGAAGCCCAGGCAGGCTTCATCCTGGCCGTGGCGCTGTGGCTCTGGTTCACCGTGCTGTTTGCCAACTTTGCCGAAGCCCTGGCCGAGGGCCGCAGCAAGGCGCAAGCGGCATCGCTGCGCAACCTGAAAAAAAGCACCTGGGCCAAGAAGTTCAAGGAACCCGCGGGCAAAATTTTCCACGGCACTACCTGGCTGCCGCAGCAAGCCGAGAACCTGCGCAAGGGTGATGTGGTGCTCGTCGATGCGGGCGACATGATTCCGCTGGACGGTGAAGTCATCGAAGGCGTGGCATCGGTCGATGAAAGCGCCATCACCGGCGAATCGGCCCCGGTGGTACGTGAATCGGGCGGCGACTTCTCGGCGGTGACCGGCGGCACGCACGTGTTGTCGGACTGGCTGGTGGTACGCATCATGGTGAACCCGGGTGAATCGTTCCTGGACCGCATGATCAGCATGGTCGAGGGCGCCAAACGCCAGAAGACACCGAATGAAGTGGCGCTGACGATTTTGCTGGTGGCGCTGACCATCGTGTTCCTGGTTGTGACCGTCACGCTGTTGCCTTTTTCCATCTTCAGCGTGGGCGCCGCAGCAACCGGCACGGTGGTCAGCCTGACCGCGTTGATCGCCCTGCTGGTGTGCCTGATACCCACCACCATTGGCGGCCTGTTGTCGGCGGTCGGCGTGGCCGGCATGAGCCGCATGATGCAGGCCAATGTGATTGCCACGTCCGGCCGTGCGGTGGAAGCAGCCGGCGATGTGGATGTGCTGCTACTGGACAAAACCGGCACCATCACCCACGGCAACCGGCAGGCCACCACTTTCCTGCCGGCACCTGGCGTGTCCGAGTCCACGCTGGCAGCCCGTGCAAAGCAGGCTTCCATGGCCGACGAAACACCGGAAGGCCGCAGCATCGTCACGCTCACCCAGAAAATTCATGCAGCGCAGCCCCTGACCAGCGAAGCGAGCGAGGTTCCGTTCACGGCGCAGACCCGCATGAGCGGGGTGGATGTGCACAACAGTGACGGCAGCACACGCCAGCTTCGTAAGGGGGCAGTGGATGCCATCCGCAAACACGTGGAAGCGCTGGGCGGCAGTGTGCCTGCAGAAGTGCTCCGCGCTTCCGAGGAAGTTTCGCGCCGTGGCAGCACGCCGTTGGCGGTGGCCGACGGGAATGTGGTGCTCGGCGTGGTTGAGCTCAAGGACATCGTCAAGGCCGGTATCAAGGAACGTTTTGGCGAGCTGCGGCGCATGGGCATCAAGACCATCATGATCACCGGCGACAACAAGCTCACGGCGGCGGCGATTGCGGCGGAAGCCGGCGTGGATGATTTCCTGGCCGAAGCCACGCCGGAGGACAAGCTCAAGCTGATCCGCCAGTACCAGGCTGAAGGCCGGCTGGTGGCCATGACGGGCGACGGTACCAACGACGCGCCGGCCCTCGCACAGGCCGATGTGGCGGTGGCCATGAACAGCGGAACCCAGGCGGCCAAGGAAGCCGGCAACATGGTGGACCTGGACTCGAACCCGACCAAGCTGCTGGAAGTGGTGGAAACCGGCAAGGCGCTGCTGATGACGCGCGGCTCCCTGACCACTTTTTCCATCGCCAACGACGTGGCCAAGTACTTCGCCATCATCCCGGCGATTTTTGTGACCACTTACCCGCAACTGGCGGCACTCAATGTGATGCGCCTGGGCAGCCCCAACTCGGCGATTCTGTCGGCGGTGATCTTCAACGCGCTGATCATCATGTTCCTGATTCCGCTGGCGCTCAAGGGCGTGAAGTACCGCGCGGTGGGTGCTGCCGCCCTGCTGCGCCGCAACCTGCTCATTTACGGCCTGGGCGGTCTGATCGTGCCTTTCATCGGCATCAAGGCGATCGACCTGTTGCTGGTGGCCATGAAGCTCGCTTGACGGGCACCCCAAGGAAAATCCATGAAAAACATTCTTCGTCCCGCCCTGGTACTGTTCCTCGTCCTCACGCTGGTGACCGGCGTGGCCTACCCGCTGGTGGTCACCGGTGTGGTGCAGTCGCTGTTTCCGTCGCAGGCAGGCGGTAGCCTGATCCTGCGCGACGGCAAGCCGGTGGGCTCGGCACTCATTGGCCAGAACTTCAGCGACCCGGGACATTTCTGGGGCCGCCCTTCAGCGACCGGCCCAATGCCTTACAACGCAGCAGCCTCCAGCGGCTCCAACCAGGGCCCGCTCAATCCGGCACTGGTCGATGCCGTCAAGGGCCGTATCGAGGCACTCAAGGCTGCCGACCCCGGCAACACGGTGCCCGTTCCGGTAGACCTGGTCACCGCCTCGGCCAGCGGGCTGGATCCGCACATCAGTCCTGCCGCGGCCAGCTACCAGGCGGCACGGGTGGCCAAGGCGCGCGGCCTTGCACCGGAGAAGGTTCAGGGCCTGGTTGAACAGCAAACCGAAAAGCCGCTCGCCGGCTTCCTCGGTGAATCACGTGTCAACGTGCTCAAGCTCAATCTGGCTCTGGATGCTCTTCGCTGAGGTGGTGGTCTTTACGCCTTTTTGACGACCCGCCAACGAATCTGTTTCCCGTTTTTATGCCGTGACATCCAGAATTCTTCTCTGGTTCCAATGAACCGTTTATCAAGAGGACATCATGGCTTACGCCGCTTATCGTGAATCGTTTGGTGCAAATCGTTGTGACACTCCGACCGAGGAGCATGGGCAAATCCAAGAGCTTGTCGTGCTGGACTTCACGGTTCCCAGCCGCGACGCTTTCGCGGTGCGCCGCCTGCTGGCCAGTTGCCCCGACACGGGCGTTGTGCGCTGCGTACCGCGGCCGCACGACAGCCGGGTCCGCCTGGAAATCCAGTTGCCGGCGGACCGGGTGCCTGAGGTCATGCACGTCCTGATGATCTCTTTGCCGAGCGGTGAAATGGGCGCGCTGACCTCGTGGCGGCGCCATCTGACCGGGCACGGAATGACCCATGGATTCTGACCTGTTGCGGGCCTTGTGTGCGCTGGCGGCCTTTGTGCTGCCACTTGGCGTGGCCTGGTTCATTGTGGCGCGCGACCAGCAGGCAAAAAAGCACATGGCCGGGCGACCGCGCTGGCTCCGGCGGCATCGCAGGTGAAAGCGAAGGGAGCGCCCAGTGGTACCCTGCGCAAGGCAGCATCCGGCATTTGACCCACCGATGGCAACAACACTGCATGGCATATAACCCCGATTCTCGGCCTGACCCGGACCAGCTTCTCGACCAGCTCCGGGAGCATGAAGCACGAGCGAGCCGCGGCAAATTGCGCATCTATTTCGGCGCCAGTGCAGGCGTCGGAAAAACCTATGCGATGCTCAGTGCCGCCCGGCACGAGCGCAAAACCGGACGCGACCTCGTGGTGGGCGTGATTGAAACGCATGGGCGCGGCGAAACCGCCGAGCTGCTGGCGGGGCTGCCCCAGTTGCCGCTGCGTCAGGTGCCCTACCGCGGCCGAATCTTGCAGGAGTTCGACCTGGATGCGGCGTTGGCGCGCAAGCCAGCCGTGCTGCTGGTCGACGAACTCGCGCACAGCAATGTCGAGGGTTCGCGCCACCCCAAACGCTGGCAGGACGTCCAGGAGTTGCTGGAGGCAGGCATCGACGTCTGGTCGGCGCTCAATGTCCAGCATCTGGAAAGCCTCAATGGCACCGTGGGGGCCATCACAGGCATCCGGGTCCATGAGACGGTGCCGGACACGGTGCTGGATGCGGCCGACGAGATCATCCTGGTGGATGTGACGCCGGACGAGTTGATGGCACGACTGAAAGCCGGCAAAGTCTATTTGCCCCAGCAGGCCGAGCGCGCAGCGCAGAACTTCTTTCGCAAGGGCAACCTGATTGCCTTGCGCGAGATTGCCCTGCGGCGCACGGCCGAGCACGTGGAAGACGATGTGCGCAGCTACCGGGTGGAGCAATCCATCGCACCGGTGTGGAACACCGAAGGCGCCATCCTCGCCTGTATCGGACCGCGTGAGGGAGCCGAACAGACCGTGCGCACTGCAGCGCGTCTGGCTGGCCAGCTCAATGTGCGCTGGCATGCGGCTTACGTGGAAACGCCGCGCCTGCAGCGCCTGGACGTGGTGCAGCGCGACAGGACGCTGGCGGTGATCAAGCTGGCCGAAGAGCTAGGTGCGGTGACGGCCGTGCTGGCGGGCGCAGATGCAGCGACCGAACTGGTGGCTCAGGCGCAGTTGCTCAACTGCGCTGTCCTGGTGGTCGGAAGGCCCCAGCTGTCGGGCTGGTCAGCCCTGTGGAACAACCGCACCATGACCCGCCGACTGGCCACGCTGGCACCCACGCTGGACATTGTGGAAGTGGGCCAAGCCGAAAGCGCCAGACGCTTTGCCCCGGCCGTGCAACGTACGGGTGAAGAGGACGCGACGGCCTGGCTTGGCAGCCTGCCGCGTTATGCCTGGACCATCGCCAGCAGTGTGGGCATCACGCTGCTGGCCACACCCCTGCTGAAGTTTTTCGACCTGGCCAATATCGTCATGCTGTTTCTGCTCGGGACGGTGCTGGTTGCGCTGAAGTTCGGGCGCGGCCCGGCTGCGCTGGCGGCCTTCCTCAATGTGGCGGCGTTTGACTATTTTTTTGTCCCGCCGCGCCTGTCCTTTGCTGTCAGCGATGTGCAGTATCTGGTGACCTTTGCCGTCATGCTGGTGGTCGGTTTGCTGACCGGGCAGTTGACGGCCGGCTTGCGTTTTCAGGCCAGCATTTCTTCCAGCCGGGAACGCCGCGCACAGTCCCTGTTCGAGCTGACACGCGAACTGTCGGCCGCTCTGCTCTCTTCGCAGGTGGCTGAGCTGGGCGAAGCGGCGGTACAGCGCAACTTCGGCGGACGGGCACTGGTGCTGAGCACCGATGCCAAAGACCAGCTGGTGTTTCCGGCACTGGCACCGACGGGCTTCGATGCCAGTGTTGCGGACTGGGCGTTTCGCAATGCGCAGGCCGCCGGTCTGGCCACTTCCACCCTGTCGGCCCAGACCTGGCACTACATTCCACTGAAAGCGCCGATGCGGGTGCGCGGCGTGCTGGCCCTGCAACCCGCACAGCCGCGCTGGTTGTTGATTCCCGAGCAGCTGCAGCAGCTTGACACGCTGGCGCGGCAGATCGCCATTGCCCTGGAGCGGGTGCACTACGTGGACATCGCCCAGCAGGCGGTGGTGCAAATGGAGTCGGAGCGGCTGCGCAACACGCTGCTGGCGGCCATCTCGCATGACGTGCGTACACCGTTGACGGCGCTGATCGGCCTGGCCGAATCGCTGCAGCGCTCCCTGCCGCCGCTGGACAGCCGGCAGGCGGAAATGGCCCAGGCGATGACACAGCAGGCGCGCCAGCTCAGTGCCCTGGTGACCAACCTGCTGGACATGGCGCGCCTGCAGCATGGCGAAGTCAACCTGCACAGCGAGTGGCAGTCTGTCGAAGAAGTGGTGGGCTCGGCCATCCGCGCCGCACAGCCCGCGCTGGAACACCGGGCGGTGCAAACCGGTATTCCACCGGATATGCCGCTGGTGGAATTTGACGCTGTATTGATGGAGCGGGTGCTGGTGAACCTGCTGGAGAATGCCGCCAAATATGGTGCGCCGCCGATTGAGGTCCGCGCCCGCGTCACGTCGGACAGCCTGGTGCTGGGTGTGCGTGACCATGGGCCCGGGCTGCCGGCCGCACTGAGGGGGCGCGAGGCCGAACTGTTCGATAAATTCACCCGGGGCCAGACCGAGTCCGCCACGCCGGGTGTCGGACTCGGTCTGGCCATCTGCAAAGCCATCGTGGACGCGCATCGCGGCCATATCGAGGCTGGCAACGCCCCCGGTGGAGGGGCAGAATTCGCCATCACCCTGCCACGGCGTTCCCCGCCAGAGCAGACACCCGAATAAACTTCCCGCATGTCTCACCCCGTTGTTGTTGTCATTGAAGACGAACCGCAGATCCGTCGCTTTGTACGTAGCGCGCTGGAGGCTGAGGGCTGGCAGGTGTTTGAGGCCGACACGGCACAGCGTGGCTTGAGCGAAGCCGGCACACGCAAACCCGACCTGCTGGTGCTGGATCTCGGGCTGCCTGACAGCGACGGCCTGGACCTGATCCGGGACGTTCGGGGCTGGTCAGGCGTGCCCATCATTGTGTTGTCGGCACGTGCCGATGAAGCCGACAAAATCGCCGCGCTGGACGCCGGCGCCGACGATTACCTGACCAAACCCTTCGGCGTCGGTGAACTGCTGGCCCGAGTGCGCGCCAACCTGCGACGGCCGCGGGCCGCCACCGCCGACGGCGGACAAGCCGAAGAGGCAGCGTCGGTGTTCCGTTTCGGCGAGGTGGAAGTGGACCGCCAGGCCCGGGTGGTGCGCCGCAGTGGCGTGGAAGTTCATTTGACGCCGATCGAATACCGGCTGCTGAGCATGTTGATGGCCAATGCAGGTCGGGTGCTGACGCACCGCCAACTGCTGCGGGAAGTATGGGGGCCTTCCCACGCAGAGCAGAACCACTACCTGCGCATTTATATGGGGCATCTGCGGCAAAAACTGGAAATCAATCCAGCCCAGCCACAGCATCTGCTGACGGAAACGGCGGTCGGTTATCGCCTGCAGATGGCCTGCCCCTGAATTCCGTGGGTGGCCCTGGCAGCCGTGACAACTGGTTGCGGCATTTCATGCATGCTTCAGGCTCGCAGCCCTTGCCAACCGGTCGTTGCAAGCTATCAAACACGTAGCATTTCCACCATGGCAAGAGCAAACCAACCTGCGCCGGACAGACCCGTGCGCAGCCGTTTGGCACGCCATTTGCTGCGGTTTGTTATGCTCATTGCGGTGCCTCCGCCACTCACGTAGCAGCGAGTTTGGCGACTCCGGGGTTTTGTATGCAGGTCAACGGTCGAAGCAGGCGGCACGGGTCATTGCTTCCATGATTCAAAAACATGACGGGTCCCGTACAAGGAGAAGATGACGTGCGATTCAAGCTCATACCATGGCTGGCGGTTTCAACATTGATTGCGGGCCTTGCCGGCTGCCAGACAGCACCAGGGCCCGCCGGCGCTGCCGGGTCATCAACACCCCCGATCGGGTCCATCGGCCTGACCCTCGCTTGCCCAACCTCCAGGTCAGTTGTTCCTAACGCCGACTACATCGGGCCCTACATGGGCGTTGAAAACGTCATCCCGTTGAAGGAACTGGCCCAGGACGTGTATTGCTCGGACTCATTCAAGGCCCGGAATTTCCCGCTCGGCTTCGTCACCATCTACGGCAGCTCCCGTATCAGGGAAAAGAATGCACCGTGTGATGCGCGTGGGGAAAACTGCAACGAGTCCGTCAGGGCCGCGAATGACGTGATTTACCGGGACACCCGGAACTTTGCCTACACCTGGACCCAGCGACATGGCAAGAAGTACCCGATCATGACGGGAGCTGGCCCCGGGCTCATGGAGGCTGGAAACAAGGGGGCTGTTGAAGCGGGCGGTGCCAGCGTAGGCTACACGACCTATTACGACCGCAAATCCGGCAGCGATCCTGTCAAACCTTATGGCGGTGATCCCAAACTGGCGCTCAACGCCTACGTGACGCATGGCTTGATCTTTTCCAGTGTGGCTGTGCGCGAATACGCCATGATCAAACATTCAGCGGCGATGGTGATTGCGCCGGGTGGAACCGGTACCGAATGGGAACTGTTCCAGATCATTGAAACCATCAAGAGCAGGCAACTGACAAAAGTGCCGGTCTACTTGCTGGGCAATCGCCAGACCCACTGGCGCAGCCTTGAGGCACGCCTGAAGGACATGGTGGAACGGAAAACCGTCAACGCCGAAGAGTTGTCGTTTTTGAAATACGCGGAAACCAGTGAAGACCTGATCAGGCAACTGGGTGTTGATCTGGGCCTGAACTGATATTGCACACACCACCCTGCCGCGGAAAAGATCGGATGACCTATTCGCCCGGGAGCCCCGGAGCAACCCGTCACCAGGTTCAGCCGTGCTGGCTGGCCAGTTTTTCAAGAAGTTCGAGGCCTCTCAGGCCTCCAGCCCTTTTGCTTCTTGCGCAAGCAGCTATTAAATCAATAGCGCCCAAGATCCCCTGGAGGGACTCTTCACGTTTGAAAGCTGCTGCTGGAGTCAGAAGGAGCTGCTTGCATGTCACCTGGACCCCCGTTGCAACGGGGGTCGAACGTGGACACTAGTGAGAACAGCACCAGCGTTTTCTCACGCCGGCTGGCCTCACAAGAGGCCGGACGCACGGTGAGCCCGGGCCATACCAAGCGCATGGCCGACCAGCGGGGTCACGCCCGCCGGTAGCCGTGAAAACTGCTCAGTAGTCGGCGCGCATCAGGCGCTGGGAGCGCGCGCTCATGTTGCGGCGGATGGCTGGCGTCAGCCAGTGGGGCGACAGCCGCGCAACGTATGCGGTGCCCAGTGTTTCGAGCATGGCATTTGCGGCGTCCAGCACCTGGCGAACCAGGGAAGGAGACGACGAAGTACGCTGGCCGGCAGACATTCCGCTGGCTTGGGCGTTGACGAAGAGTACGGAGCGAGTCATGGAGCTTCCTTTCAAAATTTGACCTGAACTGGGCTGCCTTTACAGCGGTATTGGAAAAAGTATAGGGTTTACGAGCATAGAAGTAAAACGACTTATATTTGATTTCAATGCAAAATTTTTCTTTTAAAGCCTGCCCTGTACCGGAGTTTTTTGATGGACATCAACCTCGCCCGCACTTTTCTGGAGATCGTTTCCAGCCACAGCTTTGCCCAGGCCGCGGAGCAGTTGCATGTCACGCAGACGGCGGTCAGCGCGCGTGTGAAGACGCTGGAGGAGTTGCTGGGCCGCAAGCTCTTTGTGCGGAACAAGGCCGGCGCATCGCTGACTGCGGCCGGCGAGCAGTTTGTCCGGCATGCCATGGCGCTGGTGCAGGCGTGGGAGCAGGCCCGCCACCAGATGACGGTGCCGCCCGGGCGCCGGGCGCTGGTCACGGTGGGCTGCGAAATCAGCCTCTGGCAACCCCTGCTGCTCGACTGGCTGCTCTGGATGCGCCAGGGTGCACCGGACCTGGCGCTGCGAACCGAGGTGGGTGTGGCAGAAGACCTGCTGGAGCGCGTGGCTCATGGAACACTGGACATCGGCATCGCCTACGCACCGCGGCAGCGCCCCGGCCTCAGGATCGAGCTGTTGATCGAGGAAAAGCTGGTGCTGGTGACCACTTCCCCCACGCTTGAGGTACCCCAGGCCGCCGACTACGTGTATGTGGATTGGGGCCCTGAATTTGCGGCGCAGCACAGCCTGGCGTTTCCGGAGCTTTCCAGCGTGGGGGTGTCGTCCAGCCTGGGACCACTGGGGCTCGAATACCTGCTTGCCGTCGGCGGCGCGGGCTATTTCCGGCAAAACGTGGCGCGCAAGTACATCAAGGAAGGACGTCTGCACCGCGTGCCCGGTGCGCCTGAATTTCTGTACCCGGCTTACGCCGTTTATGCCGGCAACGCGGACATGAAGGTGCTGGAGGCGGCTCTCGCCGGATTGAGACAGGTCGCGGCAGGAAACCCGGCCAAACCGCGCGCCGCCAGGCCAGCCAAGGCAGCCGGGAAGCCGAAGCCCTCTTCCCCTTCTTCTTCCTAGCACCCTACCCTAGTGCGCTCCCGCCGCCGCATCCAGCGTGCCGGCGGCCTTTTGCGGATGGGTCATCCACACCAGGGGAATCAGCGCCAGGAAAAGCAGTGCCGAGATCCAGAAGATGTCGTTCGCAGCCAGCATGAAGGCCTGCTGGTCCACCAGCCGGTTCACCTGCGCCAGCGCTTGTTCAGGCGTGAGGCCGGATGCGGTCAGGCCCGACAGTGCGGCCTGCGCTGCCGGGCTGCCCGGGTTGATGGTTTCGGCGAGCTGCGCGTGATGCAATGCAGCGCGGCTCTCCCACAGCGTGGTCGAGATCGAGGTGCCCATGGCGCCGGCGGTGATGCGCACGAAGTTGGTCAGGCCCGAGGCGGCGGGCATGCGGTCCGGCGTGAGGCCGGACATGGTGATCGTCATCAGCGGGATGAAGAAGAAAGCCATCGCCACACCCTGGATGATGGTGGGAACCAGGATGGTGTTGAAGTCGGCCTGGGTGTTGAAGTTCGAGCGCATCCACAGCACCAGTGCGAACACCAGGAAAGCGAAAGTCGCATAGCGGCGCGGGTCGACACTGCCCACCGTCTTGCCCACGATTGGTGACAACACTAGCGCCAGCAGGCCCACCGGTGCCATGATCATGCCGGCATCCGTCGCGGTGTAACCCATGAACTGCTGCAGCCACAGGGGCAGCAGCACGACGTTGCCGAAGAACAGGCCGTACGCCACCGAGGTCGTGATGGTGCCGGCCCAGAAGTTGCGGCGCGCAAACAGGCGCAGGTCCACCACCGGGTGTTTGTCGGTCAACTCCCAGATCAGGAAGAAGGCGAAACCCACGGCGGCCGTGATGGCCAGCCCGATGATGAGCGGCGAGTGAAACCAGTCGTGTTCCTTGCCCAGGTCCAGCATGATCTGGAGCGCACCAATCCACAGCACCAGTAGCGACAGCCCCACGGTGTCGATGGGCAGCTTCTTCGTGACACTTTCACGCTTGCGGTAAATCGTCCAGGAGGCAAATGCGGCGAGCATGCCGACCGGAATGTTGATGTAGAAAATCCAGGGCCAGGAGATGTTGTCGGTGATCCAGCCGCCCAGCAGCGGCCCCATCACCGGCGCAACCAGCGTGGTCATGGCCCACATCGCCATGGCCAGCCCCGCCAGTGCGCGTGGGTAGCTGGCCAGCAGCAGCGACTGCGACAGCGGGATCATCGGACCGGCAACAAATCCCTGCAGCGCGCGCAGCGCAATCAGGCTGGTCATGTTGGGCGCCAGGCCGCACAGCCATGATGCAATCACGAACAGGATGACACTGCCAACGAACAGGCGCACCTGGCCGAAGCGCTGCGACAACCAGCCAGTGAGGGGCACTGCAATCGCGTTGGCAACGGCAAAACTCGTGATGACCCAGGTCCCCTGGTTCGGGCTGACGCCGAGGTCGCCGGCGATGGCTGGCAGCGAGACGTTGGCGATCGAGGTATCCAGCACGTTCATGAACGTGGCGGCGGACAGCGCGATGGTGCCCCAGGTGCGCGCCGATCCCTCGAGCGGCGCGTGCGCAACGGGCATGGCGGCGCTGGCCATGTTCAGTTCGCGCGGGAAACGGGTGCGGTGACGGCCAGGGTGGCGGGCGCCGGCACGGGCGTCAACGTATTCTTGCTGCCCCCTGTGCGTGTGCGACCCAGGTTGGCGGCAATCACGCGGCGCACAGCGGCCTCGCCGCCGTTGTCGGGCACCTGCAGGGCCTGTGCCTGCGACGCGGCGGCGCCCGGCGCATCGGCCAGGGTCTTGCCGTCGCGGTTGCGGATATCGACCTCGGCGTCCATCGACAGGCCGACGCGCAACGGGTTTTTCGCTATCTGTTCGGCATCGAGCGCAATACGCACCGGCACACGCTGTACCACCTTGATCCAGTTGCCGGTAGCGTTTTGCGCGGGCAGCAGCGCAAAGGCCGCGCCGGTGCCAACACCAAGCCCGGCCACAGTGCCGGTGTATTCGACCTTCCTGCCGTAGAGGTCGGCCGTCAGCTTGACCGGCTGGCCGATACGGATGTTGCGCAGTTGCACTTCCTTGAAGTTGGCATCGACCCAGACCTGCTTGAGCGGGATGATGGACATCATGGGTGTGCCGGCGGCCACGCGCTGACCGAGCTGCACCGTGCGTTTGGCGACGTAGCCGTCGACCGGCGCTGGCATGACGACGCGCTGGGTGGCAAGGTAAGCCTCGCGCACCCTGGCGGCGGCGACCTGCACGCTGGGGTGCTGCTCGACACTGGTGCCGTCGGTCAGCGCCTGATTGCTGGCGAGTTGCTCACGCGCGGCGGCGACGCCGGCCTGCGCCGCGGCCAGCGCGCTTTTGGCATTGGCCAGTTGCGTCTGGGCATGGCCGAGTTCTTCGCGCGAGACCGCGCCGTTGCCGGTGAGGGCCTGTCGCCGGTTCAAATCGTCATTCGCGCGGGCGATCTCGCTTTGGGCACGGGCAATGTCGGATTCGCGCAGGGTCACCTGCGCGGCGAGAGAGCCATTGTTGGCATACAGCGTGCGCACCTGGCGCACGGCTTGCGCCAGCGCGGCCTCGGCCTGGTCCATGGCGACCTTGGCATCAGCGGGATCAAGTTGCACCAGCGGCTGGCCGGCTTTCACGAAGTCAGTGTCGTCAGCCAAAACGCCGACCACAGTGCCGCCGATCTGCGGCGTGATCTGGATCACATTGCCCTGCACATAGGCGTTGTCGGTGGACTCGTAGTGGCTGGCCAGCAGGAATTCGTAGGCTGCCCAGCCGACACCGGCGACGATGACAACCGCCGCCAGTGCGGTCAGCGCCTTCTTGCGCTGGGGGTTGGCGGCGGTGGCGGGTGTTTGGATATCAGTTGGCGTGTTCATGATGACTGTTGTTTTGTTGGGTGTGATCCTGGCAATGCAGATCGGGCGCCTGGCGGCTCAGCGGCCACCTGCACCGGAATTTGAAGAAAAATGGCTTCCAACTCCTGCCGAACCTTGGCCGGCAGCTATCTTTTCAGGAGTATCGAAGGCGGCGGCAGGAGCCCCGGATGTGTAGCCGCCACCGAGCGCGCGCACCAGGCCAACCTGCGTGTCCAGCGCGCGGGCCGCGAGGTCCACGGCCTGCCGGCGCTGGTTCAGCACGCTGGTCTCTGCCGTCAGCACATACAGGTAATTGCCCAGGCCCGCCTTGTAACGCTGCACGGCAATGTCGTAAGCGCCTTCGGCGGCGGCCTGTGCGGCGCGCTGCTCGATCTGCTGGCGTCTGATGGCCTGGCTGGAAGCGACCTGGTCGGCAACGTCGCGCACCGCGTCAATCACCGCGGCGTTGTAGCTTTCCACCGCAGTGTCGAGATCGCTGGTCTTGCCGCGCAGGTTGGCGCGCAGGCGGCCTGCGTCAAAAATCGGCAGGCGCAGGGCCGGGCCCACGCCCCACTGCTGGCTGCCGGCGTCCAGCAGGCGGCTCAGGCCGATGCTGGAAAACCCGGCGAAGGCCACGAGATTGATGTTGGGATAAAACTGCGTCTTCGCATTGACCACATCGTTGGACGCAGCCTCCACGCGCCAGCGCGCGGCAACGATGTCGGCCCGGCGGCCCAGCAGGTCGGCCGGGATGGATTCCACTGACGCTATCTTTTTAATAGCTGACAGCGCAGGCGGGGAAAGGTCCAGAGCCTCGTTTGGCTTGCCAACCAGGGCACCCAGGGCGTTTCGCGCCAGAGTCAGCTGCTCCTGCAGGCTTTCGATCTGCAGGCGCGCTTCAGGCAGGCCGCCTTCGCTCTGGCGCAACTCCAGCTGGGTGTCCAGCCCGGCGTTGACACGGTCTTTCACCAGGCCCAGCGTCTCCTGGCGCTGCGCCAGGGTGCGCTGCGCCACCTGCAGTTGCTCGTTCAGGCGTGCGACCTGGAAGTAGCTGCGTGCCACATTGCTGGCCAGCAGCACACGCGCAGCCTCGGTATCGGCCTGTGCGGCGCGCACGCTCCCCAGGGCGGACTCGAGGGCGGCGCTGTATTTGCCGAAGAAGTCGAGTTCCCAGCTGCCGCTGAGCTGCACCGTGCCGCTTTCGCGGATGGAGCCGGCCAAGGGCGCGGGCACGGCGCCGTTGGCGGTGTATTTCTGGCGTGTGAGGTCGATGCCGCCATTGATCTGCGGAAGTTTCGCCGCGTCGGCCACTTCAGTCACCGCCTGCGCGCGTGCCAGCCGGGCCTGCGCCAACTTGAGGCTGGGGTTGCTCTGCAGCGCCAGGGCCACCAGGCCATTGAGCTGTTCGTCGCCGAAGTCGCGCCACCATTCGGCAGCAACGGGCATCACCTCCTGCACAGCCGGTGCGGATGAAGTCTGCAGGCCCAGCGAGGACGCTTCGCGCAGGCTCGATTGCGGCTGGATACCCGACATGTCGGCACAGCCGGTGATGCCGGTGGCCATCAGGCCCGCCGCAATCAGGCCGGCTGTCGCCACCAGGGCCATGCGGAAGGAAGCGCGCCACAGCGGCAGGGAGCTGGGCGCGCTGTCAGGTGCTGCGCCGGAGGGAATGCGGGGCTTGTTTTTCATTTTTTCTCTGCGGCTGCCTGCAGGCTTTGGGCGGTCTCGAAAATGCGCCGCAGGTAGCTTTTAAGGGTTTGCCATTCCTCGACCGAAAAGCCGGCCAGATGCTCGTTCTGGATGCGGCTGAGGATGACGGGAATCTCTTTTGCGGCGATGCGCCCGGCATCTGTCAGCTCAAGATTGACAACGCGTCTGTCCTCAGAAGATCGGATGCGGCGGCACAGATCCTTGGCCTCCAGCCGGTCCAGCAGGCGGGTCATTGAGCCGGCGTCCAGGTCGCACTCGCGTGCCAGTTCGGCCACGGTTGAAGCGCTGCCCATGTAGAGCTTGAGCAACGGCACCCATTGCGCATTGGTCAGGCCTTTGGGCTCGAGTTCGCGTTCGACGCCCTGGGCGATCAGGGACAGGATGCGGCGCATCAGGTAACCGACGCTTTCGTCGGGTTTGTAGCCCTCCGCCCGGTAAAACTCGACCAGAGGGCACGACAGCGCGTCGGCAATCGGGTCGGACTTGTGTTTTGAAACCATGAGCGAATATTAATTGTCTAGACAAATATTGTCAAGCCTTTGTTTGTGGAGGCAATCTTTATCGCTCAATCCGGCTTGCGCTGATGCAAGCGGGGGTGGGCGCGTCGCCCAGCATGGGCCGCAGGCGGTGAGTGTGTCGGGACACAAGGGCGCTGGCGGACCAGCCTTTGCCTGACGATGCGGGGGTACCGGGCGGGCCGGTGTCGATCGTGCGGCCTGCGGCATGTGTTGAGCGGCACGTGTGCAGACTCGCATGCACCAGCCAAGGGCCGCGTGGCCAATGCCGGCGCGACTTACGGCACTCCGGGTATCCGGCGCATCCGATTCCTGCGCCCGGCCCGGGTCGCTGATGTCAGGCCCGGCTTCGGGCGATCAACGCGCCAGGTAGCCGCCGTCCACCGGGTAATAGGCCCCGGTCACAAACGACGCCTTGTCCGAGGACAGCCAGGCCACCAGTTCGGCCACTTCTTCCGCGCGGCCCAGGCGGCCTATGGGGTGGGCACCGACCAGCATGGCTTTGATGGCGGGGTCTTCTTCCAGGCCGCTGATCATGGGAGTGTGGATGAAGCCCGGGCCGACGGCATTGACACGCACGCCGTGTGCGCTGTATTCAAGTGCGGCCGCTTTGGTCAGGCCCACCACACCGTGTTTGGCGGCGGTATAGGCCGGGGCACCGGCAAAACCGACGGCGCCCAAGATGGAGGCAACATTGATGATGGAGCCGCCGCCGTTTTTGAGCATGCCGGCAATCTGGTATTTCATGCCGTAAAAGACGCCCGACAGGTTGATGTTGATGACCTGTGTCCAGCCGTCGAGCGGGTAGTCGGCCGTGGGGGCTTGCGGGCCGCCTATGCCGGCGTTATTGCAGGCGATGTCGAGCCTGCCAAACAGCGCCACCGTGCGCTCCACCAGTGCCTGGCCATCTTCTGGTCTGCCGACATCGGCTTTCACAAAAATGGCATCAGCGCCCAGCGCGCGCACCAGGGCCGCGGTTTCCTCGCCGGTCTTCTCGTTGACATCCGACACCACCACCCTGGCGCCCTCGCGCGCCCAGGTCAGCGCAATGGCACGGCCAATACCCGACGAGGCGCCCGTGACCAGCGCTACCTTGTTCTTCAACATGAAAATCCTTTTGCCTTGTTGTGCGGCCCGGTGCCACACCCCTGCCCCTGTCAGCCCGCGCGCGACGCGCGGTGATGCTGCGGAATTCATTTTGGGTCGCTCCACGGCAGCGGGCTTGATCCATGACAAAGAGCGGGAAGGTCACCCTTCTTTCATCCCTCGCCTGTACAGCCGTGCGGCGAACCGGGAGCCGGCCGAACTAAACTCACCACATGGCCACCTCCCCTCCTCCTGACGCGCCCAAAGGCTCGCCCCGTTCCCTGTCGGGCCTGCTGCCCTTTCTGTACCCCTACCGTGGCCGCATCGGGCTGGCCGTTTTTTTTCTGGTCATGGCAGCGGTGGCCACACTGATCTTTCCGCTGGCACTGCGCGGCCTGATCGATGGCGGCCTGGGTGCCGGCGACAAAGGCGCCCAATTGATGGCGCTGCGCACACACTTTTTCGAGCTGTTTGCGGTGGCGGCGGCACTGGGTCTGTTTTCGGCCGGGCGCTTTTACATGGTCAGCTGGCTGGGTGAACGTGTCACGGCGGATCTGCGCAACGCGGTGTATTCACATGTGGTGCGGCAGAGCCCGGAGTTTTTTGAAACCACCCAGACCGGCGAGGTGCTCTCGCGCCTGACCGGCGACACCACGCTGGTGCAAACCGTGGTGGGCTCGTCGCTCAGCATGGGCCTGCGCAACGCGGTGATGGGCGTTGGTGCATTGGGCATGCTGGTGGTAACCAACCCTTACCTGATGGTGCAGGTGCTGGGCGGGCTGGTGCTGATCGTGCTGCCTTCGGTATGGTTTGGCCGGCGCGTGCGCAAGCTCTCGCGCGCCAGCCAGGACCGCGTGGCCGACTCCAGCGCGATTGCGGCGGAGGTGCTCAACGCCATCCCGGTGGTGCAAAGCTACACCGCCGAAGCACGCGAGGCCACGCGCTTCGACGCGTCCACCACCGCTGCCTTCAACACCGCGGTGCGCCGCAGCAAGGCCCGTTCGGTGCTGGTGGCCTTCATCATCATCGCCACCTCGGCGGCTTTGCTGTGGGGCCTGTACCAGGGCACACAGGCGGTGATGCGCGGCGACATCAGTGCCGGCCACCTGGGCCAGACCGTGGTGTACGTGATCATCCTGGCCAGCGCCACCGCGGTGCTGGGTGAGGTCTATGGCGACCTGCTGCGCGCCGCCGGCGCCACCGAGCGGCTGATGGAGCTATTGGAAACGCGCTCCCCTGTGACTTCACCCTCGAATCCGGTCCCGGCCCCCGTGGTACGGGCGGGAAGCGCTATTAAATTTGAAGCAGTGACCTTCCACTACCCTTCACGCCCGCTGCAGCCCGCGCTGAGCGACTTCTCCCTGGATGTGGCGCCCGGCGAAACCGTGGCGATCGTGGGGCCCAGCGGTGCCGGTAAAAGCACGGTGTTCCAGCTGCTGCTGCGCTTTTACGACCCGGCCTCCGGCCGCATCGAGCTGGACGGCGTGCTGACCCGCGACATGGCGCTGCATGACCTGCGCCAGCGCATCGGCATCGTGCCGCAGGACGCCGTGATTTTCTCGACCAGCGCGCTGGAGAACATACGTTACGGCAAGCCCGGGGCAAATGACGAGGAGGTGAAGGCCGCAGCACAAGCGGCTTTTGCGCATGAGTTCATCACCGCCCTGCCCGAGGGTTACAACACCTTCCTGGGCGAGCGCGGCGTGCGCCTGTCGGGCGGCCAGCGCCAGCGTATTGCGATTGCACGCGCCATGCTGAAAAATCCGCCGCTGCTGCTGCTGGATGAAGCCACCAGTGCCCTGGACGCCGAGAGCGAACGCATGGTGCAGGCCGCACTCGAATCGGCCATGCAGGGCCGCACCACGCTGGTGGTGGCGCACCGCCTGGCCACAGTGCAAAAAGCCGACCGCATCCTGGTGCTGGACCATGGCCGGCTGGTGGAACAGGGCACCCATGCAGAACTGGTGGTGCGCGGAGGCATTTATGCCCGGCTGGCCGCGCTGCAGTTCAACGTCTGAGCGGATGCCTGAAGGGTCAAACCATGGTTATGCGTTAAATGCATGACAACCCATGAAGCCGGCCTTGGACAGTTGAACGCTGCAAGCCTAAGCTCTGCCCATTGATCTTCCAACAGGAGTATTTGATGTCGCAAGCTTCCCCCTCCGTCACCCCCGTACTGTCACACCCGCTGCCCTCTTACCTGCAGGCCGACAATCTCGGCCCCTGGGGCAATTACCTGCAGCAGGTGGACCGTGTGATCCCCCACCTGGGCAGCTTGGCACGCTGGGCCGAAACACTCAAGCGCCCCAAACGCATCCTGATTGTGGACGTGCCCATCCACATGGACGACGGCACGGTGGCGCACTTTGAAGGTTACCGCGTGCAGCACAACGTCTCGCGCGGGCCGGGCAAGGGCGGCGTGCGTTTTCACCAGGATGTGACGCTGTCGGAAGTGATGGCGCTGTCGGCCTGGATGTCGATCAAGAACGCGGCAGTGAACGTGCCCTACGGCGGCGCGAAGGGTGGCATCCGTGTCGATCCGAAAAAACTTTCGCGCGGCGAGCTCGAGCGCATGACGCGCCGCTACACCAGCGAGATCGGCATCATCATCGGCCCGAACAAGGACATCCCCGCGCCCGACGTCAACACCAACGAGCAGATCATGGCGTGGATGATGGACACCTACTCCATGAACACCGGCTCCACTTCCACGGGCGTGGTCACCGGCAAGCCGGTGGACCTCGGGGGTTCGCTGGGCCGGCGCGAGGCCACTGGCCGCGGCGTGTTCACTGTGGGCGTTGAAGCAGCCAAACACATCGGGCTGGACATCGCGACCGCCCGCGTGGCGGTGCAGGGCTTCGGCAATGTGGGCGGTGTCGCCGGCAAGCTGTTTGCCGAAGCCGGCGCGCGCATTGTGGCGGTGCAGGACCATGGCGGCACGATTTACCGCGAAGCCGGGCTGGACGTGCCTTCGCTGCTCAAACACGTGGCCGAGACCGGCAGTGTGGCCGGCTTCGGGCAGGCCGAAAAAATCAGCGACGATAAATTCTGGGAAGTCGATTGCGAAATCCTGATTCCCGCGGCTCTCGAGCAGCAGATCACCAGGGACAACGCCGGTCGCATCAAGGCGCGCATGATCATTGAAGGCGCCAACGGCCCCACCACCCCGGAGGCCGACGACATCCTGCATGAGCGCAATGTGCTGGTTCTGCCCGACGTGATTGCCAATGCCGGCGGCGTGACCGTCAGCTATTTCGAATGGGTGCAGGATTTTTCGAGCTTCTTCTGGGATGAAACCGAAATCAATGCCCGTCTGGTGCGCATCATGAAGGAAGCCTTTGCCGGCGTCTGGCAGGTGGCGCAAGATCATAAGGTCAGCCTGCGAACCGCAACGTTTATCGTGGCGTGTAAACGCATTCTGCATACACGCGAACTGCGCGGCTTGTACCCCTGACTTGACGCCCATCGGGTGGTTACAGTACAGGATGATCACCTGTCGCCGCCCAATAATGGCGTTTGTTCTGGGCGCCTTGCTGGCCAGCCTCGCAGCGTGGGTCGGGCCCTTGCTTGACCCGCCGGCGCTCGCGCGCTGGACAGTCCAGACGCATGAAGAAAATGATTTCCGTGCGGCTTATGCGCTCATAGCGATCCGTCACCTGCCCATGTTCCTGCTCGCCGTGGCGGCCGGCCGGCTGATCTTCCTGGTGCTTGAAAAGCCGTCCATGCGCATGGTGGCGGCAGTCACTCTGCCCTGGCTGCTGTATGTCGTTGTAACCGGCGTTCTGGAATCCGTCGCCATCGGCGAAAAGCCGTTCGAGTGGATGGTTTACCAGCCCGCGTATTTCATCTGGCCGCATTTCATCGCCATTCCGGCTGGGCTCTACGCCGCCAGCCGTATGGCCAACCGGCGCAAGTGAATGCAGATGCCCGGCCGCCCCGGCTCTGCCAGAGGCCGGCCTACTGCAGGGTTTCCTTGACAGCCTCGGCCAGCGGCAGCGGCATCACGTCGATGCCCTCATCCAGCAATTCAATCGCTTCGGCCCGGCTGGCCTGGCCGCGGATGCTGCGCTGTTCGGCATCGCCGTAATGCATGGCACGCGCTTCGTCGGCGAAACGCTGGCCCACATCTTCGGTGTTGGCCAGCACGTGGCGCAGGGCCCTGAGAAACTCTGCCTGTCCTGCGGGATGGCCGGCGGCAGCGATCATTTCATGGGTCGGGCCGGCCGGCAAAGCCGCGGGCGCCGACAGCTCGCGCGAAGGCGAAGCCGCTGCTGGCGCCTCGGCCACTGCCCCGAAATTGAGCCGCGGCGCACTGGGCATTTTCTGGACGGCGGGGTCTCCGCACAGCGGGCAGGTAACCAGACCACGGCCCAGCTGGCTTTGAAAATCATCTTCCGACGCGAACCAGCCCTCAAAGGCATGCTGGTGCGAACACTGGAGGTTGAGAACTTTCATATGCGAATTATCAGGCCTGGCTTGGGGGCGCGCCATCCTGCCAGTCCAGCGTCCACGCACCCGACAAAACGTTTTGCAGCCACAGGGTGCCGGCCAGCGTCTTGGCGTCGGTGACGCGACCGTCGCGGCACCACTGCAGCAGCTCTGCCGGGCTGGCGGTGAACACGTCGAGAAACTCGCCTGCATCGAGCTTGCGTTCCCCGGCGGTCAGGTTTCTGGCGAACCAGACGTCGATGAATTCGGTGGAGTAGGAAATCACCGGATGCATCACACCGGCTTTGGCCCACGATGCGGCGCTGTAGCCGGTTTCTTCCAGTAGTTCGCGCCGGGCACAGGCCAGCGAGGCTTCACCGGCATCGAGCTTGCCGGCCGGGAACTCCAGCATGACGGACTGCACCGGGTAACGGTACTGCCGCTCGAGCACGAGCCGGCCATCCCCGAGCTGGGCAATGATCATGACCGCACCCGGATGGCGCACATATTCGCGCAAGGCCTCGCGCCCGTCAGGCAAGCGCACGGTGTCCCGAAATGCGTGCAGGAAACGGCCGCGCAGCAGCTCCTGGCTGCTGAGCTTGTGTTCGCGCAGATGATCGTCAGCCGGATCGCCAGGGTGTGGGGAAGGGTCAGGCATGTCGAAAAATCCGGCCGTGGCGATGGTCAGCGGTGCTTGAACAGATAGCGGAATACAAAGCCGGGAAAGGCGAAGGTGATGAACAGCGTGCCCGTGATGGCGTAAAACTCCCAGCCCTGCGGCGCAATCTGGCCGAGGCGCTGTTCAAGCAAAAGGGCGAGGCCGCCGACCACGAAATACCAGAACACCAGCTCCGCCAGGCGCACCGCGAGATTCTTGGGCGCGTCCAGCCGGTAAACCAGCAGGAGCCGGTTGCTGATGAAAGGCAGGTTCGCCGCCAGCAGGGCCAGCGCGACCACCAGCCACACCGAAACTGCCTGGTTCATGTACCCAGTGACTTCACCACGCTGGCAATTGCCTGCTGGCACAGCGTCATGAGGCCCCCCGGCAGGATGCCCAGCAGCAGCACCAGCGCGCCGTTGATGGAAAGCACCACACGGGCATCGGCAGGAGCGGTGATGGCTGTGGGCATGCCGACATTGGGTGCATCGAAATACATCACCTTGACGACACGCAGGTAGTAAAAAGCGCCGACAAGCGACATGGCCACCGCAAAGACCGCCAGCACGATGTAGCTGGTCTGCTGCGAGGACACCAGGGCCTGCAGCACGCCGAGCTTGGCGTAAAAACCAACCACGGGCGGCACGCCGGCCAGCGAGAACATGCTGATGGCCATGACACCGGCAAACAGAGGACTGCGCTGGTTCAGGCCGGCCAGGTCGGTGATTTCTTCGGACTCATGGCCGGCACGCGCCAGCAGCAGGATGATGCCGAACACCGCGAGCGTCGTCAGCACATAGGTGATGGCATAAAACATGGCCGCACCATAGGCGTATTCGGCGTTGAACTGTTTGCCCGGAACCACAGCGGCCAGCAATGCCAGCAACAGGAAACCCATTTGCGAAATGGTGGAAAAGGCGAGCATGCGCTTCAGGTTGGACTGCGCCACCGCTGCCAGGTTACCGACCAGCAGCGAGCCGATGGCCATGAGCGCAAGCATTTGCTGCCAGTCAATGGCCAGAGGCAGCATGCCCTGCACCAGCAGGCGGATGCAGATGGCAAAGGCAGCCAGCTGCGGCGCCGCACCAATCAGCAGCGTGATGGCCGTGGGCGCGCCCTGATAGACGTCCGGCAGCCACATGTGGAAAGGCACGGCACCGAGTTTGAAGGCCAGGCCGGCGACGATGAAGACCAGGCCAAACACCAGCACCTGGTGATTCACCTGGCGGCTCGCAATCGCCTTGTACACCTCGTTGACGTCCAGCGAACCGGTGGCGCCGTACATCATGGACAGGCCGTAGAGCAGCAAGCCTGAAGCCAGGGCACCCAGCACAAAATACTTCATGGCGGCTTCGGTGGCCGTGGCGTTGTCGCGGCGCAGCGCCACCAGGGCGTAGCTGGAAAGCGTCATCAGTTCCAGGCCCATGTAGAGCACCAGGAAATTGTTGCCAGAGATCATCACGAAGATGCCGAGCAATGCAAACATGCCCAGCGTGAACAGCTCGCCGCCGCGAAGCATGTCGCGGTCCGCCGCGTAGCCGCGGCCATACACCAGGGTGACCATCATCGCGATGGCAGCGAAACACTTGAGCCAGTTGCCCATCGGATCGCTCACAACCATGTTGCCGAAGCCATAGAAAGTATTGCCCTTCACGGCGTATACGGCTTCCAGCGCGGCAACAGTCGCCAGGGTCAGCAAGGTCAGCACATAGGTCAGGGTGCGCTGGGGGCTTTTTACGCCCAGGTCGACCAGGGCGATCACACACGCCATGACCAGGAGCACGATCTCCGGGTAAACCGATAGCCAACTGAGTTTGTCAATCATCTGAATTCTTTTGAATGGTTGCTTATTGCAGTTTGGAGATCGCCACGTGCTTGAGCAGGTCAATGACCGAGCTGTCCATCACATCGGTGAAAGGCTTCGGATAAATACCCATGAAGAGGACGGCGATGGCCAGCAAGGCCAGCATCAGGAATTCGCGGCTGTTGATGTCGGCGAGGCCCTTGACATCGTCATTGGCGACCGGACCCAGGTAAACGCGCTTGAACATCCACAACGTGTAGGCTGCACCGAAAATCAGTGCCGAAGCAGCGGCCGCGCCGATCCAGAAGTTGAACTTGACCGCGCCCAGGATGACCATCCACTCGCCGACAAAACCGGCGGTGGCAGGCAGGCCGCAGTTGGCCATGGCAAACAGCAGTGCAAACGCGGTGAATTTCGGCATGGTGTTGACCACGCCGCCATAACTTGCGATCTCGCGCGAATGCACACGGTCGTACAACACCCCGATACACAGGAACATGGCGCCCGACACAAAACCGTGCGCAATCATCTGCACAATGCCGCCGGACACACCGATGTCATTGAAGATGAAGAAACCCAGCGTGACAAAACCCATGTGCGCCACGGACGAATAAGCCACCAGCTTTTTCATGTCCTGCTGAACCATGGCCACCAGACCGACATAGACCACGGCGATCAGGGACAGCGCAATCATGAGCCAGGCCCACTCGCGGGCAGCATCCGGCGCGATTGGCATGGAGAAACGCAGAAAACCGTAGGCACCAAGTTTGAGCATGATGGCCGCCAGCACGGCCGATCCCCCGGTGGGTGCCTCGACGTGCACATCGGGCAGCCAGGTGTGAACCGGCCACATCGGCACCTTGACGGCGAAAGCCGCAAAGAAGGCAAAGAAAAGGAAGGTCTGCGCCGTGTCACTCAGGGGCAATTTGTACCAGGTGGCCAGGTCAAAACTGCCGCCCGACTTGACATACAGGAAGACCAGCGCGATCAGCATCAGCAGCGAGCCAAGCAGCGTGTACAGGAAAAACTTGAACGCTGCGTAGATCTTGCGGGGACCACCCCAGACACCGATGATCAGGTACATCGGAATCAGCGTGGCCTCGAAGAACACATAAAAGAGCATGCCATCGAGTGCGGCGAACACGCCGATCATCAGCCCGCTGAGAATCAGGAAGGCGGCCATGTACTGGTTGACGCGGCTGGTGATGGATTCCCAGCTGGCGATGATGACCACCACGTTGATAAAAGCCGTGAGAAGGACAAACCACAGTGAAATGCCGTCCACGCCGAGGTGGTAATTCACATTGAAGCGCGCAATCCAGGGTGCGTTCTCGACGAACTGCATGGCCGAGGTACCGACCTCGAAGCCGCCGTACAGGGGAAGGGTCACGAGGAAACTGACGACGGCACCGATCAGTGCGATCCAGCGCACGCTGCGTGCCTGGTCGTCACGTCCAAGTGCCAGCAGCACGACGCCGAAGAAGACCGGCGTCCAGATGGCAAGGCTCAACAAACCCATTTTTATTATTCCTCTGCTTTGCTTATTTGCTGAGCATGTCTTTGATCAGCGGCCAGGTCGAGAAGTAGCTGATAAGAATGAAAATACCGACGATCATGGCCAGCGCGTAGTGGTAGATGTAGCCGGTCTGCACCTTGCGCACCACACCCGATACCCATCCGACCAGCTTCCATGAGCCATTGACCAGCGCACCGTCGATGAGCTTTTCGTCACCGCCCTTCCACAGGCCGATGCCCAGGCCGCGCGCACCGCGCGCAAGAACGTTTTCATTGAACCAGTCCATGTAGTACTTGTTTTCGAGCAGCGTGTAGAGCGGCTCGACCCGGCGCTTGATCGCTGCCGGCAGGGCCGGGTTGATCATGTACATGTAATACGCTAGGGCCACACCGGCGAGTGCCAGCCAGAACGGCGCTGTCGTGAGGCCATGCAGGGCCATCTGCGCCGGGCCATGGAACATTTCTGCGAGCTCGGCCATGGCCGGGTGTTTCTCGGCATTGACGATGATCGCGTCTTTCAGGAAGTCGCCGAACAGCATGGCGTCAATGCTCATGAAGCCGATCACCACCGAGGGAATAGCCAACAGGACCAGCGGCGCGGTTACCACCCAGGGCGACTCGTGCGGTGCGTGTGATCCATGATGCTCATCATGGCCGTGGTGGTCATCGTGATGTGCATCGGGGTTCTGGTCGAAACGTTCCTTGCCGTGAAAGACCAGGAAATACATGCGGAAGGAATAAAAAGCTGTCACGAACACGCCGGCCAGCACCGCAAAATGCGCAAAACCGGCGCCCGGCAAGTGGCTCGCATGCACCGCTTCGATGATGCTGTCTTTCGAATAGAACCCGGCAAACAGCGGCGTGCCGATCAGGGCCAGCGAGCCGAGCAGTGCGGTGATCCAGGTGATAGGCATGTACTTACGCAGCCCGCCCATCCAGCGGATGTCCTGGTTGTGGTGCACACCCATGATCACGGAACCCGCTGCCAGGAACAGCAGCGCCTTGAAGAAGGCATGGGTCATGAGGTGAAAGACCGCCACCGAATAGGCCGAGGCGCCCAGCGCCACCGTCATGTAACCCAGTTGCGACAGCGTGGAATACGCCACCACGCGTTTGATGTCGTTCTGGATGATGCCCAGGAAACCCATGAACAGGGCGGTGATGGCGCCAATCACCATGATGAAGCTCAGCGCGGTGTCACTCAACTCGAACAGCGGCGACATGCGCGCCACCATGAAAATGCCGGCCGTGACCATGGTGGCTGCGTGGATCAGCGCGGAAATGGGCGTCGGGCCTTCCATGGAGTCGGGCAGCCAGACGTGCAAGGGAAACTGGGCCGACTTGCCCATGGCGCCAATGAACAGGCAGATGCAGATCACGGTGATCAGCATCCAGTCGGTACCGGGAAAGCCAAGCCGGGCAATTTCGCCCGATTTGGCGAACACCTCGGTGTAGTTGAGCGTGCCTGCATAGGCGGCGAGCAGGCCGATGCCAAGAATGAAACCGAAGTCACCGACACGGTTAACCAGGAAGGCCTTCATGTTGGCGAAGATGGCGGTCGGTTTGTTGAACCAGAAGCCGATCAGCAGGTAGGACACGAGGCCCACGGCTTCCCAGCCGAAGAACAGCTGCAGCATGTTGTTGCTCATCACCAGCATCAGCATGGAGAAGGTGAACAGCGAGATGTAGGCGAAAAAGCGGTTGTAGCCTTCGTCTTCTTCCATGTAGCCGATGGTGTAGATGTGCACCATCAGCGAAACAAAGGTCACGACACACATCATCATGGCGGTCAGGCCGTCCACGAGGAACCCGATTTCCATCTTCAGGCCGCCCACAACCATCCAGGTGTAAAGCGTTTCATTGAAGCGCGCACCGTCGAGCGCCACGCTCTTGAGCGTCATGGCCGAGATAACGAAGGCCACCAGCACGCCGACGATGGTCAGCGTATGCGACAGGCGGCGGCCAATCCAGTTGCCGCCGAACGCGGTACCAAAAATGCCGGCCAGCAGCGAGCCGGCCAATGGCGCCAGGGGAACGGCAAGCAGGGTTGAAGCGTTGAGGGTGGATGCCATATCAGATTTCTTCCGCCAAGCCAGTTGCGCAGGCAAACAGGGGAGCCATGCCAGGGCCGCCACGGAACCGGCTTTGCCGGGCCGTCAGCGGCGCCCCCTTGAGGGGGAGGCGGCCGAAGGCCGCTTCGGGGGGGAGCGTCATCTTCATCCCTTGAGCGTGTTGAGTTCGTCCACATTGATGCTGGACTTGTTGCGGAACAGCAGCACCAGAATAGCCAGGCCGATGGCCGATTCGGCGGCCGCGACAGTCAGGATGAAAAACACGAAAACCTGACCGTGCATGTCGCCCAGATAGTACGAAAAGGCAATGAAGTTCGTATTGACGGCCAGCAGCATCAACTCGATGGCCATCAACAACACGATTAGGTTCTTGCGGTTCAGAAAGATGCCAATCACGGACAGGGCAAACAATATGGCCCCCAGCGAAAGAAAGTGTCCCAGCGTCAACGTCATGCTTTCTTCTCCTCGGTGGGGGTCTGCGCGGCCGCCACCTCGGGTGCGGCCTGCGTGGCCGACACTTTCACGAGCGTGACACGGTCGCGTGCCTTCACACGGATCTGGAGGGCAGGATTGATGTGCTTGCTGTCCTTGCGCTGGCGCAAGGTCAGCGCAATGGCGGCAATCATCGCCACCAGCAAAATGGTCGCGGCAATTTGAAGAGGGTACAGGTACTCGGTGTAAAGCAGTTTGCCCACCGCCTTGGTGTTGGAAAACTGGACCGCCTGGCCGGCTGTATTGGCCAGTGATGCGCTCCTGGGCTCCTCGGTCAGCCGGAAGCCCCCCATCAGCACAGCGGCCATTTCAAGCGCGATCAGCACACCCACCGTGGCAGCCATCGGAAAATGCTTCCAGAACCCCTTGCGCACGGCATCCATGTTGATGTCAAGCATCATCACCACAAAGAGGAAAAGCACCATCACCGCCCCCAGATACACGAGCACCAGGGTGATGGCGAGAAATTCGGCCTTGAGAAGCAGCCACACCGCTGCCGCCTGCGAGAAGGCGAGCATCAGGTACAGCACGGCATGCACGGGGTTGCGCGCCGTGATCACCCGGAACGCCGCAAACAGCAGCACCAGGGCGAAGAGATAAAAGAGACCGGTTTTAACGTCCATGTTCTGCGAATCTTTCTTGAGCCAACGACTTTGCGGCGGTTTCAGCGGTACTTGGCATCCGCAGCACGGTTGGCAGCGATTTCTTTTTCGTAGCGGTCACCGACCGCCAGCAGCATGTCCTTGGTGAAGTAGAGGTCGCCACGCTTCTCCCCGTGATACTCGAGGATGTGCGTTTCGACGATGGAGTCCACCGGGCAGCTTTCCTCGCAGAAGCCGCAGAAAATGCATTTGGTCAGGTCGATGTCGTAACGCGAGGTGCGGCGGCTGCCGTCTTCGCGAACATCCGATTCGATGGTGATAGCCAGCGCCGGACACACGGCCTCGCAGAGCTTGCAGGCAATGCAGCGTTCTTCGCCGTTCTCATAGCGGCGCAAGGCGTGCAGGCCGCGAAAGCGTGGTGAAAGAGGCGTTTTTTCTTCAGGGAACTGCACGGTGATCTTGCGCCGGAAGGCATAGCGGCCGGTCAGGGCCATGCCCTTGAGCAGTTCCACGAGCATGAAGCTCCTGAAAAAATCCCTGAACGAAAACGTTGAAGCGGTTGCGCTGGCCATGATGATTTTCCGCTTAGTTCCAGATATTCCAGGGCGTCTGCATCCACACACCCACGACGACCAGCCACACCAGGGTGACCGGGATAAAAATCTTCCAGCCCAGCCGCATGATCTGGTCATACCGGAAGCGCGGGAAAGTGGCGCGGATCCAGATGAACATGGACACGACCAGGAAAGTCTTCAGACCCAGCCAGATCCAGCCGGGAATCCAGTTGAACAGCGCGCTGTCCACCGGCGACAGCCAGCCGCCGAGGAACATCAGCGCCGCCAGGATCGCCACCAGCCACATGCTGGCGTATTCGGCCAGGAAGAAGATGGCAAAGCCCATGCCCGAGTACTCGACCATGTGGCCGGCCACAATCTCGGCCTCGCCTTCCACCACGTCAAACGGGTGGCGATTGGTTTCAGCCACGCCGGAAATCATGTAGACCATGAAGATGGGCAGCAGCGGCAGCCAGTTCCAGGACAGGAAGGTCAAACCCTTGTCGGCTGCCATGCCCCTGGCCTGACCCATGACGATGTCCGTCAGGTTCATGCTGCCCGATATCATCAGCACCACCACCAGGCAAAAGCCCATGGCGATTTCATAACTGACCATCTGGGCTGAGGCGCGCAACGCCCCCAGGAAAGCGTATTTCGAGTTGGAGGCCCAACCGGCAATGATCACGCCATATACCTCGATGGAAGTGATCGCCATGATGAGCAACAGTCCGGCGTTCACATTGGCAAGCGCAATGTCAGGGCCGAACGGAATCACGACCCACGCCGCAAGCGCGGGCATGATGGCCATGATGGGACCGAGTGCGAACAAACCCTTGCTTGCAGCCGTCGGGCTGATGATTTCCTTGGTCAGCAGCTTCACCGCATCGGCGATGGGCTGCAACAGGCCAAACGGACCCACGCGATTCGGGCCAAGCCGCACCTGCATGAAACCCAGCAGCTTGCGCTCCCAGAGGGTCAGGTAAGCCACCGCACCCATCAGGGGCAGCAGGACACAGACGATCTTGATCAGGATCCACAGGACAGGCCAGACCGTGCCCGGCCAGATACCACCCATCAAACCCTGGCCGAAGTCGAAAATGCTGTCGATCATGCTGCTGCTCCCTCACCTGCCAGCGCCTGCCGCGCATCGGCGGTCAGTTGCAGCGATGTTGCACGCCGGACCAGGCCGTCGAGCTGGTAAATGCTGGCAACCACCGGGGCCGGGCCTGCCGCCGACAGATCAATGCCAGCCTGGGTGCTGTTGCCCAGATGCTCTGCGGGCACCTGCGCTGCTGCGGCAGCGGGCACCTGTTTGAGCACATCCTGTGCGGATTCGAAGTCAAAGCCCGGCAACTCGAGCAGGTTGGCCAGCACACGCAAGACCTTCCAGGCCGGCCGCGTTTCGCCAAGCGGTTTGGCCACGGCATGAAAACCCTGCACCCGCCCTTCGGCGTTGACAAAGGTGCCCGGGGTTTCCGAGAACGGAGCAATCGGCAGCAGCACGTCACTGAACGCCATGTTCGCTTTGAACGGGCTCAGGGTGACCACCATTTGCGCTGCGCTGAGCGAAGTCCTGGCTGACGCACCTGCTGCGGAATCGAACTCGGGTTCGTTGTTGAGCAGCAGCACCGCCTTCAGGCCGCCTGCCAACATCTGCCCGGCATTCAGGCCCTGGCCTGACGGCATGGCACCCGCCAGCTGTGCGCCCACGGTGTTGGCCGCTTCTGTCAGATACCCAACACTGGCCCCGGTTTGGGCGCCGATCCAGTTGGCCAAGGCCAGCAGGCTCTCCGCATGCGCATGGTGCGCAGCGGCGTTGCCCAGCAGGATGGCCTTGCGTTCGCCACCCTGCAGGGACTTGGCGATGGCCCTGGCGGCATCGGTCACCTGACCGGCAGCCGGCGCGGCCACGCCCTTGTCTGCGGCAATCGCAGCAGCCACGTCGGCGAGCGCCTGCGCCCAGGCGCCCGGTTCAGCCAGCACATGATGGGCCACGGGCATGGCCCAGGCGTCGGCAGAAGCCAGATCCGCTACGGAAGTGATAGCACTCAGCGCACAGCCCTTGCGGACAGACTGCCGAATTCGCTGTGCAAACAGCGGATGATCCTTGCGCAGGTTGGAACCGACGATCAACACACGCTGCAACTGCGACAGCGATGCAATCGAGGTGCCCAGCCAGCGCACGGATGGCACGGACGCAAATTCTGCGTTGCGCAGGCGGTAGTCGATGTTGTCACTGCCCAGGCCTCGCATCAGCGATGCGGCGAGGTACAGCTCTTCCAGCGTGCTGTGGGGGCTGGCAAGCAGGCCCATGCTTTGGGCGCCATGGTCGGCCTTGATCTGCTTCAGTCCGTTGGCAACATATTCGAGCGCCGTCTGCCAGTCCACGGCCTTCCACTGGCCGCCCTGCTTGAGCATGGGGCTCAAAAGTCGCTCGTCGCTGTTCAGCGCTTCATACGAGAAGCGGTCGCGGTCGGCAATCCAGCATTCGTTGACGTCTTCGTTTTCGAGCGGCACCACGCGCATGACCTGGTTGGACTTGACCTGGACAATCAGGTTGGCGCCCGTGGAATCGTGCGGGCTGACCGACTTGCGGCGCGAGAGCTCCCAGGTGCGGGCGCTGTAGCGGAAAGGCTTGCTGGTCAATGCGCCAACAGGGCAGAGGTCGATCATGTTGCCCGACAGTTCGGAGTCCACCGACATGCCGACAAAAGTCTCGATCTCGGCGTGTTCGCCACGGTTGGACATGCCCAGTTCCATGACACCGGCAACTTCCTGGCCGAACCGCACGCAGCGCGTGCAGTGAATGCAGCGGCTCATCTCCTCCATGGAGATCAACGGGCCAACGTCCTTGTGGAAGACCACGCGTTTTTCTTCTTCGTAGCGCGAACCGCTGCCACCATAACCGACGGCAAGATCCTGCAGCTGGCACTCGCCACCCTGGTCGCAGATCGGGCAGTCGAGCGGGTGATTGATCAGCAGAAATTCCATCACGCCCTTCTGGGCCTTGATGGCTTTGTCGCTCTTGGTGTGCACGACCATGCCCTGCGTCACGGGCGTCGCGCAGGCCGGCATCGGCTTGGGCGCCTTCTCTACATCCACCAGGCACATGCGGCAGTTGGCCGCGATGCTGAGCTTCTTGTGATAGCAGAAGTGCGGAATGTAGGTACCGGCTTTTTCGGCGGCATGCATCACCGTGCTGCCTTCAGGCACTTCCACTTTCTGACCGTCGAGTTGGATTTCAACCATGTGAATCTGCTTTATTGGAGCGCTGTTATGCGTAAACCGGGACCAGACAGGTCTTGTGGGTGATGTGGTGCTCGAATTCGGCGCGGAAATGCTTGATCATGGCGCGCACCGGCATGGCCGCTGCGTCGCCAAGCGCGCAGATGGTGCGGCCCTGGATGTTGTCAGAGACCGAGTTGAGCAACTCCAGATCGCTCTCACGGCCATGGCCGTGTTCAATGCGGTCCACCATGCGCCAGAGCCAGCCCGTGCCCTCGCGGCAAGGCGTGCACTGGCCGCAGCTTTCATGCATGTAAAAGTAGGACAGGCGCAGCAGGCTTTTGACCATGCAGCGGGTTTCGTCCATCACGATCACCGCGCCGGAGCCGAGCATGGAGCCGGCCTTGGCGATGGAGTCGTAGTCCATGTCGGTCGCCATCATGATGTCGGCAGGTAGCACCGGCATCGACGACCCGCCGGGAATCACGGCCTTGAGCTTGCGCCCGCCGCGCATGCCGCCCGCGAGTTCCAGCAGTTTGGCAAACGGGGTGCCCATCGGGATTTCGTAGTTGCCAGGGCGCTCGACGTCGCCACTGATCGTGAAGATCTTGGTGCCGCCGTTGTTGGGTTTGCCGCAGTCCAGGTAGGCCTGGCCGCCGTTACGGATGATCCAGGGCACGGCCGCGAAAGTTTCCGTGTTGTTGATCGTTGTCGGCTTGCCGTACAGGCCAAAACTGGCTGGGAACGGCGGCTTGAAACGCGGCTGGCCTTTTTTGCCTTCGAGCGATTCGAGCAAGGCGGTTTCCTCGCCGCAGATGTAGGCGCCGAAACCATGGGCCGCATGCAGCTCGAAGCTGTAATTGCTACCGAGGATGTTGTCGCCCAGCAGGCCCGCGGCGCGCGCTTCTTCCAGCGCTTCCTCGAACCGCTTGTAGGTCGTGAAGATTTCGCCATGGATGTAGTTGTAGCCGACGCTGATGCCCATGGCGTACGCCGCAATCGCCATGCCTTCGATGACGATATGCGGGTTGTACTGCATGATGTCGCGGTCTTTGGCGGTACCCGGCTCGCCCTCGTCCGAGTTGCAAACCAGGTATTTCTGACCCGGGAACTGGCGCGGCATGAAGCTCCATTTCAGGCCGGTCGGGAAACCCGCGCCACCGCGGCCGCGCAGGCTGCCGGCCTTGACTTCGGCAATCACCTGATCGGGCGTCATCCCTTCGCCGCCGTCCTTGCCGAGGATCTTGCGCAGGGCCTGGTAGCCGCCACGCGCTTCGTAGTCTTTCAGGCGCCAGTTGGCACCGTCGAGGTCCGCCATGATCTGCGGATTGATGTGACGGCCGTGAAAGGAAGTCTGGACGCCGGTGGCTTCAAACTGGGAGAGGATGCTGGAAGCAGACATGGTTATTTCGCCTCGCCCGATTTCAGGCCATCGATCAGCTGGTCGAGTTTGTCGTTGCTCATGAAGCTGCACATGTGCAGGTCGTTGACCAGCATGACCGGCGAGTCGGCGCAGGCGCCCAGGCACTCGGACTGCTGCAGGGTGAACAGGCCGTCGTCGGTGGTGCCGCCCATGGTCACACCCAGTTTCTGCTCGAGGTAGGCCAGCGCCTTGGTGCCATCGCGCAGCTGGCACGGCAGGTTGGTGCAGACGTTGATCTTGTACTTGCCCACCGGCTTCTGGTTGTACATGTTGTAGAAGGTCGTGACCTCATGCACCGCTATCGGCGCCATGCCCAGGTACTCGGCCACCAGCTTTTCGCTCTCGGCGCTGACGTAGCCCTGCTCTTCCTGAACGATCGCCAGGCAAGCCATGACGGCCGACTGCTTCTGGTCCGCGGGATATTTCGCAACTTCTTTCGCGAAGCGCGCTTTGGCAACTTCAGAGATCATCGATCAATCTCTCCAAAAACAATGTCCATGGTTCCGATGATCGCCACGGCATCGGCCAGCATGTGGCCGCGCGCCATTTCGTCCAGCGCGGCAAGATGCGCAAAACCAGGCGGGCGGATCTTCAGGCGATAAGGCTTGTTGGCACCGTCGCTCACGATATAAATGCCGAACTCGCCCTTCGGGTGTTCGACCGCGGCGTAGGCTTCACCCTCGGGTACATGGAAGCCTTCCGTGAAGAGCTTGAAATGATGGATCAGCTCTTCCATGTTGGACTTCATGGACTCGCGTCCGGGAGCAGCCACCTTGTGGTTGCTGGTGATCACGGGCCCCGGGTTGTCGCGCAGCCAGGCCACGCACTGTTCGATGATGCGGTTGGACTGGCGCATCTCTTCGACCCGCACCAGATAGCGGTCGTAGCAGTCACCGGTCTTGCCCACGGGAATATCGAAATCCATGCGGTCGTACACCTCGTAGGGCTGCTGCTTGCGCAAATCCCACGCAATGCCGGAGCCGCGCAACATCGGACCGGTCATGCCCATGCCGAGTGCACGTTCCGGTGAAACCACACCGACCCCGACCGTACGCTGCTTCCAGATGCGGTTGTCCGTCAGCAAGGTTTCATACTCGTCCACATAGCCCGGGAAGCGGCGCGTGAAGTCCCCGATGAAGTCGAGCAGTGAACCCTGGCGGTTCTCGTTCATCGCCTCTATCGCCTTGGCATTCCTGATCTTGCTGACCTTGTACTGCGGCATGGTGTCCGGCAGGTCGCGGTAAACGCCGCCGGGACGGAAATAGGCTGCGTGCATGCGCGCACCGGATACCGCCTCGTAAATGTCAAACAGGTCTTCGCGCTCGCGAAAGGTGTAGATCAGGATGGTCGAGCTGCCGCAGTCGTTGCCATGCGAGCCCAGCCACATCAGATGATTCAGCAGGCGCGTGATTTCCGAGAACATGACACGGATGTATTGCGCGCGGATGGGCACATCAACACCCAGCAGCTTTTCGATGGCCAGGCAGTAGGCATGCTCATTGCACATCATGGACACATAGTCGAGCCGGTCCATGTAGGGCAATGACTGGATGTAAGTCTTGCTCTCGGCAAGCTTTTCGGTGGCGCGGTGCAATAGACCGATATGCGGGTCGGCACGCTGCACCACTTCGCCGTCCAGTTCCAGGACAAGGCGCAAGACGCCATGGGCAGCGGGATGCTGCGGTCCGAAGTTGAGCGTGTAGTTTTTGATTTCAGCCATATCGGTTCTGCGTTTGACTTGTCATGCCGGACTTCATCCGGCATCCATGCGGGCGAACAACGCCACCACGGACTGCGGGCCAGGCCCGCAAGGGCAAATAACTACTGCACCCCTCCGTAATTGTCTTCACGGATCACGCGCGGCGTGATTTCGCGGGGTTCAATCGTCACCGGCTGGTAAATCACGCGCTTCTGCTCGGGGTCGTAACGCATCTCGACATGGCCGGTGGTCGGGAAATCCTTGCGGAAAGGATGGCCGATAAAGCCGTAGTCGGTCAGGATGCGGCGCAGATCGTTGTGGCCCTCGAAGACGATGCCGAACAGGTCAAACGCCTCGCGCTCGAACCAGTTGGCCGAGTTCCAGACATCGCTGACGGATGCCACTACCGGAAAATCATCGTCGGCGCAGAAGACTTTCAGGCGGACACGCTGGTTCAGGCTGACAGAAAGCAGATGGGACACCACGCAAAAGCGGGGGCCATCGTAACGGCCATCGGCGTATTCGGAATAATCGACGCCGCAAAGATCCATCAGCTGCTCGAATTGGCAGCCCCTGGTATCGCGCAGGATCAGGGCAGCAGCCTTGTAGTCGGACACGTCGACAACAACGGTCACCTCACCGAGCGCCACCGTGGTGCGTTTGGTCTTTTCGCCCAGGGCAGCGGCAATGATGCCGGCGAGCTGTTCAGCAGAAGCAGGATGCAAAGGACCCATCAAGCCCTCGCAATGGTGTTGGTGCGGCGGATTTTCTGCTGCAACTGGATAATGCCGTAGATCAGGGCCTCGGCCGTGGGCGGGCAACCCGGCACATACACATCCACCGGCACGATGCGGTCGCACCCGCGGACCACCGAGTAGCTGTAGTGGTAGTACCCACCGCCATTGGCGCAGGAGCCCATGGAAATCACCCAGCGCGGCTCGGCCATCTGGTCGTACACCTTGCGCAGGGCCGGCCCCATCTTGTTGCACAACGTGCCGGCCACAATCATGAGGTCACTCTGGCGCGGGCTGGCACGAAACACCTCGGCACCGAAACGGCCGATGTCGTAACGCGCAGCGGCCGAATGCATCATCTCGACAGCGCAGCAGGCCAGACCAAAGGTCATGGGCCAGAGCGATCCGGTCTTGGCCCAGTTGACCACCGAGTCGTAACTCGTGGTCATGAAGCCTTCGTTAAAAACACCTTCTAGTGACATACCCGTACCTTTGTGGCGGCCGCTGGTGCTGCCGCTGAATCTTGGTGAGCTACTCCCAGTCCAGGGCGCCTTTTTTCCATTCGTAGGCAAACCCCACGACCAGAATGCCGAGGAAAACCATCATGGACCAGAAACCCACCGGACCGATTTCCTTGAGCGCGACGGCCCACGGAAACAGGAAGGCAATTTCAAGGTCAAAAAGAATGAACAGGATGGCGACCAGGTAATAGCGCACATCGAACTTCATGCGGGCATCTTCAAACGCTTCGAAGCCGCATTCATAAGGGGAATTTTTTTCGCTGTCCGGCTTGTTCGGACCGAGCAGACGCCCCAGCACCTGAGGCACCACGCCGACAGCCACGCCGACCAGGATAAACAACAGGACGGGGAGGTATTGGTCGAGGTTCATCGTCGATTCAACTTCTGCAAGCCGCTTGTGCTGTGTGCCAGTTTGCTGTTCCGGGCCCGGAGCCCTGCCTGTGCAGCGCCGGCCAGTGCCTGTAAGTGGTGCGGACGGCGAGACTCGAACTCGCACAGCTTTCGCCACTACCCCCTCAAGATAGCGTGTCTACCAATTTCACCACGTCCGCGGTTTTTAACTGTCCGGATGGCATGAGGAACCTTGCGGCTTTTGGCTTTCCGGGCAGTCTCAGAGTTTACCCCGAATTTGCGCCGCTCCCTGAGCGGGACGGCGCCTTTATCGCGCTATTTCGTGGGGATTTGACCTGCGCCGGATGCGGCCGGTGCAGGCGGCACAGCCGTGACACCCGTCGTCGGAGCCGGAGTGGTCGTGCCTGGAATCTGACCGGCACCGGGAGCTACCGGCGCAGGCGCCGTGATGGCCGCACCTTCAAGCACGCTGGTGCCCGTTTGGGGTCGCGCGTTGCCGAAATAGGCCAGCAGCAAGGTGCACGCAAAAAACACAGCAGCCAATACTGCCGTGGTGCGCGACAGGAAGTTGGCACTGCCGCTGGCACCAAACAGGCTGCCGGACCCGCCGCTGCCAAAAGCAGCGCCCATGTCGGCACCCTTGCCATGTTGCACGAGGATCAGGCCAATCATGGCCAATGCGGAAATCATCTGGATCGCCAGGGCAGCAGTCAACAAAATATTCATACCTACTCCTAATTTAATAGCGCGTTCCGTCTGTCAGACGGAGGCTGCAGCAATAATCGTTAAAAAATCGGGGGCCTTCAGCGATGCGCCGCCAATCAGGCCGCCGTCGATGTCGGGCTGGCCCAGCAACGAAGCGGCGTTGGCCGCATTCATGCTGCCGCCGTACAGGATCTTCACGCGGTCTGCATGTTCCGTCGCAGCCTTGAGCTGGGCCCTGAGCACGGCATGCACCGCCTGCGCCTGTTCAGGCGTGGCTGTCTGCCCGGTGCCGATGGCCCAGACCGGTTCATAGGCAAGCACGATCTCGCTGATGCAGTGTCCGTTGGTGTGGATCACGGCGGCGAGCTGGCGTTTCACAACGCTTTCGGTCTGCCCTGCTTCGTGTTCGGCCAGTGTTTCACCGACGCAGACGATGGGTGTGATGCCCGCAGCGAGCGCCTGCTGCGCCTTTTCTGCCACCAGTGCGTCGCTCTCGAAGTGGTACTGGCGGCGCTCCGAGTGGCCGACGATGGCATAGGCCACGTTCAATTCACGGAGCATGCTTGCAGAAACTTCGCCCGTATAAGCGCCCGCCTTGTGTGCAGAGACATCTTGAGCCCCCAGATGCAACATTGGTTCGCCGCTGTCATCTCGACTTCTATCCTGATAGTCCTGCACTTGGACAAGGTACGGAAAAGGTACACACACTGCAATCTCGCAAGCAGGCTTGCGTGCTTCGATACCCGTCAGTATTTCGTCCATCAACCGTTGATTGGCCCCAAAACTGCCATTCATCTTCCAGTTGCCAGCGATCAGCTTATTTTTCTTCACGACTTCACCATGTCAAAACGATTTTGCCGATGTGCTGGTTCGATTCCATCAGCACATGCGCCTTGGCAGCGTCGGCCGCGGCAAAGGTGCCGTGAATCACGGGCTTGATCGCTCCACTGGCCAGCAGCGGCCAGACTTTCTCTTTCAGGGCCACGGCAATCGCGGTCTTGAATTCGATGGGTCGCGGCCGCAGTGTGGAGCCGGTGATGGTAAGCCGCTTGCGCAGAACCAGGCCGGCATTGAATTCAGCCTTGGTGCCGCCCTGCACCGCGATGAACACCAGACGGCCGTCCTCGGCCAGGCAGCCGATCTCACGCGCCACATAACTGCCGGCGACCATGTCCAGAATGACGTTCACACCCTTGCCGGCAGTCAGCGTCTTGACCTCTTCGGCGAAATCGGTCGTCTTGTAGTTGATCGCGTGATCGGCCCCGATCTTTAGGCAGGCGGCGCATTTCTCATCGCTGCCGGCCGTCACGATGACGGTCGCGCCCATGGCCTTGGCAATCTGTATGGCCGTCACGCCGATGCCGCTGGAGCCACCCTGGATCAGCAGCGTCTCGCCTTTCTGCAGGCGGGCACGGTCAAACACATTGCTCCAGACCGTGAAGAAGGTTTCCGGCAGGGAAGCCGCCTCGACGTCACTGAAGCCTTCAGGCACAGGCAGGCACTGGCCAACCGGTGCCACACACACTTCGGCGTAACCGCCTCCGGCAACGAGCGCACACACACGGTCGCCCACCTTCAGCCCGGCTTGCGCCATGGCTTGAGCATCACCGCTCACGATGATCCCCGCCACTTCCAGCCCGGGAATGTCCGACGCCCCAGGAGGAACCGGGTAGTTGCCGGTGCGCTGCAGGACGTCCGGGCGATTTACGCCGGAGGCCGCCACGCGGATCAGCAACTCGCCTGCGCCGGCCATCGGATCAGGCCGCTCGCCCAGACGCAGGACGTCCGGCGCGCCATAGGAGGTGATTTCAACTGCTTTCATGGAATCTTCAAGTGTTTTGTGGCTGCAGCCCCCGACTGGCGGGCGCTGGCAGCTGCAAAATCAATAGCAGGTCAACCCTGGTCCTGACCTTGGGCAGGACGGTCCAGCAGCGCCTTCATGGACAGCTTGACGCGGCCTTTTTCGTCGGTTTCCAGAACCTTGACCTTGACGATCTGGCCTTCGGTCAGGTAGTCCGTCACGCGCTCGACACGTTCGTGGGCGATCTGGCTGATGTGCAGCAGGCCGTCTTTGCCGGGCAGCAGGTTGACCAGCGCACCGAAGTCGAGGATCTTGGTGATCGGGCCTTCATAAACCTTGCCAATTTCCACTTCGGCGGTGATCTCGGCAATGCGGCGCTTGGCTTCATCGGCCTTGGCGCTGTCGTTCGACGCGATGGTGATGGTGCCGTCTTCCTCGATGTTGATCTGCGTACCGGTTTCTTCGGTCAGCGCGCGAATGACGGCGCCGCCCTTGCCGATCACGTCGCGGATCTTCTCGGGGTTGATCTTCATGACATACAGGCGCGGTGCGAAGTCAGAGACTTCAGCCTTGGCTTCGCCCATGGCTTCCTGCATCTTGCCCAGGATGTGCATGCGGGCTTCCTTGGCCTGCGCCAGCGCAACCTGCATGATTTCCTTGGTGATGCCCTGGATCTTGATATCCATCTGCAGCGCGGTGATACCGGCGGTGGTGCCGGCCACCTTGAAGTCCATGTCGCCCAAGTGATCTTCGTCACCCAGGATGTCGGTCAGCACGGCAAAGCGGTTGTCTTCCTTGATCAGCCCCATGGCGATGCCGGCCACGTGGGCTTTCATCGGCACGCCGGCGTCCATCAGCGACAGGCAGCCGCCGCAGACCGAAGCCATCGACGAGGAACCGTTGGACTCGGTGATTTCCGAAACCACACGCATGGTGTACGGGAATTCTTCCTTGGTCGGCAGCACGGCGATCAGCGCGCGTTTGGCCAAACGGCCGTGACCGATTTCGCGGCGTTTCGGGCTACCCACACGGCCAGTTTCGCCGGTGGCGAACGGAGGCATGTTGTAGTGCAGCATGAAGCGGTCTTCGTAGTCACCCGACAAGGCGTCGATGCGCTGTGCATCGCGCTCGGTGCCCAGCGTGGTGATCACCAGCGCCTGGGTTTCGCCACGCGTGAACAGGGCCGAGCCGTGGGTGCGGGGCAGCACGCTGTTGCGGATTTCGATGGGGCGCACGGTGCGCGTGTCGCGGCCGTCGATGCGGGGGTCGCCGGCCAGGATCTGGCTGCGCACGATTTTGGCTTCGATGTCGAACAGCATGCCGTCCACAGCCACGCTGTCGAATTCGACGCCTTCGGCCTTCAGCCCCATCTTGGTCCAGGTGGTCACTTCACGGGTGGCGTGGGTGCGGGCCTGCTTGTTGCGGATCTGGTAGGCAGCCACCAGTTTCTCTTCGGCCAGCGCGACCACCTTGGCGATCAGCACCTCGTCCTTGGGAGGCGCACGCCAGTCCCAAACCGGCTTGCCGGCGTCACGAACGAGTTCATGGATCGCGTTGATGGCGATATTGCCCTGCTCGTGGCCAAACACCACGGCACCGAGCATGATTTCTTCAGACAGTTGCTGGGCTTCGGACTCGACCATCAGCACGGCGGCTTCGGTACCGGCCACCACCAGGTCCATCTTGGAATCCTTCAGCTGGGTCTTGCCGGGGTTCAGCACGTACTGACCGTCGATCCAGGCCACGCGGGCGGCGCCGATGGGGCCGTTGAACGGGATGCCGGAGATCGACAGCGCAGCGCTGGAGGCGATCAGCGCGGGAATGTCACCTTCGACTTCAGGGTTCAGCGACAGCACATGAATAACGACCTGCACTTCGTTGAAGAAGCCTTCGGGGAACAGCGGGCGGATCGGACGGTCGATCAGGCGCGATGTCAGTGTTTCGAACTCGCTGGGGCGGCCTTCGCGCTTGAAAAAGCTGCCGGGAATGCGGCCGGCGGCATAGGTTTTCTCGAGGTAGTCCACCGTCAGGGGGAAGAAGTCCTGGCCGGGCTTGGCGTCGGCTTTGGCAACCACGGTGGCCAGCACCACGGTACCGTCCATGTCCACGATGACGGCGCCGCCGGACTGGCGGGCGATTTCACCGGTCTCCATCGTGACCTTGTGCTGGCCCCACTGGAAGGATTTGGTGACTTTATTGAAAATGCTCATGGTTTATCTCCACTAGATTCAAGCACTTGAGGCAGTGCAGGAGGCCCGGAGTGGTGGCTGGCAGAACACGATGCCATTCCACAAAATGCCTGCTAATCCAGGGCTTTTCTTGTGGAATGACACAGCGCGTGATCGTTTTGCCTTGCTCCGAAGTAAAAAACGCCTGAGCTAGTGAACTAACTCAGGCGCCTTGCAGTCGTTTTACCGATTATTTACGCAGGCCAAGCTTGGCAATCAACGCAACATAGCGGGCCGCGTCCTTGGACTTCAGGTAGTCCAACAGCTTGCGGCGGCGGCTCACCATGCGCAGCAGGCCACGGCGGCCGTGGTGATCCTTGGCATGGGTCTTGAAATGGGGCATCAGTTCATTGATGCGGCCGGTCAGCAGGGCCACTTGAACTTCAGGGCTGCCGGTATCGCCGGCAGCGCGTGCGTTGGCCTGAACGATTTCGGCCTTGATGGATTTCTCGATCATGGATTTTCCTTGTGTAACTTGCGAGCGGTACAGTGCTCCCGACGTGGGAGTTGACCGTGGCCGCCGTGTTCTGCGGTGTGCCGCTTCATGAATGAAAAGGCACGCCTTTGCGCAGAGCCTTGGATTATAGCCCAGACCGGGCGCTCAGGCGCGAGGCAGCCAGCGGGCCAGGCGCTCGACCCCCTGCCCCAGTCGGTCCAGGTCCCGGCTGGCGAAGCACCAGCGCAGCCAGCCCTGGGCCTCGGCGGCCGGGTTGACCATGAAGGCGTTGCCGGGCGCCAGGCCCAAACCGGCCTCCACCACCAGCCGTTTGGCGGTGGCGAGCGAGTCCCCAAAACGTGTCTGGTCCGCCAGCCTGAAAAACGCGTACATGCCGCCCCGGGGGGAAGCGAGTTCAACACCCGGAACCGCCTGCAGGAGCGGCACCAGCGTGTCGCGGCAGGTTTTCAGGTGCGCCACCAGCCGCGGCGTGACGTCGGCGGTTCTTTCCAGTCCCACCAGGGCGGCCCGCTGGACGAACACCGGCGCGCAGGAGGTGTTGAATTCCACCAGCTTGCCCATGTGCGGCGTCATCGCGGGCGGCATCACCAGCCAGCCCAGGCGCCAGCCGGTCATTAAAAAGCTCTTGGAAAAACTGTGGACGACGACCAGCCGGTCGTCCGGTTGGGCAATATCCAGAAAGCTCGGCGCGCAGCCATTCTCCGTGGGTTCGAAGTAAAGCCGCTCGTAGACCTCGTCGGCCAGAATCCAGGTGCCTGTGCTGCGGCAGTGTGCCAAGAGGGTTTGCTGTTCGGCGCGGCTCAAGGTCCAGCCGGTCGGATTGTTCGGCGCGTTGACGATCAACAGTTTCGTTTGCGGCGTGATCGCGGCCAGCAGCTCGGCCATGTCCAGCTGCCACTGGCCGGCCACCGGCTTGAGGCTCACGCAGCGCAGCTTCGCGCCCATGATCAGCGGTTGCGCCGTCAGGTTGGGCCAGACCGGCGTCACGGCCACGACTTCATCGCCGGCATCGACGAGTGCCTGCACTGCCAGCATCAGGGCATTCACCCCACCGGAGGTGACGGCAATGCGCTCCGCCCCAATCGGCACGGCACCTGCGCAACGCAAGGCGCTTGCATAAGCGGCAATGGCCTCGCGCAGCTCCGGCAAGCCCAGGTTGTGCGCGTAAAAGGTCTCGCCCTGTTGCAGCGACGCGATGGCGGCCTCGCGGATGAATGCCGGCGTGACTTCGTCGCTTTCGCCAAACCAGAACTTGAGCACATCAGCGCGTCCCATGCCCGCGTTGGCTACCTGGCGGATCATCGACTCTTCAAGGTCTACAACAATCTGTCGCATCACGGTCTTTCTCTGGAATGGCAATGTTGCTCAGGGACGCTGCATCTTGCAGCTGTGCGGCTGTTCGGAACGCGCAGCATCAATCGTCTTGATCACGCGAAAGCCGTAACCCGAGCCCTCAACATCAAATTTGACGCCGGGCGTGCCCTGCTTGTCCATCACGGCCACCAGCAAGGGTTGCTGGAACTGGTGGTCCGCCTTGCGCATGACGCCCTTGTGCGAGGCAAACAGCACCATTGCCTTTTCCAGTTGGGAGGCCACCGCGGCAGAGTCAACAGTGCCGGCTTTTTCGATGCTCTGCGCCAGCGCCTCGACCATCAGCTGCATGCGCATGTGTACGTAGTCGTCCTGGGGTTTTGGGAAGCGCTGGCGGAAAGACTGGTAAAAGGTTTCCGACGCAGCGCCCGGCTCGTTGGGGAACCAGTCGGCGACGGCAATAACCTTGCCCACACCCGCCTCGCCCAATGCGGCGGGAACGCCGAGTGCGTTGCCATAGAAGGTGTAGAAGCTGCCCTCATAACCCGTGTTCCTGGCGGCCTTCACCAGCAAGGTCAGGTCATTACCCCAGTTGCCGGTGAGCACGGCCTGCGCACCGCTCGCCTTGATCTTCGCGGCATAAGGCATGAAATCCTTGACCCGGCCCATCGGGTGCAGTTCGTCACCGACGATCTGCACATCGGGGCGCTGCACCGCGAGCTGCTTGCGGGCTTCGCGCAGAACGGCTTGGCCAAAGCTGTAGTCCTGGCCAATCAGGTAAATGCCCCTGATCGCCTTGTCGTCCTTGAGCACATCCATCAGGGCCGCCATGCGCATGTCAGCGTGGGCATCAAACCGGAAATGCCAATAGCTGCACTTTTCGTTGGTCAGCACCGGATCAACCGCGGAATAGTTCATGAACAGCACACGCCTGGCCGGTTCGCGCTCATTGTGCTTGTTGATGGCATCCACCAGCACCGCGGCGGTGGAGGACGAATTGCCCTGGGCCACCAGCGTGATGCCGTCGTCCATGGCGGAACGCAGCGCCGACAGCGCTTCCTCGTTCTGGCCCTTGCTGTCGTAACGCACAAAGACCAGGGGACGGCTGCCTCCTGGCAGCTTGACGCCGCCGCGTGCGTTGACACGTTCTGCTGCCCACACGAGGTTGCGGAACACGGCTTCCCCGGTATTGCCAAAAGGGCCAGAGAGGCTCTCGATCAACGCCACACGGATGGGACTCTGTGCCGCGGGAACCTGCTGGGCATGGACACCCAGGGACAACATGCAGGCGCCTAAGGCCGAGACCACCCATTTCAAGAGCGCTGGAGTAGAAAAATACATTCGAAAAATTCCTTGAAATAAGCCGCGTCACGCCTACCTGCTGTGCATGCGGCAATCACGGTTGAGAGCCGCGAAGTGTAAAGGGAAAATTTTCCCATCCAACCCACTGGAGTCCCCATGTTCTATTCACTCGCCAGCCGCCCCGCACGCAACTTCCAGCGCCCCGCCTCATCCCTGGTACGAAGCGGCACCCTTGACAAATTCCTGAGCGACACTCTGGGCTCCCTGTCGGACGCCCGGCCCAGCCAGACAGCCACCGTCGAAGACGGCGACAAGGCCTATTCACTGCAACTGGATGTTCCCGGCCTGGGCAAAGAGCAACTGGACATCGGCATTGAAGGCGATGTTGTGCGTATTGCCAGCAAGGCCGATGCCGCACGCACCGTCAAGGCCGCCTGGCGTTTTCCGCTGGAAATCGATGCTGCAGCCAGCACGGCCAAACTGGAAAACGGCGTGCTGACCTTGACCTTGAGCAAAAAAATCCCGGTCAGCAACGTGGCAACGCTGCCTATCCAGTAATCTGCGGCAGCAAATCGGCAAGCGGCGCGGAGCCGCTGCCCTTTCAGGCTGCTATTTCCGCCAGACCCCAGCGCGGCTTCACATCGAAGGTGTAGCCGCGCTGCAGGTTTTCCAGGCCAGCCTGCAGGCGCATGCCGGCCGCCAGCGCAATCATGGCGCCGTTGTCGGTGCATAAATGCATCTCGGGGTAATGCACACGAATCCCCCTCTTGCTGCAGGCCGCGTTGAGCTGCTCGCGTAGCAGCGCGTTGGCACCCACCCCGCCAGCCACCACCAGCCGCTTCAAGCCGGTCCGCTCCAGCGCTTTCAGAGATTTCTTGACCAACACTTCCACAATGGCCGCCTGGGTAGACGCCGCCAAGTCGGCCCGGGCTTGCTCGCCCATAGGCTCACCGAGTTTTTTGGCCTGCGTCAGTACAGCGGTCTTCAGGCCGGAGAAAGAAAAATCCAGGTCACCGCTGTGCAGCAGGGGCCGGGGCAGCTTGAAGGCCTGCGCGTCGCCCCCCTGTGCCAGCCTGGCCAGGTGCGGCCCCCCGGGATAAGGCAACCCCAGCAACTTCGCCGATTTGTCAAAAGCCTCACCGGCCGCGTCATCAATGGTCTCGCCCAGCAGTTCATAACTACCGACGCGGTCCACCCGCATCAATTGCGTGTGGCCACCCGACACCAGCAAGGCCACGAAGGAAAATTCCGGCGGATCCGCGCTCAGGAAGGGCGAAAGCAAATGCCCTTCAAGATGATGCACACCCATCACCGGCTTGCCGAGCGACGCCGCAAGCGCGCACGCCACACCCGCCCCCACCAGCAGGGCGCCGGCCAGTCCGGGTCCGCGTGTATAGGCAATCACATCCACCTGTTGCAGCGAACGCCGCGCCTGGCCCATCACTTCATCGATCAGCGGAAGCACACGCCGGATGTGGTCGCGGCTGGCCAGCTCGGGCACCACCCCACCGTAGGCCTGGTGCATGTCGATCTGGCTGTGCAAGGCGTGCGACAGGAGCACCGGCACACCCTGCCCCGACGCATCCACCAGCGCCACACCGGTCTCATCGCAACTTGATTCAATTCCTAGAACTAGCATTGAACAAGTGTAGCCACCCCTGTGTAGCAGCCCCCCTTCCAGGCTCACTGCGTGTAGCCTGTTCCCCCCTCAAGGGGGTCGGCGCCTGCGGGCCGGCAAAGCCGGACCCGCGGCCTCCGCTGGCCGCGCCCCTCGAACTCTTCAACCAAGCAGGGGCCGCGGATCTGGCTCCGCCAGTCCGCAGGCGCAGCGGCCCCCTCGGGAGGCAGGAAGCTACACGAAGTGAGCGACCGTGGGGGCTCCACTGGCTCGAATCTTGCACCAAGCGCCCCATGACGCCGTCCCAGTCCTTGCGCCTTGTCATCATCGCCCCAGATCTGCTGGACGGTGCATCCACGGACGTCCATGCCCGGCAGCAAGCCGAGCGGTCGCGCCAGCTGCGCATCGGCCTGCTGGAAAACGGCTACAACGTTGTCGCCGTGCTGCCGGCGGACACCTTTCTGTATGAGCGGCTGGCACAGCTCCAGCCCGACATGATCATTGTGGACGCCGAAAGCGAGGCACGCGACTCGCTCGAACATGTGGTGATGGCCACGCGCGATGCGCGGCGCCCCATCGTGCTGTTCACCAACGACAACGACACCAGCCACGTGAAAGACGCGGTGGCCGCAGGTGTGTCCGCCTACATCGTGGCCGGCCTGTCGCCGGAACGCATACGCCCCATCCTCGACGTGGCGATGGCGCGCTTCGAACATGAGCAGGGCCTGCGGCGGGAACTGGCCGACGCCAGGACCGAACTGCAGGACCGCAAGGTGATAGACCGCGCCAAAGGGCTGTTGATGCAGCGCCAGAACCTCAATGAACGGGACGCTTATGAGAAGCTGCGCAAGGCCGCGATGGACAAGGGCCTGCGCCTGGGCGAAGTGGCGCAACGCATCCTGGACGCAGCCGATCTGCTCGGCTGAATCCCTGGCCGGCCGGGCCACGCACCACGCCGAAATGGTGCAGCGCACAAATACAGTGCAGTCTCCTGAGTCCACCTCTTCTTGTCTGGCCCGTCATCCAACCGCTATTGATTAAGTAGCATGTTACGCCCTCAGCATAAAGGTTACAAGCACTTTTAACCAACAACCTCTCTCCAGAAAAATTTAATGCCGCCAGCTGGCACAGCTTTTGCTGAAAGGTAGGCACAAGGTATTCCACTTCAACGGCGAAGCGGAGTATCTCCAGGAACAAAGGCGTTCGCACCCTGCATTCACATCACTTGTGTTTGCCCGGGTCGAGCGCCTTTTTTGTTTTTTGCTTCTGTTTTTTTTGTTTTCACTTCTGGAGTCCCGACCATGACCGAACTGCTGAAATCTTCACTGACGCGCCGCACCGTTTTGCAGGCGGCCGCCGTCGGCGCCACCGGCATCAGCCCGGCCTTGCGTGCCGTTGTCTATGCGCAAGGCTCCGATGCCCCTGAAAAGAAGGAAGTCAAGATCGGCTTCATCCCTCTGACCGACTGCGCCTCGGTGGTGATGGCTTCGGTGCTCGGCATCGACAAGAAATACGGCGTCAAGATCATCCCGACCAAGGAAGCGAGCTGGGCCGGCGTGCGCGACAAGCTCGTCAACGGTGAACTCGACTTTGCCCACGTGCTGTACGGCCTGATCTACGGCGTACACATGGGCACGGCCGGCCCCAAGAAGGACATGGCCGTGCTGATGAGCCTGAACAACAACGGCCAGGCCATCACGCTGTCCAAGAAAATCGCCGACAAGGGTGCGGTGGACGCTGCCTCCCTGGCCAAACTGATGGCGACGGAAAAGCGCGAATACACCTTCGCGCAAACCTTCCCCACCGGCACCCACGCGATGTGGCTGTATTACTGGCTGGCCAGCGCCGGCATCAACCCCTTCAAGGATGCCCGCGCCATCGTGGTTCCGCCGCCGCAGATGGTGGCCAACATGCGGGTGGGCAACATGGACGGCTTCTGCGTGGGCGAGCCCTGGGGCCACCGCGCCATCATGGACGGCATCGGCATCACGGCGGTGACCACCCAGGACATCTGGAAAGACCATCCGGAAAAAACCCTGGGCACCACGGCGGAGTTCGTCAAGAAATACCCCAACACCGCGCGCGCCGTCACGGCCGCCGTGCTGGAAGCTGGCCGCTGGATCGACTCCGGCCTGCAGAACAAAATGAAGATGGCCGAGACGGTGGCCGACAAGAGTTATGTGAATACCAGCGTGGACGCCATCAACCAGCGCATCCTGGGCCGCTACCAGAACGGCCTGGGCAAGACCTGGGACGACCCCAACCACATGAAGTTCTACAACGACGGTGCGGCCAACTTCCCCTACCTGTCCGACGGCATGTGGTTCCTGACGCAGCACAAGCGCTGGGGCCTGATCAAGGATCATCCGGACTACCTTGGCATTGCCAAGCAGGTCAACCATATCGACATTTACAAAGACGCCGCCGCCGCCAGCAAAACGCCGGTGCCCAAGGACCTGATGCGCACCAGCAAGATGATCGACGGCGTGGTCTGGGATGGCAAGGACCCGAAGAAATACGCCGACGGTTTCAAGATCAAAGTCTGAAGAGGGAGAACACACCATGGTCAGCGCTGTTTTTCACACCCCCTTCGACGAGGCGCCCGTCGCCTCGTCGTCACCAATACCGAGCGCCGGCAAGCCTGCTATCAATACCATAGCTACTGGCGCAGATGCAGTAGGGGCTAAGGCCAAAAAAGAGCCTGTTCCGGCGAGTCAACCCACGGTTGCAAAAGTGCCTTTCGACTGGCACGGTGTCTGGATGGCGGTGCTGCCGCCCCTGCTCGGGCTGGGCCTGCTGATTGGCCTGTGGGAGCTGGTGTCCGTGTCCACGGGCAAAAGCATTCCCTCGCCGGCCGAGACTTTTCGCCAGGCGCTGGACGTCTTCAGCGACCCGTTCTACAGCAAGGGGCCAAACGACCAGGGCGTGGGCTGGAACGTGCTCTCCTCACTCAAGCGCGTGGCCATCGGCTTCGGCATGGCAGCGGCCGTTGGCATTCCTGCCGGATTCATGATCGGGCGCTTCACCTTCCTGAGCCGCATGTTCAACCCGCTGATCAGCCTGCTGCGGCCGGTGTCGCCGCTGGCCTGGCTGCCAATCGGCCTGCTGGTGTTCAAGGGTGCCAATCCGGCTGCCATCTGGACCATCTTCATCTGCTCGATCTGGCCCATGATCATCAACACCGCCGTCGGTGTACAGCGGGTGCCGCAGGACTACATGAACGTCGCGCGCGTGCTCAACCTCAGCGAGTGGAAGATCTTCACCAAGATCCTCTTTCCCGCCGTGCTGCCCTACATGCTCACCGGCGTGCGCCTGGCCGTCGGCACGGCGTGGCTGGTGATCGTGGCGGCAGAAATGCTGACCGGTGGCGTAGGCATCGGCTTCTGGGTCTGGGACGAGTGGAACAACCTCAACGTCACCAACATCATCATCGCGATTTTTGTCATCGGCATGGTCGGACTGGTGCTGGAGTTCGCACTGATCAAGCTGGCCACGGCGTTTACGTTTGAGGAAGTAAAGACGTGAGCCGCGCGATGAGGGGCCCCGGTACGGGGATCAGTGCCCGGGCGAACGGCTTTGGCTGCCGACACCCTGCCGCATCAAGCCACTTCCAGCTTTCAGGAGGCAGCGACCTAAGCCACATGAACCCAAAAAGGAACACGTCATGAACATGTCATTGACCACCAAGTACATAGAGATCCAGGGCGTCGAGCAGACCTTCAAAACCCGGAAAGGCCCGTTCTGCGCGCTGCAGAATATCAACCTCACCGTGGCCAAAGGGGAGTTCGTTGCGCTGATCGGCCACTCGGGCTGCGGCAAGTCCACGCTGCTCAACCTGATCGCCGGCCTGACGACGCCGACACAGGGCGCCCTGCTCTGCGCCAACCGTGAAATTTCCGGCCCCGGCCCGGAACGTGCGGTGGTGTTCCAGAATCATTCGTTGCTGCCCTGGCTGACCTGCCATGAAAACGTCTACCTCGCAGTCGAGCGCGTTTTCGGTGCCACCGAAAACCGGACGCAGCTGAAGGCACGCACCGAGGCGGCACTGGCCATGGTCGGCCTGAGCGCCGCGGCGCAAAAGCGACCAGGTGAAATTTCAGGCGGCATGAAGCAGCGGGTCGGCATTGCCCGCGCGCTGTGCATGGAGCCCAAGGTGCTGCTGCTGGATGAACCCTTCGGCGCACTGGACGCGCTGACACGCGCCAAGCTGCAGGACGAATTGCTGCAGATCGTCGCCACCACGCAAAGCACGGTGGTCATGGTCACCCACGATGTCGACGAAGCAGTGCTTCTGTCGGATCGCATCATCATGATGACCAACGGCCCGGCCGCCACCATCGGCGAAGTGCTGCAGGTGGACCTGCCGCGGCCGCGTTCGCGCGTGGCCCTGGCCGAAGACATCCGTTACCTCGGCTACCGCAAGGCCGTCATCGACTTCCTCTACACCCGCCAGGGCCACGTGGAAAAAGCCGCCTGAGCGCAGGCACTGAAAACGGGAAGGCTCCACGATGACTCCCCGACAGATTCAACTCGTCCAGAGCAGCTTCGCCAAGGTCGCCCCCATTTCGGAGCAGGCCGCGGCACTGTTTTATACCCGCCTGTTCGAACTTGCGCCCCAGGTGCAGCCGCTGTTCAGGGGTGACATGGCCGGACAGGGTCGCAAGCTGATGACCATGTTGGGCACCGTGGTGAACGGCTTGACGCAGCTGGAGGTGATCGTGCCGGCTGCACAGAAACTGGCTCAGCGCCACGTGGCCTATGGCGCCCGGCCGGAGCATTACCCCGTCGTCGGCACTGCGCTGCTGGATACGCTGTCCCAGGGTCTGGGCAAGGACTTCACACCCGAGGTGCGCGAGGCCTGGACCACCGCTTACGGCATGCTCTCCGGCGTGATGGTCGAAGCGCACAGGACAGCGGAGCCATCGTGAGGCCGGCGTCAGACGCTCGCCCAAACCATTCCGGCCAAGCCGCCTGATCCGGGGCGGGGCCGAACCGACCCGCATTTTTAGCAACGAAAGACGCTCATGTCCGCTGTTTTACCTGCCAATGGCCCGTCCCTGGCGGCCGCCACATCTTCGTCGCCACACGCACGGCCACGGCGCACGCACGGCATGGCCTCCTTCGGCAAGTACCGCGAGATCATCATTGCGGTGGCGCTGTTCCTGCTGTTCGACCTGGGCGTCCTGGTCCTGAATTTCTACACCTCCTTCCAGATTGCCGAAGATGCATTGGGCGTCAACCTGTCCGGCCGTCAGCGCATGTTGTCGCAGCGAACGGCCAAATCGCTGCTGGCGGTGGATGCGGCGCACAGCAAAGGCCTGCCCGCCGACAAGGAACTGGAAGAGCTGAAAAGCGCAGTGCGTCTATTCGATGTGTCGCTCAAGGGCTTCCAGAGCGGCGCCACCGTGCCGGGCGGCGACAGCAAGCCTGTTTTCCTGCGGGCGGCCGAAGGGGACAAGGCGCTGGACATCCTGAAAAAGGCGCAGGACCTCTGGACGCCCTACCAGGAAAAACTGGTGCCGGTGCTCGCCGGCACGGCCTCGGACCAGCAATTGCAAGAGGCAGTGGACTACGCCAAGGCCAACAACCTGAAGCTGCTGGGCCTGATGAACGAGCTGACCACCGCGCTGGAAGCCGTGGCTTCGGACCGGGCGAGCGCGCTGCGCATGGTGCAGACCGTCGGCATTGTCCTGGCCCTGCTCAATTTCGCCTTCATTCTCTTCAAGTTCCTGCGCCGCCTGAACACCTCGGACGCGGCCATCGAAGCTGCGACCGAAGAGAACCGGGAGATTCTTGCCAGCGTGCGCGAGGGCCTGTTCCTGCTCACGCCCGAACACCGGCTGGGCTCCCAGCTTTCGCGCTCGACCCACGTGCTGTTCGGCAAGACGCTGGTTGCCGGGCAGAACTTCTTCGAGGTCCTGTCCACGCTGGTATCGCCCAAAGCCCTCACCGACGCGCGCGATTATGTCGAACTGCTCTTTTCCCCTCACGTCAAGGAACAGCTGGTCCAGGGCATCAACCCGCTGGCGGAAGTGGAACTGACCGTGAGAAACCGCATGGGTCAGGACAGCAAGCGATATTTGTCCTTCCACTTCAACCGGGTTCACGAAGGCAGCGCGGTGCGTCACCTGCTGGTCACCGTGCAGGACATCACCCAGAAAGTGGAGCTGCAGGCCAAATTAAGCGGCGAGCGGCAGCGCTCGCAAAAAGAGCTGTCCATGATGCTCAAGGCCTTTGAAACCGACCCGGCCATGATGCGCGGCTTTGTTGAACGCGCAGAAGCCTCCCTGCTCGAGGTGAACGACCTGCTGCGCAGCACCTCTGCCGCCGCATCGGAGGCCCAGGTGCTCAAGGCCGTCGATGGTGCCTATCGCCGCATCCACGCGATCAAGGGCGATGCATCCTCCCTGGGCCTGGAAATCCTTGCCTCGCTGGCCCACCAGTTTGAAAACGAATTGCAAAAACTCAAGGACAGCGGCGCAGCCACAGGCGACGCCCTGCTGGCCCTGCCCTTGCCGCTGGAAGACCTGCTGTCCAAGGTGGCTGCGTTCAAGGCCATGAGCATGAAAAGGGGCAACGATTCCGCGCAGGCCATGGCCGAGGCCGTACCGCAGGCCCTGCACACCACACTGACACAGCTGGCCGAGGAAGTCGGCAGCGCCTGCGGCAAGCGCGTCAACACCAGCGTGCAGATGGACAGCGCGCCGGACCTGCCAGCGGACAAGTTGGACCTGCTGCGCGAAGTGGCCATCCAGCTGGTTCGCAATGCGGTGGTGCACGGTGTGGAAGTGCCGTCAGCCAGGGCCGCGGCCGGAAAACCGCCCGAAGGCCAGGTGGCGGTCAACCTCGCCCGCGATGAAGGCAGCCAGTGGCAACTGAGCGTGCGCGACGACGGTGCCGGCCTCAATGCGGCCAATGTTCGCAGCCGTCTGCAGGAGTTGCATTGGTATAGCGCCGAACAGCTACAGAGCTTCAGTGACAAACAAATCGTGGCGCACATCTTCAAACCGGGTTTTTCGACCGCCGACACGGCGTCGGCCCATGCAGGGCGCGGTGTGGGCCTGGACCTGGTTCAGGCCAACGTACAGAAATTGGGCGCGCGCCTGCTGCTGGCAAGCACGCCGGGCCAGCATACCGAGTTCAGGATCGTTTTTTCATAACCCCCTGCGCTGCGCATCATGACTCTCACGCTCGTTCCTTCCTCACACGGAGACCTCCATGCGCCTAATGATTGTTGACGACTCCAACATGATCCGCACCCGCATCTCGCGTGTGGTGCAAAGCGGCGGGCTCAAGGGCATCGTCCTCGCGGGGCTGGCCAAGAACGGCCGCGAGGCCTTGCGCCTGGCCCGTGCCACCCGGCCCGAGGTGGTGACCATGGACCTGACCATGCCCGAGATGGACGGCATTGAATGCATCACGGAGCTGCTCAGGTTTGACCCGAAGATCAACATCCTGGTGGTCAGCGCCCTGAGCGACAAGTCCACCGCCATCCAGGCGCTCAAGCTGGGCGCACGCGGCTTTGTTGCCAAGCCTTTTACCGACGAAGAGCTGCAGATGGCGCTGCTCGACGTTTCCGATGCGCGTTAGGAGCAGCTGTGGCCACACTCAATGAAACCGATCTGAAGCTGTTTGTCGATTCGATCAGGAACTACCTGAAAGTCACCACCCGGCAGGAACCCGTGATCACCTCGGCCTTTCTGGGCACCGGCGATATCGAAGGCTTCGAATTCAACGGCATCGTCACCTTTGCCGGCAGCCACAACGGCCATGTCGTGGTTTCCATGCCCGGCAAGCTGGTGCGTGAAATCCTGCTGCTGCAGCACGAAACCGACCTCAGCGACAGCAACCTGCTGGACGCTGTGGGCGAAATTGCCAACACGCTGGCGGGCAATGCACGCAAGGCCCTGGGGGCGGAACTGCAGATCTCGGTTCCGATCAAGCTGCAGGGGGCGCAAGGCATCAAGGCCCGGGTGCGCACGCACCCCTATGTGATCACCCTGCGCTGGAACCACTATGCGGCCATGGTGTGTGTGGACATGGACCGCAAGCACTGAAGTACCCAGGCGCTCTGCCCGTATGGCCAGGCTTGACCGCACATAACTTGTGCGGCGCACCAAGAAAATACACCTCCTCGGTTTGAACTGCGCCGCAAGGGTGCGCCGCCAACGCCCCAAGTTGGCATGTATTTTGCACAATCTTTGTGAATCACCTTTCAATTCACCGAGGATTTGCACCATGGCGGGATTCCGCACCTTTCTCAAATCAGGCCACGCACCGACCTTGTTCGCGGCCTTCCTGTACTTCGACTTCTGCTTTGCCGTCTGGGTGCTAAACGGTGCAATGGCACCATTCATCAGCGAAGCTTATCAACTGACGGCCGCCCAGAAGGGCTTCATGATTTCGGTGCCCATCCTGGCGGGGGCCTTCATGCGTTTTCCGTTGGGCATTCTGGCGCAATACATAGGACGCAAAAACGCTGCGCTGGTTGAAATGGGCATGATTGTCATGGCCCTGGCTTTTGGCTATTTCTTCATCAGCTCCTACGATCACGTGCTGGCCATGGGCGTGCTGCTGGGCATCGCAGGTGCCAGTTTCGGCGTGGCGCTGTCGCTGGGCTCAGGCTGGTATCCGCCCAAATACAAAGGCCTGGCGATGGGCATTGCGGGCGCAGGCAACTCCGGCACCGTGCTGGCCGTGCTGTTTGCGCCGCCGCTGGCCGTGGCCTACGGCTGGCAAGCGGTGTATGGTCTGGCAGCCTTCTTCATGCTGATTCCCATGGTCGTGATGGTGGTTTTCGCCAAGGAGCCACCGGACATCGAGCACCAGACCTTCCGCCAGCACATCGCCTGCCTGTTCGAAAAAGACGGCTGGGCCTTCAGCCTGATCTACGTCATCACTTTTGGCGGGTTCATCGGCCTGGCGAGTTTTCTTCCCACCTACTTTCATGACCAGTTCGGCGTCACCAAGGTACAGGCCGGCCAGCTCACCATGCTGGCCGCGCTGATGGGCTCGGCCATACGGGTGGTTGGCGGCTACATCTCCGATCGCATTGGCGGTATCAACACCCTGAGCGGTGTGCTCGTCGTGGTAGCCATCACGCTGGTGCTGTGTGGCCTGGCCGGCAACTCGCTCACGGTGACCACCCTGTTGTTCATGGCGTGTTTTGCCGCTTTGGGTGCAGGGAACGGCGCGTTGTTCCAGCTCGTGCCGCTGCGCTGGCCGTTGACCACTGCCGTGGCCGGTTCCATGATCGGGGAAATCGGGGCTCTGGGTGGCGGTTTTTTGCCCAACGCCATGGGTCTGTCCAAGCAGTACGCCGGAACCTACCTCTGGGGTTTTGTTGCCTTCGCGCTGCTGGCCCTGGTCATGCTGATCATGCTGCGCGTCATGCAACTGCGCTGGACCCGCACCTGGGCTGAAAAGGGAGGTCGTGCGCGCAGCGCTTGATGAGCGAAGCGATAAAGCGCGAAAAGCGTTTGGCCGACTTTTCAGTGCAGGCTAACTTTTCGAAAAAAAGCCAAGCGTAGCGGGGCCGAAGCCAGAAGGGTGGCCGCGCGCTCATTATTTGATGTTTCAGGCCTCCAGCCCTTATCCAACGGGCGTAAGAAGCTATCAATTCAATAGCGCCCAGCCAAAGCCTCCGGCCCTGGCCGCTATTCGCCGCCGCCGCTACCGGGTCATGCCCGGAAAGCGACCAGCGCTGGTAAGCTTCAACCCTGTAGCCGCTCTATGGGATGGAAAAAAAATGGCTTTGATAGCAGTGATCGATGACGACGAGACGATCCGGGAGCTGATCGCGGCGGCGCTGCGCTTCGAAGGTTACGAGGTAGTGGAGGCGGACAACGGCGTCTCCGGGCTGGAGATGGTGCGCGAGCATCGGCCCGACCTGGTGGTCAGCGATGTCAACATGCCCGAGATGGACGGTTTCGCCATGATGCAGGCCCTGCGCGCCGACCCGGCCATCCAGGCCACGCCGGTCATCCTCCTGACCTCGCTGCAGGAACGCGAACACGTGCGCAGCGGCATGACCAGCGGGGCCGACGACTACCTCACCAAACCGATCGTCTTCGATGAGCTGCGCGAAGCCACCGCCGCCCAGCTCAACAAGCAGCTGATGCGCCAGTCCGCCCAGGCGCGGGCGATGGGCACGGCGATTGCCACCGCCTTGAGCAACCAGAAAAAACAGCTGATCCGCCTGTATGAACAAAGGTTGCTGGCGGAACTGGGTGAAAAATGGCCAACTGCCGAGTCTGTGGTGGAAGACCGGAAATTTGCCAATGCCACGGTGCTGTTTGTCGACGTGGTCAACTTTCCGGCGCTGGCGGAAAAGCTGAGCAGCTCGGAGCTGAGCGAAGTCGTGCGCCAGTTCTACAACAATGCCGGCGACACGGTTTACCTCTTCGGCGCCTACCACATGCAGTTCGTCGGCGAAGGCCTGCTCGCCGTGTTTGTTGACAGCACCGACACCGACACCGTCAACAGCGGCTTGCGCGCTACCAAGGCCGCCCTGGGCTTGATCGATTCGGCGCACCGTGTGCAGGGTTTTCTGGTCAGCCATTTCCCGGGCCGCACCCTGCCGCGTTTTGAAGTGGGCGTGGGACTGAACAGCGGCGCCGTCACGCTGGCCAAACTGGAAGACCCGCTGCGCGGAAAGTCCCAGATCTTGCCTGTGGGTGACGCGGTCAGCGCCTGCTTGCTGCTGCAAAAACAGGCGCAGCAGGCCGACTGGAAAATCGCCGCCAGCGCCAGCCTGCTGCGCGAGGTGACGGGCATGGTGAAAACCGGCCGCCGCAAGCGGTTTTCCGCGCCCGGGCGCAGCAGCGCCATCGACGCGACCGAGCTGCTGGGCCTGACGCCATAAGTTCGCGCTATTAAATCAGGGGCTTAGGAAGCAAAGTTCATCAACAGATGAGCTAAGTTCCTATGGTGATTCAGAAAAATCGGTATTTCAGACGCTCCAAACTCAGCGAAGCAAAAGTGCGTCAAATCCTGCGTTACTTTGCGA
>NZ_JBAQYR010000123.1:0-2805 GCF_049790275.1 Polaromonas sp.
GGGTATCGCTGTGGTTTGCGCCTTGCCCTGACCCAAAATCCTTCGCTTTTATTTGTTCCATCAAGCATGCAACACTGCACTAGCAGCCGCCTGAAAGGATTTCGCCATGTCCCGCGCCATACTTGAAGAGTCCCGCATCCATCCGGCCATCCAGGGCAAGATCGCCCGGCATGAACAGGCCATCGTGCGGGAAGTGCAGGCCGCCATTGCGGCGCACCCCGTGGTGGTGGTCGGCATGGGCATGAACCCTTTCCCGCGCAAGGCGCGCCGCGCGCTGGACGCAGCGGGTGTGGCCTGCCACTACCTCGAATACGGCAACTACCTGAACACCTGGCGCGAGCGCAATGCGCTCAAGATGTGGACCGGCTGGCCCACCTTTCCCATGATTTTTGTGCGCGGCACGCTGATAGGCGGTGCGGCCGATCTGGACCGGCTGATCGCCAGCGGCGAACTCAAGACCTTGCTAGGCGCCTGAGGCCGGGCTCAGGCGGGGGACTTCTTCTTCACCAGCCAGGGCCGCGGGTCTGGCTCTGCCAGCCCGCAGGCGCAGCGCCCCCTCGGGGGGCAGCGCAGTACGCGAAGCGACAAGCGTGGGGGTCCTATTGTGGGGGGCTCTATTTCTGCCGTGGGCGCGCAAGGTCCCTGTCGGGCTGCGACAGTGTTCCGGCCCGCAGTTCCCTGACCGCGTTGGCCACCGCGCCGGCGACATTGCGCACCTCGGCCTGCAGGCCTTCGTCGACATCGAGCGCTTCATGGCTGGTGGCATAGGGTTCGTAATAACCCACATAACGGTCCAGCCGCGCCTGGCTGCCGGCGTCCACCAGCCCCATCCAGTCGAGCCAGTCCGACAGGCCGCGCCGCGTGCCTTCAATACCCGCCACATCGCCATGCACCACCAGGCCGTAAACGCGGCCGGCCAGATGCTGAGGGTAGCTCCAGCCCTTCATTTCGAGTGCCTTGGCCTCCTGGGGCTTCTTGCCGTGGGTGCTGGTCGGGTCCGGGTTGCCGCCGTCGGCACAGACCAGGCGGTCCATCATGAGTTTGAGCGGGCTGGGCGACTGGTACCAGTAGACCGGTGTCAGGATGATGACTGCGTGCGCCGCTGTCCAGCGTTCGTAGATTTCGTTCATCCAGTCGCTGGTCTGCCCCTGTGCGTGGTTGGGGTAGCAGCTGCAGGGCCAGTGGCACAGCGGCATGGCGGTCGCCACGCAGCCCTTGCAGGGGTGGATGTTCAGGTGGTAGCTCGAGGTGAGCCAGCTCAGGTCAAGCACGTCGGTTTCGATTTGCGCCTGCTGGAGGGTTTGCTGCGCCCACTGCAGCATGCGAAAGGTTTTGGAGATCTCCCCGGGGCAGGTGCCGTCGTTGCGCGCCGAGCCGCAGACCAGCAGCACGCGGGAGGGCGCGGCGGGGTCGCGCCAGGCCGCCTGCGCTTTTTCAATCCGGTCCTTTGCTGCCAGCCAGTCAATGGAGAGTTCGTAGTCCGGGTCGGCGTAGCCGGGGCCGGCCTTGCGTGTGCGCGGCGCCTTGCGTCCTTCCTGGTAGGCCTCCCAGGCGATTTGCTCGACACGCGACAAGGCTTTTTCTTCGGCCTGGAAAGCCGGGTCCATGAACGATTCCATGAAGCGCTCATGAAAAACATCGCGCGACAAAACAGCGGGCGCCTGGCCTTTGCGGACTTCAGTCATGCCGCCAGTTTAGGCAGGCTGCAGGGTGCCCCTGCCGGTTCTGGATTTTGTCCTACGCGGGCTGGAGAAGCTGTCCGTCCAGTGGAAAATGGCCATAAAAATGGCCATTGGCCCAGCTGCGATAAGCGCCAGCAGCTCCTGAAAACATAGCGCGCTTCACTTTGACCCGGCCATGAAAAAAGCCTGCGCCCCGTCCGGAAAGGACGTGGCGCAGGCCAAGGTCAGGCTGCGGCTTCTGGTAGCTCAGCCTTTGGGATGCTGGCCGTGATGCCCATGGGGGCCTTTGCCACCCATGCCCCCGCGGCCCATGGGCTGGCTGTCAAAGGCTTTTTGCTGCTCTGGGCTGAGCGCGGCATAGAAGGCCTTGGTGGCTTCGCCGCGCTTGTCCATGGCGGCGTTCATCTCGGCCATGTGCTGGGCACGCAGTTCGCGCATCTTGTCGATGCGCTGGGGCGTGGTCAGCTTGTCGAACTCGGCTTTCATGGCCGCACGGTCGGGACGGGCGCCGTGAACCGGTGGCTGCATGGACGCGGTGAACGTCGTCCACGCGCCTTCCTGGGCTGGCGTGAGTTTGAGTTTGGCCTTGAGTTCGGCCTGGTGCTTGGCGATGCGCGCCTGCATCTTGGCGGGGTCGTGGCGGCCCATGCGTTCGCCTTTGGGGCTGGCGGCTGGCGCCGAGGTGGCTGCCGGTGCCGCAGGTGCAACGGTTTGCGCCGTTGCGGCCAGGCCTGCGGTGGCCATGATGCCGGCCAGCAGCAGGGTGTTGACAGATTTCAGTGGTTTGAACATGGAGGTCATCAAAGCTTCCTTTCAGTAGAAGACAAGCCCTGCTGCCGGGAATGGCGTCAGGTTGAAGGGAAGTTTGCGCGGGCTGTGTAAGTGCGCCATGACGCCCGCGTAAAGTTTCTTTGCAGATTTCTGCATGCCTTTTTTGCCGCCGCGGAGCCGGCAGTAGGAAGGAAAAGTGCCTGCAGCCCTTATTGTGTAAACGTAAGCAGCTATGAAAACAGGAGCAATCAGGCGTTGATGTAGCCTTGCCCGAGCGCCGTGAGTTCGGGCGAGAGGTGTTCCCAGGGCGTGTCGAAACCCGGCGCCTGGCGCTGCGGCGGTGGTGCATGGC
>NZ_JBAQYR010000124.1:0-5750 GCF_049790275.1 Polaromonas sp.
GAATGGCTGCGGGCCGATGGCGACGCGGCGCGCGGCGCGGGGGCGTGCGAGAAGCCCTGGGCCCTGCGCGACTACTTTGTCTACCGCAGCCGGCAAGGCGACCTGCTGTGGATTTACAGCGAGCGCCTGGTCGCCACGCCGCAGTCGGCCCAGCAGCGCGCCTGGTACCTGCATGGCTTCTTTGCCTGAGCCGGCACTGTCGAACTCATGTCCAGCTACCCGCTTCCCGACTACGCCGAGCTGCATGCGCTGAGCAACTTCAGCTTCCAGCGCGGCGCCTCGCATGCCGAGGAGCTGGTAGCGCGCGCCTCAGGGCTGGGCTACCGGGCGCTGGCCATCACCGACGAATGTTCGGTGGCCGGTGTGGTGCGGGCGCATGAAGTTGCCAAGGAGCTGGGACTCCAGCTCTTGCCGGGCGCCGAGTTCCTGGTGCAGGCCGGCCATCCTTTCCGCCTGGTCGTGCTGCCGCACAACGCGGCGGGCTGGGGCAATCTGTGCGAATTCATCACCGCGGCCAGGCAGGCCGGCGACGCGATCGACAAAGGCAGCTACCGCGTCGCCCTGGGCGAGAGCGATTTTGCGCTGCTGGCCGATTGCGAGATCCTGCTGGCGCCCCTGTCGGGTGCTATCGATACAGAAGCGCTTGGCGAACACGCCGCCTGGGCTGCAGGCCTTTTTGGCATAAATTCCTGGCTGGCCGTCGAGCTGCTGCAGGGCCTGGACGACGCGCTGCGCCTGCAGCAACTGCAGGGTGTGGCGGAGCGTACCGGCATTCGCCTGGTGGCGGCCGGCGCTGTGCTCATGCATGTGCGTTCGCGCAAGCCGCTGCACGATGTGATGACCGCCATCCAGCAGGGAAAAACCGTGCATGAATGCGGCTTTGCGCTGCAGGCCAATGCCGAGGCGCACCTGCGCCCGCGCATGCGCCTTGGCAGCATTTACCCGGCCGGGCTGCTGCGCGCCACACTCGAGGTGGCGGCGCGTTGCAGCTTCAATCTGGACGAGATCCGCGCCCTGTACCGCTACCCGCAGGAAGACATGGTGCCCGCGGCGGAAACGCCGGCACAGTGCCTGCGGCGCCTGACGGCAGAGGGCGCGAAAAAGCGGTATCCCGATGGGATGGACAAGAAACACCAGGTGCAGGTCGAGAAAGAGCTGGCCCTGATTGAAGAGCTCGGCTACGAGATGTATTTCATCACGGTGCATGACATCGTGCGGTTTGCCCGGCAGCAGGGCATCCTCTGCCAGGGGCGCGGCTCCGCGGCCAATTCGCTGGTCTGTTATTGCCTGGAAGTCACGGCCGTCAGCCCCGAGGAAAGCAGTCTGCTGTTCGAGCGCTTCATCAGCCGCGAGCGCCGGGAGCCGCCCGACATCGACGTGGACTTCGAACACCAGCGGCGCGAGGAAGTCATCCAGTACATCTATAACAAGTATGGCCACGACCGTGCGGCCATTGCCGCCACCGTCATCAGCTACCGGCCGCGCAGCGCGATACGCGATGCCGGCAAGGCGCTGGGGATCGCGCCCGAACTGGTCGAACGTTTCGCGCGGGAGCATTTCTGGTTTGATGGAAGCGATGCGCTGAAGCAGAAAATCGAGGAGGCAGGCCTCCAGAGCGAGGCCGGCGCCATCACCCAGTGGCTGGGCCTGGCCGTGCAGCTAATTGGCTTTCCGCGCCACCTGAGCCAGCATGTCGGCGGCTTTGTGCTGACGCAGGGCAAGCTGACGCGGCTGGTGCCGGTGCAGCCGGCCTCCATGGAAGACCGCCGCATCATCCAGTGGGAAAAGAACGACCTGGAAGCCATGGGCCTGCTCAAGGTGGACGTGCTGGCGCTGGGCATGCTGTCGGCCATCAAGCGTTGCCTGGACATGGTGAACCGCACACGCGGCAGTGCCCTTGAAATGCACACCATTGCGCCGGACGACAAACCGACCTACGACATGATCTGTGCGGCCGACACCGTGGGCGTGTTCCAGATCGAAAGCCGCGCGCAGATGTCCATGCTGCCGCGCCTGCAGCCGCGCTGCTATTACGACCTCGTGGTGGAAGTGGCCATCGTGCGGCCCGGGCCTATCCAGGGCGGCATGGTGCATCCCTACCTGAAGAACCGGGAGCGCCTCAGGAACGGCGAAAAGATCAAGCCTGAATACCCCGAATTGAACCCTGCGTTGGAACGCACGCTGGGCATACCGATCTTTCAGGAGCAGGTGATGCAGATCGCCATGATTGCCGCGGACTTCACGCCGGGGGAGGCCGACGACCTGCGCCGCTCCATGGCGGCCTGGAAGCGCAAGGGCGGGGTCGAGCGTTTCCATGGCCGGCTGGTCAACGCCATGGTGAAAAACAGGTACAGCGCCGAGTTTTCAGAGCGCATCTTCAAGCAGATCCTGGGCTTTGGCGATTACGGCTTTCCCGAAAGCCACGCCGCCAGTTTCGCCAAGCTGGTGTATGTGAGCAGCTGGCTCAAGTGCCATGAGCCGGCCTGTTTCCTGGCGGCCATGATCAACTCGCAGCCCATGGGTTTTTACACGCCTTCGCAACTGGTGCAGGACGCGCGCAAGCACGGCGTGGAGGTGAGAGCAGTCGATGTGATGCACAGTCAGTGGGATTGCACACTGGAGACGGCAGGCCCGGCGACCCGGCTGCCGCAATATCCGGGCGTTCATGCAGACCAGCCCGCCGTCCGCCTGGGTTTACGCCTGGTAGGAGGCTTGCCCGAAGCCGCGGCACTGCGCATCGAGGAGGCCCGCACAGAAGCGCCTTTCAGATCCACCGAAGACCTGGTCTCGCGCGCCCGGCTGGGCACGCTGGAGATCAACGCGCTGGCGGCCGCCGACGCCTTGCTGCCGCTGGCCGGTCACCGGCGCCAGCAGGTGTGGGAAGCGTCGGCCATCAAGCCGGCACCCGAATTGCTGAAGGCGGTGCCGACGCACGAGACCGCCTTGCAATTGCCCGAAACGCCTGAAGGCGAAAACATCCTGTTCGATTACCGGGCCACCGGCCTGACGTTGCGGCGCCATCCCGTGGCCCTGCTGCGGCCGCGGCTGGCCAGGCGCGGGCTGCTCAGTGCCGGTGAACTGAACGCCTTGCCCAACGGGCGAGAGGTTGCGGCTTGCGGCATCGTCACGGTGCGCCAGCAGCCGCAAACCGCCAAGGGCACCATTTTCATCACGCTGGAAGACGAGACCGGCCCGGTCAATGTGATCGTGTGGAAGTCGCTGCGCGAAACCCAGCGCAGCGAGGTGGTGCATGCGCGGCTGCTGGCGGTGTACGGTGTGTGGCAGCGCAGCGAGGAAAGCGGCACGTGTGAAGGTTACGGCGCCGTGCGCAACCTGGTGGCGCACCGGCTGGAAGACCTGACGCCGCTGCTCGGGCGGCTGGGAACCTCCAGCCGCGATTTCCATTAAAAACTCTACATGCCCGACGGGAAAGTCTCGGGCGCCTCGCCGGTGTGCCATACCGGGCCCTTGTCCAGCGGTTCCAGCGCATGGGTTTCGTCGATGTGGATCAGGGCATCGAACTGCGCACTCAGGTGGGTGTGGAAGTAGTGGCTCTGGCGTTCGGTGTCGGGCCGGTAGATCACGCCAATGGCGCGCTGCAACCGCTGCGTTTCCGCCAGTACGCCGAGTTCGGTGTTGTCGCGCAGGTCCAGCCAGAACCGGCTGTCTCCGGCGTGGTGCAGCAGATCCTCCCAGCTGCCGGGCAGGCCGGCACGCACGCGTTTGTGCTGCGGCGGCTCGTCCCAGTTCGAGGCCGCTGTGACCCAGCCGTGGTGGGTGCTGAAGCCCACCAGCACCACGTCCCCGTCATGGCGGTCGCGCATGAGCTGGCCCAGGTTCCATTCGCCCCGGTCGCCCATTTCGGTGGCTGCGGCATCGCCCAGGTGCGAGTTATGGGCCCACACCGCCATGCGCGGCGGTGTGCCGCCAGCGCCCAGGTGGCGGTCCAGCGCCTGCAGTGTTTCTTCCATGTGGCTGTCGCGCAGGTTCCAGGACGAGACCCGCCCGTGGAACATGGTGCGGTAGTACTCTTCGGCGTTGCGCACCAGGCGTGCATTCTGCTGCGCGTAAAACATTTCGTCGCGCTCCAGCCCGGGGGTGGACGGCATGTGCCCGAAGCGCAGGTTCATGCTGCGCAGTTGCTGCACCACCTCGTCTTCGCAGCTGGGCGCAAGGCCGAAACTGGCGGCATAACCGTAGGCCTGGCTGTCTTCTGCCGCATGGTCAAAACAGGCATAACGCTCGCGGGCCCGTTCCGCCGCAGCGGGGTCGGTGCGGTCCAGGTAGGCCAGCACCTCCTGGATGGAAGTGAACAGGCTGTAGAGGTCCATGCCGTAAAAACCCACCTGCTGCGCGGGCGCCCGGCCGCTGTTGTGTTCGCGCAGCCACTCCACAAAATCGCGCACCACCGTGTTGCGCCACATCCAGGCTGGAAAACGTTCGAACCCTGACAGGGCGTCCGCGGCGTTGCGGTCATCGGACAGGCCGCGCACATAGCGGTTGACGCGCCAGGCGTCAGGCCAGTCGGCTTCCACCGCCACAGCGGTGAAGCCTTTTTCGGTGATCAGGCGCTTGGTAATGTTCACGCGCTCCTGGTAGAACTCGCGCGTGCCGTGGGAAGCCTCGCCGAGCAGGGCAAACCGCGCTGGGCCGATCAATTCCAGCAACCCGTCGTAATCGTGTGGATTGCCGGTCAGCGGCTGCAGGTGTTTCTGCAGACTCTGTAGCAATCCTGCATCGGTCTGGGAATGTGCGTGCTGTGGGGTCATGGGGAGTCCTCGTGAGGATGCAGGTGGACGGAGCGGGCATGGAGACGGCGCGAATCTTCCAGCAGCGTGTGCACCTCGTCATCCCCGGTCTGCGGAAACTCGCGGTACCACAGGCCAACCGCGCGAAACGGCTCGGGCGCGGCCGGGCAGACCACTTCATCGGCCACGTCCTGCAGTTCCCGGCAACTCTCTGCAGCGCCCACGGGCACCGCGACCACGAGCCGGGCCGGCTGCTGCTGCCGGATGGCCAGCAGCGCGGCGCGCATGGTCGCACCGGTGGCCAGCCCGTCGTCGACCACGATCACCGTGCGGCCGCGCACATCGATGGCCGGGCGCTGGCCGCGGTACAGCTGTTCACGCCGTACCAGTTCGGCCTGCTCGCGCGCCACCACCTCTGCCAAGGCGTCGGGCGACACGGTCATGCCGGGCAGGGGGTTCATCACACGCACGCCGCCACTGGCAATCGCGCCTATGGCGTATTCCTCGTGGCCCGGAAACCCCAGCTTGCGCACCACAAAAATGTCCAGCGGCGCCTCCAGCGCCATGGCCACCTCAAAACCGACGGGCACACCGCCACGCGGCAGGGCCAGGACCAGCAGGTTGGGCCGTCCACGGTAGTGGGCCAGTGCACCAGCCAGCGCGCGGCCGGCCTGGCGCCGGTTCTCATAGGGAAGGCGTATGTCTGTCATGCTGGACTCCCGGGGTTCTGGTGGCTGCCAGGTGCGTGTTGAACCAGATGGCCGCCAGGTCGGCGACCTGCTCCAGGGTGCCGCGTTCCTCGAACAGGTGGGTGGCGCCCGGCACAATCGCGAGCCGCTTTTCGCACTGCAAATGGGCGTAGGCCTGTTCGTTGAGCGTGATGACCTCCTCGTCGGCGCCGCCCACGATCAGCAGTGTGGGCGCGGTCACAGCCGCCAGTGCCACCGGACCGGCGAGGTCGGGGCGGCCGCCGCGCGAGACCACGGCGGCAATACGTTTGCC
>NZ_JBAQYR010000125.1:0-6925 GCF_049790275.1 Polaromonas sp.
GGAGGCCACCGCGTAACTGGCTTCGTCGGCGATGTAGGGCGCGCCGAAACGCGCGGTGACAGTGCGTACCCGCACATGCAGCCCGGCGGCGGCCTGCACGTGGTTTTGCAGCAGCGCGCTGACCGACGCCGAGGTGTTGGGGTTGATGACCAGTAACTGCCGCATCAAGCTTAGGCCCTACCGGAGCTGTAGGCCGCGCGGTCCCCTTCTTCACCAGCCGGGGCCGCGGAACCGGCTTTGCCGGGCCGCAGGCGCAGCGCCCCCTCGGGGGGCAGCGAAGCACACGAAGTGGCGAGCGTGGGGGCCATATCTCTAGCTGAACAGCGCGGCCAGGTCGGGTGCGGCGTCCGCCGGTGGCGTGAACTGCAGCTGCGATTCCAGCCGCGTCAGATGCTCGTGCATGCGGCGCGCGGCTTCGGGTGCATCACGCAGGGTGATGGCGTCCAGCAGGGCGCGGTGTTCGCGGCAGCCACAGGCGGTGGCTTCCTCGCGCTCGCGCGCATGGGCCGGGCTGTAGGTCATCAGGATCAGCGAGGTGCGCGAGGTCAGCTCGCGCAGGATGCGGCCCAGGGTCTGGTGGCCGGCACGCTCGGCAATGTGCAGGTGGAAGTCGCCCGACAGGCGAATCGCGCGGCGCATGTCGCCAGCCAGGCGCGCGGCGTCCTCGTCGGCAATACATTGCTTGAGGCAGAGGATGTCGGCGTTGCCGGCTCGGGCGATGAACAGCTCCACCAGACGCGGCTCGATCAGGCGGCGCGCTTCGAAAACTTCACGCGCTTCCTGTTCGCTGGGCTGGGCGATGGTGGCGCCGCGGTTCGGCGTGAGTGTGACCACCTGCTCGTTGGCCAGGCGCACCAGCACGGGCCGAACGCGGGTGCGCGAAACGCCAAAGGCCGCGGCCAGCTTGTCCTCGACCAGCTTGGTGCCGGGCGGCAGCCGGTGGTCGAGGATGGCCGAAATCACGCGTTCATACATTTCGCTGTCGCTCAGGGCCGGCGTGACGATGTCGCTCATGGCGCGGCTCTTTTCTGGCGCTTGCCCAGCCACAGGGCCAGGCCGACGGCCACACCCATGACCGCGAACGACACGATGGTGGTGACGGTGCCCAGAGCGTAGATGGAGGGCGTGGTGACGGTGGAGGTCAGGCCCTGCAATTCGAGAGGCAGGGTGTTGACGTCGCCGATGGCCTGCGAGGTGCGCGCGATTTCGTCCCAGCTCAGGGTGAAGCCGAACATGCCGATGCCGACCACCGACGGCCCGATCAGCGGCAGCACCACATGGCGGAAGGCCTGCCATGGCGTGGCGCCCAGGTCGCGCGCGGCTTCTTCATAGGCGGGGTTGAAACGGTTGAACACAGCGAACATGATAAGCAGGCCAAAAGGCAGCGTCCATGTGAGGTGCGCGCCCAGTGCCGATGTCATGAGCCCGAGGGCTGTGCCGTAGTCTTCCAGCATGCTTTCGGGCAGCAGCGCCTTGATGCCGCTGTCAAGCAGGCGGAACTGCAGGCCTATGCCCAGCGACACGATGATGGACGGCATGATCAGGCTGGCGACGGTGATGAAAAACAGCGCATTGCCACCCGTGAGTTTTTTGCGGAAGGCCAGGCCTGCCAGCACCGACAGCATCACGGTCAGCAGCATCACCACGCCGCCCAGCATCAGCGAGCGCAAAAACGCCGCGCCGATATCGACCGTGCCCAGGCCCTCGGCCAGCTTGTAGAACCAGTGCAGCGAAACCCCGCGCATCGGAAAGGTCAGCCCGCCTTCGGGGCCCTGGAAACTCAGTACGAAGATGGTGAGCATGGGACCGTACATGAACAGCACGAACAGGCCGAAGACGATGGCCAGCGGCCAGAAACCGGGGGACCGTTGTTCACCGATGCGTTGGCTCATGGCTGGTGCTCCTTGGGGGTTGTCGGGCAGCCCGCTACGCGAATGTCCCCCGGCTTCGCCTCCTCCTTGATTTCGCTCCGCGAGCTGCCCGACGCTTCCGGCACGAGCGTGGACTTCCCCTTCAAGCAGGGGCCGCGGAACCGGCTTTGCCGGGCCGCAGGCGCAGCAGCCCCCTCGGGGGGCAGCGAAGTACGCGAAGCGACAAGCGTGGGGGTCAAAGCTCTTTCCTGATATCAACGAGCCGGGTCAGGCCCCAGATGATCATCAGCACAATTGCCAGCAGGATGACGGCGTTGGCCGCGGCCAGCGGAAACTGCAGGTAGGAAGTCTGCACCTGGATGATCTTGCCGATGGAGGCGATCTGCTGGCCGCCCATCACGCCGATGGTGACGAAGTCGCCCATGACGATGGTGATCACGAAGATGGAACCAATCAGGATGCCGGTGCGCGACAGCGGAACGATCACGTTCCACAGCGTTTGCCAGCCTGAGGCGCCGCTGTCGCTGGCGGCTTCGAGCAGGCTGCGGTCAATGCGCATCATGGAGTTGAAGATGGGCACGATCATGAACATGGTGTAGAGGTGCACAAAGGCCAGCACCACAGAGAAGTCGGAAAACAGCAGCCACTCGACCGGCTGGTCCACGAGGCCGGCGCCGACCAGGCCCTGGTTGACCAGGCCGTTGCGGCCCAGCAGCGGCACCCAGGAAATCATGCGGATGACATTGGAGGTCCAGAAGGGCACGGTGCAGAGCACGAACAGCGCCGTCTGCATGCCCGGCGAGCGCACATGAAAGGCCAGGAAGTAGGCGACCGCAAAACCAATCAGCAGCGTGATGCCCCAGACCAGCAGGCAGAACTTGAGCGTGGATAAATAGGTGGACAGCGAGACGCACAGGTCACCGTTGTCAGTGAGCTTGCCGCAGCCTTCGAAGATCGCGAAGTAGTTGCGGAAAGTAAAGCCCGGGATCAGCTCGTACTCGTTGAAGTTCCAGAAGCTGACCATCAGCACCAGCGTCAGCGGCACCAGGAAAAACAGCGCAAACACCGCCGTGAAAGGTGCCGCCTGCCACCAGGCCTTGACCGTGTGGACGGGCTGGCTGTGGTGCGACGGTGCTGGGACAGAGCTCATGATGATGTGTTGTGCATATTCGGCGAGTGAAACGATGCCCTCAGCGGACACCGCGGAACCGGCTTTGCCGGGCCGCAGGTGTCGCTCCCTCGAGGGGGGATCCGGCTACACGAAGTGAGCCGAGAAGGGGGTGCTACCTTTCTACGCTGCGACGAACTCGTTCCATTTACGAACCATGTACTCGTTCTCGTCCATGATCGCGTTCCAACAGGCGATGCCGCCCATGCGCGCTTCGTAGCTGCCGCCGTCGCGCACGCTGCCGGTTTTGGCCAGCACGTCGCCGTTCGGGCTCTTGATGTCCTGGCTGGCGGGTTTGCCTTCCATCCAGTAGGCCCACTCGTAGGCTTCCATCTTCGCCTTGGCGGTTTCCAGCACGGCGCTGTAATAACCCTGGCGGTTCAGGTAGGCGCCGGCCCAGCCGTCGAGGAACCAGTTGATGAACTCGTAGGCCCCGTCGAGCTTTTTGCCCGACAGCGTGGCGGGCAGGCCGAAGCCGGCGGCCCAGGCGCGATAGCCTTCTTTCAATGGCTGGAAGTTGCAGGCGATGCCCTTGGTGCGCACGGCGGTGACGGCGGGCGACCACATCGACTGGATCACCACTTCGCCCGAGGCCATCAGGTTGACCGACTCGTTGAAGTCTTTCCACAGCGCGCGGAACTGGCCCGCCTTCTTTGCTTCGATCAGGGTCTTGATCGTCAGGTCGATCTCGGCCTTGGTCATGTTGCCCTTGTCAGGATATTTGTAGATGCCCTTGGCTTCGACCACCATGGCGGCGTCCATGATGCCGATGGACGGGATGTTCAGGATGGCGGCCTTGCCCTTGAACTCGGGATTCAGCAGCTCGGCCCAGGAGGAGATGGGGCGCTTGATCAGGTCGGGGCGTATGCCCAGCGTGTCGGCGTTGTACACCGTGGGGATGAGCGACATGAACTGTGTCGGCGACTTGGCAAACACCTTGGACTTTTCGCCTTCGAGGTAAATCACTTTCTTGGGCGCGGTGCCCTGGTCGCCGACGGCCTTGCCGGCCACGGTGCCGGTGGTGAACAGCGAGGTGATCTTGTCGGCGTTCTTGATCTTCTTCGTGTCGATGCCCTTCAGGTTGCCGGTCGGCACGATTTTCTTCAGGGAGAAGTACTCGGTGTCGATCAGGTCGAAGCTGTTGGGCGCGGTGACGGCGCGCTTGGTGACGTCGTCGGTGGTGACGGCCACATACTGGATGGTGATGCCGGTGTCGGCCTTGAATTTTTCGGCAATCGCCTTGTCCTGGTTCACCGCGGTGCCGAGGTAACGCAGGGTGATTTTTTCCTGGGCGTGCACAGCGGGCGCCAGGCCGGTGGCCAGGATGCCGGCCATGCCGGTGAGCAGTGAACGGCGTTGCATGCCGAGGGCTTCAGGTTGGGGATCGATGGTGTCGCTGGACATGGTGGCTCCTTGGTTAAAAACGTGAAACAGGAATCAGGCGCGCAGCGCGTGCGCCGCGTGCCAGGACAGGTGAACGGACTCGCCCAGGGCATAGGGGCGCTCGGCGAACTTCGCTTCGGGCAGCATCACCGAGACGCCGGTGGGGCCGGTAGCGGTGCTGGCGTCCAGACCCAGCAGCACATAGGTGCCCTGGTATTCGACATCGGTGATGGTGGCGCCCATGCCGCCGATGCCGGTCGCGGGTGCTGTGGGCTCGGCGGGTGCGATCAGCATGTGGTCGTTGCGCACGGCGATCTTGCCGGCGCCGGTGTTGATGACGTTGTGGCCGCCCATGAAACGCGCGATGAATTCGGTGGCCGGCGTGTTGTACACCTCGTGCGGCGAGCCGACCTGCTCGATCAGGCCCTGGTTCATCACCACCATGGTGTCGGCCAGCGCCATCGCTTCTTCCTGCGAGTGCGTGACGTGGATGAAGGTCAGGCCCAGCTCCTTCTGCCAGCGGCGAAGCTCGGCCCGCATCTGGATGCGCAGGAAAGGATCCAGCGCGGACAGCGGTTCGTCGAGCAGCAGCACGCGCGGCTGGGTGATCAGCGCGCGGGCCAGCGCCACACGCTGCTGCTGGCCGCCCGAGAGTTCGCCGGGTTTGCGTTGCGCCAGGTGGCCCATGGCGACACGCTCCAGCAGGTCCTGCGCCTGCTTGTGGCGGGTGGTCTTGTCGACACCTTTCATCTTGAGGCTGAAGGCCACGTTATCGAGCGCCGAGAGATGCGGGAACAGCGCAAAACTCTGGAACATCATGGCGGTGCCGCGCGCGGCCGCCGGCAGGGTGGTGATGTTGCGGTTTTCCAGCAGGATGTCGCCGCTGGTCACGGTTTCATGTCCGGCGATCATGCGCAGCGTGGTGCTTTTGCCGCAGCCCGAGGGTCCGAGCAGGCAGCAATAGCTGCCGCTGGCGATGCGCAGGTTGATGTTGTCCACTGCAGGCGCGCCCTGCGCGTAACGCTTGGTCAGTGCAACCAGTTCAACGGCGGCAGGGGTGAGAGGCGTGACAGGGTCCATGCCCCGTCACATGCAGAAGGCATGCCAGCTTTGTACACAATCTTTCGCACTCTTTGTGTACAAATCGCACTGGCATGGTGCGGAAATCAGGCGCGCGGTAGCTCAATGCCCCGCTGTGAATCAGATCAGGGCGCAAGGGCCCGCTGGTGTCACTTCATCTTGCAGGTATTGAACCCCAGCAGGGCATAAGGCGGACACCAGCCCACCAGGCCGGTCGCCAGTGGAACCGCGCCCAGCCAGCCCCACCAGCCGACGGTGCCGGTGGCAGCCAGGCCGATCAGCACCAGCCCGATGGTGATGCGAAGAATGCGGTCGATGCCGCCAACATTGCTTTTCATGAAAGGCTCCGGTAGTGAAGAGACCTTCTTATTGGGCCTCCGGACGGGGGGCCTGTCCTTGATCTGTGTCAGCCGGCACGCGCGGCGCCACCCATGCCGGCTGCTCGAGCTCTTCTGCCAGCCGGGCGCGCTGCCGCCTGGGCAGGCCGCGCATACCGGCGAGTACCCACTGCGCCCTGGCTGTGTTGATTTTCCCGGTTTCTGTCCAGCGGCGCGCCTCCAGCCCCGGGTTGTGCAGCATGGCGGCCAGCCACATAGCCTGCGCGGGCTCAAGTGCATGGGCGCGCTGGCCGAAGTAGTGCTGCGCGGCAGCTTCGGCGCCGCACAGGCCCGGCCCCCAGGGGGCGTGGGCCAGGTAGAGCTGCAGCATGCGTGGCTTGCCCAGCGTCTGCTCCATCTCCACTGCATACAGCAACTCACGCAGCTTGCGCACGGGGCTGCGCTCGCCGCCGGTGACCAGTAGCTTGGCCAGCTGCTGGGGCAGCGTGCTCGCACCGCGGCTGATGCGGCCGTCGCGCTGGTTCTGGCTCAGCGAGGCACCGAGTTCGGCCAGGTCGTAGCCGGGGTGTTCGTAAAAGCGCTGGTCTTCGGCGGCCACCACGGCGCGGGCCAGCCAGCTATCGGCCGTGAGGCGGCTGGAGCGCCGGCTGCAGCCCGAGCGGGCCGCGGCAAACACCTCCGTGCCCAGACCGCTGACCTGGACACCTTCAACCTGCGGCGCCAGGCTCAGGCGGCCGCCGGGCAGGTTCAGCTGGCCTTTCAGGGCAAAGCGGCCTTCAATGCGGGCGCGCCCCAGCTCGGGAATGGCGGTGCCGAACAGGGCGTAAGCGTCGGCGATGGCTGTGGAGGGAAGCTGCATGCGGATCTGCAGGTCGCGGTTGCTCAGTTCACCTTGCCACGTGGCGCGCAATGCGCCCGAAGCCAGTTCGCCGTCGAGCAGCAGGCCCTGCCGGTGCACGCTGAGCCGCAGTTCCTGGAGGACGACGCGTTCTTCGCCGAGCCCGGCGGGCGTGAGTGTGCACGGCGCGCAATGCAGCAGCAGTGTGCGGGTGGGCGCCTGCCAGGCCAGTTGCACAGGGCCGGCG
>NZ_JBAQYR010000126.1:0-18991 GCF_049790275.1 Polaromonas sp.
CGTTCTACCTGCATTTGAAGGAAACCGAGTTCAGATTCAACCACCGTCACTCAAGCCTCTACCAAGCGCTGTTATCCTTGCTACGAAGCAATCCTCTTTAACAAACTTTGCTTCCTAAGCCCCTAAATCAATAGCCGCCTGCGCCCGTCCAGAAAGGGCGGAGGGCCTGAAACGCCTGTAAATTCCGGGGCAACCGCCCTCTCACTGCTACCGCGGCAAAAACAGCAGCCAGTACACCAGCAGGCCGTTGAGCAGCACGGACAGCGCCAGGGCTATCTTCCAAAGGGCAGCCGGATCGCGCTGGATCAGCGGCGTTGCGGGCAGTGCCGACAGGGTCCGCGAAGCGCCGCGCTCGAGGGCCAGCAGGAACTCTTCCGCCGTTTCGAAACGCTGGCGCTTGTCACGCGCCACGGCCTTGAGCACCACATGGTCCAGCCAGATCGGCACTTCAGGGTTGTGGCGGCTGGGCGGCGTCGGGTCCCGGTAATAACGCCCGGCCTGGTACGGCAGGACTTCGCCGTAGGGCAGCTTGCCGGTCAGCAACTGGTACAGCGTGACACCCAGGGCGAACAGGTCGCTCTGCGCGTCGGGCAGCTCTTCGGGCCCGTCCTTGCCGGCCGCCGAGGCTTTGCTGCTGAAGCCCCACTGCTCGGGATTGATGTAGCTGGGCGTGCCCGCATGCAGCTTGCGCATGGCCTCGGGCTCACGTCCGGTCAGTGCCACTCCCAGGTCGAGCAGGCGCAGCACGCCGTCTTCGCCCTGGTGCAGGTTGGCCGGTTTGACGTCGCGGTGGATCACATGCTGGCGGTGCAGCAGACCCAGCGCCGTGGCAGCCTGCGTTGCCAAGGCCAGCACCTGCGGCAGGCTGAAACGGTGCTTGCGGTCCAGCATCTGCTGCAGGGTTTCGCCGGCATGCCAGTCGTACAGCAAGTAAAAAGCGCCGGGCTCGCCACCGCCGGGCAAGCGGTCGTGGATGTGGACGAGGTGGCCGGCAACGCGGGAGGACCGCATGCGTTTGGCCAGCCAGGCCTCATGCGCCAGCATGGCGCGTTCCTGCGGGTCGTGGGCGCGCGCCGGGTGCAGGGTTTTCAGGGCATAAAGTTTGCCAGGTGCGGCACGCGTGGGAGGGCCCTCCTTGTCAGCCGGGGCCGCGGAACCGGCTTCGCCGGGCCGCAGGCGCAGCGCCCCCCCGGGGGGCAGCGCAGCACACGCAGCGGCAAGTGTGGGGGCCGTATATCTGACCTGATAGAGGACGTTGATGCCATTGTCGGCCACCGGTGCGGTCACCGTCAGGCCGTCCAGGCTGTCGCCTATCCTGAGCCGGGCCGGCACGGGCAGCATCAGCGCCCGCCGGTTTTCGTCCTGGAGGGTGGCGTCCATCAAACCGAGCACGCGCACCACCAGGGCCGTGGCGTTGTCCTGCGTGCCCGCCGCCATGGCCGCATCCACCATCTGCTGACTGATGCGCTGCGCATGGTCGGCGGCCTGCCCGGCCGGCACGGCTGCGCCGGCCAGTCCCTGCAGCTTTTTGTCGGCTACCGCGTTGTGCACGCCGTCTGACAGCAGCACAAACACGTCGCCCACCTGCAAATCGCCCTGGTCATAGTCCATCACCAGGCGGTCCTCCGCGCCCACGCAGCGCAGCAGCTGGTGCCGGAAATCCGGGTGGTCCATGACATGGTCGGTGGTGAGCTGGGTCATGCGCCCTTCTCGCAACAGGTAGGCGCGGGTGTCGCCCACATGCGCCAGCGCGTACGACTGGCCACGCAACACCAGGGCGGTCAGTGTGGTCAGGCCGAGCGCAGGATGCCGGCGCCGGTTCAACCCTGCCAGCCAGGCGTTTTGCGCGCTGATGATGCGATCCAGCGCCACCGTGGTGTCCCAGGTTTCGGGCGTGCCGTAATAGTCGCGTACCAGGCTGGTGACGGTGGTTTGCGCAGCCTCCTTGCCCATGCCGCCGGTGCTCACGCCGTCGGCAATGGCGACGATGGAGCCCATGCTTTCCCCTCCGGGCTCCGGCAACATGGCCGCGCAAAAATCCTCGTTGATGTCCTTGCGCCCTGCAAGCGATGCGAAGCCGATATCTATGTCAAATGCCATGCACCAAAGCAAGCAATTTTTGCGCCCGAAAATGGTGCATCGCAACAATCATTCTGGATTCCTCAGTTGAACGCGTCCGAGTGGACCCTTGGCGGCGCGTCTGGCAAGGCGCGACAACGCGGCAGGCCACTGCCTGCAAGGCGGAGCAACGCAACCAGGCGCGGCGCCAAGGGCTCAATCGGGTGCGTAGAGCCAGCCGCCCAAATAGTGACGGTGTACGTGTGTGAAAGGTAAGTATTTCATCAGGCTTAGCCAGCGAATCGAAGCGGTCGACTGGGGAATCCAGGATCACGATCAACCCACCAGCATCTGCATGCTCCGCCCATAGTGCACGGACAGCTTCTCGAACACGTCGAGAAGCTCCTCGCTGGCAGTAGCCAGACGCGGCAGGCGCTCCGGGTCCTGCCGCCCCGCACCACTGGCGGGGGCCGTACTGGCCAGCATCTGGGCCCAGCAGACGGCGGCGGCATCCAGCGCGCCGCGGATTTCCCTGCTGGTCAGGGGAATCTCGTTCAGGTAGTGCAGCGCCGTCTCAAAAGCTGCGCGCGCCTCGGCCAGGCCCGCCGCGTCCGGCTGCATGGCGGCCTGCGCGCCCAGCATGTCGATCAGGGCATATTTCGCAAAACGCTGGCTCAGCATGCGCTGGCGGCCGGCCAGGTTGAGCACCTGCAGCGGCGGCATGGCGCCTGCGCTTTCCAGGCTGCTGGTCAGGCGTTCGGCCTCCTGCAGCAGTTGCTCGGCCAGGGCATCCATCTGCGCCATGTGGCTCGCCTGGGGCGCGCCCTGCAGCAGCGGCTTGAGTTGCGCCCAGGTACGCTGGACCTGCCCCAGCAGGTCGCCAAAGGTCGGCGGGGACAGGCTTTTGCCCAAGGCCGCCAGGTTGGCATCAATGCGGGCCACCGAATCCTTCAGCCGTTCCTGGACCTGGGCGAGCTGCACACCTGCCAGCTGCAGCAGCGCCAGCTTGACGAGCCTCTGCGACAACATGCGCAACTGGCCCGAACGGTTCACATCTTCCGCAAAACGGGCTGAATGGATGATGTGCTGCGAAACCTGACCCAGGCGCTGGTTGCTGTGCATGGATGCGGTGCGCAGCATCTGGAAGGCATCGTCATCGGACACCTCCCGGGCGCGCATCAGGATGCCCTTGGCCCGGTCCACCATCTTGCGTTCTTCGAAACGGCTGGAGATGTCGCGCATTTCGGCGCGCAGGGCCTGTTCGCGGCTGAACCGGGCCTGCGCCAGATGGATCAGCGGCCGCAGCCGCTGCCGGCCGTAACCATTGACCACATAGGCGTGAACGCCGGCTTCCGTGGCACGTGCAATCCTTCCTGCATCCGCGTCGGTGGTGAAAACAACCAGCGGCCGGGGCGAGGTGTCACCAACAACCTGCAGCGCCCTGAAAAGCGCTTCGCCGGGAAGCGGGTCATCACAAATCACCACATCAGGCTCCTGGCGCAACACCTCCTGCACCAGTTTGCTGCACCCGTGCACAACACCCAGCACCTCAATGCCAGCCGCTTCAAGATCGGCGGCAAGCGGATGGGGGCCGGCGGGGCCGTTCAGGATTACCAGTGCGGAGGTCATAAAAATCAGGTTTTTGAGAGGGGAAACTGCCTGCAGGGAACGCAAGTCGCGCGCCACGCTTCCGGCCGGGACGATAACACCCGCCCGTCCTCTTGATGATATGGCACAACTTTTGCGTAGTCATTCGCGGGCGTAACGAAGCGCCCAACCTTAGCGAAAGCACTGCGGGTTCTGCGCATAACGACGTGCGTATTGATGTGCCTCATACCGGCTACACAGCCGTGTCCCTGTTCGACAGGAGAGAGCATCATGGTTTCCATCTCAATTTTCAACAGCCGGCGAGCCGGCCTGCACACCCTTCATGGCCAAACGGCCCTGGCGCGCAGCAGCGTGTGTGGCCCGTTATTTTCCCCCGTCCAACCTGCGCTGCCGGCCTGTGGCCGTGGCATGGCGCTTGCGATGAACGCATCAATCAATCTGGAGTGACCCCATGAAAAAATCAAAACTCGTGATGGTCGGCAACGGCATGGCCGGCGTCCGTACCATCGAGGAATTGCTCAAGGTCGCGCCCGAGCTGTACGACATCTCGGTCTTCGGCGCCGAGCCGCACCCCAACTACAACCGAATATTGCTCAGCCCCGTACTGTCCGGTGAACAAACGCTCGACGAGATCGTGCTCAACAGCTGGGACTGGTACAAGGACAACCACATCACGCTGCACGCCGGCAAGAAGGTCGTTGAGGTGGACCGCATCAGGCGCATCGTGCGCGCCGAGGATGGCACCGAAGAGGAATACGACCGCTTGCTGATGTGCACCGGCTCCAATCCCTTCATCCTGCCAATCCCGGGCAAGGACCTGCAGGGCGTGATTGCCTACCGCGATATCGCCGACACCAACGCGATGATTGACGCGGCACAGAAATACAAAAAAGCCGTGGTCATTGGCGGCGGCCTGCTGGGCCTCGAAGCGGCCAACGGCCTGATGCTGCGCGGCATGGACGTCACCGTGGTCCATGTGATGCCCTGGCTGATGGAGCGCCAGCTCGACAGCGTCGCGGGCAAGCTGCTGCAGAAGTCACTGGAAGACCGCGGCCTGAAATTCATGATTGGCGCACAGACGCAGGAGCTGACCGGCAATGCAGAAGGCCGGGTCCAGTCCATCAAGTTCAAGGATGGGATCGAGCTGCCCACCGACCTGGTGGTCATGGCGGTCGGCATCCGGCCCAACACGCAGCTGGCCGAAAGCATGCGCCTGCTTTGCAACAAGGGCATTGTGGTCAATGACACCATGCAGACCGTGACGGACGCACGCATCTATTCAGTGGGCGAATGCGCAGCGCACCGCGGCATCGCCTACGGTCTGGTGGCACCACTGTTCGAACAGGCCAAGGTGGCGGCCAACCATCTGGCGCAATTCGGCATCGGCCGCTACACCGGCTCGCTGACTTCCACCAAGCTCAAGGTCACCGGCATCGACCTGTTTTCGGCTGGCGAATTCACCGGCGGTGAAGGGACGGAAGAAATTGTCATGAGCGACCCCTTCGGCGGCGTCTACAAGAAGCTGGTCATCAGGGATGACAAGCTGATCGGCGCCTGCCTGTATGGCGACACCGTCGACGGCAGCTATTACTTCAAGCTGCTGCGCGACGGCCGCAGCGTCGGGGACATCCGCGACAAGCTGATGTTCGGCGAGTCCAATATCGGCGATGCGGGCCACGAAGGCCACAACAAGGCCGCCGCCATGCCCGACGAAGCCGAGGTCTGCGGCTGCAATGGCGTAACCAAGGGCACGATCTGCAAGGCCATCAAGGAAAAAGGCCTGTTCACGCTGGACGAGGTGCGCAAACACACCAAGGCCAGCGCCTCCTGCGGCTCCTGCACCGGCCTGGTCGAACAGATCCTGATGGCCACCGCCGGCGGTGACTACTCGGCCACACCCAAACTCAAGGCCATGTGCGGCTGTACCGAGCACGGCCATCAGGCGGTGCGCGATGCGATCCGCGCCAACAAGCTGCTGAGCATCAGCGACGTGTACAAATTCATGGAGTGGCGCACACCCAACGGCTGCGCGAGCTGCCGCCCTGCCGTCAATTACTACCTGATCAGCACCTGGCCCAAGCAAGCCAAGGATGACCCGCAAAGCCGCTACATCAACGAGCGCAGCCACGCCAACATCCAGAAGGACGGCACATATTCCGTCATTCCCCGCATGTGGGGCGGCGAGACCACTGCCAGCGAGCTGCGCCGCATCGCCGATGCGGTGGACAAGTACAAGATCCCGACCGTCAAGGTCACCGGCGGCCAGCGTATCGATTTGCTGGGCGTAAAAAAGGAAGACCTGCAAAACGTCTGGAAAGACATTGGCATGCCTTCGGGCCACGCCTATGCCAAGGCGCTGCGCACGGTGAAAACCTGCGTCGGCAGCGAATGGTGCCGCATGGGCACGCAGGACAGCACGCAGATGGGCAAGGACCTGGAGCGCGCGATGTGGCGCATGTACGCGCCGCACAAGGTCAAGTTCGCGGTCAGCGGCTGTCCGCGCAACTGTGCCGAATCCGGCATCAAGGACGTGGGCATCATCGGCGTGGATTCGGGCTGGGAGATGTACATCGCCGGCAACGGCGGCATCAAGACCGAGGTGGCGCACTTCTTCACCAAGCTCAAGACCGCGGCCGAAGTGCTGGAATACACCGGCGCTTTCTGCGAGCTGTACCGCCAGGAAGGCTGGTACCTGGAACGCACCGTGCACTACGTGAACCGCGTAGGCCTGGACTACGTGAAGAAGAAAATTCTCGACGATCACGAAGGCCGCAAGGCCCTGTGGGAGCAACTCCAGTTTGCGCTCGATGGCGAACCCGACCCATGGTTCGATCTGAAGGAAGCCGCGGTCGATACGCGGCAGTTCACCAAGCTGGAAGCGGCAGGACAGGAGGCATGAAGATGAATGAATGGACCGTGATTTGCCGTGTTGACGACATCCCCGTGCTCGGCTCGCGCCGGGTGGCACGTCCGCGCGGCGTCGATGTCGCCGTGTTCCGCAACGCAGAAGACCAGGTGTTTGCGTTGCTGGACCGGTGTCCGCACAAGGGCGGCCCCCTGTCACAGGGCATTGTGTTCGGCACCAGCGTGGCCTGCCCGCTGCACAACTGGACCATCGGTCTGGCCGACGGCTGCGCCCAGGGCGCCGACGAAGGTTGTACGCCGAAGTTTGCGTGCAAGGTCGAGGCTGGCCAGGTCATGCTCAGCCCTGTTGAGCTGGCCACGCTGGCGCTGGACCTGGCCGCACCGCGTGCCGGCCCCTGCGCCTCCACCGGGGCGCTGGGCGACCAGACCTTTGACGTGCAGGCCCCGCACACTGCGTGATGACCCAGGAAACACGGTCCACCTGCCCGTATTGCGATCTGGTAGCGAGCGCTGCAGATCGCCTTGCGATGATCTGGAAACACCTTCGCAGGGGCAAAGCATGATGCGCGAAACGCGCTCGACTTGCCCCTACTGCGGTGTGGGCTGTGGTGTGATCATTGAGTCCAGCGCAGGCGAGATCACGGTTGTGCGCGGCGACCCGGAGCACCCGGCCAATTTCGGCCGGCTCTGCACCAAGGGTTCAACGCTGCACCTGACCGCATCGAGCGCCGTGACCCGGCAAACGCGCCTGCTGCATCCCATGCGGCGCGAACAGCGCGGCGGCCCGGCGCAGCGCATCAGCTGGGACAGCGCACTGGATATCGCCAGCGAGGGTTTTGCGAACATCATCCGGCAGCACGGTCCGGATTCCGTTGGTTTTTATATCTCGGGCCAGTTGTTGACCGAAGATTATTACGTCTTCAACAAGCTCGCCAAGGGCCTGATAGGCACCAACAACGTCGACACCAACTCGCGCCTGTGCATGAGCAGTGCGGTGGCCGGCTACAAGCAGACACTGGGCGCCGACGCACCGCCCAGTTGCTACGACGACGTGAACCACGCGCAGTGCATCTTCATTGTCGGCAGCAACACGGCCTACGCGCACCCGATTCTTTTTCGCCGCATTGAAGATGCCAAGGCTGCCAATCCGGCCATGAAAATCATCTTCTGCGACCCGCGCCGCACCGACACCGCGGGCATTGCCGATCTGTACCTGCCAATCCAGCCCGGCACCGATGTCTCGCTCTTCAACGGCATGCTGCACATCATGCTGTGGGAAGGCTGGACCCAGCCGGCTTATATCGCCGGACACACCAACGGTTTCGATGCATTGAAAACCACGGTGCGCGACTACACACCGGACCTGGTCGCCGACACCTGCGGCATCAAAAAGGAAGACCTGTTCACCGTTGCGAAGCTGTTTGCAACTTCTGCCGCGACGCTGAGCCTGTATTGCCAGGGCCTGAACCAGTCCAGCAGCGGCACCGCCAAAAACTCGGCGCTGATCAACCTGCACCTGGCCACCGCCCAGATCGGCAAGCCCGGTGCCGGGCCTTTCTCGCTGACCGGCCAACCCAATGCCATGGGCGGCCGCGAAGTCGGCGGGCTGGCCAATCTGCTGAGCGCGCACCGCGACCTGGCCAACCCGCAGCACCGCGCCGAAGTCGCCGCCTTGTGGGGCATTCCCTCGGTCCCGGACAAGCCCGGCAAGACGGCCGTGGAAATGTTCCAGGCCGCGGCCGACGGCGAGATCAAGGCCCTGTGGATCGCCTGCACCAACCCGGCCCAGTCCATGCCCGACCAGACCACCGTGCGCCGCGCGCTGGAGCGTGTCGAGCTGGTCGTGGTGCAGGAAGCATTTGCCACGCCCTCAACCTGCGACTATGCCGACCTGCTGCTGCCGGCCACCACCTGGGGCGAAAAAACCGGAACGGTGACCAATAGCGAACGGCGCATCAGTCGCGTGCTCCCGGCCGTGCCCGCGCCCGGGGAAACGCGGCACGACTGGTCCATCGCCATGGCTTTTGCGCAGCGGCTGGAAAAACTGTTGCCCCCGCAGAAGATCAGCTCGCTTTTCCCCTGGTCAACCCATGACGATATGGCCAGCGTGGAAGCCATCTGGAACGAGCACCGCGAATCGACACGCGGGCGCGACCTCGACATCACTGGCATGAGCTACGCCATGCTGGAAGCAGCACCGCAGCAGTGGCCACTCAGGGAAGGTGAGAGCACCGGCCAGGTGCGCCTGTATGAAGACGGCATTTTCCCGACCGAAGACGGCAAGGCCAGGTTCGTCAACACGGTCTACAAACCGGTCGCGGAACAACGCGAATCGCGTTATCCCTTCTCGCTGACCACCGGCCGCCTGCGCGACCAGTGGCACGGCATGAGCCGCACCGGCACGTTAGGGCGACTGTTCGGCCACGTCGCCGAACCATCCATCCAGATGAACGCCCAGGACATGGCGCGCCGCCTGCTCAAAGACGGCGACCTGGTCTACGTGACGTCCAAACGCGGCTCCATCGTGGTGCCGCTACAGGCTTCGCCTGAAGTAGCCGTCAGCCAGGCCTTCATGGCCATGCACTGGGGGGACGACTACCTGAGCGGGCTCTCGAGCAAGGGCGAGCGGCTGGCCGGCGTCAATGCGCTCACCACTTCCGCCTACTGCCCCAGCTCGAAACAGCCCGAACTCAAACACGCAGCGGTCAAGATTCTCAAGGCCGAATTGCCCTGGTCACTGCTGGCCATGGCCTGGCTACCGGAAGACCAGGCGCTGACGGCGCGCGAGCAGCTCAAACCCATGATGGCAAGCTTCACCTTCAGCAGCTGCGTACCTTTCTCCAACGAGGTTCCACTTGGAGAAGCCGGCCGCCAGCGTACCGGCGTGCTGTTTCGCGCCGCCGGTTTTGAAGCGCCGCCCGAAGGCCTGCTGCAAAAAATCGAAGACATTCTCGGCCTGGGCGGAGCCGATGCCTTGCGCTATGTGGACAGGAAAAAAGGCCAGCACCGCACGGCGCTGCTGGTGCGTAAGGGCGAGAACGCCGAGCTGGCCGGTTTTGTACTCGCCGGAGACGTCAGCGCCCAGGCCTGGATCAAAACCCTGCTGCAGGACGAACTGCCGGCGCAAAGTTACGGCCGGCTGTTGCTGCTGCCCGGCGCCAAGGCACCGGTGGCCCTGCAGTCGCGCGGCAAGCCCGTGTGCACTTGCTTCGGCGTGACCGATGCCGAGATCGGCACCTGCCTGGCAGACATCACTACGGCCGCCGGCGGCGCGGGTTACCTGGCCAGTGACGAGGAACGCCTGGCGGCGCTGCAGGGCAAACTCAAATGCGGCACCAACTGCGGCTCCTGCGTCCCCGAAATCAAGCGCATCATCCGGACCGCCACCGAAGCCCGGCACGCCACGGCGGGCAGCGTCCCCGGCGGACGCACCGTGATCCCGATCAGGGTTGTCGCCTGAACCTTGCCTTTAAGCTCATAACCAGAAGTTATCTGCCTTGACGGACAATCACGCATGCCTATTGCTCAATACATCAAGGTCATAGGCCGCGGCAAGGACGGCGCCAAGCCAATCACGCGTGAGCAGGCCTGCGACCTCTTCGGCCAGGTGCTGGACGGCACCGTGACCGACCTGGAGATAGGCGGCTTCTGCCTGGCCATGCGTATCAAGGGCGAAACACCCGAAGAGATGGCGGGTTTCCTGGATGCCACTTACCAGCGCATGCAGCGTTTTCCGGCCAGCGCCAAACCCGTCGTGGTGCTGCCCAGCTACAACGGCGCGCGCAAGCTGCCGGTGCTGACGCCCCTGCTGGCGCTGCTGCTGGCGCGCCACGGCCTGCCGGTGCTGGTGCACGGCACGGCCACCGAATCGAGCCGCATCTTTGCATCGGAAGTGCTCTCAGCCCTTGATATACATGCGCTGACAGCTATCAGAACAATAGCAGATGGCGAAGTCGTCTTTGCCGCCACCGAGCTGCTCTGCCCGGGCCTCAAGCGCCTGCTTGACGTGCGGCGCGCGGTTGGCCTGCGCAACCCGGCGCACAGCCTAGTCAAGATCATGAACCCCTGCCTGGGCAAGGCACTGGTGGTCAGCAGCTACACGCACCCCGAATACGCGATCTCCATGGGCAAGACCTTCGAGCTGATCGGCGCGAACGCCCTGTTGCTGCGCGGCACCGAGGGCGAGGTGGTAGCCGACGCGCGCCGCACACCGCAGATGGAAGCCTTCATTGCCGGCAAGCGTTCACTGCTGCAGGAAGCGCAGCCGGGCACCCTGGCCAGCGTGCCGGACCTGCCCAGGGAAATCGACAGCGCGAGCACGGCAGCCTATATCCGCGCGGTTCTTGCGGGTACCCACGCCGTGCCCGCATCGATTGCCCGTCAGGTGGAACATATCTTGCAAACCAGCTCACAACTATGATCAGCCGCCATACCTCCCTGAACCCGACCGGCCAGTGCACCCTCGTCGGCGCCGGCCCGGGCGACCCGGAGCTGCTCACGCTCAAGGCGCTCAAGGCCATCCAGGCCGCCACTGTGCTGCTGGTGGACGACCTCGTCAGCGACGATATCGTCGCCTATGCAAAACCCGGCGCGCGGATTGTCCATGTCGGCAAACGCGGCGGCTGCAAGTCCACGCCGCAGGAGTTTATCGAAAAAATGATGATCATGGCCGTGCGCGAAGGCGAGAACGTCGTGCGCCTCAAGGGCGGCGACCCCTTCATCTTCGGCCGCGGCGGTGAGGAAGTCGAACACCTGCGCGCTGCCGGCATCGAGGTCCAGGTCATCAACGGCATCACGGCCGGCCTGGCTGCAGTGACCTCGCTCGGCGTGCCGCTGACGCATCGCCAGCATGCGCATGGCGTGGTGTTCGTGACGGGCCACGCCAAGCCCGGCGATGCAGGCACCGACTGGCGCGCGCTGGCCGAAACCGCGTTCAAGGCCAAACTCACGCTGGTGATCTACATGGGTGTCAGCGGCGCCAGCCGTATCCAGGACGAACTCCTGGCCGGCCTGCCCGCCTCGACACCAGTGGCGGTGATCCAGAACGCTTCGATGCCGACGCAGCGCCACATCACCACCACGCTGGGCGGCCTGGCCAACGCGATTGACGCGTCCGGCATGGCCAGCCCTTCGGTCATCGTCGTAGGCGACGTGATCAGCGGCGTGGCGGCAGCAGCCGAATTTTCGGCGCAATCCCGCGTCGCCTGAGCCCGTAGCGCTTCTTGCGACGGCCGGCGCGCGGCGAAGGGCCGCTGATGGCGTTTTGTGCTTCGCGCAGGGCCTTTTGAGTCGCAACGCATCTTGCACAAACAGCATGAAGAGGCCCTACACTCCCGAGGTCAAAACAACAGCCACGGGGAGCGGGAGCCATGCTTGAAAAACTCAATGAACTGACGGAAAGCCATGGCGAGCTGCGCCGCGGTCGTGGCCTGGTCAGCGGCGTGATCGCGCTGAGCCTGGGCGTTTTGTGCTTTCTCGGGGTGCTGGCTTTTCACTTCCCCGAGTATCTGACCACGCCGCAGCTGCGCAAAAGCTACAATGTGGACACCATCCGCATGGTCATGTTCGCGGCGCTGGTGATTGCCGGCGGCATCTCGCTGGTCAACATCATCTTCAACCGTTCGCGCTGGCTCTCCGGCGCGGCCTTCCTGCTGGTGGCCGGCACCGCGCTGCTGGGCGGCCACAAGGTACCGGTGAACGACTTTGCCGACAACACGCCTTACATCGGCCTGGACTGGTTCATCCTGGACCTGCTGGGCTCTTCGCTGATTTTCATCTTCATCGAAAAGCTGTTTGCGCTGCGCAAGGACCAGCCGGTGTTTCGCGCCGAATGGCAGACCGACTTCCACCACTTCATCGTCAACCACATGATCGTCGGCTTCGTGCTGCTGGCCACCAACCTGATGGTGCACAAATTTTTCGGCTGGGCCGGCAACGAGGGCCTGCGCGGCTGGGTGGAAGGCCTGCCCTTCTGGGCCGGCGTGCTGCTGATCGTGCTGGTCGCCGACATGGTGCAGTACTGGACGCACCGCGCCTACCATGAGGTGCCGCTGCTGTGGCGCCTGCACGCCGTGCACCACAGCGCCAAAAGCATGGACTGGCTGGCCGGCTCGCGCCAGCACATCCTGGAGCTGCTGATCACCCGCACGCTGATCCTGGCGCCCATCTACATACTGGGCTTTTCCAAGGAAGTAATCGACGCCTACATCGTCATCGTCGGTTTCCAGGCGGTGTTCAACCATTCCAACGTCAGTGTGCGGCTGGGCCCGCTGCGTTATGTGATCGTCACGCCCAACTTCCACCACTGGCACCACAGCCAGGACCAGGAGGCGCTGGACCGCAACTACTCGGCGCACTTCGCCTTCATTGACTACCTGTTCGGCACGGCGGTCAAAAGCACACGGCTCTGGCCGGAACGTTATGGCGTGCTCGGTGACTATGTACCGAACGGATTTATCAGGCAGTTCAAGTTTCCTTTCACCTGGAAAGGCTAAATACTTGGCCCCCACGCTTTTCGCTTCGCGTAATGCGCTGCCCCCCGAGGGGGCCGCTGCGCCTGCGGCCCGGCGAAGCCGGTTCCGCGGCCCCTGCTGGCTGAAATTCGTGGAACGGCGAGCGGCGGTCTGAGCGTGCCCGCCCATTCGTTCGATGTGGTGGTGATAGGCGCAGGCGCCGCCGGGCTGTTTTGCGCCGGCATCGCGGGCCAGCGCGGCCTGAAGGTGCTGCTAGTGGACCACGGCGACAAAGTGGCCGAAAAAATCCGCATTTCCGGTGGTGGCCGCTGCAATTTCACCAACCGCGATGCGACGCCCGCCAACTTCCTGAGCGAGAACCCGCACTTCTGCCGCTCTGCCCTGTCACGCTACACGCCGCAGGACTTCATCGCCCTGCTGCAGCGCTACCAGATCCCTTTTCACGAAAAACACAAGGGCCAGCTGTTTTGCGACCGCTCGGCCGAGGACGTGATCAACCTGCTGCTGGCCGAATGTGTTGCCGGCGGCGTCACACGCTGGCAGCCTTGCAGCATCAAAAGCATCACTGACCCAATGACGGCGGGCGCGGGCAGCTATCAAATAGAGAGCGATCGCGGCCGCATCGAAGCACCGCAAGTCGTCATTGCCACAGGCGGGTTGTCGATTCCCAAGATAGGCGCGACCGACTTCGGCTACCGCATGGCCAGACAATTCGGCCTGCGCCTGGTCGAGCCACGGCCCGGACTGGTACCCCTGACCTTTGACGGCGAGGCCTGGGCACCTTATGCCCAGCTGGCGGGCCTGGCGCTGCCGGTGCTGATCGAAACCGGGGCGGCGGACGCCACACCGAAACAACGCAAAAAAGCGGTGGTGTTCGCCGAGGACCTGCTGTTCACCCACCGCGGCCTGAGCGGCCCGGCGGTGCTGCAGATCTCCAGCTTCTGGCGCGAAGGCCAGCCGGTGCGCATCAACCTCGCGCCCGGCGTGGACCTGTCCACCCTGCTATTGCGCGCCAAGGCCAGCTCGAAAAAGCTGATCGCCAACGAACTAGCCAGCCTGGTGCCCAGCCGCCTGGCCGACGCCTGGGTCAGCCGCGACCCGGCGTGGCAAAAACCCGTCAGCGAAGCCACCGACAAGGCCCTGACGACGCTGGCCGACCGGCTGACCGACTGGCAGTTGGTGCCCACCGGCACTGAAGGCTACAAAAAAGCCGAAGTCACGCTGGGCGGCATCGATACCCGGGATTTGTCGTCCCAGACCATGGAATCGAAGCAGCCCGGCCTGTATTTCATCGGGGAGATTGTGGACGTGACCGGCTGGCTCGGCGGTTACAACTTCCAGTGGGCTTGGGCCTCAGCCCATGCCTGCGCAGAAGCCTTGGCAGCAAAGAACCTCAACGGAGCCTGACCCTGATCCCGCCCCGTTTTAGCAAGGTGGGGCCGCGGGTCCGGCTTTGCCGGCCCGCAGGCGCAGCGGCCCCCTCGGGGGGCAGGAAGTTACACACAGTGAACGACCGTGGGGGTGCTATAATCTCAGGCTTTGCTAGCAAACCCGCGCCCGGCCTGATCCTGATCAGATCAACAAAGGCGTACCCTTTTGGATCAACTTATCAATGACGACCATTCGTGTAAAAGACAATGAGCCCTTCGACGTGGCTCTGCGCCGTTTCAAGCGCACCATCGAAAAACTCGGCCTGCTGACCGACCTGCGCGCCCGTGAGTTTTACGAGAAGCCCACCGCCGAGCGCAAGCGCAAGAAGGCGGCCGCCGTCAAGCGCAACTACAAGCGTATCCGCTCCATGCAGCTGCCCAAGAAACTGTACTGAACCCTGCAGTTCCGGCATTGCCTCACGGCAACCCCAAGCCCGCACGAGGACGCTCTGCGGGCTTTTGTACTTTTTGACCCTTCCATCCTGCATTCCTGGAGAACAGCATGTCCCTCAAAGACCAGATCACCGAAGACATGAAAACCGCCATGCGCGCCAAGGACAGCGAGCGCCTGGGCACCATCCGCCTGTTACTGGCTGCACTCAAGCAAAAAGAGGTCGATGAACGCGTGGTGCTCGACGATGCCGCCGTGGTTGCGATCGTCGACAAGCTGATCAAGCAGCGCAAGGACTCGCTGGAAGCCTTCCAGAAGGCCGAACGCAAGGACCTGGCCGACAAGGAAGCCGCCGAACTGGTGGTGCTACAGGCCTACCTGCCGGCCCGCCTGAGCGCGGAAGAAGTCGCTGCCGAGGTGAAAGCCATCGTGGCCGGACTCGGCGCCAGCGGCCCCGGTGACATGGGCAAGGTCATGGGCGCGGTGAAAGTCAAGCTCGCCGGCAAGGCCGACATGGGCCAGGTATCGGCGGCGGTCAAAGCGGCTCTGGCTGGTTAATTAAGCCCCCACGGTCGCTCACTGCGTGTAGCTTCCGAGGCCTTGCAGGCCGCCGCACGCCAGAGGCTTCGCTTCTGTCGCCTGTCCAAAGCTGCTCAAGCAGCTTTGGAGCCGCAGGCTCCAGCCCCTCGGTGCCGCTGCGCCTGCGGCCCGGCTAAGCCGGTTCCGCGGCCCCTGCTCGGCTTAAAACGTCCCCCGTCAGGACCCAGCGACCTTCATCCTGTTAATTAAAATCGAGCCCACGCTTTTCGCGCCGTAGTTGTAAACATCGGCGCCCACGGCCTGGATGCCCATCAGCATGTCCTTGAGGTTGCCGGCAATCGTGATTTCTTCGACCGGAAAGGCAATCTGCCCTTTCTCGACCCAGAAACCCGAGGCGCCGCGCGAATAGTCGCCCGTCACATAGTTCACGCCCTGGCCCATCAGTTCGGTCACGAAGAGGCCGGTGCCTAGCTTCTTGAGCATGGCGTCGAGGTCATCACCTGCGGCCGTCTGGCGGCTGCTCAGCACCAGGTTGTGCGAACCGCCGGCGTTGCCGGTGGTGCGCATGCCCAGCTTGCGCGCCGAGTAGGTGCTCAGGAAGTAGCCGCGCACAATGCCGGCTTCGACCACCTTGCGCGCGCGGGTTTTCACACCTTCCTCGTCAAACGGCGCACTGCCCTTGCCCTTGAGCAGGTGCGGGTCTTCGCTGATGTCGATGTGCGCCGGAAAAGCCGGCTTGCCCAGGCTGTTCAGCAGGAAGGTGCTTTTGCGGTACAGGGCACCGCCGCTGACGGCCTGCACAAAGCCGCCCAGCAGGCCGGCGGCCAGCGGCGACTCGAACAGCACCGGGCACTGCACTGTCTTGATCTTGCGGCTGTTCAGGCGTGCCAGCGCACGTTCCGCAGCGTAGCGGCCCACCGCCACGGGGCTGGCGAGTTCGCTGGCGTCCCGCATGGAGCTGTACCAGGCATCACGCTGCATCTGGCTGCCCTTGCCCGCGATCGGCGCCACCGAAATGCTGTGGCGCGAGCTGGCATATCCGCCGCGGAAACCGCGCGTGTGCGCGCTGAAAAAATGGCTTTGTTGGGCCGACACACCCGCGCCTTCGCTGTTGGTGATGCGTTTGCTGGTGCTCAGTGCTGCTTCTTCACATTCCAACGCCAGCCGGGCCGCGCCTTCCGAATCGATGGCCCAGGGGTGAAACAGGTCCAGTTCGGGGTGCACGCGCGCAATGTCGCGGTCGGCCGGCAGGCCGGAGGTCTTGTCTTCGGCGGTGAAACGCGCGATGTCATAGGCCGCCTTCACGGTCTGCTCGATTGCTGCTTTGGAAAAATCGCTGGTTGATGCGTTGCCGCGTTTCTGGCCCACATAGACCGTGATGCCGAGTGATTTGTCGCGGTTGCGTTCGACATTTTCAAGCTCACCCTTGCGCACGCTGACGCTCAGGCCGCAGCCTTCGGAAGCTTCGGCCGCCGCATCGGTGGCGCCTATTTTTTTGGCGTGCGCCAGGGCGCTGTCTACCAGTTCCTCGAAAAAATCACGGTGGTAGCTGAAGCCTTTTTCCGGTTGCGCTGGGGATCGGCCCGCCCGTTTGGGGCTGGAGGAAATCTTGGAGGTCTTGAGGGTCATAGGGTAGCTATGATACTGACTGCTATGAACAACAAGACTCCCAAGGCTATCAAGGGCTACTGGTCCCACGGCCGCTTCGTGAAACCCGAAGAAATTGCCGCAGAAGAAGTCGGCCCACCCAGCAAGACCCAGCTCAAAGCCGAAGCCGATGAAAAACAGGCCCTCGGTGAAGCCCTGCTCACGCTGCGCGCCGACCTGATGGCACGCCTGGACCTGCCTGAAAAACTCATTGACGCGATCACCCAGGCCAAAAAAATCACTAACTTCGAGGGCAAACGCCGCCAGATGCAGTTCATTGGCAAACTGATGCGCCCGCTGGACACCGAACCGATTCGCGCCGCGATTGATGAGCAGAAAAATGGCTCGGCGCAGCTCACGCTGGCGTTGCACCTGGCTGAACAGTGGCGCGACAAGCTGATCGCTTCCGACGATGCGCTCGGCGACTGGTTGGCCGAACACCCCGACACTGACGCGCAGCAGCTGCGCGCCCTGGTGCGCCAGGCGCGCAAGGATGCCAAACCCGAAAAACCGGGCGAGGCGCCGCGCCACGGCAAGTCCTACCGCGAAATTTTCCAGCTGGTGCGGGAAGCGCTGGCGCCGGAGGCCAACTGACCATGGCCCACGATGCAGTGAAGATCGGCATCGTCTCGGTCAGCGATCGGGCGTCCAGCGGCGTCTACGAAGACAAAGGCCTGCCCGCGCTGAAAGAGTGGCTGGGCCGCGCGCTGCGCAACCCGGTTGAATTTGCCGAGCGCCTGATACCCGATGAGCAGGCGCAGATCAGCGCCACGCTGATTGAACTGGTGGACGCCGGCTGCTCGCTGGTACTGACCACCGGCGGCACCGGCCCGGCGCTGCGCGACGTGACGCCCGAAGCGACGCTGGCAGTCGGCCACAAGGAAATGCCGGGCTTTGGCGAGCAGATGCGCCAGATCAGCCTGAAGTTCGTGCCGACGGCCATCCTGTCGCGCCAGGTCGCCGTGATCCGCGGCCAGGCCCTGATCCTGAACCTGCCGGGCCAGCCCAAGGCGATTGCCGAAACCCTCGAGGGCCTGAAAAACGCCGACGGTTCGCAGGCCGTCGCCGGCATTTTTGCCGCCGTGCCGTACTGCATCGACCTGATAGGCGGGCCTTACCTGGAAACCGACGACGCGGTCTGCAAGGCCTTCCGTCCCAAATCGGCGATCCGGGCAACATCCACCTGACCCTTCGCATCAAATCGGCGTTGGGCCCTTGTGGAACGGGCGCCGCAAGCTATCTATTTCATAACATCCCACCGGCGCCGCGACGGGCCCCGTCCCCGGGGCCGCCCGCTCAGCGCTTGAGCAAAGCCCTCAGCACATTCTGCAAACGCCGCGCGTGCGCCGCGTCATACGGCGTGGCCAGGACCTTGGCGGTGTCTTCGCCCCAGGTCTGTGCCGGTGCCGGGTCGTTGCGTTTGGTCAGCAGCACCAGCTGCAGCATGCGGCGCGCGCTCAGGTGCTCGGCCGGTGTCGGCAACTCGGCGGCGATTTCCAGGCGCAGCAGGGTTTCCAGCGCGTCCTTACCGGACGAACTGCCCAGCGCCTGCACCCAGCTGCTGCGCACGGCCGGCGTGACCTGCTTGCCGAGATCCTGCACGCTGGGCACCAGTGCCGGGTCGCGCTTTTCCCAGGCCGTCATCAGGTGGGTCAGCACTTCACCGTGCGCCTGCGCTGCGAGCTTTTTCAGCGCCAGCTGCGCGTGTTCAAAGGCTTCGCGCTGGGCGCGGAAAGCGGCATCACCCAGGCGCGGGCCGCGCTCCTCGTAAGCGGGGCGGCCGCGATCTTCACGTTCGGCGCGGTAGGGTTCGAACTTGTTGTCGGCCGGACGACCACCACGCCCGTCGGGCTTGCCGCCGGGCTTGCGGTCACCGAACTTGCCGCCGCGTCCTGCGGGTGCGGCTTCGGCCTTGCGCATACCGGGGCGGTCGTCGCCGCGCATGGCCACCACAGGCTTGGCGGGTTTCGGGGGCGGTG
>NZ_JBAQYR010000127.1:0-31669 GCF_049790275.1 Polaromonas sp.
GCCCGGCGGGTGGCGCGGCGGTGCTCATGCCGGCGGGGGCCGACAGCCTGGCGCGCGCATCCAGCACCTTGGCCTTGAGGGCCTGCTGGAAAAACTCGCCCACCACCGGCAGCGCGCTCTGGGCGCCCGGCCCCCAGCGGTTACCCATGGTGACGCGGTTGTCGTTGAAGCCCACCCACGCGCCGGCCACCAGTTGCGGATGCATCAGGATGAACCAGCCGTCGGTGTTGTCCTGCGTGGTGCCGGTTTTGCCCGCCACGTCGGCGCGAATGCCGTAGCGGCTGCGAATGGCAGCACCTGTTCCCTGGCCCACCACGCCGCGCATCACATCCACCAGCATGTTGGCCGCGTGGGTGGACATGGCAGCCTGCGCCACCGCAGGCTGAAACTCTTCCAGAACGCGGCCGTTGCGGTCTTCCACCCGCGTGACAGCCATGGGCTCGATGTAGCGTCCGTCGTTGGCCAGCGTGCTGTAGCTGGCCACCATTTCCCGGAGCGTCACCGGGCTGGTGCCCAGCGCGAGCGACAGCACCTCGTCAAGCTTGCTCTGCCGCACACCCATGCTGCGTGCCAGCGCGGCCACACGCTGCGGGCCCACCACCTGCATCACCTGCGCGGTGATGGTGTTTTTTGAATACACCAGGCCTTCGCGCAAGGTCATGGGTGCACCGCTGGGGCCGCTACCGTCCGACGGGCGCCAGAAGGTGCCGTCGCCCAGCGGAATATCCACCGCCTGGTCCGTGAAGACGTCGTAGGGGCGCGAGCCGTTTTCATAGGCAGCGCCACACACAAAAGGCTTGAAGGTCGAGCCCGGCTGCCGGCGCGCCTGGGCCACGTGGTCAAACTGGTCGCCGGCAAAGCCGCGGCTGCCCACCCACGCCAGCACATGGCCGTTGGCCGGGTTCAGCGCCAGGAAACCGGCCTGCAGGCGCGTCTTGTCTTCACGCAGCTTCTGCAGGTAGGGGGTATTTGCCAGCAGCTGCTGCAACGCCTGTTCGTCGGTCTGGCCGGCGGCCAGCGCGGCCTTGTACTCGGCAGAGTCACGCAGAAAGGCCAACATCAGCCCGCGCTTGGCGCCCTTGGCCGTCCAGCCTGATTTTTGCGACCACTCGGCGTCGGAGATGACTTGCAGCTTGTCGGCCTGGCGCGTCACCGCCTCGTTGGCCATGGCCTGCAGGCGCGAATCAATGGTGGTGCGCACCACCAGGCCGTCGGCATGGATGTTGTAGCTGTTGCGGTCGGCCCACTCAATCAGCCAGCGCCGCAGCTGCTGGGTGAAGTGCGGCGCCGGGCCCAGCTCGGGTTCCTGCCGCTCGAAGGTGACAGCCAGCGGCCTCTGCTTCAGGGCGGCCAGATCGGCGGCTGGCAGCTTCTGGTGCCGCACCATCCGGCTCAGCACGGTATTGCGCCGCTGCAGGGCCCGCTCGGGATTGATGACCGGGTTGTAGTAGCTGGTGCCCTTGAGCATGCCGATCAGCGTGGCGCTTTCCAGCACGTCCAGCGTGTCGGCGGTTTTGTCGAAATAGGTGCGCGCCGCCATTTCAATCCCGTAGGCGTTGTACAGAAACGGCACGGTGTTGAGGTAGGTTTCCAGGATCTCGTCCTTGGAGTAAACCGCCTCGATCTTCAGCGCGGTGATGGCTTCCTTGATCTTGCGCGTCATGGTACGCGCGCGGCCGATGTCTTCGGGGTAGAGGTTGCGTGCCAGCTGCTGCGTGATGGTCGAGCCGCCCTGCACCCTGCCCCTGAGCGTGTTCGCCATCGCGGACAGGGTGCGCCGCACGTCCATGCCGTGGTGTTCGTAAAAGCGTGCGTCTTCGGTCGAAACCAGCGCGGCCACCACATGCGGCGAAATATCGGCCAGCTTGACCCAGTCGCGGTTGGCGCGCTCGAAAACGCTCAGCTGCTGGCCATCGGCCGACAGGATCACCGAGGGCTTGGCCGCCTTGATCTTGCGCAGGTCGTCAATGCTGGGCGTAAAGGGAATCAGCGCCAGCACATACAGGAGTAGCACCACCGGCACCGCTGCCAGCCCCCACGCTAAACCGCGCAGGGTGGGATGGCGCAAGCTGGAAGCCACGGACGCGCCGAGCTGCCGGAGACGGGGAAAAGCGGAAGGCGTGGGAGGCGTATTCATCTGCGACGAGCGTAGGGGCCGGCGCCAGACCGGGCTGTAGGACGGCAGGCAATGGCGCCATCGGCTGGTGCAGGCAACGCCAGGGCGCAGAAAACGCGCGCAAGGGCCTGCAATGGCTCGCAAGGCAGAAGTTGTAAACCAAATGCCGCCCCAGCCCTTATTGCACGGGCGCAAGCAGCTACATTTTTTATAGCGTAAGTCTTCCGAAGTACGCCTTGCCCGGTCACGCACAAAGGCCCCTCACGGTCAGACGGCCGCGACCATGGCCTACACCCTGAGCGTACTGCGGGAACTACGCTACATGCACTTAGTTAGAGGAGTTACTCATGACCCAGTCCGGTGCAGAACCCGAACGCATCAACATCAACAACCTGGCCAACTGCGCGCAGTGGGCCAAAAAACTCAATGTCACCGACGAACAGTTGCGCGAAGCGATTCTGGCCGTGGGCGACAAAGCCACCGACGTTGAAATGCATCTCAAGGGCGCACGCAGTACCACCAACGCCGACCGCATGCGTGATCCCGGCGACGCGTAACGCCCTGCCCAACCCGCTGAAGCTTTTTGACGCCAGGACCAGGCTGACGTGATGGAGTCTTTCCTCGGCAGCGCGCTGCACGGTGCGGCGGCGCTTTTACTGGGCCTGGCAACCTTGCTTGGCCTGGTCATCTGGTCCATCAAGCGGCACAACAATCCCAAGCTGAAGATCGAGTGCGGCGAGTCCATCGACGAGCTGATTCCATCACTGGCTGGCCTGACCCTGAGTTCGGCTGTGGCCGGCAACTCGGTGGAGCTGCTGGAAAACGGCGCCTTCTTCGACGTGCTGATAGGGCGCATAGGCGCCGCGCTGAAAAACGTGCACTTCGAAACCTTTCTCTGGAAAGACGGTGTGCTGGGCCAGCGCATGGCCGACGCCCTGTCCGAGCGGGCCAGAGCCGGCGTGAAAGTGCGCGTGCTGCTGGACGCCACGGGCTCCAAGGGGGTCGGCAAGGTGACACGCAGGCAGATGGAAGACGCCGGCTGCAAGCTGGTGTTCTTCCATGAAAAGGCCCTTCACAACATCGGCGTGATGAATGACCGCGACCACCGCAAGCTGGTGGTGATTGACGGGCGTGAAGCCTTTGTGGGCGGCCATTGCGTGGTGGACGACTGGCTGGGCAACGCCGAGGACGGCAAACACTTCGCCGACCTCAGCGTGCACCTGCACGGCCCCATCGTGCACAGCGTGCAGGCCGCCTTCAGCGAGAACTGGGGCGGGCAAACCGGCGAGCTCTTTGTGGGCAAGGATGTGTTTCCCGAGCTGGCGCCTGCAGGCGACGTGACCATTCATGCCGCTTACGCCAAACCCGAAGGCTCGGCCCCGGCGGTGAAAATCCTTCACCACACCGTGATCTGCCTGGCGCAAAAGCGCATCTGGATCCAGAACCCCTACTTCATCCCCGAGCCTGAGGCGATTGACGCGTTCGGCGAAGCCGTCAGGCGCGGCGTTGATGTGCGCGTGATGATGCCTTCGACCAGCGGCTCGGACAACCCCATGGTGCAGCATGCCGGCCACCGCAATTTTGAAAAACTGCTCAAGTGCGGCGTGCGCCTGTTCGAGTACCCGCACACCCTGCTGCACCAGAAGGTGATGACAGTGGACGGTGTGTGGAGCGCCATCGGCTCCAGCAACTTCGACGACCGCTCTTTCGACACCAACGACGAGATCACCCTGGGCATCAAGGACGCCGCCCTGGCGCAACAGCTGGACGCCGTCTTCGAAAAATACGTGCAGCGCTGCGAAGAAATAAACCTCAAGCAATGGCAACAGCGCGGGCTGTGGCACAAGTTCAAGGACAACATGTTCTATGTGTTCAATGAAGTGCTGTAAAACGGCTTCTGCCCGGAAGTTGATAGTCAAAAATGCCTCCGCCCCTTTAACCACGGGCACCGGCAGCTTCTGTTTCCATAGCAAATGGAAACTGCACATGGCAGATCTCCCGGCTTGGGCAGGCGCCTCATCCATGCCGCACAATGGCACGATCGAGGACAACCCGGCCAGTGAAGGCTCGCACCCACCATGCCAACCAGCATCGACAAAGAAGCAACACTGCAGTTCGCACTGCAGGCCGAATGGGCCCAGTGGCTGGCCAAACACCACGGCGACTCCGGGGGCATCTGGTTGCGCCACGCCAAGAAAGGCGCGCCTGAAACAACGCTGTCCCACGCCGAAGCACTGGAAGTCGCCCTCTGTTTCGGCTGGATAGACAGCCAGAGAAATGCCGAGAACGAACACTTCTACCGGCAGCGCTGGAGCCCGCGCGGCGCCCGGAGTGTCTGGTCCAAGGTCAATCGCGACAAAGTGCTGGAGTACATCAAGTCCGGCCACATGCAGCCCTCGGGCCTGGCCGAAATTGAACGCGCCCGCAAGGACGGCCGCTGGGACGCAGCCTACGAGCCCGCGAGCCGCGCCAAGGTGCCCGCTGATCTGCAGGCCGCCCTCGACGCGCATCCGGGCGCGTCCGCCTTCTTCGCCACAGTCAGCGCGCAGAACCGGTACTCCGTGCTGTTTCGGGTTCAGGGCGCCAAGAAGCCCGAAACACGCGCCCGGCGGATTGCCCAGTTTGCGCAGATGCTGGCGCGAGGGGAAACCGTTTATCCGCAAGGCCAGAAGAAAAAGAAAGCCTGACAGGCGGGCAGAGCGACCACTGCGAACCCGGCACAAGACACGCTCTCCCCCGAATTGATGATGACAGCCGGCGCAGGCCTTGGGATACTGTTGCCAGCCAATCGCCAACCAGGCTTTCCAGCGTGAAAGCTGGAAATTCGACAGACTTCCAACTGAACACACATGCCTCGTACCGTCGTCATCGGCACCGGAATTTCGGCAGCGGCCTATCTGCTGTCTGCCAACCGCAACCTGGGCACCGTGGTCGGCACTGGCGGGCCGGACCTGTGGAAGCAGATCGCGCCCACCCACAAGATGGGCCAGCCCGCCCCCCTGCTGACGGGCAACCTGCTGGGCGCAACGCGGGGTTTCATCGCACGGCCGCAACCGGGCAGGACGCCTTTCATGCTGGCGGGTGATTTTGCGGGCCTGGTGGACCACCACTTCAGAAGCAAGACCCACTTCCAGTTCCCGGGCTCCCTGGTGGACAACATCCGCCGCCGGCCGGACGGGCAATACGAGGTGCACGGACGGGTGTGGGGCGAGCGCCTGACCCTTGTTTGCGACAACGTGATCATTGCCGTCGGGCCCGGGCCTTCGCGCCCGCTGATGGTGGGCGAAAACGGCGACATCGGCGTGGACGTGCGGGGGCTCGAGGGCTACGTTGTCGGCGGCACCGAATTCATGTCGCCCACCTGGCAAATGCCGCGGGGGGAAACCATGCGCGGCAAGACCATTGCGGTGTATGGCGGCTCTGCCACCGCAGCATGGGTGGTGGAGCTGGCACAGATGCGCGGCATGAACGTGATGCGCTGGTTCACGCGCCCGGGCGGCGGCGACGGCGCCTGGAACGTCGATGTCCGCTTCGAGGCCGCCTTCCCTGCGGGCTCACGAAACACCGAGGTACAGGAAGGCACCCGCGATCAGCGCGCCGTGCTGAAGCTGACAGACATCAAGATGATCCGGCCGCACAATGACGTGCCGTTTCTGGGCCTCAAGTTTCTGGACCAGCACGACCAGATCGTCAGGCTTCCGGTGGATTTGCTGGTGTACGCACTGGGGGCCGCGCACACCCGGGACACCGGCATCCGCGCCATGCTGGACCGCGACATACAGGCCCAGCTGGTGGCCTACTACGACCGCAACCTCGCCATCAGCGCCAGGCCTTCGCTGCTGGCCGTGGGCACAGCCGACGGCTCGCTGATGATTGTGGGTTCGGCCATGTGCAGCGTGGCCGGCTTCGGCAACGACATGACGCTTCAAGGCGACCCGACCAGAACACTGGCCACGCTGGGCCGCTACACCGACATCAGCAACTCGCTGCCGCCGGCAGCGCGGCCGCCGGAGGGCATAGGCATGATCATGGCCGGCATTGAAGCCCTGAACGAGTTCATGCCTGTCAGGTCCACCGGGGGACTGCTCGGCGTTTACCGGAAGCCGCATGGCCAGGGCCTGGCCTTTCATGACCTCGCCTTTGTGTGGGACATCAACTACAACACCAGCAACCGGACCCAGCTGGCCGCGTTTCTCGCAAGCACCACCGATTTGCCACCCTTTGCAGCCAACGTTGCCGTGGCACTGATTGTCAAGCTGCGCACCCGCGCCGGCAACACATTGGGCCTGAGCGATGCGCAGGTGCAGCTGATCATCTGGACGGCGCTGTGTTACGCGCACGCCCTGGCGGCGCTGAACCGTGACCTGGAAGCCATGCGCCTGTGGTCAGACCGGCACCACGGCGCCGACAGGTTTGTCGACATGTGTGTGGACTACATGACCACTGAATACACACACGTCGCCTGGTGGACGCACCACGGAATCAGCTGCTGAGGCGCAGGGCTTGCGCGGCATGGCAAGTCAGGAAGCCTGGGCCTCCACCACCGAATGCCACCATATCCTGAAGTCGCGGCACAGGCCACCGGCTTCAAACTCGGCCACCGCCACGCCGTCGAGCGCCAGGCGTGGCAAGGGGTCGCCCGGCTGGCGTGCAAGCTGGCTGGTGCCGGTGGAGGCGGCCCACATGGCAAACATCTCTTCCGAGGTGACCTGGTAGGTGGTGTGCCAGTGCGCAATGCCGCCCAGCGCTTCGGCGTGCAGGATGTCGAAGGTGAGCACGATGTCGGTCTGCAGCTTCACGCGCTGCCAGTACTGTTTGATCTGCGCGTGCCCGGTCTGCACCGCAAACGGCGTGTTGTGGTACTGGCCGTCTTCAGTGAACAGCGAGGCCAGCAAAAATTCGTCTCTGGTTTCCCAGGCCTTTTTGTAGTTTTCCATGAAGCGCTGCATCAACATCCCAAAGTCCCTCCGTGTTTCAAAAATCTGTGTACCAACCCCCTGGGGTGCGGCGCTCAACCCTGCTTGCGCGCCACATACCAGCGCGCCAGCCGCTCCAACAGCGCATCCACCCTGCCCTTGAATCCGGGAGCCACCGGCGGTGCGGCATGCAGGTCGATCTGCTGCCCGCCGGCCTTGTACATCTGCACAAACATGTCCAGCACCTTCTGCCGCACCCTGCCGCGCAGGGGAATGTGGCTCATCATGCCGTAGGTGGCGGCGCTGCCTTCCTGCGCCAGCGCCGGGTTGGCCTTGACGGTGGCCACGGCGTCTTTCAGGTCGCGCAGATACGCGTCCACCACGGCCAGGTGGCCGGCGGTGATCATGGCGTGCAGGCCGTCGGGCTTCTGCAGGCGGTTCACCGTCCAGCCCTTGGCATCCATCTGGTCGCCCACGGCAAAGATATTGACGGCTGCGTCGCGCGAGCCATAAGCCAGCAGCGGGCCGGTGGGCTCACCCATCACATACAGCTCGGGCATGCCGGCAATGCCTTCACGCATGGCGTCGAAAGCCTGCAGGGTCTGCGCGGCCAGCGCGCGGTAGCCTGATTCACCGAAGTGCTGCATGGCCGCCCACGCTGCCGCATAGGCGCCGCCGGGTCGCGTGCCCAGCAGGGCCGGCGAAGCAAACACGCCGCCGGGCCAGTCTTCGTAGACAAACATCTGGTGGCGCAGATAGTCCAGGCTGCGGTAGGTGATGGTGGAGGCACCCTTGGCCGCAAAGCCGTATTTGTGGATGTCGGCCGAGATCGACGTGACGCCGGGCACGCGGTAGTCCCACAGCGGCAGCTCACGCCCGTTCATCGCCATGAAGGGCAGGATGAAGCCGCCCACACAGGCGTCTACATGCAGGGGAATGCCGTGCTTTTGCGCAATAGCGCCCATGGCCTCAATGGGGTCGATGCCGCCGTGCGGGTACTCGGGCGCCGAGCCGAGAATCATCACCGTGCGGCGGCTCAGCAGGCCCGGCAGCTTGCGCACGTCGGCATGCAATTGTTCGTCGAGCGGCAGCAGGCGCACCTTGACGTTGAAATACTCCGCAGCCTTGAACCAGGCCACGTGTGCGGTGATCGGCAGCACCATCTCGGGCCGCGTCACACCGCGCTGGCTGCGCGCCACGTCGCGGTAGGTCTTGACGGCCAGCAGGCAGCTTTCGGTGCCGCCGGAAGTGACCACACCGCACACTTCGGGCGTGCCATGGAACAGTTCGGCCACGGCCGCGATGATTTCCGTCTCGAAACGCTTGAGGCTTTTGAAAGCCGTGGGGTTGAGCCCGTTGGCCGACGAGAAAGCCTGGTACGCCTGGCCCATGAAAGCATCGTGTTCTTCGCCCAGGTAATACACCAGGCTCCACAGCCGGCCGGCCTTGTAGTCCGGGTCCTGTGCGCCGTAGCTTTTAAGCTCGGCCAGCACCGCGGCCTGCGGTCGGCCCTGCGCCGGCAGCCCATGCCGGATTCGGGGTTGCGAATTTTCCCCGCTCATGGCGCTGGCTCCTGCTTGCACCTGGCGCGCCGGCGGCTGAGCAGCCAGATGCCCAGAACCAGCAGCAGGAACACCGGCGCCAGCACACCCTGGAAGCGCTGCACCAGCGCAAGGATTTCTTCCCAGCGCCCGCCCACATAACGCACGCCGTAAACCAGCAGGGGCAATTCCACCAGGGCTGCCACGCCGTCGAAAATGAACAGGTGGCGGTAAGGCATCTTGAGCGAGCCGGCCGCAAAAAACAGTGGCGTGCGCACACCAGGCATGAAACGCACCACAAAGATGTAGGCCGGCCCAAAGCGACGCATGGTGTCCCGCATGGAAGCCAGCCGTGCCTCGGGCACCACCCGCGCAAAGTAGCGGTGCCGCAGCAGCCGCGCCCCGAAACGGTGGCCCCAGTGAAACACCAGCGCATCGCCCAGCACCAGCCCGAACCATGCCACCACCATCAGCGGCACCGGCTCCATCACCCCCTTGAGCGTGAGCGCCGCCGCAGCCAGCAGCAGGATGTCTTCATTGATGGGCGCACCTATGCCGCAGCTGAACAGTAGCGCGAGCAGCAGCGCATAAGCGGGAAAGCCCTGCAGCGACTGCAGGAAAGCCATGGCGGAATCGAACATGGGCGTTATTCTGATGCCTGGTTCAGTGTTGCGCCAGAGAAAAAGCGGAACAGCTGGTTTTCCCCACTGCAGGCCATACTGCAAGGCCGCTTCCCGCAGCAGCCCGCTACAGTGCTTGACACACGTCAAGCCGTTGACCCGTGTTCACAGGCAGTATTTCCATCCAACCTGAAGGAGCCCGACCATGACAGACAACGCCCTCACCACCATTCCGCCGCGCAAACTCTGGCTGCGCGCCCTGCTCATGCTGCTGATGTGTGTAGCCTTCCAGCTCGCCACTTGGGTGCTGGTAGCCGTCGCGCTGCTACAGCTGGCGTTTGCCATCTTCACCGACGAGCCCAATGCGCGCCTGCAAACTTTTGGCCGCAGCGTGGGCCGCTACCTGGCGCAGATTGCGGCCTTCGTCTCCTTTGCCACCGAAGCCACACCCTTCCCTTTCAGTGACTGGCCGGCCGGGGATTTGTGATTAACATGGGGATCGCAACCACCAGGGATTGCCCGTGACCACCGCCCCCGAAAACTGCCGCATCAACTACATCGAACTGAACGTTCGTGACATCGACAAGGCCAAGTCTTTCTACGGCAAAGCCTTCGGCTGGACTTTCACCGACTACGGCCCGCAGTACGCCGAGTTTTCAGACGGCGCCATGAAAGGCGGGCTCACCACGACGGCACCGCCCTCGCCCGCCGGCGGCCCGCTGGTCATCCTCTACGCCGATAAACTCGAAGCCGCGCGCGATAGCGTGCTGGCGGCCGGCGGCACCATCTGCCAGGACATTTTCACTTTCCCGGGCGGGCGGCGCTTTCACTTCACGGATGCCGACGGTTACGAGCTCGCGGTGTGGTCCAAAGAATGAAAGACGAAGAATCGCTGCAATTTGCCTTGCAGGCCGAATGGGCGCAATGGCTGACCAGGCACCATGCCGACCTTGCAATACTCCCACCGGCAGGAAATGTCCGGCCCATCGTTTACGCTATGGCCCCATCACGATTCACCAACCGGAAAGAACAGCAAAAATGAAATGCCCCAGATTGTTGGCCCTGGCACTGCCTCTCTTCGCCGCGTTCGCTCTCAGCGGCTGCATGTCGGTCAAAGATCCCTCTGTGGGACGGCACACAGGTACCGTAGAGCGATCGGCCACCACGCCGCCCCGCATCCTGCTGGTCTTTCAGGTACCCCTTGAATGGGAAAGATACACGGAACGCACAGGAAAGCATATTGAGATCGAGTACAACCTTGCAGGCAAGGCCTTCATCAAGCGGATAGAGGCGCTGGGCGGTACAGCTGAATACAAAATTCATACCGACAAATCGACTCCCACACTGCACGTGCAGGGTTTCACGCATGTAGCTGTACATCAGATCACGCAATTGATAGTCACCCCGAGCAATGGGAGCGTGTGGAACCGTACGTGGGATCTTTCGCTCTATGCACTTGACGGGATAGGTGAGAACAAGCCCCCAAGGATGATGTTTAACCAGGTGTATGCAGCAGACGGTGTGAGTTGTTTTTCCAACAGCCAATACGCCAATCGCGAGGCATGCCAGGTCAAATACATTGACCATCTGGTGGCGCAGGTAGCCCCCATTTTCCCGCCCAAGTAAATCCAGCATTCTGACAAGGAAAACAGAATGAACCGCAAACCAAGGAGGCAGTGGGTTGCCGCGGCATTGATAGCATGCAGTAATGTGGCAAGTGCTCAAAGCGCACCTTTGGGGAAAATTTGGCACACCCATCATCAGCCGGCTACAGGTAGTGCCACTGCTGCCCATCAACTAAGCACAACCGATCAGCGATGAAGGCAACCCCAAAATCGCATCGACTGGCAGATGCGCCAGCTTGATTTTGTTCCGTTACCTCAAAAGAGATGGACCGCCTTACCTTCCGCCCCCTGAAAACCACCGACCTGCCCATGCTGCACGACTGGGTGGCGCGCCCGCACTGGACCGAGTGGTGGGGCGAAGCGCCCAGCATCGCCGAAGTCGAGGCCGAATACGGCCCGTGGATCGCCAACCCGGTCAAGGTGCAGCCGCACATCGCCCTGCTCGATGGCCAGCCCTTCGGCTACATCCAGTCCTACGTGGCCATGGGTTCCGGCGAGGGCTGGTGGGAAGACGAAACCGACCCCGGCGTGCGCGGCATCGACCAGTCCATCGCCGACGCCGCACAGTTGAACCGCGGCCTGGGCACCGCCATGGTGAAAGCCTTTGTCGCCAGGCTGTTCACCGACCCGGGTGTCACCCACATCCAGACCGATCCCGACCCGCGCAATACACGCGCCATCCGCTGTTATGAAAAAGCCGGGTTTCGCGCGGTGGGCCAAGTGCAGACGCCGGACGGCACGGCGCTGCTGATGGTTTGCACGCGTGCCAGTTCGTCGTAACCCGGCGCACCAGGCAACGGCTACAGCCCCGGGGCCACACCAGCCTTGCCCAAAGTACATTAAGCAGTGTTGCTCTGCGGAATGACCTGCGTTGGCAGCACAAAACAAAACAAGGGGAGGCCCGGATGATCTTGAAACTCAGGCTTGCGTTTTTATTGGGCTGCGCCCTCATTCTCGCGGGCTGCGTCACGCCAACAAAATACGCAGCAACCAATTCAGCCAGCAATGAAAAATTGCGGGCCGCCCAGATTACCTACTATCTGGGTCGCCCGCCGAGTGTTGGCGTGTTCACCTTCAGGAGTTCGGCAGAGAAAGACAAAGCGGCTCTTCTGCAACAGGTGAATGAAGACACCCAGCAACTGACAAGGCAGCTTGGAAACAGTGTCCCCAAACAACTCATTGCCGCATTCAAAAAGCGGGGCGTGAAAGGTGGCGCAGAGGAAACGGTTTTCATCAAACCGGTGTCAGCTCTGGGAAGTCCGAACCGCCATGACCTCATTCTCAAACTGGAAATTTCGGTCAAAACCAGCGACCGCACCAAACCGCAATGGACCGCAGAAATTTCTGAATCGTCAGTGCCCGGCGACCTGAGCGGCGAAAAACTCTCGGCCATCCTCACCGACCGGATTCTCTCGGAGTTAAGCAAGGCAGGATTTATTCCGGCTGAGTGACGCCGGGTTTCCAGATGGAGCGCAGAAGAAACAGCTTGACGAGGCTCGTGTGCAAAACGGTTCGAAGCCGCAATAATCGCAAAAAACAAAGGGAGCAGAGATGAATATCAACAAGATACTTTCATGGTGTGCTGCAGCGCTTCTGACAGCCACCCCGTTCGCTGCCGCGCAACCCGGCCCCGCCGCCGCGCCCACGCCGGAACAGGTGCGAGCCGCGATCAACTCGCAGTTGCCTGCGCCTCCAGCGGGTTTCAGCTGGCAGCTCTACAAGAACGCGGTGTTCCTGAAACCGGCTGGCTGGCACGAGCAGGAGGCCAAGCCTGTCGCCGGCGCCTTCCCCATAGCCACTTACGCCACGAGCCCGGAGCCATTTTCCGAAAGCCGGCAGTTTGAAATGGGCCTGACGGTACAGGTCATCAGCGGCACCCAGCGACTGCGGGGGATTGAAGCCAGGAAGGCGGTAGCGCTTTTTCTCAAGCCCATTCTGGATTCGCATAAAAGGGAAGAGGTGCTGATGCTCGATGTGAAGTCCAGCGGCGACTATGACCGCACTGTCTTCCGCTACCGTGACGCGCCGCCCGGTCTGAAGCCCGTCATCGTGCACAAGTTCATTCTCGCGAACAACGTGACCGACAGCATGCACATCTTTACCTTCGAAAGCCCCGAGGCGACCTGGAACGAAAACTGGGCCAAATACGGTACACCGGTCATCAGCCAGCTCCAGGTGGTCGCGCAGCTACCGATCAATTAGCTGCAGACGCCGGGAATAGCCAGAGACGAGATCGTCCGTACGACTTGACCTGTAGAGCCAGCAGCACGGTCACTCGCCTGCGTGTTTGGTTAGAAACGGAATTGGGCCGACCTTCGACGCTAACGGCCGCTAGTAAAACGCGCAACGTTTGCGGCACCCTTCCTGAAGAATGCTGGCTTTCCACGCCTTGCGGGTGCCCAGCCATGAATAACAAACTTCACCAACGGTTTTTCCGTCAAATTTTGAGGCTGCACCCGGGGAAGTCAGCTGCGCGAAGATGAATTGCGAATGCAGTTCATCGTCACACACGCGCCAGGTGTATTCGGATTTCCCGATTTTTTCGACCACTTTGGCCTGCTCCTCTGCTTCCTGCTCAGGCGTTTCAGCAAGTATCTGCGCCCTGCGCTCTTCGGCCTTGGTGAGCAAGACCGGCACAGGAAGGGGAACCATCTGCTTGGCCCCTCCAGGCGGCAAACCCGCCGGTGCCTGCCCAAAGGCAGAGACATTGAATACGGCGGCGCACAGAAACAAGACTTTTCCGAAATTGATCACTTTTATTCCTCCCATTCCAAAATACTCCAGACGATACGCCAGCCGTTGGCTTGCGCCTATGAAGGTTAGCGCGCAATGATTGCCATGGCAATGTGAGGCGACAGCGGGCAGGCGGCATTTTCACTTCAAGGATGCAGACGATTGCGAATTGGCGGCCTGATCGAAAGATTGATCGATACCAAAACCGACCGTATGGGCTCACCTCCGTCGCGCGCGCACCTGCGCGGGTGTCGCGGGATCGATCTTCACACTCCCGAACCGGGCGCGTGAGTAGTTAATGACTTCTGCAATCTCTTCGTCACTCAACATGGACCAGCGCGGCATGGCCCCACGGCCTGAGCCAAAGAGGAGGAGATCGATAGCGGTCGCATTTCCCCTGAATGCTGGCGCGTTAACCATCGTTTTGATAGGGCCCACGGCTTGGCCATCCGCTTGATGACAGGCGGCACAGTTTGTCCGATACACACGTTGCCCAAACTGCATGCGCTGGGCTGCTGTCATGACTGCATGGGGCACTTCAGGTGGACGCTTCTGAACAGCTTGAACCGGAGGGGGTACGACTGTCACAGTACCCGTGTGTCCTGCTGGCAAAGCGGGTTCTTTAAATACCCCTCCTGACATATTCGCCAGATAAGCCACCGCGCGGGCGATCTCAAAATCCTGAAGATTTCCCCCTGCCTGCGGCGCCATCGCGCCTTTACCCTTCAAGGTTGACCGCACGAGCGAATCAAAACCTGAAGCGATGAGGGGCCTCCACGCAGACACGTTGCCGGCCCGTGGTGCCCCCGCTATGCCGATTGTGTGGCAGGCCGCACATTGAGCGTCATACACCTGTTTGCCATCCATTACGTTGCGCAGACTGATCCGGTTTTCAGCCACTGCTGGCACAGGCCTCAGGGTGGCGTTGATACGGTCGGCCATGGAAAGCGCACGTTCTTTCCCCGCTGCGCTAAAGACACCACTGTTCACCTTTTCCTTGATAACCTGCACAACCATTTTCATCATGGTGTCAGACAAGCTCTGCAGGCTCTCAAGAACTTTATGCACGGCTTCAGCATCGGCGCTGGGCACAGCAGCATTCTTCTTCATGTTTTCGGAGGCGACTCTGGCACTGCCCTCGAGCGTGCTTACGATCCAGTTCAGGGAATCAAGATATTCCTCTTCATAGGCACGGGGATCCGCAGAGAAAGCTTTCTCGTAGCGCTTGACCAGCGGCCCGGCAAGCTTTGAAACGTCCGGCTGGGCCGTGCCCTTTACAAACTCCGCAAAGTAGTCATCGAGAACGGCGGCAGTCCTTGCCGGCGCCAACAGCGCGCGCAGCGTAGCGCCGCCTTCAGGATCTGAATATTTGACCACCCGGTCCGGCTGCAGTATCTGCTTGCTTTCGTGAAGCATCAGTTCGGAAGCGAAAGCCCGAACCGCATCGCCCGCCGAGGCCAAACCAGACTGTCCCCAGAACAAAAGGCCCAGAAAAACTGCCGTAATCCACCGCATTGCACCCTCCCTTTGTTGTTCTCAGATTATGCGGGGCGTCCCATTCGGGTTCATCCCTGAGGTATGGTCAAAATCGCTGGTCGCCAGGCCCAATCATCAAAGTGTCGAAGCCCGCTTCGCCCGAACGCTGGCAATGTAATTCAGTTGCCCTTTCGCCCGCTGGTCGTTCCTGTCCAGGTCCAGGCACTGCAGGTACATCTTCTCGGCTTCATCGAGGCGGTTTTGTTCGATGTAGACGTAACCCATGCCTCGCCAGGCGCGCGACAGTTCTGCATTTTTCACCTCGGGCGGTGAAAACTCCCTGGCGGCAGCTTCTGCCTTCTCGAAGGTTGCGAAGGCCGAAGGCCAGTCCCTCATGCCCAGGTACAGATTGCCCAGTTCACCAAGGTACTGCGAGTTTCTGGGCGCCAGAACCAGTGCCGACTCCAGGGCGCTTTTGGCCTCGCCGATGCGCCGGAGCTCCACCAGCGCGTAGCCTTTCAGGTACCAGGCGTCCGACCAGAGTGAAGACACCACGACAGCCCCCCTCTTGGGCTCTTCCCTGGATGTAGCCGCCTCCAGCATGTAGGCCAGGGAATCCATGTGCCAGCGCGCGGTGTAGAACTTTCGGCTGTCGTCTTTGAAGCGAAGTTCAAAAGCCGCGATGACCTTGTCAAAGTGATCGGTGATGGCCTGAACCGGCCGACCTGACCGCATGAGCCCTACACCCTGGACCAGTTGCTGCTCCAGCGCCACGTCTTCCGGGTTGCGAACGGCCGCCGGAGCAGCCTCTGCTGCGGGCGGCGAAGCCGGCGCCGGCTGACCAAAGGCAGAAAGAGTGAATGCAGCTGCGGACAGCAGCAACGAAAGTTTGCTGAATCTGATCATTTTTATTCCTCCCATCCAAAAACACCCCAGACGATACGCGAGCCATGGGCTCGCGCCTATGAGGGTTAGCGCGCGATGCTTGGCATGGCCATGCGGGGCGCAAGGGGTGGGGACATCCCGAATACCGCCGGGGCTCAGTTGGAGTTCAATACCCTACGCAGGAAACCAGACCGCTCGCGATCCGGCGGTTTGGCGCACATTTATTTGTTCATGGTGTCGGCACCATTCCCTGCAGCCGCCGGGTTGAGGATCACGCGCAACCAATACAAAGGAGACATCCCATGCATCGTCGCGCCCTTCTTGCCGCGTCCACCACGGTGGCCGCCCTCACCCTTGCCGGCATGCCTGTCCTGGCGCAGGACAAATACCCTTCAAAACCCATCACCTACATCGTGCCCTTCGGCCCGGGCGGCAGCACGGACGTGCTGGCGCGGCTGGTGACGCTCAAGGCTGGCCCGGCGCTGGGCACCAGCTTCGTCATCGAAAACAAGCCCGGCGCAGGCGGCGGCACGGGTTCCGACATCACGGCCAAGGCGCCGCCCGATGGCTACACCATCCAGGGCGGCACCATCAGCTCGCATGCCATCAACGTCAGCCTGTATTCGAAGCTGCCTTACGACCCGGTCAAGAACTTCCAGCCCATCACCATGATCGGCTCCATGCCCAACGTGCTGGTGGTGCGCGCCGACAGCCCTTACAAGTCGCTGCAGGACGTGATGGCCGCCATCAAGGCCAAGCCGGGCACCATCAACTACGCGTCGTCGGGCAACGGCACCTCGCAGCATCTGTCGGGCGCGCTCTTCGAGCAGCTGACCGGCAGCAAGATGGTGCACGTGCCCTACAAAAGCAGCGCGGAATCGCTCAACGCCATCCTGGCCGGCCAGGGCGCCGACGTCATCTTCGAGAACCTGGCACCGGCGCTGCCGCACATCAAGGCCGGCAAGCTGCGCGCGCTGGGCGTGACCTCTGAAAAACGCTCGGCGGCGCTGCCCGAGGTTCCCGCGCTGGCAGAAACGCTGCCGGGGTTTGCGATTGTGTCGTGGCAGGCCATCTTCGCGCCTGCCGGGGTACCGCAGCCTGTGGTGGACAAACTCTCCACCGAGATGATCAAGGCCATCAACGATCCTGAGGTCAAATCAAAACTCGTGGCCCAGGGCATCGAGCCGTCCGGCATGACACCCGCCGAACTCAGCGCGTTCCAGAAGGCCGAAATCGACAAATGGGCACGCGTGATCAAGGCGGGCAACATCAAGATTGAATGACTGGCCCGAACGGGTGGCGCGGCCCGCTTCCAATGCTTTGCGGTGGCCTGACCTGACGGGGCGGTAGCGTCCCGCCATCCTGCCGGTCGGGCGCTGGCACCGGCCACCCGAACAAGCTCCGTCATCCCGGCCTGCAGCCGGGATCCGCCCTCTTCTTCATATAGAAATCGGCCTCCAGCCCTTATTGGGCGTGCGGAACAAGCTATATATTCCATAGCAACTGACACCAGGTGACGGCTGGCTGTGCAGGCCCTTGTTGCCTTTTGTTGCGTTTTATTTGGCCTTTGCTGCCGTTGGCTGTCGATTCCGGGCACGCCGAATCGTCGTATGGTCAGAGGGCCTTTCCTCTGCTCTTAATTAAGGGAACCTGTCATGTCCACCAATACAGTCAAACTTCACCGCGTGCTGCGCTCCACCCCCGATCGTGTGTACCGCGCCTTCCTCGATGCCAATGCCATGGCCAAATGGCTGCCGCCGAACGGCTACACCGGCAAGGTCCATCAGATGGACGTCAAGCTGGGCGGCGGCTGGCGGATGTCGTTCTTCAACTTCACCACACAAGGCGAAATGTCATTCGGCGGCAAATACCTCGAGCTAGTGCCCAACGAGCGCATCAGCTACACCAGCGCTTTCGACGACAAGAACCTGCCGGGCGAAATGGTGACCTCCATCACGCTCAAGGCCGTGTCCGCCGGGGTTGAAATCAACATCGTGCAGGAAGGCATACCCGCCGTCATTCCCGCGGACCAGTGTTACGTGGGCTGGCAGCAGTCGCTGGTGCTGCTGGGGCAACTGGTCGAGGCGGAAATCAATCAGTGATCGCGGGGCGCGAGTCGGGCGCTGCGGTATGCTGCGCCCGCTCAAGGTTGCAGCATCGAGCTCTCGATGACTGACCAATATCGTTCTTGCATACCAACGTCATGCAATCACAGGAGAGCTGTATGAGAAAACTCATTGCATCCACATTCGTCTCGCTGGACGGCGTCATGCAGGCACCCGGAGGCCTCACCGAAGACTCCAGCGGAGGTTTCACACTGGGTGGCTGGATGTTCGCCTTCCTGGACGCAGAGGTGGACCTTTCGGCGGCAGGTTTCGATGGCAAAAACCGGGAGCTTGTGCTCGGCCGCCGAACCTACGACATCTTCGCGGCCTATTGGCCCCACCAGCCGGCGGACAATCCGATCGCCACGATCTTCAATGCGGCCAAAAAGCACGTGGCCTCCCGCACCTTGAAGTCATTGGAATGGAACCATTCGTCTGTGCTGGACGGTGATGTCGTTTCAGCCCTCACCGCGCTCAAGGCCCAGCCCGGACTCGATCTTCAAATCATAGGCAGCGGCAACCTGATCCAGACGCTGCAAGCCGCTTCGCTCATTGACGAATACCACGTGTGGACCTACCCGGTGGTGCTCGGCCACGGCAAGCGCCTGTTTGAAAGCGGAGCAAAGCCAGGTGCACTGCGCGTCGTGGATTCGAAGGTTTCAAAAACCGGCGTAGTGATGAGCACCTATGTTCCAGCCGGGGAGATTGTGCTCGGCACGATTGGCGAGGCCGAGCCAGCCGCCAGGAATTAACCTGACCGGCCAGATGGCAAAAGCTCCGGTGTAAACAGGCGCTCAGACGAGGGGTCGCCGTCATTCCTGCGGCTGAGATGCTGGGCTGCTCGGAGCGGTTGCCCGCCGGCCGCTTCCGGAGCAAGATAACGGCTCCATGTTTTTCCTTTGGCCCCAATACCTCTGGCTGATGCTGGCGCTGCCCCTGCTGCCGGTGACCTACCTCTGGCTGCTGCGGCGCAAGGGCAAGCTGGCGGTGCGCTACAGCAGCATGGCCCATGTTCGCGCCGCGACCGCCGGGCGCCAGTGGCGGCGGCACGTGCCACCCGCCCTGCTGTTGCTGGCCTTCGCCGGATTGTTGCTGGCTGCGGCGCGTCCCATGGCGCGGGTGCCGCTGCCCTGGGCACGCTCCACCATCATCCTGGCGATGGATGTTTCTCTGAGCATGCAGGTCAGCGACGTCAAGCCCACCCGCATGGTGGCCGCGCAGGATGCGGCGAAGCTGTTCCTGAGCGAGCTGCCAAAAAACATCGAAGTCGGGCTGGTCACCTTTGCAGCCAGCAGCCAGGTAGCGCAGGCCGCCACGCTGGAGCGCCCCACATTGGTGAAGGCGATCGACGCATTCCAGATGCAGATCGGGACCGCCGTCGGCAGCGCCATCGTGACCAGCCTGGCCGAGCTGTTTCCGGACCAGGGCATCAACCTCGAGGAAATGACCTTCGGCAGCAAGCCGCGCGGGCGCAGCCTGGACGACAAGGTCAAACCGCCGCCCCGGCAGATCACACCCGTGGCGCCGGGCTCGTACGACGCCGCGGCCATCATCCTGCTGAGCGATGGCCGCCGCACCACGGGGGTGGACACATTGGAAGCGGCAAAGATGGCCGCAGACCGGGGCGTGCGCATTTACGTCATCGGCTTGGGGGTGGGCGGCAACGGCGCGATGACCGAAGACATGCCCATCTACCTGCAACTGGACGAACCCACCCTGCGCGAGGTAGCACGCATGACCGGTGGCGAATACCACCATGCGGGCACAGCGGAAGCGCTGCGCAGCGTTTACGAAAACCTGGGGTCGCGGGTGCAGGTGCAGACGCGTGAAACGGAAGTCACGGCCTTGCTAGCTTTGCTCTCGGCGGTGCTTGCTCTGGCGGCGGGGGTTCTGTCGCTGCTCTGGTTTCGGCGCGTTGTGTGAGGACCTGAGGTCAGCCGAGCATCCAATGAAACCTCTGGGCATCCGGGCGCCAGCACCACATCACTACCACGCGCCCTCAGAGAACTGCCCCATAGGCCTGCGCCCCTGAGGCTGCCAAATCAGCCGCCGCGGTAGGCCCGCTCCTTTCGTTCAGAGTCACTTTTATTCAACTTGAAGCTAATCAGTATTCACTTTTTGCCTTCAGCCTTCTGCGCCAGCTTGTTCAGCCTGACCTCAATAGATTTCCGTACCTTGGCCGTAAATGCCAATGTTCGAGGCTCAGTCCGGCCTTTACCTTGCATTAAGCGGACAGCGATCTTGATAGGCTCGTCAAGCGCGTCACTGGCGGTACGCTCGGATCGCAACAATTTCATAAGCCCATCTGCATGCCGAGCTGCCGCTCGCGAACTAAGGTCAAGGGCCGGAGTACCTTGATGAAATAACTTGAAGGCATACATGATTTGATAGCGCGCGGGCCTCATTCCACCGGTAATCCGACCAGTCCTCAGAAAATACTCGACCCAATAGTTGAGCAGAGCAGCTACATAGTAGGGCTCGAACTTATGGTTCTCGGCAAATATTGAGATCCCCAGTCCTTTGACCAACGAACTGAATTCCCTTGCTGTCTTGTGAGGCTCATCACGATAGGTCGCGGCTACCGCCTTCACCAGCCCTAACGGAGTCACAATTTTTGCTTTATCAATTTTCGCCCCTGAGTACTGCTTCATTCTTCGTTCATAAACCAATCCTGGAGATGAATGAGTGGCAAAGAAAGCCTCCAAGCCCTTCTGAAAATCAGTGATAGCGAGCAATTGAGGCTGAGTAACCTCTGTCTGATTATTTGTCGCTTGGATTACGTCACGTATTACCTTGTCATCAGACGTTTCCATGACGCGGAGTGGGATCATCACCCCGTCTAAAGACACAGCATCCATCCGAGCCAAAACGTTGCTCGTTTGGCATCCATTTACGATCTGGTAATCCTCTAAAAATAGACGATCATTCACTGGGCGAAGCTTTCGCGCAATTACAGTCACGCCGTTATTCATCACTACAAATCGTCTTTTCCGAATCGGATCTTTCAGCGTTTCCTGCATTAGGGAGTTAACGGCATTGTGACCCTGCCAATCTCGCACATTGTCATAAAAAACAGACTGCATGACTTGTCCCGCGGCACCCACGACTAACTTCAAGAATTCGGTAGCCGGAACCACACCAACGTACGCGTTCTTTATCTTTTCAATATCACCTAATGCAACTTTTTTCGGAAAGTTGAGCTCCGCGGATAGTTGATTAGTAAGTTGTTTGTAACGTTTCTGAATATCGGCCGCGCCCAACAAATCTATATTTATGGGACCAAAATTTCCAGTCGCCCGCAACCGTTTTTTTATCTGAGTAATTTTCTTGAAAAAATGGACGTCGCTTTCGGTAGGAGGGCTTCCACTCGTCACATAAAAAAGAGAAATTGCAGGATTGGCATCACGAAAAAGTTTTGCATGGTCAAAAACCTTAGTCCAGACTTCGTGAAATCTATTAACTTTTTCGTTGTCGGCGGGCGTGCTGCCCTGAGTCACAAAATAATCAACAAAATCGCCGAGCCCACCCAGTGCTTTGACATCGAAACCGGGTGATGTTTTGGCTTGCCCAAAGATGAAATGTGCATCTATATATTTGTTTGTTTCCGCAAGAGCGTCTATTTCATCTGGATCATTTACTGGGACGCCATTTACTATGGCAACTACGAAATCAATGTCCGGTTGGCCGTCTTCCCCAACCACAAAATCCTGCGGTGAAACCGTTTGAAGTGCTACTGGTTCAACAGCTATAAATGCAGCAAATCTCTCAAACGCATCACTCTCACTCATGTCACTCGGCAAGCTGTTTTGGTTTCGAAAGTCGTTAAGTAAGCTCTCGATAATTTTATTCATTCCATCCCTCGATTGTTAATTTTTGACGGCTAGACACAACCGGCGTCACAGTCGCATTCGTTCTACCAGCATAAGCGCATTCCCGTCGTTGTAACAGAGGGGTAATACGCCAGCAATATTCCCATGACTTCTTGGCGAAAGCCATTTCGAATCTTTTTAAGTCATGCCGAACGCCAAATTCGGCAGAAAACTGAACTCTTCCTTTGCAGAAGGATGACACGCACCCGACTTCAACAGTGAATATGCCCAGCGCCGCACCTCGCCTGGAATAACGAGTGGAGCCCTCCCGCACAAGGTCAGGCATTACAGCGGTATCGCCGGTTTGCCGCCGCGCACTGTGCAAGACAGGTTCACTCAGGCCCTGCACGCCCTAATCAACACCACAGGACCCCCATGACCGATCCACGCAACATTGCCCGCGACAAAAAAATCCAGCAGAAAAAGAAACACTACGGCGAAGAAATCGCCCCCCAGCACGGAACATGCCGTTCAACCCGACAAGAAGCCGCATCTCCACGCCACCGACAAGCCGGATGCCGACAGCGAGACGGTTGAGAAGGACGAACAACCTGCCGGATGAACGACCGGCGCCCTACCCGCTCAGCGAAAAACCCGCTACGCATTTGCAGCGGGCTTTTTTATGGGTACCGTGCTCCACCGAACACTTCTATTTGCCGTCGGCCTTCGCATAGGCGATGCGTGTCATGTGATATTGCAGATGCAACAAGGCAAAAAGGAGAGTCATTGCGCCGGACATCTCCAGCTGCATCGGTTCGATCTGGTTGTAATGATCCAGCATCGTCCTGCGGATCGAATAGACGCCGGCGTAAAAGACGATGCAGGAACCAAGCAGAAACGGCAACTCCAGGCTTTTAAATCCGCTATCGGAGGACGCGGCGAAGACCAGGCTAAGCAGAAAAAGAAACACATCTCCGGCAAAAAAGGCGGTTGCTTTCGATTCCGGATCGACTTTGCGCGCCCAACTGGATTGGACAAACATCCAGACGAACTGGAATACGCCAAAAGAAATGACCGTGAACAGCAGCAGGAGTGACCAATGCAGTTTGGGCGGCGGGGGGAAGGCATCGCCAGCCGATTGGCTGTGTCGCGCCACTGGCCGTGTGAACGGCTCCGTCTGGAAATCACTCATACCGCTCCCTTTTTGGTCTTGCGTGATGATAGGCGCGCAAACGCACTGGGTCATCCTCCAAATAGAGGGGTTTCATGAATGTTTACGAGTGAACAACAAGCCCCGGCTCCGCGAGTTCACTTGAGGGCTTACCAAGCCTTCAGGCGGCTAATCCTCAAGCACAAAGCGGATAGGAACGACGACCAGACTGTCAACAGCCAAACCGCTGCGATCCCGCGCCGGAACGAACCTGGCCCTGCGCAAGTAGGCAAGCGCCGCCTCATCAAGCAAGGCATGCCCGGAGCTGGTGCGTATCTGGACATCCGCTGCGGCGCCGCTGGCCAGCACCCGCAGTTTCACCATCACCTGCCCCTGCAGCTCCTGGCGCAATGCCGCGGGTGGATATTCCGGCGTCAAAGGCGCTTCTGGCCGGGCGTAGGTCGCCAGAACAGGAGCCGCACCAGGTGTGTCGCGGTCGCCAACGGCCGGCGGGGTCTGCGCCAGTGCTGCTGCCGCACCCATCAAGGCTGCAGCGAACAGCAGCTGCTTTTTCATCACTGGAGAGCCTTGCCGAGCCGCGCCATGCCTTCTTCAATCTTCCCCACATCCGCGGTAGCAAAGCTCAATCTGAACGTGCTCACATCCGGCTTGCTGGCGTAAAACGGCGCCCCCGGCACAAACGCCACACCCTGCTCAATCGCCTTCTTGGCAAATTCACCGGCGTCTTTCGTCTTGCCGCCCGCGCCCGTGAGCCGGGCCCAGAAGAACAGGCCGCCTTGGGGTTGCGTGAACTCCACCGCGTCACCCAGCTCGCGCTTGAGCGCGGCGCCCATGGCCAGGGCGCGCTCGCCGTACACCTTGCGCACATTGGCCAGGGTGGCGGGCATGCGGCCGGCTTTGAGGTATTGCGCGGCCGTGGCCTGAGCAAAGGTGCTGGTGTGCGCGTCGCTGAACTGCTTGCACATGGTGGCCTTGGCCAGCAGCTCGGCGGGGCCGATCATCCAGCCCACACGCAGGCCGGGGCTCAGCACCTTGCTCATGCTGCCGCAGTGGGCAATCAGTTCCCTGCTCCCTGGCACGTCTTTGCTCAGGCTCAGGATGCTGGGGGGCGGCGCTGCGTTGAAGTAGAGGTCGCCATACGGGTCGTCCTCGACGATCAGGGTGTTGTACTTGACGGCCAGCTCCAGCACCTTCTTGCGGCGCTCCAGGCTCAGCATGGCCCCGCTGGGGTTGCCGAAGGTAGGAATCAAATACACAAACTTGGGCTTGTGCTCGGCCATCAGCTTTTCCAGCTCGTCGGTTTTGACGCCGTTGGCGTCGATGGGCGCGCTGATGAGTTCTGCGCCGTACAGGCGGAAGCACTGGATGGTGGCCAGGAAGGTGGGCGCTTCCACAATCACCTTGTCGCCGGGGCTGATCATGGTTTTGCCGAGCAGGTCCAGCGCCTGCTGGCTGCCGGTGGTGACGATCAGGCCGTCTGGCGACACGCTCACGCCCTTGGTGCCCATAAAGGCGGCGAGCTGTTCGCGTAGCGGGTTGTAGCCTTCGGTGGCGCCGTATTGCAGCGCGCCGCCGGGTTCTTCCGTCAGGGCCTTGTTGGCCGCTTCCTGGATGCCGGCCACGTCGAACATGGCGCTGTCGGGGAAGCCACCGGCAAAGCTGATGATGCCGGGCTTGCCCAGCAGCTTGAACAGTTCGCGGATGGCGGAGGTTTCAACGTTGTTGAGGCGATCGGCAAAGGGAAGTGACATGGCAGGCAGCATTGAGTTGGAGGGAATGGGTAGATGTTAGCGCCGTCGCGCGCAGGATTCCTGCTTTCGCGACGGCACCGCCTCATAGCCAGCCTTCCCGCCCACCCTTCAGGCCACTTCAAACCACCTCAAGCCGGTGCCAGGCCCCGCTGCGCCGCACGCCAGGCGGTGATCTGGCGCAGCAGCATGGGCACGCATAGCGCCGCACCCAGCAGCGTGGGCGTGAGACCTGGGGCAATCAGCAGCAGCGCGGCCAGCACGCACAGGGCCTGCTCCCAGCGGCTCATTTCCACCAGCGCAAACCTGCTCAGTGCCGCGGCCAGCACGGTGATGCCGAGCACACAGCCGGTGAAAGTGACTGCAAAGTCATACCACGTGAAGCCTTTGGCCACCAGCAGCAGGCTGGGCGAAAACACAAACACAAAAGGCACCAGCACCTTGGCCAGCCCCAGCCGGAAGGCGGTGTTGCCGGTTTTGAAGGGGTCGCCGCCGGCCATGCCTGCCGCGGCATAGGCGGCCAGGGCCACGGGCGGCGTGATGTCGGCCAGCACGCCGTAATAAAACACGAAGAAGTGCGCCACCAGCGGCTCCACCCCCAGCTGCACCAGCGTGGGCGCGGCCACCGTGACCATGATGATGTAGTTGGCCGTGGTGGGAATGCCGCAGCCCATGAGGATGCAGACCATGCCGGTCATGACCAGCGCAGCGAACAGGGTCATGCCCTGCTGGCTGGCCAGCCCGGCCGGCACGATGACGCTGAGCACCTGCGAGATGCTCTGCGCCGCGCTGGTGATGATGTAGCTGACCTTGAAGCCCACACCCGTGAGCGTGACCACACCGATCACCAGGCCCACGGTGGCGGCGGCGGCACCCACGGCCAGCGCGTACTTGGCGCCGGTTTCCAGGGCCTCCCCAATCACGGGGTAGCCAATGCGCCCGCGCACGCCACCCAGCAAGGCCGCCGCACCCAGCACCAAGCCGCCGGCGGCAAACAGGCCCAGGCGAATCCACTCGGTTTGTGTGCCCCAGTCCACAAAGGCCATGGCCACCAGAATGCCGTGCAGCACTGCCAGCAGGCCCCAGTTGCGCGCGGTGTTGCCCTGCATCAGCGTGCTCAGCCCCACGATGGCGCAGGAAGTAATGCCCACAAAGGCCGCCAGGTAAGGCGTGCGGCCGGAGACAAGAATCCAGATCATCAGCACCAGCGGAATCAGCGTGGGCCAGCGCTGGCGCAATGACTCGCGCAGCTTGGGCATTTCCTCGTCGGTCAGGCCGCGCAGGCCGTGGCGCTTGGCCTCGAAGTGCACCTGCATGAACACGCCGAAGAAATGCATGAAGGCCGGCACGATGGCGGCGGCAATGATGGTCTGGTAGGAGACGTTCAAAAACTCCACCATCAGGAAGGCGGCAGCGCCCAGCACCGGTGGCGTGATTTGCCCGCCGGTCGATGCCGCGGCTTCAACGGCCCCGGCAAACTCGCGCTTGTAACCCACCCGAATCATGGCCGGAATGGTGAGCGAACCCACGGTGACTGCATTGGCCACCGACGAACCGCTGAGCATGCCGAACATGGCGGAGCCGAACACGCTGACCTTGGCCGGGCCGCCGGCGTAGCGGCCGGCCACGCTGGAAGCCATGTCAAGAAACAGCTGGCCCAGCCCGATGCGCGTGGCCATGACGCCAAACAGCACAAAGTGAAAAACATAGGTAGCCACCACGCCCACCGCCACGCCATAAATGCCCTGGCTGGTGAGGTACTGGTGGTTGACCAGCTGCGACCAGGAAGCGCCGGCGTGTTTGAGCAGGCCGGGAAACATGGGGCCGGCCAGGGCGTAGATGCTGAAGCCAATGGCAATCAGCGGCAGCGGCCAGCCCATGCTGCGGCGGGTGGCCTCCAGCAGGGTGATGATCAATACGGAGCCGAACAACACGTCCACATTGCTGGGGTTGCCGACGCGGAAAGCCAGGTCGGAAAACACCATGGGGATGTAGAGCACGCTGGCCGCGCAGGCCAGGCCCAGCAGCCAGTCCACCAGCGGCACGCCGCCCGGGCTGGCCCAGCTGTGGGCAACCGGCTCGGCCTGCGCCTTCTTGCTGGCCGAAAACACCAGGAAGATCAGGCCCAGCACAAAGGCCAGGTGCACCCCGCGGTGCGTGACCTCCTGCAGCAGGCCGAAGCCGGCGGTGTAGTAATGAAAGCACGACAGCGCCACCAGCAGCCACTTGATGATCTGCGTGGCCGGCGGCACCGATGGGCGAAAGCGCATCTCGGGGTCGAACTTTTCTTCCAGCTCCAGCAGGGTCTTGTCGTCGGGCAAGGCGGTGGGAATGGCGGGTGCGGTCATGGTGCAAGCTCCAGAAAAAAGAACGGGCGAGTCATGGCTCGCCCGCAATACATCGCGCGGAAGCGCTGCTTACTTCAGCAGGCCCACTTCCTTGTAGTACTTCTCGGCACCGGGGTGAAACGGAATACCCACCGCTTTGACGGCGTTTTCCTTGGTGATGAACTTGCCCTTGGCATGGCCGGCAGCCAGTGTTTTCTGCGTGGCGTCGTTGAACAGCGCCTTGGTGATCTGGTAAACGGTTTCAGTGTCGGCTTTGGCGCTGGTGACCCACTGGGCGCCCACGGCCAGGGTCTGCACGGCCGCGGTGTCCTTGTAGGTGTTGGCAGCAATGGTGTCCACCGCAAAGTAGGGGTTGGCTGCGCGCAGGGCGTCGGCTTGCGGGCCGCCCAGGGCAACGAGCTCAATGCCGGTGCCGCTGGAGGCCAGCTCGGCAATGGCGCCTGCCGGTGCACCACCCACGAAGAAGAAGGCGTCGAGTGCACCGTCCTTGAGCTTGTCGCCGGCCTGGTTGGGCTTGATGTATTCGGGCTTGATGTCGGTTTCTTTCACGCCGTAGGCAGCCAGCACCATGCGGGCATTGATGAGCGTACCGGAGCCGGGCTCGTCCAGTGCCACGCGTTTGCCCTTGAGGTCAGCCACGCTCTTGATGCCCGAGCCCTTCTTGACCACCAGGTGAATGCTCTCGGGGTAGAGGTTGGCAATCATGCGCAGGTCGCTGATCTTGGGCTTGCCTTCGAAGGCGCCGGTGCCGGTGTAGGCCCAGCTAGCCACGTCAGACTGGGAAAAGCCCGACTCGATGGCGCCGCCGGCAATGCCGGTGACGTTGGCCAGGGAACCATTGGCCGCCTGGGCCGTCACGATGATCTTGCCGGGCTGGGACACCGCATTGGCGATCATGCCGCCCACCGGGTAATAGGTGCCGGCCGTGCCGCCCGTGCCGATGCGGAAGAACTGCTGGGCCTGCACGGCGCCGCCCATGGCAAGGGTGGCAACCAGCGCGCTGGCAAAAAACTGCTTTAGCTTCATGAGAATCTCCTGGGAAGGGGTGGGGTTGAGGGCTGCGGAAAACGTGGGCGCCATGACGCGCCCTGTCGGCGACATGGATGATAACCATCTGGTCAGGGAAACGGCTTTTGCGCGGGGGCGGCAATGGTGGGAATGCATGGCGCTTCTTTGTGGTTCAGGCCGTGGGGGTGAAGCCGGCGTCCATCGGCCCGCTTTTGGCATGGAAGTTTCGTGCCGACGAAAAGGCGGTGGCCAGTTCCCTGAACTTGCGGTTGTGCACGTACTGGCGAAACAGCGCCAGCGAATCGCTGATGCGGTCTATCTCTTCAATCAGCGGCTGCGCGTTGTGGATGGCGATGTCGGCCCACAGCTGGGCGTCGGACGAGCCCAGCCGGGCAAAGCTCTGGAAACCCGTGCCGCGGTAAGCCATCCAGGCGCCGGTTCCTTCACGCGAGGCCAGGCTGTGCAGGTAGGCGTAACTCAGCACCTGCGGCAGGTGGCTGACGGCCGCATACACGGCGTCGTGTTCGGGCGCCGCCATGGTGGTGGTGCTGGCGCCCAGGGCGCGCCAGAAGTCACTGGCCAGGTCAAACGCGCCCTGCGCGGTGTGGGCGTCGGGTGTCAGAACGCACAGCTTGCCCTGGAAAAGGTCGCCTTCGGAAGCTTCCCATCCGTGGCTGGCTTTGCCGGCAATCGGGTGGCAGGGAACAAAACGCGCGGCCGCGTGGTGCGGCCAGGCCCGGAGAGCTTCCACCACGGGCGCCTTCACGCTCGCCACATCAATACACACCGCGTGGCCGGCTGCCATCTGCATCTTGTTGTGGGCCAGCCATTCCAGCAGTGTGCCCACGGGCTGGCACAGCACCACCAGGTCGTGGTCCAGAAACAGCCCGTCGGGCGAGCTTGCGATTTCATTGGCAAAACCCTGCGCCAGCACGGCGTCGCAGGTGGCGCCGTCCACGTCGAAGCCGGTCACATGGCCCTTGAAGCCGGCTTCGCGCAGGGCCTTCAGGATGGAGCCGCCAATCAGGCCCAGGCCGCAGACGGCGATGCGCTCCAGTTCCAGAAAGCGGGTGTGGCGGATGTTGGGCATGGCCGCAGTGTAGGGGTGGCAAGCCATGACGGGTAATGCCAAAATGGCCGCTTCATATAACTTCGTGTTAAGCCATGAACCTGCGTCAAATCGAGGTGTTCCGGGCCGTCATGCTGGCGGGGTCGATCTCGGGCGCGGCCCTGGCCCTGCATGTGTCGCAACCCGCCGTGAGCCGCTTGATCCGCTACCTGGAAGTCAAGCTGCGCGTGGTGCTGTTCGACCGCACCGGCGGCCGCCTGTACCCGACGCCCGAGGCACGGGCACTGATGCGCGAGATCGAGGACGCGTACCACAGCATCGACCGCGTCAGGGCCTGCGCTGAGCAGCTGCACCACGGCGTGGCCGACCGGCTGCGCATTGCCACCAACCTGAGCACCGCCCTGGAACTGGTGCCGCGCGCCATCGCCGGGCTGAAGACCAGCATGCCCAAGCTGCATGTGTCGGTGGAGATCGCCACCCATGCGCAGATCACCGACCAGCTGCTGGCCGGCGTCTGCGACATCGGCGTGGTGGCCTTTGTGCAAACGCAGCACCCGGCCGTGACCGCGCAGCTGATTGGTGAAGGCGACGTGTTGTGCGCCATGGCCGCCACCCACCCGCTTGCCAGCCACAAGCGCGTCACCCTGGCCGCACTGGCGCAGCACGACATCATTTCCTTCGGCACCGAAACAGCGCACGGCAAGATGCTCACCCGGCTGCTGGGAGAACGCAGCCAGCCCATGATGCCCACGGTGGATGTGCGCTACGCCTATGTGGCCTGCAGCATTGCTGCCAGCGGCTACGGCGTGGCGGTGGTGGACGACCTGACGGCCTGCCGCTTCGCCCACTCGGGCCTGGTGCTCAGGCCGCTGTCCAGGGCGGTGCGTTACCAGGCCTATGCCCTGGGCAGCACGGAACGCCCGCTGTCGGCCGGCGGCCGCGAAATGGTGCGGCTGCTGGGCCAGCACTGGGCTGCGGCGCGTGGAGACAGGTCGGGCAAACAGGCTGCGCACGTACTGCCATAAGGTCGGCAGGTTTTACACTGGCAGGCCATGAAAACTGCGAACGCCGCCACGCTTTCCTGCTGCGGAAAAAACGGCATGGCACAACCATGAGCGCGCCGGACCACAGACGCGCCTACGTCGCCCGCATCAACCGCGTGGTGGACCACATCAGCACACATCTGGGTGACACGCTGGACCTGCAGACACTGGCCGGTGTGGCGCATTTTTCGCCCTGGCACTTCCATCGCCTGTTTCAGGCGATGACGGGCGAGACGCTGGCTGACTGCGTGCGCCGCCTGCGGCTGGAAGCGGCGGCACAACGCCTGCTGGCTTCGCCACCCCAGGCTGCACTGGCCGTGGCACTGGAAGTGGGATTTGCGTCGGCCGAAGTGTTCACGCGGGCCTTCGGCGCGCACTTCGGCATGACACCCACCGCGTGGCGGCGCGGCGGCTGGCGCAACTGGTCGGCCAGCCGGCGCGAACAACTGAGCAAGATTCATCAAGAGGTGCGCAAGGCGAATCAAGCCGCCGAGCCAAGCTTCCAGCACGATGGTGACAGCTGGCCATCGGGTCAGCCCACCACTGAAAAAGGAATGCTGATGGAAGTCGAACTCAAGACCCTGCCCACCCTTCGCCTGGCCTACATGCGCCATACCGGCCCCTATGGCCACCCCGATATTGGCGCCACCTGGCAACGCTTCTGGGCATGGCTGGGGCAACACGGGCTGGACCCGGAACGGATTTACGGCATCGTCCAGGACGACCCGGAAGTCACCCCCGCCGACAAGTGCCGCTATGACTGCTGCTTCGAGGTCGATGCCGCCTTTCAGCCACAGGGCGAAATCGGCGTGCAGACTTTTGCCGGTGGCCGTTATGCCTGCGCACCCTTCACCGGCACGGGCGCGACCATTCACGCCGCATGGATGCGCCTGTTCGGCGAGTGGCTGCCGCAAAGCGGCTACCAGGCCGATGACAAACCCTCACTGGAACTGCACGAAGGTGATTTTGTGGTGGATGAAAAAACCGGGGCCTTCCGCTGCCTGCTGTGTATGCCGGTGCGGCCGCTGTAAGCCGGAAAGCTTTGCGGGAGAGGCCGTGCCGGTCACGGCACCCGGCCTCTCTGCGCCTGTTCAAGCGACATCTCGCGGCTCTCAAAACTCCGTCCACTCACCACCTGCCGCACCCGCTGCCGCCAGCTGCCGGGGCTGTGACGCCGGTGCCTGCTTGCGTGCCGGTGCCGCTATCGCACGTTTGGCTGCAGGCGGCTGCGCAGGCTGGCGGGCCGGTGCCGTGCGCTGGGGCGGCGCCACGTAATGCACCGCCTGGCTGCTGTCCAGCCGGAACACACTGACCACCTGAGACAGGCCGCTGGCCTGCTCCTGCAATGACGAGGCCGCCGCTGCAGCTTCTTCCACCAGCGCCGCATTCTGCTGCGTCACCTGGTCCATCTGCGTGATCGCCTGGTTGATCTGCTCTATCCCGGCCGTCTGCTCCT
>NZ_JBAQYR010000128.1:0-5341 GCF_049790275.1 Polaromonas sp.
CCCCCCCGGGGGGCAGCGCAGTACGCGAAGCGACAAGCGTGGGGGCTATGGTTTCTTGTCGTGTCCTGCTGGGTTCGGCCACGCCTTCGCTGGAAAGCTGGCAGGCGACCGTGGTGGGCCGTTACCAGCGCCTGACCATGAGCGAACGGATAGGGGGCGCGGAGCAGCAGGGCAGCCTGCCGGCCGTCCGGCTGGTGGACATGAACCACCAGCCCAAACACTGCACGATTGCGCCGCCGCTGCTGGACGCCATCGGCCAGCGCATCGCCCGCGGCGAACAGTCGCTGATTTTCCTGAACCGCCGCGGCTACGCCCCGGTGCTGGCCTGCCACGACTGCGGCTGGAAAAGCGAGTGCCCGCATTGCAGCGCCTACCGCGTGTTCCACAAGATAGACCGCACCCTGCGCTGCCACCACTGCGGGTTCACCGAGCGCGTGCCGCGCGCCTGCCCCAGCTGCGGCAACATCGACATTGCGCCCGTGGGCAAAGGCACGGAGCGGCTGGAGGAACACATCGCCGAGCTGCTGGCGGGGGTGACGCGTCCGGACGGCAGCCCCCTGCGCATCGCTCGCATCGACGCCGACACCACGCGGCTCAAAGGCGCACTCGAATCGCAGCTGGCCAGCGTGCATGCACGCGAGGTGGACGTGCTGGTCGGCACGCAAATGATTGCCAAGGGCCACGACTTTCGCCACATCACCCTGGTGGCGGCCATCAACCCCGACAGTGCCCTGTTCTCCAGCGACTTCCGCGCGCCCGAGCGCCTGTTTGGCCTGCTCATGCAGGCAGCAGGCCGCGCCGGTCGTGACGCCGACCATGGCGAGGCCAGCGAGATGTGGGTGCAGACTTTCCATCCGCAGCACCCGCTGTTCGGTGCGCTGAAAAAACACGACTACCCTGCTTTTGCCGTCCAGGAGCTGAAAGAGCGGGAAGCGGCCGGCATGTCGCCTTTCGGCTTTTCGGCGCTGGTGCGCGCCGAAGCGCGGGAGCAGGCGGTGGCGCAGGCGTTCCTGAATGCGGCCGCCGAAGCCGCGCAAACGCAGCAGTTGCCGGGCATGGAGGCGGTCACGCCCTACCCGGCCGTGCCCATGACCATCCAGCGCGTGGCCAACATCGAACGGGCGCAGATGCTGGTGGAGAGCCCCTCGCGCGCCGCGCTGCAACGCTTCCTGGCGGCCTGGCAGCCGCTGCTGCACCAGACCCGACAACAGGGCGACTTCAAAAGCCTGATTCGCTGGGCGATTGATGTGGATCCTCTGTCCATATAACGCCCCCACGCTTGTCGCTTCGCGTACTGCGCTGCCCCCCGAGGGGGCGCTGCGCCTGCGGACAGGCGGAGCCAGATCCGCGGCCCCTGCTTGATTGAAGACCTCCGTGGCTGCTTCGTCAGGTCAGCAAGGCAACAGCCCCGGAGAAGCTGAAAAACGCCAGCACCGTGGACAGCAGGATGATGCGGGCGATGCGTCCGTTGTTGGCGCCAAAACGTTCTGCCAGCAATGAGACATTGCTGGCGCTCGGCAGGGCCGCCACCAGCACGATCACTGTCAGGGCAAAGGGATCCAGAGGCACGCCGAGCTGGATCGCACCCAGCCCCATCAGCCCGACCAGCAGCGGGTGCAGCACCAGCTTGATCAGCGCGACCGGCAGGTAGTCTTTCAGGGGAATCGTTTCCACGCTGTTCATCTGCGAACGCGCCAGCACCGCGCCTATGGTGAACAGCGCGACGGGCGAGGCCGCGTCAGCCAGCAAGGCCACCGTCTGCATCACCGGTGCGGGCAGCGCGAGCCCCAGCCCGGACGACAGGGCGCCCAGCAAAATGGCCCAAGGCATGGGATTGAGGGCCACCCCCTTGAGCGCATTCCTGGCGGCCACTTCCGCACCGTGGATGTCGGCCGAATCGAGCCGCGACAGGGCGATACACAGCGAACTCGTGACCAGCAGGTCCACCACAATGGTCACGATGGCCGGGCCGGCCGCCTGTGCACCGAGCAGCGCCACCAGCAGCGGCACGCCCATGAAACCGGTGTTGGGGAAAGCCGCGACGAGCGCCCCGAAGGAGGCGTCATTCCAGCCGATGCGCCGGCTGCGCGTGACGGCCACCGTGAACGCCACCATGATCAGTGCGCACAGCAGGTACACCGCCACCAGGCTGCCGTCGAGCAGCTGCGCCACCGGCGTGTTCGCACCAAAACGGTACAACATGCAGGGCAACGCGAAGTACAGCACAAAGGTGTTGAGGCCAGGAATCGCGGCCTGCGGCAACAGGCCACGCCGCGCGGCGAGGTAGCCGCACAACACCAGCGCAAAGAAGGGAAAGGTGACGAGGAGAATGCTTAACACAAGCCCTATTGTCACTTGCGAAGTTGGCTTGACGCTGACTGGCTATGATGGCCCGCTTCCGCTTTCACTTTTTTCAGCCGACTCCCCTCGCGGACTGCCGCAAGCGCTTCAGTTTTTTTTGCCTGCCCTGATCACTGCATGTCGTCATCACCGTCCTCCGCCCCTTCGCACGCCAACGGCCTGAATCTCGCGCAACAGGAAGCTGTCAACTACATGCATGGGCCCTGCCTGGTGCTGGCGGGCGCCGGCTCCGGCAAGACGCGGGTGATCACGCAGAAGATAGGCCGGCTGATCCAGGCCGGCCTGCAGCCGCAGGAGATCGCGGCCATCACGTTCACCAACAAGGCCGCGGCAGAAATGCGCGAGCGCGCCAAAAAACTGATCGGCCAGGCCGCCAAGGGCGTGCTGATCTGCACCTTTCACGCGCTGGGCGTGCGCATGCTGCGTCAGGACGGCGAAGCCCTGGGGCTGAAAAAGCAGTTCTCCATCCTGGACAGCGACGACGTCACCAGCATCCTGAAAGACGCGGGCGGCAGCACCGACGCAGCCACCGCCCGGCAATGGCAATGGACCATCAGCGCCTGGAAAAACAGCGGGCTCAATGCCGCCCAGGCGGAAGCGCAGGCCAGCACTGACGAGGACCGCCTGATCGCACGCATCATGGCGCGTTACGAAGAACGCCTGACGGCCTACCAGAGCGTGGACTTTGACGACCTGATCGGCCTGCCGCTCAAGCTGCTGCGCGAGCACGATGCCGTGCGCGACAAATGGCAGAAGTCACTCGGCCACGTCCTGGTTGATGAATACCAGGACACCAATGCCACACAGTACGAGGTGCTCAAGCTGCTGGTCGGCGCGCGCGGCCGCTTCACCGCGGTGGGAGACGATGACCAGTCGATCTACGGCTGGCGCGGCGCGACACTGGACAACCTCAAGAAGCTGCCGCAGGATTACCCCAACCTGAAAGTCGTGAAGCTCGAGCAGAACTACCGCTCGACCAGCGCCATCCTGCGTGCAGCCAACAATGTGATTGCGCCCAACCCCAAGCTTTTCCCCAAGACGCTGTTCAGCGAACTGGGCGAAGGCGAGCCGGTGCGCGTAGTCGATTGCGACAGCGAGGAACACGAGGCCGAACGTGTGGTGGCGCGCATCCAGAGCCTGCGGGCCGAAGGCACTTTGCAGGCCGAGGGCAGCCAGCACAAGGAGTGGAAAGACTTCTGTATCCTCTACCGCGCCAACCACATGGCCAAACCTTTCGAAAAAGCCTTTCGTAAGGCCAATATTCCGTACAAAGTCTCGGGCGGCCAGAGCTTTTTCGACCGCGCCGAGATCAAGGACCTGTGCAGCTGGATGGTCCTGATGGTCAACAACGACAACAACGCGGCCTTCATCCGCTCGATCAAGACGCCCAAGCGCGGCATCGGCCACACCACCCTGGGCGCGCTGAGCACCTTTGCCGAGCAATACAAACTGAGCCTGTTCGAGTCGCTGTTCAGCAACTCCCTGAGCGCGGTGCTGCCGGCCAAGGCGGTCGGATCGCTGCATGAGTTTGGCCGCTACCTCAACGACCTGGAATACCGCGCCAGACGCACTGTAGGCGCCGAGGACGCACGCGCTTTTCTTGCCACCTGGCTCAAGGAAATCGACTACGAAAAGCATATCTACGACAGCGAGGACAGCGAAAAAGTCGCCGCTGCGCGCTGGACCAACGTGATGGACTTCTGCGACTGGATGGCGCAGCGCTGCGGCGGCCAGATTGACGACACGTCCGGCGCCGTGGTGGCCGCCGAAACCAAGACCATGCTGGAGGTGGTGCAGACGATTGCCCTGCTGTCGACCATCAGCGAACGCGAAGGCGACCAGAACGTGGTGACCCTGTCCACGCTGCATGCCGCCAAGGGGCTGGAGTGGCCGCACGTGGTGCTGGCCGGCTGCGTCGAAGGGCTGCTGCCCTTCAAGCTCGAAGACGACGACGGCACAGATGCGGCCAGGACCGAGAACATTGCGCAGCGCCTGGAGGAAGAGCGCCGCCTGATGTATGTGGGCATCACGCGGGCCCAGCGCACGCTGGCGGTCAACTGGCTGCGCCGGCGCAAGAAGGGCCGTGAAACCGTCGCCGGCATTCCCAGCCGCTTCATTGCAGAGATGGGGCTGGACAAGACCACGGTGAAAGAAGACCCGCGCGAGAAAATCAGGGCGCTGCGGGCCGAGTTTGCAAAACGCGCCGCCGACACGGCGCAGGCCAACAGCGAAGCCGAGGCCGCCAGGAACGCCGCCTGATGAGGGCACGAGTACACGCCATGACACCTTTTCATTCATTCACACTTGCTCTGTTTTTAATAGCTGTTTGCGCAGCACCCATAAGGGCAGACGCCCAGAACAATGCAGAAAAACCGGCAACTGCAGCGGAAGGCTGCGTGCCGGCCGCACAGCTCAAGCCGGTGCAAATCCATGGCCTGTGGCGGGTCAGGTTCGCCTCAGCACCTGCAGGGCTGCCCGCCGATGCCACAATGCACCTCGAACGGCACGCGGAATTCAGCGACAGCGTGGCGGGCTATGTGAGCCGCGACCTGCGGTCGGCAACCGGCACGCAGGCCGGAACCGGTCATGCCGCCAGGGCGCAACTGGCCGGCGACCTGGAGAACGGCTTTTTGACGCTGGACGAATCATCCAACGGCATCAACATCACAGCCACCTGGAACGGTGAAATGGCAGAAGGCTCATGCGGAAAAAAAGTGACAGGCACATGGAAAGACACGAGCGCCGGAGCGCCGGCCGACACACCGGAGATCCCGTTCACGCTGGAAAAAGTCCCCGGCTGGTGACCATGGCTGCACCCCTGAAGAAAATTTTCGCATCCCGCCTGGTATGGGCGGGGCTGCTGGCGGCTGGCGTGGTGCAGGCCCAGACCGGCGTCACCGCACCGTCTCCGCCCGAGCGCAACCGGTTCGGCTGGCAGGCCTGCCAGGCGATGGGTGCCGATCCGGCGGCCCAGCTGGCC
>NZ_JBAQYR010000129.1:0-7007 GCF_049790275.1 Polaromonas sp.
GGCCAGCTGCGTGCACAGCTGCCGCGCATCGGTGTGTGGTCGGTGCTGGCGCCGCCCGGCTGGCGCCTGCGCGGCTCGCTGGCGGCGAATATCGCCATCAGCGGCAAGCGCTCTGCCCCGCAACTGGCAGGCACGCTGCAGGCCGACGACCTAGCGCTGCGTTCGGTGGTGGACGGCATCGAGTTCAGCAACGGCACACTGCGTGCCACGCTGGACGGCACCCGCATGCGCATCAGCGAATTCACCTTGCAGGGTGCCGGCGGCCAGGGCGCTGGCGGCCTGCTGCGTGCGCAGGGCGAGGCGGGCTGGGTCGAAGGCAAGCCGCAGGTCCGGCTCGACGCCAAACTGGAACGGCTGCGTGCCAGCCTGCGCACCGACAGGCAGCTCACGGTGTCGGGCGACATCCAGGCCAGCCTGCTCGGCAAGGCCGCGTCCCTCACCGGCAAACTGGTGATCGACCAGGCGCGCATTTTGCTGCCCGACGAAAACACGCCGCAGCTCGGTGACGATGTGATCGTGCGCAGCAGCAGCGGCGCGGCCTCCGGCAAAAAGGGGCCGGCCGAAGCCAATGCGCCCACCGCCACGCAAGCCGAAAAAGACGGCCGTGCGCTGGACCTGGCCGTGCAGATTGACCTGGGCCAGGACTTCCGCATCCAGGGCAAGGGCCTGGACACACGCGTGCAGGGCACGCTGGCGCTCAGCGGCGAATCGTTCCGCAATGCGCGGCTGAACGGTACGGTGCGCACCGTCGGCGGCCAGTACCGCGCGTACGGCCAACGCCTGGATGTGGAGCAGGGCCAGCTGCGTTTCACCGGCCCCATCGACAACCCGACGCTGGACATCCTGGCGATTCGCCCCAACCTCACGCAGCGCGTCGGCGTGCAGATCACCGGCACCGCCCTGCTGCCGCGCGTGCGCCTTTACGCGCAGCCCGAGCTGTCAGATGCCGAAAAACTCTCCTGGCTGGTGGTGGGCCGCGCTTCAGCCAGCGGCGGCGCCGAAGCCGCACTGCTGCAGCAGGCCGCCATCGCCCTGCTGGGCAGCAAAGCCGGCGGCGGCATGTCCGGCGGGCTGGCGGCTTCGCTGGGCCTGGACGAGCTGTCCTTCCGCGGCGCGGCCAGCAACACCGACGGCAGCGCCGCCCAGGGCGCCGTCACACTGGGCAAACGCTTTTCGCGCAATTTCTACGCGGCCTACGAGCGCAGCCTGTCGGGCGCACTCGGAACGCTGTTCGTGTTTTATGACCTGTCACAGCGCTTTACTGTGCGCGGGCAGGCGGGAGATCAAAGCGCGGTGGACCTGATCTTCACGCTGCAGTTTGACTAAGGCAGGTGTTGGACGGGTGCTTGAAAGATGGTGCCCTTGGCAGGAATCGGACCTGCGACCTATCCCTTAGGAGGGGATCGCTCTATCCACTGAGCTACAAAGGCAGACGCGTAGTTTACCAAGGCGGGCGACGCCGATCGGGATCTACCCAGGCAATCCCCCGAAGGCCGCACGTCGCTACTGTTTTAATAGCTGCTCGCGCGCACTGCATAAGGGCTGGAGAGTTAAAACGCTTGAAGAAATGACGCTTCAGGCTCGTTTCCCGCCGCAGCATGCGCGCTCATGCCAGAACCTCCGGCCCGAAGGCCAGCCCGTCCAGCTTGTCCGGGTTGCGCATGACGTAGATGTTTGTGGCTTTGCCTTCGTCGTTGTAGGCGAAGGTGATGGCCGCCGCAATCTCGCCGCTGTTCATGCGCAGCTGGATGGCGCGGCCGCCGTTGATCTCGCAGGGCAGCCATTCGTAGGCAGCCCAGTAGCGAGCCAGCTGCGTGGCAATGAGCGTGAGCACGCTGCCCTTGCCCCGCACCACGCCTTCGAAGGAGGGCACTTTTCCGCCGCTGTCGGAGCTGACGGCGATGTCGTCCGAGAGCAGGCTGGCGAGCGATTCGGTGCTGCCTGCGGTGATGGCTTCGCGGAATGCAGCAAGCAGGTCATCCTGCACCTTGGGCGGCGTCACATGCCGCACCTTGCCCTGGGCGATGTTGGTGCTGGCACGCGAAACCAGCTTGCGGCAGGCGGCTTCTTCCATGTCCAGCATGTCGGCCACGTCGGCGTACGGTGTTTCAAAAATCTCGTGCAGCAGGTAAGCGGCGCGCTCTTTGGGCGTGAGCCGCTCCAGCAGCAGCAAAAAGGCCGTGCTCAGCGATGAGGCCAGCAAGGCGTGCGTTTCGGGTGTGTCTTCGGTGCGGGTCTGGATCGGCTCGGGCAGCCAGGTGCCGACGTAATCGACCCGGCTGCGCTGCGCGTCGCGCAGCATGTCGATGCAATGCCGCGTGCAAAGGGTGGTGAGCCAGGCGGCCGGTGTGGCAATGCCGGCGTGGTCGGCCGCCAGCCATTTGATGAAGACGTCCTGCACGGCGTCTTCGGCATCGGCCCGCGAACCGAGGATGCGGTAGGCCAGGCCGAACAGGTGCCTGCGCCTTTCTTCAAACACGGCGGTGGGGGCTATGCCTGTCATGGTGCATGCGCCTTGACCTGACTTAGTGCGCCGAGACCTGGATGCGGTTCCAGAGGTTGATCATGCCAATGGTAGCGGTCAGCGCGCCTATCTCCTTGTCGGTGAACGACTCACGCAGCCGGCCGCGCAGGCTGGCGTAGTCGGTTTGGTGGTCGAGCGCGGTCAACGCTTCCGTCCAGGCCAGTGCGGCTTTCTCGGCTTCGCTGAAGTCGTTGACGTGGGCCCAGACGACGAGGCGGTCCAGCCTGTCCTGGGTTTCGCCGTCTTCACGGGCTTCGCGCAGGTGCATCTTCACGCAGAAGGCGCAGCCATTGATCTGCGAGGCGCGCAGGTGCACCAGGTGGTGAAGCTTTTTGTCGAGCCCGTGGCCGTCGATGGCTTCACGCACTTTGAGCAGGGCGGGAAAAACGTCGGGAACGGCGAGGTCGATACGGACGGGAGAGGTATTGGCAGTGGTGCCAGCAGTCATGGTGTTTCCTTTCAAAGTTGGAGGGGACACCGTATTGACGATCCAGCGTGGCCGTTTGTGACGTGGAAGCTGAAAATAAATGAAACGCTACATCTTTGATAGCTGCTTCCGCCCACCACATAAGGGCTGGAGGCCAAAATGGCTATGAAACTTCGGGCCACACGCCTGCAAGGCCCTCAATCCCGCTTCGCCCACTCCAGGAACTCCGGCTGGTAGCCCTTTGACTTCAGGAAGTCGGCCATCGCGTAGCCCGTGCCGGCCGGCCAGCATTTAACATCTTCATGCGCATAAAGTTTGTAGTCGACCAGCTCGGGCGAGAGCTTGACTTCGCCGTGGCCGACGGCGCTGTAGGCAATGATGATCTGGTTCATGCGCTGGAAGTCGTAGACGCCGATCAGCTTGAGGTCGGTCACGTCGAGATTCGTCTCTTCCTTGATCTCGCGCGTGATGCCGCCCTCGGGCGTTTCGCCGGCTTCCATGAAGCCGGTGATCAGCGCGTACATCTTGGCGGTCCAGGCCGCGTTGCGTGCCAGCAGGATCTTGCCCTGGTATTCGATCACGCCCGCCAGCACCGGCGTCGGGTTGTTCCAGTGGGTGAAGTCGCAGGCCGGGCAACGCAGGCGCGCTTTCTCGCCGCCGTCTTCCATCTCGGTGATCATGGCGAGCGGGGTTGCGCAGTTGGGGCAAAACTTGAATTCGTGCGTCATGGCATGCAGACCTGGTTGCTTCGTTTTTAATAGCTGCCTGCGCCCATCAGACAAGGGCTACAGCCACTTTTTATTCAATAGACCTGTCAGGCCGGAAACACGCCGGTGGACAGGTAACGGTCGCCCCGGTCGCAGACGACAAAAACAATCACCGCGTCTTTCACCGTTTTGGCGATCTCCTGCGCCACCCAGCAGGCACCGGCCGCCGAGATGCCGGCGAAGATGCCCTCTTCGCGCGCCAGGCGCCGGCACATGTCTTCGGCGTCGAGCTGGCTCACCAGCACGGTTTCGTCGATATGGCTGGGGTCGTATATTTTCGGCATGTAGGCTTCGGGCCACTTGCGGATGCCGGGAATGCGCGAGCCTTCACTCGGCTGCGCACCGATGATCCTGATCGCCGGGTTCTTTTCTTTCAGGAAACGCGACACGCCGGTGATGGTGCCGGTAGTGCCCATGGCGCTGACGAAGTGGGTGACGGTGCCCGCCGTGTCGGCCCAGATTTCTGGCCCCGTGGTTTCGTAGTGGATACGCGGGTTGTCCTGGTTGGCAAACTGGTCGAGCACAAGGCCCTTGCCATCTTTGGCCATCTGGTCGGCCAGGTCGCGCGCATGCTCCATGCCGCCGCTTTTGGGCGTGAGGATGAGCTCGGCGCCGAAGGCCTTCATGGTCTGCGCACGCTCGATGGACAGGTCCTCCGGCATGATCAGCACCATGCGGTAACCCTTGATGGCCGCGGCCATGGCCAGCGCAATGCCGGTGTTGCCGGAGGTAGCTTCAATCAGCGTGTCGCCGGGCTTGATGTCGCCGCGCTCTTCGGCGCGCTTGATCATCGACAGCGCGGGCCGGTCTTTGACAGAGCCGGCAGGGTTGTTGCCTTCGAGCTTGCCGAGGACCACATTGTTGCGTTGGGTGTTGATGTCGGCCTGGATGCGCTGCAGTGCCACCAGAGGCGTTTTGCCAATGGCGTCTTCGATGGTCGGATAATTCATACCCTGCACTGTGCCATAATTTGCCTCTTCGCTTCTTCCTGCCCGGGTGGTGAAATTGGTAGACGCAGGGGACTCAAAATCCCCCGCCGCAAGGCGTGCCGGTTCGATTCCGGCCCCGGGCACCAGATACAGGCCCTTCCATCCAATGGAAGGGCCTTTTTGCTTCATGACCTCACACTTTCTGCGCACCGCCCTCGTTCTGGGTCTGCTTTCGGCCATCGGGCCGTTTGCAATCGACATGTATTTGCCGGCACTGCCGTCAATTGGCCAAAGCCTGAGTGCGTCCGTGGGCGCCGTGCAGGCCAGCCTGATGGCGTTTTTTATTTCGCTGGGCATCGGGCAAATCATCTACGGCCCGATTTCCGACATGGTGGGCCGCAAACCGCCGCTGTATTTCGGCCTGCTGCTGTTTGCCGTGGCCAGTGTCGGCTGCGCGCTGGCGCCCGATATCCAGACGCTGGTGGTGCTGCGTTTCATCCAGGGCCTGGGCGCCTGCGCTGGCATGGTGGTGCCGCGCGCTGTGGTGCGTGACCTGCACACCGGGCACGACGCGGCCCGGCTGATGTCGCTGCTGATGCTGGTGTTCAGCGTCTCGCCCATCCTCGCGCCGCTGGCCGGCAGCCTGCTGATCGAGTCGCTGGGCTGGCGCAGCGTGTTCTGGGCCGTCACGGTGGCCGGCGTGCTCGGCCTGGCTCTGCTGGCCACCAGCCTGCCTGAAACCCGGCCGCCCGCGCAACGGGTGGACAGCAGCGTAGGCAGTGCCCTCGCAGCCTACGGCGTGCTGCTGCGCGACCGGCATTTCATGGGCCTGGTGTTCATCGGTGCCTTTGGCATTTCCAGCTTCTTTGTCTACCTGGCCAACTCGTCCTTCGTGCTGATCGACCACTATGGGCTCACGCCGCGGGAATACAGCATCGCCTTCGCGGCGAATGCGGCCTCCTTCATCGGTGTGTCCCAGTTCACCGGCCGGCTCAGCGGGCGCTTCGGCCTGGTGCCGGTGGTGAAGGTCGCGGTCACTGGTTATGCAGCGGTGATGGCCGGCCTGCTGGTGTTGAACCTGCTGGGCATGGATCAGCTGGTGGTGATGCTTCCGCTGATGTTCATCGGCTACGGTTTCCTCGGGCTGGTGGTGCCCACCACCGCCGTGCTGGCCCTGGACGACCACGGCGCCATCGCCGGCACCGCCTCGGCGCTGATGGGCACGCTGCAGTTCGTGACCGGCGCCGTGATGATGGCGCTGGTGGGCCTGTTCGTGGACGGCAGCGCACGGCCCATGGTGGTGGGTATCGCCGGCTGCGCGCTGGTGGCGTTTGTGATGGCGCGCGGCACGCTGGGTGGCAGCTCGCGCAGCCCATCAGCCTGAGCCGGCTGCCGGCTCCCGCGCTTTATCCCGCCTTGCCGAGCAGGCGACCAAGCACCCGGTAGGCCTGCTCCACTTCGTCCGTGAAACGCACGGTACAGCCCAGCCGCACAAAGCCGTCGTAGCGCCCAGTGTTGGAAAACATGGAACCCGGCGCGATGCGTATGCCTTCGCGCAGGGCCTGCTCGAACAACCTGGAGGACGACGCGCCTGGCGAAAGCTCGACCCACAGGTTGAGCCCACCCGGCGGAATGCTCAGGCGCGTGCCCGCCGGAAAATGGCGGGCGACGGCACGTGCCGCCTGCTCGCGCTGGCTGCGCAGGCTGGTGCGCAGGCGCTGGAGGTGGCGCGCAAACGCCGGCGCCGAAGCCCAGCGTGCGGCCAGCAGTTGTCCCCACTGCGCTGTGTTGCGGCTTTGCGCGAACTTGAGCATGTACACACGTTCGTGCCATCGGCCGGCGCTCATCCAGCCCTGCCGCAGCCCCGGTGCCAACGTCTTGTTGAACGACTCGCAATAAATGACATGGCCTGAAACGTCCCAGGCCTTGGCCGGGCGCGGCGGCGTGGGCGAGTCCAGCAGCAGCCGGTAGGAATCATCTTCCACCAGCGCCAGCCCGTGCGCGCTGCAGAGCGCCACCAGCGCCGCCTTGTGGCTGTCGGGCATCAGCGTGCCCAGGGGCATTTGCAAATGCGGCATGACCACCACCGCCTTGAGCCGCGGCTCGGTGCGCACCGCCAGCTCCAGCGCTTCCAGCGAGATGCCGGTGCGCGGGCTGCAGGGGATTTCCAGAGACTTCAGGCCTTGCGATTCGATCACCTGCAGCAGGCCGTAATAAGTGGGCGACTCCACCGCCACCACATCGCCCGGCTGCGCCACCGCGGTCAGCGCCAGGTGGACGGCCTCGGTGTTGCCGCTGGTGGCCAACACGTCCTGCGGCGCCACGCGCACCCCTGCATCGAGCGCGCGGCGGGCCATCGC
>NZ_JBAQYR010000130.1:0-28787 GCF_049790275.1 Polaromonas sp.
GCCAGTCGGCGAGCGTGACGCAGGCGTGCCAGATCGGCACCGGCGCCAACAGGCGCTGCAACTCAAGACTCAAGCCTGGAATTTTCATTGGTTCAGCCCCCCAACATACGCGCCGCCTGCACGTACCAGGTATTGAGGTAAGGTGGAATGTACAAACCCAGCACCAAAGCAAGTGTCAGGTGAATAAACACCGGCAGCAAAGCGGGCGGGTGGGCCAGCCGCTTGAGCGAGGTTTCGCCAAACACCATGGGCAGCACCCGGATGAGCATGGAGGCAAAAGCGACGCCGAGTGCCAAAAACAGAAATGGCGTGGCCCAGGGTTGCTCGCGCATCGCGGTGGTGAGGATCAGAAACTCGCTGGCGAAGACACCGAACGGCGGCATGCCCAGAATCGCCATGGCCCCCAGCATCAGGCCCCAGCCCACCGCCGGGTTCACCTTGATGAGGCCACGAATTTCACTCATGACCTGCGTTCCGGCTTTTTGGGTCGCGTGGCCCACGGTAAAAAAGATCGCTGACTTGACGAGCGAATGAACCGTCATGTGCAACAAGCCGGCAAAGTTGGCAATGGGACCGCCCATGCCAAAGGCAAAAGTGATCAGACCCATGTGCTCTATCGATGAATAGGAAAACATGCGCTTGACGTCTTTCTGCCGTGACAGAAAAAAAGAAGCCACCACCACCGACAGCAGGCCAAACCCCATCATGAGCTGACCGGCCAGGGGCCGCTGAAGGGCACCGTCGGTGAGCACCTTGCAGCGCAGCACGGCATACATGGCGACATTGAGCAACAGGCCGGAGAGCACGGCCGACACCGGGGTCGGGCCTTCCGCATGGGCGTCAGGCAACCAGCTGTGCAGGGGCACCATGCCGACCTTGGCGCCGTAGCCGATAAACAGGAAAGCAAAGGCAAGCGTGACGATCGCCGGGTCCAGCTGCGTCTTGACCGCATCCAGGCTGGTCCACAGCAGCGTGGCGCCGTGCGGGCCCAGCACTTTTTCCGCCGCCATGTACAGCAACACCGTGCCGAACAGCGCCTGGGCAATCCCCACCCCACACAGGATGAAGTATTTCCAGGCAGCCTCCAGGCTGGCCGCCGTGCGATAGACACTGACCAGTAACACGGTGGTCAGCGTGGCGGCCTCCATCGCCACCCAAAGGATACCCAGATTGTTGGTGGTCAATGCCAGCAGCATGGTGAAGCTGAACAACTGGTACATGCCGTGGTAGAGGCGCATGCGGGGCGGCGTCATCTTGCCGTGGTCTTGCTCGACCCGCATGTAGGGCCGGGAAAAAATGGCGGTGGTGAGCCCGACGAAGGCGGTCAGGGTGACCAGAAATACATTTAGCGGATCAATGAAGAATTGCTGGTCCCAGACAAAGACCGGTCCATTGGCAATGATCTGTGCCGTCAGCACGCAGGCGGCGATGAAGGTGGCAAGGCTGAACATGACATTGACATTGCGGGCGAAATCGCGATGGCCGGTGAACGCCAGAACCGCACTGCCAAGCAGTGGAATACCCAGAACAAAAAACAAGACGGGCACAGTCAGTCTTCCTTGAGCGCTTCGAGATTGTGGATGTCCAGACTGTCGAATTTTTCGCGAATCTGGAACATGAACACACCCAGAATAAGAACGCCCACCAGCACATCCAGGGCGATGCCAAACTCCACAATCATCGGCATGCCGCTGGTGACCGTGGTGGCCGCAAAAATCAGGCCGTTTTCCATCGACAGAAAACCGATCACCTGTGGCACCGCCTTCGAGCGGGTGATCATCATCATGAACGACAGCAGCACGCAGGCCAGCGCAATGCCGAGTGAACCGCCGGCCATAGAAGAGGACAGACGCGAAATCGGCAAGGCCAGACTGAAGGAAAAAATCACCAGCCCGATACCCACCAGCATCGTGGTCGGGATGTTGATCAAGGTTTCCACATCCCAGCGCACATCCAGGCGCCGGATAACCCGGTGCAGCAACCAGGGAATCAATATGACTTTAAGCACCAGAGTCAGGCCCGCTGAAACATAAAGATCCGGCTGGTGCGTGGCATAGCCGAGCAGGATGGATGCCGCCACCAGGGCCGCGCCCTGCAGGGTGAAGAGATTGATCAGGGAAACGATGCGCCGCTGGGAGATCATGGCGAACGACAGCATCAGGATCAGGGTCGCAAACAGGTTGATCAGCTGGGGCACGAATTTGATCATGACGTTCCCAGCAAGATATTGACCAGCAGGCCGATCACCGCCAACAAAAAGGCAGTCGCAAGAAATTCAGGCACGCGAAAGATGCGCATCTTCGCGCTGACGGTCTCGATGCACGCCAGCAAAACGCCGCCGATCGCCAACTTAATGATGAGAACCGGCAGCGCCAGAAGCAGCTCAAATGGCGCATCGGCTTCTGCTACACCCCATGGGAAGAACAGCGCCAGTCCCATGCAGGAATAGGCAAACAGTTTCAGGCTGGCGGCCCATTCGAGCAGCGCCAGATGGCGCCCCGAATATTCAAGGATCAAGGCCTCATGAATCATGGTGAGTTCCAGATGCGTTTCCGGGTTGTCCACCGGCACCCGTGCGTTCTCGGCCAGCGACACCATGGTGAACGCCACGCCGGCCACCAACAGGCTGGGGTAGATTGCCAACTCGCGATGCGCCAGCGTTTCGACGATGGTGGTGAGCGAAGTTGAACGGGAAATCATGGAAGCACAAAAAAGAACCATCAGCAATGCGGGTTCGGCCAGAAAGCCGACCAGCATTTCGCGGCGGGCACCGAGCGTTCCAAAGGCCGTACCCACATCCATCGCCGCCAGGGAGATGAAGACACGCGCCAAGGCGAACAAGCCGACCAAGGCGATGGCGTCTGCGGCGGGTGACAAAGGCAGGTCCGTCGACAGCGTCGGGATGATGGCACTGGCCAGGACCATGCAGCCAAACACGATATAAGGGACCATGCAAAACAATGGCGAAGCGTGCTCGGCCAGCACGGATTCCTTGTTGAACAGCTTGTGCAGGACGCGGTAGGGCTGCAGCAAGCCCGGGGCCGACTTGTTCTGCAACCGGGCGCGCCACTGGTTCACCCAACCTGAGAGCAGAGGCGCCAATACCAGCGCCGCGATAATCGCCAGCAGTTGGGATATCAGTCCGAGGAGGCTCATGACCCTCCCCCTACTCGGCCCTGCATGTCCTCGCTGCCCCCCAAGGGGGCTTCCGCTTGTTTGAAGCGGTTCTGCGCTCCGCTCATAGCTTCACCACCAGCAGCACCAGGATCAGGGTCACGAAGCTGTACATCAGATAGACCGCGATGCGCCCTTGCTGCAGCAGTCCGATCAATTTTGACAGGCGTTCGACCAGCGCCGCCACCGGCAGGTAGAGCCAGTGCCACAGCGGGTCCTCCACCGTTACACGATAATGCGGCTGCTCATCGAACGGCGTGGGCAATTCCCGTTTCATGCGAAACATGGGTTCGAAGATCTGCCGGATCGGTTGTCCAAAACCTTCTGCCGTGTCCTGCATGCGGGCGGTCTGCCAAGGGTAGCCGCAGTCCCAGGGAGGTGCGCGGCGGGTCCGGCCATGGTAGAACTTGCGGACGAACAGGTAAGCCAATGCAAAACTGGCTAGCACGCCAAGCAGGAAGATGGCCGGCGCGTAGCTGGCTCGTTCGATGCTCACCGGCACCAGCAACCAGTTGCCGGCCTCAACAGTCCGCCCCAGACCAGCCGATACCAGCAGTTGCGTCACCGGATCCATCAACGCGATCACCTGATTGGGGAACAGCCCCAGCACGACGCAGCCAAGGGCCAGCCAGAGCATGCCCATGCGTTCCCAGCTACCTGGGTCATGTGCATGGGCGAGTTTTTCTTCACGCGGCTGGCCCAGGAAAATAACGCCAAAGTACTTGACCATGGTGTAGCCGGAAAGCGCGGCGATCAAGGCAATCAGCGCAGCCACCACGGGCACCAGCATGTTGAGAAACGAACTGGGTAGCCCGGTGGTAAACAGAAAGCTCTGCAACAACAGCCACTCCGCAACGAAGCCCCCGAATGGCGGCAGACCGGCACACGCCAGTGCGCCAATCAAACTGGGCCAGGCCACCCAGGGCATGGTGCGAATCAGGCCGCCAAGCTTGCCCAGGCTGCGCTCGCCTGTGGCATGCAGCACGGCACCCGTACCGCAGAACAGCAGGCTTTTATAGAAGGCGTGGCTTAGCAGGTGGTACAAGGCCGCCGTCAGGGCCAAAGCAGCCAGCGCGGTCATGCCATAGACCGAAAACAACAGGGACAAACCAAAACCGACGCACATCAGCCCCACGTTTTCAATCGAGGAATAGGCCAGCAGACGCTTCATCTCCACCTGCACGGTGGAGAAGATGACGCCAAACAGCGCGGTCGCCAACCCGATCGCCATCAGCAGCACGCCCCACCACCAGATACGCGTCTGCAGCAGATCAAACGACACCCGCAACAGGCCGTAAAGCGCGATCTTCAGCATGACGCCACTCATCAAGGCAGAAAAAGGCGACGGTGCGGCGGGATGTGCTTCGGGCAACCAGGCATGCATTGGCAACAGGCCGGCCTTGGCACCAAAGCCGAATACCGCAAGAACAAAGGCGACGGATCCCCAGAATGGCGACAAGTGCTGGGCTCGCATATTGGCGAAGGTGTAGTCGCCCGTGTTGGCCTGCAACACACCAAAACACAGCAAAATTCCCAAAGCACCAATATGCGCCAGCAGTATGTAGAGGTAGCCTGCGTTGCGAATTTCGGGAACGCGGTGATTCGCCATGACAAGAAAAAATGACGAAAAAGCCATGGTCTCCCAAGCCACCATGAAGGCGTAGGCATCATCGGCGATCACGACCATGACAATGCTGGCCAGGAAAACGTGATATTCGAGACAGATCAAGCCCGGAGGCGTTCCCTCTCCCTTGCGAAAATATCCGGCAGCAAAAACCGACACGCCCGCCGATACGCCCCCAATGACGATCAGGAAGAAGGCGGACAAACTGTCCAGGCGCAGATGAAAGGGCAACTGGGGCAGCCCGACGGGCAGCACAGCCACCTCGGGTCCACTCCCTACGGCGTTCAGTGCGATCCCCAGCAGCGAGAGAGAGAAAAAGCTACTCAGCGGAAACAGCACGGTCGCCACCAACCTGAAACGTCTGAATGCCAACACACCCATCGCACCCGTCAAAAGCCAGACAACAACAAGCACCAGAACCCAGTCCAGGTGGATCCATGCTGCGGGGTGGGGGAAACCGTTCATTCAGCGTCCGTCAAAAAACAGATTCAAATGCACATGTAACTGATGGTACTCGCTGTCATCCGCTTGCTGTCTGACATGCAGGCAGCCCGGGACGTGGCTCGCCAGGACCGAGCAACAGCAAAAGAGAGCCCGCCGCCCTCAGCCGGGGTCAGCCCTGCCTGCGCTTCAGGGTCAACGGCTCCCGCCTGAGGGGCTGACCGTTTCCACATCGACCGATGTCGTGCGAACAACCCTGAGGTCCCGGTCAAACACCACGGTGAAAATTCTCGGCGTGACCGGAGGCGACAGGTAACGCCAGTCATAGTGGGTTTCCTGCTGCAGGGCATACGGCGTGACCCGCATCGGTTTGCCCAGCATCTTGCGCACCTGCTCCATGGGCATGCCGGGCAGGACCAGCGCGAAATTCTGCGGCGTCAGGACTTGGCGCAGCGCGCTCATCCTGCCGTCCGGGCCGATGGTGATCATGTAGTTGACCTGGCCCTCGGGCTGGCGGTTGTATTCCAGCGTCCGCGCGCCGGGCTGGGCGGCGGCACCGGGAAATGGGTTGCCCGCCAGATCGGCGGCGCTCCAGATTTTCTCGGGCTCGCCAAAACGGGCGCGCACATCGGCTTCGGTGGCCACACCTTCCTCGAGTTCGGCGATGCGCTGCGGGTCGCAACCCACCATCCCCAGCAATACCGACAGCAATCCCATGAGAGCAAGAGTCCTTGTGTGCGCCCGGCCCGCCGCTGTGCGGCTCGCCCGGAAAACGAAAAAAGGCAGGCGCATGGTGGTCCCCGGTAAAATCAGTCAATTCAACGTTTCAGGCAGTTTAATTCCATGTCCATCTTCGCCCGACCCCACTACAGCTCGGAAGCAACCCGGTTCATTGACGAACTCAAGGCGAAAAAGCCCACGCTGGAGGCCGAGCAGCGCGCAGGACGCGCGATCTGGTGGGACAAGAAGCTGGACCGCTCCGAGCAGGCCGACTACCAGGATGCCCGCGTACCGCAGCAGCCCTATGTCTACGGCACCAGCGGCCACCCGAACAGCAAGCCCTGAATTGAGGGCAAAAAAGACCTCCGGCCCTTACCGGGTGTGCACCAATAGCTATATTTTCAGTAGCACCGCACAGCCCTGACCTCTCCGCCTATGTCCACGATCACCGAACTGCCCCCTTCGCCCTCCGAGCCGGGCCAGCCTTCCGAGGCCCTGGCGCTGGATGGCATGCCCGGGGTGATCGACCAGGTGGCGCTGGCCCGGCTGTATGGCGAGCCGCTGTTTGCGATGCCGCAGGACCTGTACATCCCGCCGGACGCGCTGCAGGTCTTCCTGGAGGCCTTCGAAGGTCCGCTGGACTTGCTGCTCTACCTGATCCGCAAGCAGAACTTCAACATCCTCGACATCCCCATGGCGGCCGTGACACGCCAGTACCTGGTGTATGTCGATGAGATCCGCAGCACCAACCTGGAGCTGGCGGCTGAATATCTCCTGATGGCGGCCATGCTGATCGAGATCAAGTCGCGCATGCTGCTGCCGCCCAAAAAGGTGGCTGACGGCCAGGAACCGGAAGACCCGCGCGCCGAACTGGTGCGCCGGCTTCTGGAATACGAGCAGATCAAGCTGGCCGCGCACAAGCTCAATGAAATCCCGCAGTTCGGCCGCGACTTCCTGCGTGCCCAGGTGTATGTGGAGCAGGCGCTGCAGCCGCGTTTCCCGGATGTCAGCGTGGTCGACCTGCAGGAGGCCTGGCGCGACATCGTCAAACGCGCCAAGCTGGTCCAGCACCATGTGATTTCCCGGGAAGAACTCTCGGTGCGCGAACACATGAGCATCGTGATCCGCAAGCTGCAGGGCCAAAAGTTTGTCGAGTTCGAAAACCTCTTCGACCCGGCCCGTGGCATGCCGGTGCTGGTGGTCACCTTCATCGCCCTGCTCGAACTCTCCAAGGAAGGCCTGATCGACGTGACCCAGGCCGAGGCCTACGCGCCGATTTACGTGCGCCTGGCCTACACGCCGGCCTGAGCGGTCCGGCTACCGTTCGCCCGATCCGGAAGCCCGGAACGGCATTGACGGCCGTGTCCGGACTGCACATCTCCATGGCAACAATTTCAGATTTGTTGCTTTTAGCAGTTAACTTGCTGCTTGTCAGCGCTGCGTCCTACTTTTCCTGACAAAGCTTACATAGAGGATGGGTTCACCACTTAGGAACCCATCATGAAAACCGAGCAAGGATGCGCCCCCGCGCCCCGGGCCCTGAAAAACACCTTGCTTCTCCTGGCGATACTGGCTCTGAGTCAAGGCCTTCTCGCACAGCAGCGCCCGGATGCTGGCAGCCAGATACGGCAGCTTCCCCCCACGCCCGCTCCGCAAAAAGCTGCGCCGGAAATAAGTATTCAGGAAGGCACTGCACCGGTCACCCCGGGCGTTGGCGCGGTAAAAATCCTCGTCAAGAGTCTGCAGGTGACGGGAGCTCGCGTTTATTCCGAAGCGGAACTGATCGCCCTCACCGGTTTTGCGCCGGGCACCGAGCTGTCCCTGGCTGAACTGCAGGCCATGGCCGCCCGAATCACCGACCACTACCGAAAAAACGGCTATTTTGTGGCACGGGCCTACCTTCCCGCACAAAACATCAAGGACAACGCCGTCACCATCGCAGTGAGCGAAGGCCAATACGGCAAAGTCGTCCTTCGCAACCAGAGCACACTTTCCGACGCGCAGGCCAACCGCCTTCTGGACGGCTTGAACAGCGGCGACCCCATCACCACCGAACCGCTGGAAAACCGCCTCCTGCTGCTGTCGGACACGCCGGGCGTCAATGTCAAGTCGACGCTGGTACCGGGCGACACACCGGGCACTTCGGATCTGATGGTTGACGTCACGCCAGGAAAGCGAATCTCCGGCAGCATCGATGCCGACAACGCCGGCAACTATTACACGGGTGAGTACCGGCTCGGCACCACGGTGAACCTCAACAATCCGCTGGGGTTGGGCGATGTTGCCAGCCTGCGCGCAGTGACCTCCGGCTCGGGGCTCAACTACGGCCGCGCGTCGTACCAGATCCCATTTGGCCGAGCCACGGTCGGGGTCGCCTACAGCAAGCTCAACTACCAGTTGGGCAAGGAGTTCGAGGTTCTACGGGCCAATGGCACGGCCGAAATCTTTAGCGTCTACGGCAACTATGCGCTGATCCGATCGCGCAACACCAACCTTTACGCCGGATTGAACTACGACCATCGGGTCTTTCAGGACAGGATTGACCTGTTTGGGTCCGTCATCGATAAAAAGGCCGACGTACCGACCGTGAGCCTCTATGGCAACCACCTGGATCGTCTGGGCGGCGGCGGTGCGAACGCTTTCTCGCTGGCTTTGTCGGCCGGCAAGCTCGACATTCAAACGCCGGCGGCACTGGCTGCGGATGCGGCCAGCGCACGAACCAACGGGTCGTACCAGAAGCTCGCTTTCAACGTGTCACGTCTGCAACATGTGACCAACACCCTCTCGTTGTACGCCGGCCTGAACGGTCAGTTTGCATCCAAAAATCTGGACTCCTCGGAAAAGATGGTTCTGGGCGGCATGGACGGCGTGCGCGCCTACCCGCAGGGTGAAGGCTTTGGCGATGAGGGCTATTTTGTGAACCTGGAAGCTCGGCTTTTGCTGGCCGGCCTTTCAGCTCGCGTCCCAGGCCAGGTGCATCTTGTCGGCTTCGTCGATGGCGGAAGCGTCACGATCAACAAAAAACCCTGGGCTGCAGGGACAAATCAAAGAAACCTGAGCGGTGCCGGCGTGGGTCTCACCTGGACAGATCCCGGCAATTTCGCGCTGCGCACGTATTACGCAAGAAAAATCGGAAACGAGATCGCAACGGCTGCACCGGACAAGTCGGGGCAGTTCTGGATTCAGGTCATCAAATATTTCTGATGGCGACGGGCCCTCTGCACAGATTGACAAGCATTTAAGGATATCTCATGAACTGTATCTACAACTCCGTCTGGAACGACAGCTCCGGCGCCTTCGTGGCGGCGTCCGAGCATGCGCGAGGGGCCGGCAAAAAGAATTCTTGTGCGAGTACGGGCACCGGTCGAACCGGCTTCGCTGTCAAAACACTCGCCACTTCCCTGATGCTGTGCCTGGGAGTCAACGTCTATGCCCTGCCGGCCGGTGGCGTGGTTGCCGCTGGCGGCGCCACCATCACCAGCAACACATCTACCACGACCATTACGCAGTCAACAGCCAATGCCGTGATCAACTGGCAAAGCTTCGGCGTCGGAACCAACCAAACTGTCCAGTTTCTCCAGCCGGGCAGCACCTCCGTGGCATTGAACCGCGTCCTGGGCGCCGATGCCTCTCACATTCTGGGTAATCTGTCGTCCAACGGCAAGGTTTTCCTCGTCAATCCCAACGGCATCCTGTTTGGCAGCGGCGCGCAGGTCAACGTCGGCGGGCTGGTTGCGACCACCATGAACATTGCCGATGACAAGCTCATGGCCAACCAATACGTCTTTACGGATGCGGGAAGCGGCACGGTCATCAACCAGGGCACCATTACCGCAGCCGACGGCGGCTATGTTGCCTTGATGGGCCGGTATGTGCGTAACGAGGGTGTCATCTCGGCCCGGCTGGGCAGCGTCGCGCTGGTCGGTGGACAAGCCGCCACGCTGGACCTGGCAGGCGATGGCTTGCTCCATGTATCGATCACCCAAGGTGCGATAAATGCTTTGGTCGAAAACAGCGGCACCATTCAAGCCGACGGTGGACGCGTCGTACTCACTGCCCAGGCGGCAGGCAACCTGCTGCACACGGCGGTGAACAATACCGGCGTGATCCAGGCACGGACCATCGGCAGCCGCAACGGCGCAATCTACCTGCTCGGCGACATGCAGACAGGTACGATGAGCGTCGGCGGCACGCTGGACGCCAGCGCGCCTGCCGGCGGCAACGGCGGCTTCATCGAAACCTCAGCGGCCAACGTGCACATCCGGGATGGGGTGCGCACCACAGCCGCGCCCCTCGGCTTGACCGGCACCTGGCTCATTGATCCGCAAGACTTCATCATTGGCCCGGCCGGCAATATCTCGGGCGTCCAGCTTGGACTCGACCTGGTCAACAACAACGTCACCATCGCTACCGCACCCGGGCCCGGCAATGGGGATATTTTTGTGAACGAAGCAGTCAGCTGGACCGCCGCTGGGGCCCCGACCACGTTGACCCTCAACGCTGATCGGGACGTCAACATCAATGCCGCGATAACGGCCGTTGATGGAAACCTGGTGGTGTGTTGCGGACGCGATATCAACATGAATGCGGCCATCACGACAACCCGGGGAAGCATCCTGCTGGCCGCCGGGCGCAATATCAACAAGGTCGGTGCGATGACGGCGACCAATGGCAACATCATGATGTGCGCCGCCAATGATGTGAACCTTGCAGGCGCACTCACGCTGACCAACGGCAACCTCGACGCGACACGCAGCCTTGGCCTGCCGCGCGGTCTGACCATCAGTGCGGACACGGATGGCACGGGTCCCGGCGTGGCCGGCGGTACCGTGATATTCGCCCCGCTCGCTCCTGCCTGGGCGATCACCAACGCACCGGTCACCGTCACCTATAACCCGGTCTCCTACACGGCGCCAACGGACTATTTGAGCCAATTCACGTTGACCGCAGGGGCTGCATTGACCCAGCGCATGCTGGTGTTCCCGGAAGTTACCAAAAACTTCGACGGAACCACCGCGGCAGTTCTGACTTCTCTAAAAGGCAACCCGGCCGGTGTGAGTCTGGTCGCAAACCCCGGCAGCACCGCCGTGTTCAGCACGGCCGACCCGGGAACGGGCAAGACCATCACCTTTGCCGGTTACAGCCTGACGGGACCCAATGCCAGTCAGTTCGCGTTGGCAACTTCCTGCTGCGGGCCAATTGTCAGCAAGACCACCGGGACCATCAGTCCCGCGGGGCTTATAAATCCTGGGGCTCTTGCAGCCACCACTCCCTTCGTGGGCATGACCGTGCTGGCCATGGCCGGTGAATTCCCGTTGAACCTGATGCCGGCTCCCCTTGCAAACAACAGCGATATTTTCCTGGCGCTCAAGGAAGAGGAAGAGGTGGCACCCAAGGCCATGCCGCTCATTCCACCGCAACCTTATGTCGCACGGCGTTACGCCCCCAAGCAGGACCGCAACTAGGACCCAGATTCAGGCGCACCACATGACATTTCCGTTCCTCGCAAGACACGGCGCGTCCCTGGCCGAAGCTGCCAGAACAATGACCGCACGTGGAATGTGCCTGGCCGCGCTGCTGACCCTGTCGGCCCTCCAGGGTGCCCCGGCCGCAGGCGAAGCCTCGTCCCCTGCACCCGCCGCGCACAAACGCGCCAGCTTCGGTCAGCAACAGGTATCGAAGGAAGTCTCCGGTCTCGCCGGTTGGATTGTCCATTCGGCAGACAACCAGGGCATGCCCTTCCTGATTGTCGACAAGGTCAACGCGCAAGTACTGGTCTTTGAAACCGATGGTCGGCTCAAGGGTGCAGCGTCGGCATTGCTTGGCCTGGCACGCGGCGACGACTCCACACCCGGCATTGGCGAACGCAAACTCTCCACCATCCAGGCACACGAACGCACCACACCAGCAGGCCGTTTTGTCGCCTCGCTAGACCGGAACCTTCACGGCATTGAAGTACTCTGGATTGACTACGCCACTTCCCTTTCCCTGCACCGGGTGGTAAAGGGAACGCCAGGCGAACAGCGCGCCCAGCGCCTGAACAGCGCAACTTCTGCCGACAACCGGATTTCCTTTGGCTGCATCAACGTTCCCGTCAGTTTTTTCGACAGGATGGTCAGCCCGGTTTTCACCGGTACCAACGGCATCGTGTACATCCTCCCAGAGAGCCGGACGGCACGCGAAGTTTTCGGATCCTATGACGTTGATGAAGCAGCGCAAGCACTGGCTCCCGCCACACATACACCGACACCCGCCGCCGCCTCACGGATTCAACACGCGGTTCAATAAGGTCGTGTCAAAAACCGTCACCTGACGCCTGGCTGATAATTTGCGGTTTGCTGACCAACAGGACATCCGGACGTCGGCTTGCTGCGTGAAACCAGCCAGCTCGCGCCATGCCTGATCCAACAAGCTCATACCGCCCCAATGACCGCCCCTCACGCCTCAGGCCACAAGCAACCCGGCAAGGCCAACGCCTCCTTGCAGAACGCCTTTGATGTGGTCATCGTCGGCAGCGGCCTCGCCGGGCTCAGCACCGCGCTCAAGCTGGTCGAAGGCGGCGCTGCGGACGCCACCCCGCTTCGCGTCGCCGTGCTGACCAAAGGCAATCTGGCCGATGGCGCCAGCGGATGGGCCCAGGGCGGGATCGCGGCCGTGCTGGCGCAAGGCGAGGAAGGCGACAGCTTTGCGGCCCACATCGCCGATACGCAGGTGGCCGGCGCCTGGCTGTCCGATGCCGCGGCCACCGCGCAGGTGGTCGAAAGCGCGCCGGCAGCGATTGCCTGGCTGCAGGCCCAGGGCGTGGCTTTCACGCAGGAGCCCGGTGCCGCAGCGGCGCTGCACCTCACGCGCGAAGGCGGGCACAGCCACAGGCGTATCGTGCACGCGACCGACGCTACAGGCGCCGTCGTGCAGGAAAGCCTGATTGCCGCAGTACGCGCCCATCCGGCGATCGACGTGTTTGAACAGACCACGCTGGTCGACCTGATCATCCAGAACGACAGTACCACCGGCCGGCCGCGCTGCGTCGGCCTGTATGCGCTGGACAGCCGCGACGACGGCACGGCCGGCACGGGAAGCGGCATCGTCCGCACCTTTGCCGCGCGCCACACCCTGCTGGCCACCGGCGGCGCCGGCAAGGTCTATCTCTACACCAGCAACCCCGACACCGCCACTGGCGACGGCATCGCAGCCTCCTGGCGCGCCGGTTGCCGCATCGGCAACATGGAGTTCATCCAGTTCCACCCGACCTGCCTGTACCACCCGGAAGCCAAATCCTTTTTGATCAGCGAAGCGGTGCGCGGCGAAGGCGGCATCTTGCGCCTGCCGGAGTCGGCGGGTGGTGCGCGTTTCATGCCGGCGCATGATGAACGCGCCGAGCTGGCCCCCCGCGATGTGGTGGCCCGAGCGATTGACTTCGAGATGAAAAAACACGGCGTGGACTGCGTCTACCTGGACATCTCCCACAAGGGCGAGGCCTTTGTACGCGAACACTTTCCGACCATTCACGCACGCTGCCTGTCGCTAGGCATCGACATCGCGCGCCAGCCGATTCCCGTGGTGCCGGCCGCCCATTACACCTGTGGCGGCGTGCTGACCGACCTGGCCGGACGCACCGACATCGCCAATCTTTATGCCGCCGGTGAAACCGCCTGCACCGGCCTGCACGGCGCCAACCGGCTGGCCAGCAACTCGCTGGTGGAGTGTGTGGTGTTTGCGCAGGAAGTTGCAGATGTTATCAAATTGGAAGCTGCTCGCACCCGTAATACAAGGGCTAGTGGCCAGAATGATTCACAAGATTCGCTTCCGGCCTGGGACGAGAGCCAGGTGACCGATGCCGACGAGCAGGTGGTGATTGCTCACAACTGGGACGAGCTGCGCCGGCTGATGTGGAATTACGTGGGCATAGTCCGTACCAACAAGCGGCTGGAGCGCGCCGCGCACCGCATCGCACTGCTGCAGTCGGAGATCGACGAGTTTTACGCCAACTTCCGCGTCACGCGGGATCTGCTGGAGTTGCGCAACCTGGTGCAGGTGGCCGAGCTGATCGTACGTTCAGCGCAGTCACGCCACGAAAGCCGCGGCCTGCACTTCAGCCGTGACTACCCGCAGACCGACGCGGTGGCGGTGCCGACCGTGCTGGTGCCGTCCAAAACCTAAGGAAGCACTGTCACCCGCGGTGCGGGTCCAGGTCTGCGTCCAGCCAGCCGCGCAGACTGTTCACAAAAGCCATGGCTTGCACCCGTGGCAGGTCTTCCAGGCGCACCACGCCTTCGCTGAGCCGGCCGGCTTGCAGTGCCTGGGCTCGGCCTATGCCGCCCAGCAGGCCGCAATGCAACGGCGGGGTCAACCAGCAGCCGTCCATCAATAACGCAATATTGCCGCGCGTGCATTCGGTGACTTCCCCTTCCGCGTTCCACAGCAAGGTATCAAAGACGCCCTCTTCCGCTGGCGTGAAGGCGTCGTAATGGGCACGCCGCGTGGTCTTGAAGCGCACGAACTCGCTGCGCGCGTCGTCCAGGGCGCGGCCAGCCAGTTGCAGACGAACGCGCTGCGGCGATGGCGGCAATACAAACGCCTCGGCCCGTGTTTGCCCCCGTGCGTCCAGCAGCAATCGCACACGCCAGATGCCCTTCGCGTGGGTTTGCACCAGTTGCTGCAGGCACTGCTGCACCTGCTGCTGCGACCAGGGATAGGCGAAATGGGCTGCAGCTGCTGCCATGCGCGCCAGATGCGCCGGCGCGTCGCGCAGATGGCCGTCCTCCAGAGCCAGGGTTTCCAGTAATTCAAACGACATGCTCGCGCGCTCCACGAAGGCGCGCTTGTGGCGCCACTCCTGCCATTCTGCCCCGGCCAGCGCACCGGAAGTGATGCCGCTGCCAATCCCGCAGGTTGCCGCGCTGCCCCGCAGCGTCACGGTGCGAATCGGCACGTTGAAGGTGGCGCGTATTCCGTTCTCACCCGGATACACCACGCCAAAAGCACCGCAGTAAACACCGCGCGGCTCTGGCTCCAGCTCTTGAATCTTTTGCATGGCGCTGACCTTGGGTGCCCCGGTGACCGAGCCGCAGGGGAACAGCGCCGCAAACACGTCGGCCAATGAACAGCCGACACGTGTGCGCGCCTGCACGTCCGAGCTCATCTGCCACACGGCGGGCAGGGCCTCGGTATGGAACAGGCGTGGCACCTGCACGCTGAACGGTTCGGCGATGCGCGACAGGTCGTTGCGCAGCAGGTCCACGATCATCACGTTTTCGGCGCGCTCCTTGGGTGAAGATCGCAGGGCCTGCACCAATGCCGCATCTTCAGCGGGCGTGGCACCACGCGGCGCCGTGCCTTTCATGGGCCGCGTCAGGATGCAGCCGGCATGCCAATCGAAAAAAAGCTCGGGTGACACCGAAAGCAGTTGCTCATCACCGGTGTCGAGAAAGGCCGCGTAGCCCCCCGGCTGAGCGCGTTGCAGCGCGGCAAACAGGGCCAGCGCCGCGTCGCCTTCCGGCTCGCCGCGTAAAACGCCGTGCAGGGGCGCGGTGAAATTCACCTGGTACAGCGCACCGGCGGCGATGGCTTGGTGAATGTTGTCCAGCGCGGTGTCAAACGCTGCACGCGAACAGGCGGCCTGCCATTGCACCTGCACGGGGCAAATGTCATCTTCGTTGTCCACCGGCCAGGGCAGTGCCTCGTCATAAACCGCAAACCAGGCCAGCGGACCTTGCGCCGCATGCACGGCCAGCGCCGTGTCAAAGGCCGATGCGGCTTCGTAGCGCAGGTAGCCCACGCACCAGAAACCTTTTGCGGCTGCGGCCTGCACGGCATCGAGCAACGGCCGCACCTGCGCAGCTTCGTGCGCTGCCAGCGTTTGGCAAGGACGGCCAAACACGCGGCGCAGACGTGGCCCGTCCGGCAGGTAGGGGTCGGAAAAATCGATGCGTGCCGAGCCTGCCGGCATCAGGCCGCGCCGATGCGCGGCACCAGCCCGGCCACCGGCTGACCCGCGCGCTGCGCCGCGGTGAACGCCAGCATGCGGTCTATCGGCAAGCGGGCCCGCACGCCGAGGGCAGGATCCACATGCACTTCCGGGCTCAATGTTTGCAACACCTGCGCCAGGCCAACCAGCCCGTTCATCGCCATCCAGGGGCAGTGCGCGCAGCTTTTGCAGGTGGCGCTGTCGCCGGCCGTCGGCGCTTCGATAAACACCTTGCCGGGGTTCAGCGTGCGCAGCTTGTGCATCATGCCGTTGTCGGTGGCGACGATGAACTCCCGGGCATCCATCTCGCTGGCCGCCTTGAGGATGCCCGAGGTCGAACCCACCGCGTCGGCCAGCGCGATCACGTCCGCGGGCGACTCGGGATGCACCAGCACCTTGGCTTTCGGGTGTTCTTTCTTCAGCGCCTCAAGTTCAAAGGCCTTGAACTCGTCATGCACGATGCAGCTGCCGTTCCACATCAACATGTCGGCGCCGGTTTCACGCTGGATATAGTTGCCCAGGTGTTTGTCGGGCGCCCACAGAATTTTTTGGCCTTGTTCCTTCAATGCCCTGACGATGTCCAGCGCACAACTGGAAGTCACCAGCCAGTCGGCACGTGCTTTCACCGCAGCACTGGTGTTGGCATAGACCACCACCGTGCGGTCCGGGTGGGCATCGCAGAAGGCGCTGAATTCGTCCACCGGGCAACCGAGGTCGAGCGAACAGGTCGCGTCGAGGTCCGGCATCAGCACGCGTTTTTCGGGTGAGAGGATTTTCGCGGTCTCGCCCATGAAACGCACACCCGACACCACCAGTGTGGTCGCCGCGTGGTCGCGCCCGAAACGCGCCATCTCCAGCGAATCACTGACCAGCCCGCCGGTTTCCTCGGCCAGGTCCTGCAGGTCCGGGTGCACGTAGTAGTGCGACACCATGACGGCATGGCGCTCCTTCAGCAGGCGACGGATCCGGTCCTTGAGCGCGGCGCGCTCGTCCGGCGCCGGCTCTACCGGAACGCGTGCCCAGGCATGGCGCGTCGGACAGGAGGGCTGCTCGTAGTCGATGCGTACCAGGGGCCGGACAGCGGTGCTTGCGACGTCACTCATGGCGGGCCTCACAGCTGCGTAAAACGCATGGAAAAATCAATCGCCTTGATGTCTTTGGTCAGGGCCCCGATGGAAATGCGGTCCACCCCGGTGGCGGCAATGCCGGCCACCGTGTCCAGCCCGACGCCGCCCGACACTTCCAGAATCGCCCGGCCTGCCGTGATACGCACCGCCTCGCGAAGCTGCACCAGGTCCATGTTGTCGAGCAAAATCATTTGGGCACCTGCAGCGAGCGCTTCCTCCAGTTGGGCCAGGGTCTCGACCTCAATCTCGACAAAAGTTGCCCGGGCAGCCACTTCGGCAGCACGCTGCAAAACAGCCGTGACGCCACCGGCAGCCGCAATATGGTTTTCCTTGATCAGCACCGCGTCGTACAGCCCGATGCGGTGGTTGCTGCCGCCGCCGCAACGCACCGCATATTTTTGGGCCAGCCGCAAGCCGGGCAGGGTTTTGCGGGTGTCCACAATGCGCGCGCGGTTGCCCGCCACCGCCTCCACAGCCCGCACATAGGTCGCGGTCTGCGTGGCCACGGCGCTGAGCAACTGCAGGAAATTAAGCAAAGTCCGCTCGCCGCTGAGCAGCGCTCGCGAATTTCCCCGGATCTCCAGAATGACCTGGTTGGCGCTGCAGGGCTGGCCATCACGCACATGCCAGACCAGTTCGGCCTGCGGGTCCAGCCGCTGCAATGTCGCCTCTACCCAGGGCCGGCCGCAAATCACCGCGGCTTCGCGCGCCAGCACGCGAGCCTGGCTGCGCTGCGCCGAGTCCACCAGGCCGGCCGTCAGGTCGCCGGCACCGAGGTCTTCGTCCAATGCCCGGCCTGCATCGGCGCGCGCAAGCAGCGCCATGCTGGCATCTGAAAAATCAAACCGGTCATTCATTTTTTTGGTCGTTTCACGCAAATGTTGGCGGCAAGCATAGCGGCTTCGCAAAGAACCCTCCGGTTAGCACACTATCGGCACCACAGGAAAAAGGATTTGGGTCCTCAGACCGCCTGTACTAGAATGCAATTGCTCCGGGGTGCTGCCGGCCATTGTGGTCGAGTAGCTGAGATGGCCAACAACCCAAACCCGTGAACTTGAATCGGTTCGTACCGACGTAAGAAGAGCTGACTGCCGCCGGCCCCCCCGGCTATCCAGTCAACGACCAACACCACAGCACTGGTATTGGCCACACCTTCGGAGCATTTTGTGTACCCCACACAGCAAAGGATGCCCCGATGAACGCTCCAGACAAATTTGCCCAACTGCTTTCGCTGACACGCGAGCCTTTCCCCGCATCACGCAAGATTTACGTGCCCGGCCAGGTCCATGCGGACATTCGCGTTCCGATGCGCGAAGTCAGCTTGAGCAACGGCGAATCCGCCACGCTGTACGACACTTCCGGCCCCTACACCGACCCCAGCGCAAACATCGACGTGCGCCGCGGGCTCGAGGCGCTGCGCACACCCTGGATCGAGGCGCGCGGTGACACAGAAATTTACACCGGACGCACCGCGCAGGCGGTCGACGACGGAACCCGCCGCGAAGACCGCACCGACCCGTCAGACCCGGAAGTCCAGCGTATTGCCGCACTGCGCGCCCAGGCCGCGGGCCTGCAGCGCACACCGCGCCGTGCCAAGGCCGGCGCCAACGTGAGCCAGATGCACTATGCACGCCGCGGCATCATCACGCCGGAGATGGAATACATCGCATTGCGTGAAAACACCAAGCGCGAATGGATGGCCGAATACCTGGGTGATGCCGAGCGCGCCCAGCGCCTGCGCGGCAACCCCATGGGCGCGCAACTTCCCGAGTTTGTGACGCCCGAATTTGTCCGCGACGAAGTGGCGCGCGGCCGGGCCATCATTCCGGCCAACATCAACCACCCCGAAGTCGAGCCCATGATCATTGGCCGCAACTTCCTCGTCAAGATCAACGCCAACATCGGCAACTCGGCGGTAACCTCGAGCATTGAAGAAGAGGTCGAAAAACTGGTCTGGGCCATCCGCTGGGGCGCCGACAACGTGATGGACCTGTCCACCGGCAAAAACATCCACACCACCCGCGACTGGATCATTCGCAACTCGCCGGTGCCCATCGGCACCGTCCCAATTTACCAGGCCCTCGAAAAAGTCGGCGGCGTCGCCGAAGACCTGACCTGGGAAATTTACCGCGACACCTTGATTGAACAAGCCGAGCAGGGCGTGGACTACTTCACCATCCACGCCGGTGTGCGCCTGCCTTTCATCCCGATGACGGCCAAGCGCCGCACCGGCATTGTTTCGCGCGGTGGTTCCATCCTGGCCAAGTGGTGCATGTCGCACCACAAGGAAAACTTTTTGTACACGCACTTCGAAGAGATCTGCGAGATCATGAAAGCCTACGACGTGAGCTTCTCACTTGGCGATGGCCTGCGCCCGGGCTCGGGTGCCGACGCCAACGACGAAGCCCAGTTTGCCGAACTGCGCACGCTCGGTGAGCTGACCAAGATCGCCTGGAAACACGATGTGCAAACCATGATCGAAGGCCCCGGCCACGTGCCCATGCACATGATCCAGGCCAACATGGAAGAGCAGCTCAAGCATTGCCACGAGGCGCCGTTCTACACCCTGGGCCCGCTGACCATCGACATCTCCCCCGGTTACGACCACATCTCCAGCGCCATCGGTGCGGCGATGATCGGCTGGTTCGGCACTGCCATGCTGTGTTACGTCACGCCCAAGGAACACCTGGGCCTGCCCGACCGCAACGACGTCAAGCAGGGCATCATTGCCTACAAGATTGCCGCGCACGCCGCCGATGTGGCCAAAGGCCACCCGGCTTCGCGTGCCCGCGACGAGGCGCTGTCGAAGGCACGCTTCGAGTTCCGCTGGCACGACCAGTTCAACCTGTCGCTGGACCCGGACACCGCGCGCGAGTTTCATGACGAAACCCTGCCCAAGGAAGTCAGCAAGGTGGCGCATTTCTGCTCCATGTGCGGACCGAAGTTCTGCTCGATGAAAATCAGCCAGGAAGTGCGCGAGTTTGCGGCACAACAAGGTATTGCGGAAAACGCAGCCCTGGACCAGGGAATGCAGGCAAAATCCGCCGAGTTCCGCGAAGGCGGCAGCGAAATCTACATCCCCATCCAGAAACTCTGAACCCACGCTGACAAGGGCGACACATCCATGCATATCGGCATCGCAGGCGCAGGCCTCCTCGGACGGCTGCTGGCCTTCCAGCTGGCCAGCGCCGGCCATTCGGTCGAGGTTTTTGATCCCGCACCGGGACCAGAGGCGCCGGCCGGCGGCGTGTACGCCGCGGGGTGGACGGCTGCCGGCATGCTCAGCCCCACGGCCGAGCTGGAGTCGGCGGACGAAAACGTGTTTGCGCTCGGCCTGCGTTCGCTGGAACTCTGGCCCACCATCGTGGCGTCCCTCGGCATGCCGGTCGAGTTGCACCAGCGCGGCAGCCTGCTGCTCGCGCATCGCGGCGATGAAGGCGCAGCGCGGCGCGTGGTGGACCTGCTGAAACACAAGGCACCTGAGGGTCATGCACCACAGTTGCTGGAGGCCGCCGCGCTGAGGGAACTGGAGCCGGATCTGCATGGCGTGGCGCACGCCTGGCTGTTGCCACACGAAGGGCAAATCCACACCGTGCAGGCCATGGTGGCCCTGGCCCATGCCGCCGGTGCGGCAGGCGCGCGCTGGCATTGGGGAAGCACGGTGGACCGCCTGCGCCCCGGTGAGATACACACAGCCCAGAGCGTTCTGGCTTTCGACTGCGTGCTTGACGTGCGCGGCACAGGCGCTCGGCCTGCCACCCAAGTCACCGACACCTCCGCGGGATTCACCCCCGGCGTGCGCGGTGTGCGCGGCGAAGTCATCTGGCTCCATGCGCCCCATGTGGCGCTGCAGCGGCCGATTCGCCTGCTGCATCCCCGGCACCGGGTTTACCTGGTGCCGCGCGCTGGAGGGCATATCGTCATTGGCGCCAGCGAGATTGAAAGTGAAGACCGTTCGCCGATCTCGCTGCGGAGCATGGTGGAACTGCTGGCGGCGGCACACAGCATCATTCCCGAACTGGCCGAGGCGCGCGTGGTTCACACGGAAACCAACCTTCGTCCCGCGCTGCCAGATAATTTGCCGCACGTTGAACAAGAGCCCGGACTGGTGCGCATCAATGGTCTGTTCCGCCACGGCTGGCTGATTGCGCCGGCGATGGTCGAGCAGACGTTGCAGAAACTGACATGACACTGATCAACATCACATTCAACGGCGAAGCCCGACAGGTGCCGGCAGGCAGCAGCCTGGCCGATGCACTGGCCGCCTCCGGCCAGCCGGCACAGGCCTTCGCCAGCGCTGTAAATGGGGAATTTGTCGCCCGCGACGAACGCGCGAAAACCCCGCTCGCAGAAGGCGACGCCGTTTTTACATTTCAGGCCATCACAGGAGGCTAGGCATGAGTTTCCAAATCGCCGGCATCGAGCTGGCCAGCCGTTTTTTCCTGGGCACGGCCAGTTATCCATCGCCGCAAGTCCTGCAGCAGGCCATTGCAGCTTCCGGCGCGCAGGTCGTCACCGTCGGGCTCAAGCGCCAGCTGGCCGCCGGTGGCGGCACACAAAATGATTTCTACAAACTGATCCAGGCCAGCGGCGCCCGCCTGCTGCCCAACACCGCCGGCTGCCGCAGCGCGCGCGAGGCCGTCACGCTGTCGAAGATGGCGCGCGAACTGTTCGGCACGAGCTGGATCAAGCTGGAGGTGGTCGGTGATGAACACACGCTGCAGCCCGACCCGTTCGAGCTGGTGACCGCTGCCACCGAACTGGTGCGTGATGGTTTTGAAGTTTTCCCCTATTGCACCGACGACCTGGTCAGCTGCCAGCGTTTGCTCGACGCCGGTTGCCGCATCCTGATGCCCTGGGGTGCGCCCATCGGGTCGGGCCAGGGTTTGATCAACCCCTACGCATTGCGCACCTTGCGCGCACGCCTGCCGGGTGTGCCATTGATCGTGGATGCAGGCATCGGTTCGCCGGCCGACGCGGTACAGGCCATGGAACTCGGCTACGATGCGGTGCTTCTCAACTCGGCAGTCGCCCACGCGCGCGACCCGGTGCAGATGGCGCGTGCCTTCAAGCTCGGCATCGAAGCCGGGCGACTGGCGTATGAAGCCGGCATCATGGCGCAGCAGGACATGGCGGTCGCCTCGACGCCGGTCACCGGCCGGCCTTTCATCTTATGACCGTTCCCATCAGCACCGCACCGGTCTGGACCCTGTCAAGTCACGCGAAAGAAATCGAACGGCTACTGCAGGACCAAAGCGATCAACCGTCCCCAAGCTCCGCTTTGCTTTGCGTCGACCGCAAGGAAGCAGCCGCCCTGCTGGGCCTGACCTCCCTGGACACGCGCGACGCCGTTGAACAGGCTGCCAGAACCTTGTGCACACGCGTGTGCAAAGCCGTGGTGATCATCGGCGGCAAGAACGAAGCCTATGCCGACACCCTGCAGGCCAGCGGCTGGCTCAGCCTGCCAGCAGGTCAGTTCGCCGTCGATACCTCCGCCTTTGCTGCCAGTGCGACCGAGGCGTTGGCAAAAGGTTTTGTGGCCATCGATGCGATCGTCCTGGCCTGCATGGCGGCAGCTTCGCCGGAGTCCGGCGCCGGTTTTTCCCAACACAGCAGCAACCTGCCATATTTCAGCCTGCCGCAGCCCACAACGGTCAGCGGCTTTGCCGCGCTCAGCGACACGAACCTGGGGCTTTATGCCGTGGTGGACAGCGCAGCCTGGGTTGAACGCGTGGTGACCGCCGGTGTACGCACCGTGCAACTACGCATCAAGGAGGCGGAACAACCGGAGCAACGCGAGTTCGTGCGGCAACAGGTGCGCCAGGCGATTGCTGCGGCGACGAAAGCCGGTGCGCAACTTTTCATCAACGACCACTGGCAACTGGCCATCGAAGAAGGCGCCTACGGCGTGCACCTGGGTCAGGAAGACCTGCACATTGCCGACCTGGCCGCGATTCGCCAGGCCGGCTTGCGGCTGGGCATCAGCACTCATGCGTATTGGGAAGTCTGCCGCGCCTGGGCGCTTCAGCCCAGCTACATCGCCTGTGGGCCCATCCACCCCACCCAGGCCAAGGCCATGCCGTGGATCCCACAGGGCAATGACAACCTGGCGTACTGGTGCGCGCTGCTGCCGACACCGGTTGTCGGCATTGCCGGCATGGACGTGCCGCGAACAGAACAGGCGGCGCGCGCCGGGGCGGCCGGAGTGGCCGTGATCAGTGCCATCACGGCAGCCGTTTCGCCTGAGGCGGCCATCGCTCAATTGCAGGAAGCCATCAGGCGCGGCCGGAGCAGTCCGCCCGTCACGGCGCCCCTGTTTCCCAAACCCACACTTTCACCCACGCCTTGAGCGCTTGAGACACATGCAACGCACCCTTCTCGCCGGAAAAATCCACCGCGCCACCGTCACCCAGTGCGAACTGCACTACGAAGGTTCCTGTGCCATTGACGATGACTTGCTGGAGGCCTCGGGCATTGCCGAGTTCGAGCAGATCCACATCTGGAACATCAACAACGGCGCGCGTTTTGTGACCTACGCGATACGCGCCCAGCGCGGCAGCGGCACCATCTCGGTCAACGGGTCGGCGGCACGCCAGGCGGCTGTTGGCGACCTGATCATCATTGCAGCCTTTGGCCAGCTGCCGGCCGACCAGGTGGCCAGCTTCCAGCCTAAACTGGTGTTTGTCGACAGCGCCAACCGCATCCGGGAAGAGCGCTCCACGATTGCGGTACAGGGCCTCTGAGCCGGCCGCACTTTCCCGATCAAAAGACAGAGTCAAGGGACTCTCACCTCCAGGAGCCAGGCCATGTCCAGCGTTTTTGAACAACCCGTCACCTTGCACCGCCCGCGCCAGACCGTCCCGGCCAGCTCCCAGACCCTCTGGAGCGTGGACGCCATCGAGGCACTGTTCGACCTGCCGTTTCCCGAGCTGATGCACCAGGCGCAAACCGTGCATCGTGAAAACTTCGACCCGACGCGTGTTGAATTTGCCACGCTGCTGTCGGTCAAGACCGGCGGCTGTCCGGAAGACTGCAACTACTGCCCGCAGGCGGCGCGCTTTGACACCGGCGTGGAGGCCACCAAGCTGATGGAGCCGCATGAGGTGCAGCTGGCGGCGCAACGCGCCAAGGACGCCGGTGCCACGCGCTTTTGCATGGGTGCCGCCTGGCGCGCACCGAAAGACCGCGACATTGAAAAAGTGGCCGAACTGGTGCGCACGGTCAAGGCGCTCGGGCTGGAAACCTGCGCGACGCTGGGCATGCTGGAAGACGGCCATGCGCAAACGCTACAAAGCGCCGGGCTGGATTACTACAACCACAACCTCGACAGCGCGCCCGACTTCTACGGCGACATCATCACAACGCGCGACTACCAGGACCGGCTCGACACCCTGGCGCGCGTGCGCAGTGCGGGCGTCAAGGTCTGCTGCGGCGGCATCGTCGGCATGGGTGAAACACGGCGCCAGCGCGCCGGCCTGGTGGCCGAGCTCGCCAACCTGTCGCCCTACCCCGAGTCGGTGCCGATCAACAACCTGGTCAAAGTCGAAGGCACGCCGCTGGCCGCCCAGGAAGACCTGGACCCGTTTGAATTCGTGCGCACGATTGCCGTCGCGCGCATCACCATGCCCAAAGCGCGTGTGCGCCTGTCGGCGGGCCGCCAGCAGATGGGCGATGCGGTGCAGGCCCTGTGTTTCCTGGCCGGCGCCAATTCGATCTTTTACGGCGACAAGCTGCTGACCACCGGCAACCCCGACACCGACGCCGATGTCGCCTTGCTGGAGCGCCTGGGCATGACACGCTCTGCACCCGAGGCGCAGCCATGACGCCCGCCACCACGGCTGCCAGCCCTTATGGCACCTTGCCTGCGGTGCCGCCCCCGGCTTCGCGCAAGCCCATCAGCCTGCCGCGCCTGCGCGAAATGCATGCGCAGGGCGAAAAAATCACCATGCTCACCGCCTATGACGCGACCTTTGCGGCAGTCGCCGATTCGGCCGGGGTGGAGTCCATTCTGGTCGGCGACTCCCTGGGCATGGTCTGCCAGGGCATGCCCAGCACCGTGGGCGTGACGCTGGAGACCATGCGCCACTACACCGAGAGCGTGGCCCGGGGCCTGCACCGCGCGCAGGCCACCGCCTGGCTTATTTCCGACCTGCCTTTTGGCAGCTACCACGAGTCAAAAGAGCAGGCCCTGCGCAGCGCCGCCGTGCTGATGCAGGCAGGCGCGCACATGGTCAAACTTGAAGGCGGTGGCTGGACGGAAGACACCGTGCATTTTCTGGTGGAGCGCGGCATTCCGGTATGCGCGCACCTGGGTCTGACGCCGCAAACCGTACATTCGTTAGGCGGCTATCGTGTGCAAGGCAAATCGGAAGAAGCCGCCACCACACTGAAAACCCACGCCCACGCATTGCAGGATGCAGGCGCGGCCATGATGGTGCTGGAGATGGTGCCAGCTGCCCTGTCAGCCACACTCACCAAAGAACTTCCGCATTGCGCGACCATAGGCATAGGGGCCGGTGTCGGCACTGCGGGCCAGGTGCTGGTTCTGCATGACATGCTGGGCATGAACCTGGGGAAAATGCCGAAGTTTGTGCACAACTTCATGAGCGAAGAAAACAGCGTGCGCGGCGCCATGCAGGCCTATGTGCGTGCCGTCAAGGAAGGCCGCTTCCCGGTCGATGCGCTGCATGCCTGGTGAGGATATGGCCCCCACGCTTGTCGCTTCGCGAGCCTACGGCGGTGCGCTGCCCCTTGGACGAAGAGGAGGGGCGCTGCGCCTGCGGCTAGGCCAGGCCGGTTCCGCGGCCCCGGCTGGTCTGGACCTGGAACCCCCAGCTTGTATAGTTCGCCTCTTTTGAACTGCAACCTCACATAGCACCGCATGAAAATTGCCCATACCATCGCCGACCTGCGCACGCAGCTGGCTCCCTACCAGCGCCCGGCTTTCGTCGCCACCATGGGCAACCTGCACGATGGCCATATTGCCCTCGTCAACCAGGCAAAGCCCCGCGGCGATGTCACCGTGGCCAGCATTTTTGTGAACCGCCTGCAATTCGCGCCGCATGAAGACTTCGACACCTACCCGCGCACCTGGGAAGCCGATTGCGGCAAGCTGCAGGCCGCCGGCTGCGACGTGCTGTTTGCGCCGCGGGAAGCCGATCTTTACCCCGAGCCGCAGACCTACAAGGTGCACCCGCCAGCCGAACTCGCCGACATTCTCGAAGGACACTTCCGGCCCGGCTTTTTCGTCGGCGTGAGCACGGTGGTGATGAAACTGTTTTCCTGCGTGTTCGCGGGCAAGCCGGACGGCGTTGCGCTGTTCGGCAAGAAAGACTACCAGCAGCAGATGATCATCCAGCGCATGGTGCAGCAGTTCGCCCTGCCGATCTCCATCGTTGCCGGTGAGACCCTGCGTGCCGCCGACGGCCTGGCCCTGTCTTCGCGCAACGGCTACCTGAATGCACAGGAACGCAGCGAAGCAGTCCATTTGTCCACGGCACTCAAAGCCCTGGGGGAGGCCGTCAAGGTGCAGGGCCTGCCCAGGCGGGAGGCCCTGGAAGCGGCCGCAATGCAGGCGCTGGCCGCGCGCGGCTGGCAACCCGACTACCTGACCGTGCGCCTCCGCGCCGACCTGCTGCCGCCGGAAAGTGCCGATGCATCGCTGGTGGTGCTGGGTGCGGCCAGGCTGGGCACCACACGGTTGATCGACAACCTGGAAATCTGACGTTTTATCCAGATGCAAAAAGTGCCTGTAGCCCAATAGGGACGGGCGCAAGCAGCTATCTATTCAGTAGCACCTGAAAGCCGGCAAGAACAGGGCCACCGCGGCTCTGCAGAAAAGAATCAATCGGCAAGCGGTGGATGGCCGTCTTCGGCAGGCTCTGCACCTGATCCGCGCTGTTCGGCCAGCCACTGGTAACCCTTCCACACCAGCAGCGCCGAGCCCGCACCCAGCAAGACGTAACGCAGCAGGGGCCGGCGCGCGCCCGCCAGCACCAGCGGCAGCACCGAGCTGATCAGGGGCGCACGTTTGATCAACCCGAGAGCCAGCGACAAACCCTTGCCCATGGCCAGCCCCGGGACACCACTTTTGAAGGTAGCGGCCGACTGCCGCGTAGCGCGCACAGCCTGCGCCAGCTCGGCGCGCTCGGTGGCCGAGCGCACCAGCAACAGCTGTTTTCTCAGTTCGCGTTGACCGGCAGCGTCACTCATGGGGATGTTTGTCGTGGCGGGTGGTGCTTGCAGACGCGGCCTGCAGCGTGTCGCGGTCCTGCGCCATTTCGGCAAACGTCGCCTGCAGGAAGGGCGGGCGCGTTGCCAGCGCGTGCCGGACCCGCCACCAGAACCAGCCGCCCAGGCCCAGGTACGCCGCCGCAAAAAACGCCAGCACGGTCACACGCTGCGCCGGATCGACGGCCAGCACGACCATGAGGGTGAAGATCAGGACGCCGACCAGCCCGAACACCAGCAGGCCCAGCAGGCTCAGCAGCAGCCCGATCAGGCGTTGCAGTTCTTCTTCCAGCTCGACACCCGCCAAAGCCAAGCGCGTGTGCGTCATGGCCAGCGCGGTGAGGGCCAGCTGGCGCAGCGACGCGAACAGGCGCGGTGGCTGGCCGGTATCGGCGCGGTCGGGGGTGCTCATGGCTGCGGCAGGTGCACCGGCAGGCTGGTGCTTCCCGCCATGGCGTGGTTTACCGGCGGTTGACCAGCAAGCCGATCAGGAAACCGGCTGCAGCGGCCATGCCCACGGCTTTCCACGGATGTGCGTGCACATATTCGTCCGTCACCTTCGCCGCTTCCTTGCCCTTGAGCAATGCCGCTTCCTGCAGGCCGGTCAGTTTTTCGGTGGCCAGCTTGAGTTTGGCTGCTGCTTTCTCGCGCAGCGCGGCGGCGGTTTCGCCCGTGGCGGCGGTTGCCGCCTTGAGCAGGTCTTCCACATCGGCGAGGACCACTTTCATGTCGGTGATCAGTTTGTCTTTGCTGGTGTTTTCCATGGCATGCTCCCAAGTGCGGGTGGTAAAAATCGGGCGCGGCGCAAACCCGATTCCAGTTTAGTCCAAGCGGAAAGCCAGAGGTCACAAGCGGGTTGAAAATCCACCGGGCCTTGATTCACCGCAATAATGCGCAGTCATTCCGGCCCACTGACCAGATAGAGAGACACCGCCATGGACGCCCAACTCCTGACCCCCCTGTTCACCCTGCTCGGCACCCTGGTGGGCGGGCTGGTGACCTTTGCCGTGAACCGGCAGCAGTTCAAACACCAGATCCAGGCACTGCAGCAGCAGTACAAGACCGAATTCATGGCCGAGGAAACCGCGCGCCACTTCCTGAGCCACAAAAGCTTCACCGACCGGTCCTTCGAGGTGCTCAAAAAACACCTGGGCGGCTTTGACGACGACGAGTTGCGCAAGATCCTGGTGCGTGCGGGGGCAGTACGCACCTACCGCGACGATGACGGCGAGTGGTGGTACCTGTTGTCGCGCATGGGTGAACGGATTGAGAAGATGCAACAGCGGGGGTGAGTGGATTCGCTGTCTCCCGGATTTCATCGCCGGCATCACGCTTCGTTCCTGATCCGCACCGGGCAGTAGGAGCGACTCCCCACTCCCTCCCCCCGCCCCTCCCTCGCCCCGCTGGGCGATGGCGGGGAGCTTCATTTGGCCGTGTGTGCTGCTCTCGCGTGCAAACATGACGGCCGCTTGGGTCCGCCATGACGCGCTTCGCGCGTCATGGC
>NZ_JBAQYR010000131.1:0-20174 GCF_049790275.1 Polaromonas sp.
TCACCGGCAACATCACCGCCAGCGGCAGTGCAGCCAACGGCACCAACCAGGCCGGCGGCAACGCCGGGGTGGTGAGCATCACCGGCAGTGGCACGCTGAATACGGCCGCCATCGCTGCGCAGACCGGTGCCGCCACCGGCACCGGAGCTGGGGGTACCACCGGCAGCATCGCATTGACGGGCACAACAGTGACGGCGGGTGCTTTGACCACCACAGGCGGCAGCAACGGCGCGGGGGGCAATGTCAGCGCAACGGCCAGCACAGGATTGCTCAATGTGACAGGTGCCATCACCACCTCGGGTGGTACAGCACTGACCAACACAGCGGGCCGCAGCGCCGGCACGGTGACGCTCGCAGGCAATTCGGTCACCACCGCTGCGATCACGGCCAACGGCACGGCGGGCAGCGGTGCGAACATGGCCGGCGGCAATGGTGCCGCCGTGACGGTGACGGGCAGCGGTGGCAACGTTTCGGTCGGCGCCATTTCGGTGACGGGTGCCAATGCAGGCACAGGCAGCGCCAACGGCGGTAATGCCGGCAGCATCACGCTGGACGCGGGCGGCGCGACGCCTCTCATCACGCTCAATGGCAACCTCACGGCTACCGGCGGCAACCGTATTGGCGCCGGCACGGCCGGCAGCGGCGGCCAGGTCTGGGTCAAGGACGCGGCGGCACAAACCGCAAACCTCACGGTCAACACCACGGGCGGCACGACGGGCGGCACCGGGGGCGCCATCCGGCTGGACGGTGCCCTGAATGAAGACGCCACGGCGCGCACATTGACATTGACCGCCGGTACCGGGGCCGTGACGCTGGCGGGTGGTACCGCCACCAGCGCTGTGACCACCTTGAGCGCGACGGGCGCCAGCATTGCGCTCGGCTCGGTGCAAACCAAAGGCACGCAGAGCTACACCGGCGTCACCAGCCTCAACGGCAATCTGGCAACACTGGGCACGGCAGGCGCAGACACCATCACCTTCAACAGTCCGGTGACCCTGACCGGAAATTCTTCGATCACGACGGCCGGCGGCGCGGGCGACAACATCGTCATCGCACAAACCATCAACGGTGCCCACGATCTCACACTGAATGCCGGCACCAGCGGCAACATCACCACCACGGCCGGCATCGGGCAAACGACGGCCCTGGGCGCCTTCAGCGCGACAGGTGCGGCTGTCAGCCTGGGGGCGGTCCGCGCAGCAGGCATCGTGGCCCGCAGCACCATCGGCAATCTCACGCTCACCGGGACCCAGACCGCCACAGGCGGTGGGGATTCTGTGGTGCTGGTGGCCAAACAGAATTTCGTCAACAACGTTGGCGCTGCTGCCATCAATTCCGGCCCGGGCCGCTGGCTGGTTTATTCAACCAGCCCGACAAGCGATACCCGCAATGGCCTGGTCGCGAACTTCAAGCAGTACAACGCCACCTACGGCGACACCATCCTTGGCACCGGCAATGGGTTCCTCCATACAGTGGCGCCGACCGTTACCGCAGGCCTCACCGGCGCGGTGACCAAGGTGTACGACGGCAACACCAACGCCACACTGACGGCGGGCAACTACACCAGTTCCGCGGGCATCGACGGGGATGTGGTTACCCTGAACAACCCGACCGCCGGCAATTACGCCGACAAGAATGTGGGTACAGGCAAGACCGTCAGCGTATCGGGCATCACCGCCAGCGCATCGAACGGCGCAACAACCGTCTACGGTTACCAGGTGTCCGGTGGCGGCACAGCCACCGGGAACATTGGCGACATCACGGCGCGCGCCTTGACCGTCAGCGCCACGGGCACCAACAAAGCCTATGACGCCACGACCAACGCAGTGGTCGGCCTGTCGGACAACCGGGTCGCAGGGGATATTCTGACGGCCAGCAGCACGGCAGCGAGTTTTGTGGACAAGAACGTTGGCGTAAACAAAGTGGTTAACGTGACCGGCATCAACGTGACCGGCACCGACGCCGCCAACTACACCTTCAACACCGCGGCGGCGACCACTGCCAACATCACCCCTGCAACCATTGCCGGCGTGACCGGCATCACGGCCAATACCAAGGTGGCTGACGGCAACACCGCAGCCGCGCTGAACACCGGTGCTGCCGGCTTCACCGGGATGTTCGGCGGCGACGTGCTCAATGTTGCGGCAGCCACCGGCAACTTTGACACCGCGGCGCCCGGTATTGACAAACCGGTAGCCATCACAGGCATTGCGCTTGGCGGAGCGGATGCGGGCAATTACGTCCTGGCCAGCAACACGGCAAGCACGGTGGCCACCATTGTGGATGCGGCAGGCCAGGGGGGTGCGTTCCGGCCATCGATGGCTTCGTCCATCACCTTGCCGACCGCTGTACTGGCACCTGCCTCCGCCGGTCTTTCGGTGGCGGCCATGAACGCCCTGCTGGAGTCCGCTCCTTCCGCCGCCGGGCCTTGCGCCGATCCGGAGACTGCCTGTGCAGCAGCTGATTCGGCCGTGCTGGTGCAAACCCTGCGCGAGCCAGTTGACCAGCGCCCCGGCATTGTTTCAGTGGGTGTTTCCAGCGAGCTGGTGTCAACCGGCGCGGCTTTCCGGTTCGCCTTGCCCAAAGGCCTGATGGTCATGGCCGGTGATGCAGCGGTGGAGGCCACCACGCTTTCCGGCAAACCGCTTCCGGCCTGGTTGCGGTTTGATGCGGTCTCGGGTGCGTTCACCGCAGCCGGTGTGCCTTCTGGTGCGCTGCCGCAGCAGCTTCGTGTCGGCCTGGGGGCTCGTTCCGTGGTGTTGACGATGTCCGAAACGGCAATGGCGGCCCCGGCGCTACGTAATGCCGCAGCAAAGCCTTCGCCTCAGGGCGGTTAGGCGCTCCCCGACCGGCACCTCTGGCGAGCCCAGACCTTGCGTCGTGTGATCCACGGGGTGCTTTTGCGAACCTTCAAAAACGCCCGGCGAGTGACGGTGGCGGAGTAGCAGTTCGTCTGGTTTGGAAATTGCAAAAAGTGGCAATATAGCCCAAAATGGGCCATACAGGAGATCATCATGGCCGCACCCAGCAATTTTGCCTCTGTCAAACTCCCCATCGATCTTGTAGAGCAGGCGCGGGAAGCCGCTCAGCCCTTGCGACGCTCGGCCGCCGGGCAAATCGAGTACTGGGCCACGCTCGGCCGGGTGGTTGAACATTCAGGCCTGACCGTGCAAGAGGCTCAGACTGCGATTGAGGTGTATGAGGCTGCTGCGCGCAAGGCGCGCGCCAAAACAGGCCGTCCCGCGACCGGCAAGACACCGAAGGCGCCAGGCACCCTGGATGCTTTGGCCGAGCGCTTGATAGAGATCAGCTCCAATGGCACGCTGCAAGCCCACGTTCGCCGGATCGTTGAGGAAAATAGGCAATTGGCAGTGCAGCGGACTGCTGCTTGACCCCGCCCATTTTTCATCTGCTCGCGGGCCCCAACGGAGCTGGCAAATCCACTCTCTACCGTGCCTTGGTTGACAGCGGCACCATAGCCCGCGAACTGGAGTTTGTGAACGCTGATCTGTACGAGAAAAGCCATTTGCAAAACGTCCTGGACTTGCAAAAACGATCAGAGGCAGCGCGTGACTGGGCCGATGCACGGCGCCAGGCATTGCTGGAAGACAAAGTTGGGTTTGTGAGCGAAACCGTCTTCTCACATGAGTCCAAATTGAGCCTTGTCAGCCATGCCCAATCGCTGGGTTACCACGTCGTTCTCTACGTCGTGTCCGTGAACAATCCGCAGCATTTGCTGGCACGAGTGAGGCAGCGAGTTCAGGAGGGTGGCCACCATGTTCCGGCAAGACGCATTCTTGAGCGCTACCCGCGCACCATGGCCAACCTCAAGAAAGCGGTCCGCCTGGCGGACCTTGCCTTTGTCTACGATGGCGCCGGGGTGGAGCGGGGGGCGCCCACGCTGGTGGCTGTGTGCAAGGCAGAGCAAACGACCTTGCTGGTGAAGAAGCTGCCGCTATGGGCGGCTGCGATGCTAGCTACCGATTGATTCAGAGCACCTGCCAGCCCAATCATCACCGCATCAACGCCTCGATCTCATCGGCCTTCACAGGCACTCCGCGAGTCATCAACTCGCAGCCCTTGGCCGTGATCAGCGCGTCGTCTTCAATGCGGATGCCGATGTTCCAGAACTCCTTCGGCACCCCTTTGCCTGGCCGTACATAAATGCCGGGCTCGATGGTGGTGACCATGCCCGGCCGCAGGATGCGTGAAGGCTTACGCATCACCGTCTGGCCCAGGGCGTCTTTTTCCTCGCGTGGTTTGCTGCCGGGCTCGGTGTAGTCGCCGCAGTCGTGCACGTCCATGCCCATCCAGTGGCCGGTGCGGTGCATGTAGAACTGGCGGTAGGCGCCCGATTCCAGCACGTCGTCGACCTTGCCGTGTTTCTTTTTGTCGAGCAGGCCGGTGTCCAGCATGCCCTGGGCCAGCACGCGCGTCGCTGCATCATGCGGGTCCATGAAACGCTTGCCGGGTTTGGTGACTTTCACCGCTGCATCCTGTGCGGCAAGGACGATGTCGTACAGCGTGCGCTGTGCGGGTGTGAACTTGCCATTGGCCGGAAAGGTGCGCGTGATGTCGCTCGCGTAGCCGTCGAGTTCGCAGCCGGCGTCAATCAGACACAGCTCACCGGGTTTGAGTTCGGCGTCACCCGCACGGTAATGCAGCACGCAGGCGTTGGCACCTGCCGCGACGATGCTGGTGTAAGCCGGGTACTGTGAGCCATGGCGACGGAACTCGTGCAGCAGCTCGGCCTCGAGGTGGTATTCACGCAGGTCGCCTTTGACACCCTGGCGCAGCATGGCCGCCGAGGTTTGCATGGCGCGCACATGGGCGCCTGCAGAAATCTTGCCGGCACGCCGCAGGATCGCAATTTCATGCGTGTCCTTGACCAGCCGCATTTCATCCAGCAGCTTGCACAGGTCGTGCTGGCTCTGGGGACATTCAGCGCCGAAGCGCACGCGGGCGCGCACCTTGGCCAGCCAGCCATCCACCTGCGTTTCCAGGCCCTGGTGTGTGGCAAACGGAAACCACACCGCGTTCTGGTTGGTCAGCAGGGCCGGCATTTTTTCTTCGAGAGCTTCGGTGCTGAAAGCGGCATCGACGCCCAGCGCGGCCGGTGCAGCCTTCGGGCCCAGCCGGATGCCGTCCCAGATCTCGCGCTCCAGGTCCTTGGGCCGGCAAAACAGCGTGCTCCTGCCGCTCGCTTCAATGGCCAGCCAGGCGCCGGGTTCGCTGAAGCCGGTCAGGTAATAGAAGTAGCTGTCGTGGCGGTAAGCGAAGTCGCTGTCGCGGTTGCGTGCCACTTCAGGGGCCGTTGGCAGCAGGGCCATGCCGCCGCCGGCAGTTTTGAGCGCGCGTGCCACGGCGGCGCGGCGTTTTTCGTAGATGGTGGTCATGGGTAAAAGCGGTTTCCTAACGGGGAATGTTCAGCTCGGCCAGACGCTCGGGCGTGCCCACGTCGGTCCATGGCCCTGAATATAGCGTTGCGCTGACATGGCCGCTTTGCATGGCCTCGCGCAGCAGCGGTGCCAGTGCGGCTTTTCTCCCGGCCGGCGTATGTTGGAACAGGGCCGGGCGGTACAGGCCCACAGTGCTGTAGGTGAATTTTTCATCCGCCTGCGACAGCGCCAGGCCAGTGCTGCTGATGCCGAAGTCGCCTGTCGGGTTGTGCGGCGGGTTGCGCACCAGGTAAATGTGTGCCAGCGCAGCGGATGCAGCAAACCGCTGCGCGTCGGGCGCCGGAAAATCAAAGCCCGGCATGTACACGTCACCGGCGACCAGCCAGAAGGGTGCGTCCCGCAGCAGCGGCAGCGCGGTGGCGATACCGCCCGCGGTTTCCAGTGCCCCGCCAAAAAGCGCGCCTTCATGCGAATAGCGGATGCGCAGGCCCCAGGCGCTGCCATCGCCGAGCGCGGCCGGAAACTGGTCTTCGAGCCAGGCGGTGTTGATCACCACCTCCTTCACACCGGCGCGTGCGAGGCTGTCCAGGTGCCAGGCAATCAGCGGCCTGCCCTGCACTGGCAGCAGCGGTTTGGGCGTTTGGTCGGTCAGCGGGCGCATGCGTTCGCCGCGTCCGGCGGCAAGAATCAGGGCTTGGGTGCTCATGGTGGCCTGAATTATGACGGGTTATGAGGCCAAATTGGCCGTTAGCCCACAGGGGACGGGCGCGACCAGCTACCAAATTGGTAGCGTTTGGGCGAGGCAACCCGGCTGCAGATCGCGCACGGTGGCATCCCGTAAAATCAGGGGTTTTCCCGAGTGCCCGGTTAGCCGGCCCCCGGGCGCCGCGACCCTTCTCACACCCTGGACTCCAAGCAATGGCTGACACCTCCCCATCCCTCATGGCCAACTCCATCCGCGCTCTGGCCATGGATGCCGTGCAGCAAGCCAATTCCGGCCACCCCGGCGCACCCATGGGCATGGCCGACATGGCCGTTGCCCTCTGGGGCCAGCACCTCAAGCACAGTCCGCACAACCCGCAGTGGTTCAACCGCGACCGCTTTGTGCTGTCGAACGGCCACGGCTCCATGCTGATTTATGCGCTGCTGCACCTGACCGGCTACCCACTGCCCATCAATGAACTGAAAAATTTCCGCCAGCTGCACAGCAAGACACCGGGCCATCCCGAGTTCGGCTACACCCCCGGCGTGGAAACCACCACCGGCCCGCTCGGCCAGGGCATCAGCAATGCCGTCGGCATGGCGCTGGCCGAGAAGCTGCTGGCGGCCGAATTCAACCAGGCCGACCACACCATCGTTGACCACCACACCTATGTTTTCATGGGTGACGGCTGCCTGATGGAAGGCATCAGCCACGAAGCCTGCGCACTGGCCGGTGCCTGGAAGCTCAACAAGCTGGTCGCCCTGTACGACGACAACGGCATTTCCATCGACGGCCAGGTTGCCCCCTGGTTCATCGACAACACCGCGCTGCGTTTTGCGGCTTACGGTTGGAACGTCATCGGCCCGATCGACGGCCACAATGTTGACGCTGTGTCGCGCGCGCTGGCCGACGCAAAAAACAGCGCCGACAAACCCACGCTGATCATCTGCAAAACCCACATCGGCAAAGGCTCGCCGAATCGCGCCAACACGGCCAAGGCCCATGGCGAGCCGCTGGGTGCCGAAGAAATCAAGCTCACGCGCGAAGCGCTGGGCTGGACATACGCCCCGTTCGATTTGCCCAAGGAAGCCTACGAGGCCTGGGACGCCAAGGCCAAAGGCCTGGCGCTGGAAGCCGCCTGGGACGCGAAATTCGCCGCCTACAAGGTGGCCCACCCCGAGCTGGCGGCAGAATTCACGCGCCGCATGAAGGGCGAGCTGCCCAGGGCCTTCTCGCAGATCGCGGTGGACACCGTGGTCGGTGCCCACACCAAGGCCGAGACCGTGGCTTCGCGCAAGGCCTCCCAGCTCGCGCTCGAAGCATTCACCGCCGGCCTGCCTGAAATGCTGGGCGGCTCGGCCGACCTGACCGGCTCCAACCTGACCAACACCAAGAGCACGCCTGCGTTGCGCTTTGATCTGGCCGGCAATGTGGCGATGACGGAGACAGCCGAAGGCGGCAAGGTCATCGGCCGTCATATCAACTACGGTGTGCGCGAGTTCGGCATGGCCGCCATCATGAACGGCATCGCGCTGCACGGCGGCTACATTCCCTACGGCGGCACCTTCCTGACCTTCAGCGACTACAGCCGTAACGCCATCCGCATGGCCGCGCTCATGAAGATCCGCGTAGTGCACGTGTTCACGCACGACTCCATCGGCCTGGGTGAAGACGGCCCGACGCACCAGTCGATCGAACACGCCGCCAGCCTGCGCCTGATCCCCAACCTCGACGTCTGGCGTCCGGGCGACACGGCCGAAACCGCCGTGGCCTGGGCCGTAGCCCTGCAGAACAAGGCCAGGCCAACCGCCCTGTTGCTGAGCCGCCAGAACCTCCCTTACGCACCGAAAGACGATCTCGGGCAAATCAGCAAGGGGGCGTATGTGCTCTCCGAGCCCACCGAAGTCGGTCTGAACAAAAAAGCCCAGGCTGTGATCATCGCCACCGGCTCCGAAGTGCAGCTGGCACTGAAGGCGCAGGAGCTGCTGGCCGCCCACAAGATTGCGGTGCGCGTGGTTTCCATGCCCAGCACCACCACCTTCGACAAACAGAAAACCGCCTACAAATCCGAAGTGCTGCCCGAAGGCATTCCACGTATTGCGGTGGAGATGGGCGTCACCGACGGCTGGTGGAAATACGGCTGCGCTGCCGTGGTCGGCATCGACACCTATGGCGAATCGGCGCCAGCCCCGGTGCTGTTCAAACATTTCGGCTTCACGCCTGAGAACGTGGCTGACACCGTGCGCAAAGTGCTGCTGTCCAGGTAGAACGCGTCCCATGCAACAACCGGAGTTCCCCGAGCTTGAAACGCCGCGATTGCGGTTGATTGAGTTGGATCATCAGCATGCACCCGCGCTGCTGGCGATTCATCAGGACGCGCATCATATGCGTCACTGGGGAGCCAAGCCGTTTGCCAATGTGTCTGCCGCGCATGAATTCATTTCTGCCTGCCGCGCAGGGTGGAAGCTGCAAGTCCCCGTCATGCGGTGGGCGCTGCAGCACCGGGCAACCGGTGAATTCCTTGGTACTTGCGGGCTGTTTAACTGGGACCAGCGCTGGCAAAAATGTTTTCTGGGGTATGAGCTGAACCCCAACGCTCAACGCCAGGGCTTGATGCGCGAGGCGTTGAAGAAAATCCTGACTTGGGGTTTTGAACGTGGCCAACTGCACCGCGTCGAGGCGCTCATTCATCCGGACAACCAGGCTTCGCTGGGTCTGGCTGCGCAACTGGGTTTTCAGGTGGAGGGCCGTTTGCGGGAAGTCGCATTCTGGAACGAAACCCGGCATGACATGCTGCAACTGGGGCTGCTTCAGCCCGAGTGGCAACCGTAATTCTTTAACTTACAGGAGTTTAAAAACATGGCGATCAAACTAGGTATCAACGGCTTCGGCCGCATCGGCCGCAACGTGTTGCGCGCCGCCGTGCAGAACTTCAGCGACATTGAAATCGTCGGCATCAACGACCTGCTCGAGCCTGACTACCTGAAGTACATGCTGCAATACGACTCTGTGCATGGCCGCTTCAAGGGCGAGGTATCGGTTGAAGGCAACACCCTCATCGTCAACGGCAAGAAAATCCGCCTGACCCAGGAGCGTGACCCGGCCAACCTGAAGTGGAACGAGATCGGCGCCGACATCGTGCTCGAGGCCACCGGCCTCTTCCTCGACAAGGCTTCCGGTGAGAAACACCTGGCCGCCGGTGCCAAAAAAGTCATCTTCTCGGCCCCGTCGAAAGACGACACGCCCATGTTCGTCTTCGGCGTCAATGACAAGACCTACAAGGGCCAGACCATCATCTCCAACGCCAGCTGCACCACCAACTGCCTGGCACCCGTGGCCAAGGTGCTCAACGACAAGTGGGGCATCAAGCGCGGCCTGATGACCACTGTGCACGCGGCAACCGCCACGCAGAAAACCGTGGACGGCCCGAGCAACAAGGACTGGCGCGGCGGCCGTGGCATCCTGGAAAACATCATCCCTTCCAGCACCGGTGCAGCCAAGGCCGTCGGCGTGGTGATTCCCGAGCTCAACAAAAAGCTCACCGGCATGTCTTTCCGCGTGCCGACTTCCGACGTGTCGGTGGTGGACCTGACCTGCGAGCTGAACAAGGAGGCCACGCTGAAAGAAATCTGCGCCGAAATGAAGGCGCAAAGCGAAGGCGCCCTCAAGGGCATCCTCGGCTACACCGAAGACAAGGTGGTGGCCACCGACTTCCGCGGCGAGACCTGTACCAGCGTATTTGATGCCGACGCCAGCATCGCGCTGGACGGCACTTTCATCAAGGTGGTGGCCTGGTACGACAACGAGTGGGGTTACTCGAACAAGTGCCTGGAGATGGTGCGAGTGGTGGCCAAGTAAGCGTACAACGCCCTGCAGAAAGCGCCCGGAAGGGCGCTCTTTTATTGGACGACCTGCGGCTCGGCGTTGGTATCCCGGCTCCGGGGCGCGCGAGAACCACCGACCCTTGAAAACCACAAGTCACCCAAACTCTCCTTGACCGCCTGCTGCCCATCGTCAACCCAGGACGACCACAGCCATTAACAATAGGTGGCATCTGCCGGATGCCGATATGTCGCCCTGCTCCCGCAGCGCCGCGGCGTGTCCGCATGCGTGAAACTGTTCATGATTTTTTTGCGGGCCCGTCTCCAGCCACTCCGCCCTGGCGCAGCCGGCCCGCGTGTAAAAGCGGGGCCGCTGTCAACGAAGCGCCGTGCTCAGCTGCCCAGCAGCTCCGGCGGCAGGGCCAATCCAGGCCGCTCGTCATCCCAGGCCATGGCGCTCATCTTCCAGCCTTCTGGCGTCTTGACGAACTGCGTCGAGATTACGCCACGGGCTTCAAAGCCTGCGTCGTTCATCGCGCCCTCTTTCGCATAGGCGCTGTAGCGGTGCGCGATGTTGCCGAAGACCTGCGTCGTTTGCGAAAGCTCCCACTCCCTGAAGCGCGTCAGTGTGCCGCTGTCTACCATGGCTTGCCGCGGTGCGATGAATTCGGGCACCGTCGATATCTCGGGCGTAGACGCCGTGTTCTTGATCAGCAGGCCGGACGCGATGAAGAGCGCATGAATGTTGTCGTAAGGTGGTGTTTCACCGGCTTCAAACGACACCGCGCGAAAGAATTGAGTGGCCAGGCTGTCGAGCTCACGTTTGACAGTGGCCTGGTTTTGGTAATCGTCCATGCATACTCCTTGTAGTGGGCCGGAGTTTAGGGGGTTGCCGTCCGGCATGGAGCCGTGTGGCCTTTCCCGGGGTGAGCGACAAGGCGCCCGTCGCGATGGCGATCAACAGGCGGCATGGTGAGGCTTGGCAGCGAATGGATCGCTTACAGGCTCTCCAGAAGCGGCTTCAAGGCGGTCCCGGCAAGGGCGATTGCGAGGGGATGCTTTAAAAATGCCTGCAGCCTGGACTTGGCATCCCTCTTTTCTTCTGGCGTGGTGTCTGACTTTTCGATCTGCTCGACGATATTCCCCAGCGCCACTTGCAGCTGCACGTCAATATCAATAATGGTGCTCTCGCTACGGCTGTTATCGATGTAAGTCGATTTGCCGCCAAACCAGGGAAACTGGATCACCACCGTAGCAGTGTCAACCTTGCCGAACAGCGTTTGCGGGTCCTGCTTCCTGAGGAAGCCTTCGAAATTTTCAAGGCCGAATGGCGTGAGTTCGAAAGCACCAAGAATCTCGTCGAGGTCTTGTACCGCGTCGGGGACAGGACACTAGCCGGCAACCGTCTTATTGCGCCGCCGGACGGATGTTCCTGATATTTCCGAGCTCCGGTACCCAGAGCCTTTTGAGTGAGCCGCGGCAGGCATGGGCGATGTCCAGCGAGAGCATCTCCAGTGCGGCAGCGTCGCCGGGGTTGCTGCCCAGCTGCTGTCCGTAGGCCACCATCGCCTCCTCGACATCTTCGTCCTCGACAACGGCCAGCGGCCCCCAGTAAAGCTGCCAGAAACGTGCAACCAGCTGCTGGTAGCCTGTTTCGTCGCTGGTTCGCGGAATCCGGGCAGTCGTCTCGGCAGCCTCGAAGTAGTACTTCATCTGCAGCTCGACAAAAGGCTTTTGTCTTTCGTGGGCCTGTTGTTCTGCGGACTGGATCAGCGCGACCTGTGCCTGGCTTCTGGCGGCGCTGATTTGTGCCATGTAGGCAATCACCGCGCTCACCACGGCGACGAGTCCGGCAACGATGGCAACCAGCAGCTCAGGGTTCATGCGCGATCTTCTTTTTTCCAAAGCCCAACCATAGGCCCGGGTGGCGTGGAGTTGCAGCGAAATATTCACCGGAATTTGCGGGAAATAGTGACGGAGTTTCAGCGCCCCGGCGGGCCGCCGCTTCGCCCGGCATTGGGCATGAAATCGGCCTTCAGCCCTTGCTGAGCGGGCGCAGACGGCTATCAAAAATGCAGCGTTTTGTTTTCGGACAGCTTGCGGATCGTCGATCCTGCCGGCCCGCAGATCAGCGAACCAGGACCAGCACCAGGCCGGCCACGGCGATGACGGTCACCAGCGCAGTCACACCGGCCAGCGTCAGCAGGCGCACGCGGTTGACCTCGGCACGCTGGATCAGCTGGGTGTTCTGCTCAGCCAGGGCCTTGATCAGTTCCGACGACGCGAGCATCTGCTCGTGCAGGTCCTGGACGGCGGTTTCCAGCGCCAGGGTTCGCGCCTGCAGGACGGCGGTGGCCTGGCCTTCCGGCGACAGCGGTGCGCCGGTGCCGGCATCAGGCAAGGTGCCGGTCGCTGGTGGTTTTTTTCCGACGGCATTCCATAGTTTTTTGGCACCGTCGGCCACCTTGGGCGCGTTCTTGATCACGTCGGACCAAGGGACCATCTGCAATACCGCCAGCCATCCAGTCGCCATGAAACCACCTCTTGTGAATGCGGCGCCGGTGACAGCCATCCGCGCCAGCCGAAAGGGCCAGGCCAGTTTACTTGCCTGCATCGCCCCGGCGGCACAAGCGCATGCCGCGCGGGGTACGCGCTGGGCCGGTCAGCCCGGCAACGTGTCAGGTGCCGGCGGTTTCCGGCACCTCGGCCGGCCTTTCTTCGCGCCCACCCGGATGCACGGCAAACCGCGCCGGGTCGCGCCCGTGCACCGGCGCGTCGCTGTCGAACGACCAGCCGCCGAACTGCGTGCGCTGGTAGTCGGCCATGGTCTGCGCAATTTCGGCCTGGGTGTTCATCACGAAGGGGCCGTACTGCGCCACCGGTTCGGCAATGGGCTTGCCCTGGAGCAACAAGAACTCGGCCACTTCATTGCCGTTGACCAGCTCAATCGCCATGTCGGCGCGTACCTCGATGGCTGCAGGGCTGCGCACATCCTGGCCGCCTATGCTGACCGACTGGCCCTTGAAAAAGTACAGATTGCGCCGCGTGCCCTTGCCAGCTGCGGGCAGCGTCCAGCGCGCGCCGGGCTCCATGCGCAGCGTCCAGATCGCCACATCGGCATCTGCCTGAGCCGCCCACGAGTCAGGCGGTGGCGCCAGCGGCGTGCCGGCGTCCTGCAGCCGGCCGGCAATCACGGCCACCTCGGTCGTGCGCCCTTCGCTGTCCCTGGCAAGCAGGCGCGGAATGTCCTGCGACCAGAACATCGTGAAGTGCGGCTTGCTCATCTTGCTGCGCGCAGGCAGGTTCAGCCAAATCTGGAACAGCTCCAGCGGGTTGTCGTTTTTCTCGTCGAGCAGGGGGAACATCTCCGCGTGCACGATGCCCTTGCCGGCCGTGAGCCACTGCACGTCGCCGCGGCCGAAGCGCGCGGTGGCGCCCAACGAATCCGAATGATCGATCAGGCCCTTGCGCACAATCGTGACGGTTTCAAAGCCGCGGTGCGGGTGTGGCGGGAAGCCGGGCACTTTTTCACCGTGGTACATGCTCCAGCCGTCCTTGCGGCTGAAGTCCTGGCCGATGGCGCGGCCGGCCAGCGAGGTGGCTGGCCCCAGGTCGGCATTGCCTTTGGGGTAGGCGTCGTCGTGGTAGGCGCAGAACAAAAAGGGGTCGATGGTTTCCCACGGAAAACCGAGGGGCTTGACCTGGAGAACAGGGCTGGCGGCGGAGCTGGCGGACATGACGGAGCCTTTCTGGCGTGAAACTTTCAAAGAACACATATAAGGTTACCCGGTGTTCTTTCAAGCTGCAGCGCTCGCCGTCCAGCGTGCCTTGCGCCCGGGTGACTACAAGGAAAATCGGCCTCCAGCCCTGGTACAGCGGGCGCTGGCAGCTATAAAGTCAATAGCGCTTCGAAAACAACTGCAGCCTCTGCAGAGTGTCCCGCCCGCTCAGGCCTTCAGCTTCCACCCCGTGCGGAAGATCCACCACACCGCGCCCAGGCACAGCACCAGGAAGCCCAGGATGGCCGCCGCGCTGATGCCCACGTTGACGTCGGCCACGCCGTAGAAGCTCCAGCGGAATCCGCTGATCAGGTAGACCACCGGGTTGAACAGGGCGATCTTCTGCCACAGCGGCGGCAGCATGTTGATGGAGTAAAACGCGCCGCCCAGAAAGGTCAGCGGCGTCACCACCATCAGCGGCACGACCTGCAGCTTCTGGAAGTTGTCTGCCCACAGCCCGATGATGAAACCGAACAGGCTGAAGGTCAGCGCGGTCAGCAGCAGGAAGCAGAGCATCCAGAAGGGGTGCGCAATTTCGTAGGGCACAAACAGGCGCGCTGTCGCCAGGATCAGCAGGCCCAGCAACACGGACTTGCTCGCTGCCGCGCCCACATAACCCATGACCACCTCCATGGACGACACCGGGGCCGACAGCAGCTCGTAAATCGTGCCTGACCACTTCGGCATGTAGATGCCGAAGGCGGCGTTCGAGATGCTTTCGTTGAGCAGCGACAGCATGACAAGGCCGGGGATGATGAAGGCGCCGTAGCCGATGCCGTCAATGTTGCCCATGCGTGAACCGATGGCCGCGCCGAAGACCACGAAATACAGCGAGGTCGAGATCACTGGTGAGGCGATGGACTGCATCAGCGTGCGGAAGGTGCGCGCCATTTCAAAGCGGTAAATGGCGCGGATGGCGTGCCAGTTCATGCGGCCTCCTTCGTGGCAGCAGGTGCGGTGGTGGGTTTGTCGGCATGCACCAGGCTCACGAAGATGTCTTCCAGCGAACTTTCGCTCGAATGCAGGTCCTTGAAGTCGATGTGAAGTTCGGCCAGCCGCTTGAGCAGTGCCGCAATGCCGGTTTCCTCGGTCTGTGTGTCGAAGGTGTAGACCAGGGTGTGGCCTTCGGCGGCCAGCTCCAGCGGCAGCCCCGCCAGCGCATCCGGAATGCGCTGCAGCGGCACCTGCAGCTGCAGGCTCAGCTGCTTCTTGCCGAGCTTGCGCATCAGCACGTCCTTGTCTTCCACCACGATCAGCTCGCCCTTGCTGATCACGCCGATGCGGTCGGCCATTTCCTCGGCCTCCTCGATGTAGTGTGTAGTCAGGATGATGGTGACACCGTTGCTGCGCAGCTCCCGCACCATTTGCCACATGTCGCGCCGCAGCTCCACGTCCACACCGGCCGTGGGCTCGTCGAGGAAGAGGATGGTCGGCTCATGCGACAGCGCCTTGGCAATCAGCACCCGGCGTTTCATGCCGCCCGACAGCGCCATGATCTTGCTGTCCTTCTTGTCCCACAGCGAGAGGTCGCGCAGCACCTTTTCGATGTACGCGGGATTGGGCGGCTGGCCAAACAGGCCGCGGCTGAAGCTCACGGTGGCCCACACGGTCTCAAAAGCGTCGGTCGACAGCTCCTGCGGCACCAGGCCGATTTTGGCGCGGGCTGCGCGGTAGTCGCGCACGATGTCATGCCCATCGGCCGTCACGCTGCCCGAGCTGGGCCGGACGATGCCGCAGACGATGCTGATCAGCGTGGTCTTGCCCGCGCCGTTGGGCCCGAGCAGGGCGAAAATTTCGCCGCGCCGGATGTCCAGGTCTACCGATTTGAGCGCATGAAACCCGGAGGCGTAGGTCTTGCTGAGTTGCTGGATCGAAATAATGGGTTGCACGCGCATCCTGATGTGTTGGTGCCGGAACAGGCCCGGCTGATTCTATAGAGTGCTGGTGAAAATTTCATGGCAAGGGCTTGTGGCCCTGGTGGCGGCGTATTCACACGCGCCGACCCGCCGATTCGGGACAGGCAGTGGTGCGGCCGTCCTACAGCCTGCAGGGTGCAGCGCGGTTAAGTTCAGTGTTCGTCCTTTGCATCTGCCCAGAAATCATTTTTGGAAGTTCATGGCCGAGGCAGAAAAACTGCCTGCGCATCACGCGCATTTTTCGTTCAACTCTTAAAGGACTCCCCATGAAATATTCCATCCTGCTGGTGGCACTGCTCGCTACCCTTGGCCTGACTGCTTGCGAACGTACCGTTGTGACACCGGCCCCCGAAGTCGTGACCGTGCCCGGCCCTGCCGGCCCCACCGGTGCCACCGGAAGCACGGGTTCTACCGGCTCCACAGGCTCGACCGGTTCCACCGGCGCCACAGGTTCCAGCGGCGGTGCCACCGGCGCGACGGGTGCCACCGGAGCCACTGGCGCGACAGGCGCCACGGGTGACAAGGGCACCACGGGCGACACCGTGATCGTCGTTCCGCAAAAATAAGTTTTGCGTCCGTGGCAGTGCCCTGCACTGCCCGCAAAAGACTCCGCCGTGACCGGCAGGGGCCTTTTTTGCGTGGGCACGCAAGAACGGCCTGCCGGTTTTGCTTCTTGCGCCGGCAGATGCGGTCATGAAGGCTGCGGACACTGGGGCACCTTTACAGGTAGCTGGTGATGGCCGGCGCGTCTGACCACTTGTCGTGCTTGCCATCCACATAGGTGATGGGGGCTGCGGCCAGTTCTTCGGGCGTGGCGTCTTCCAGGCAGCCCAGGTTCACGCCGTAGATCTGCTGGCCGTCCGGTGTGTTGCCGATGCCGAAGGCGCGCACCCCGCAATGTTTGCAGAAGAGATGTTCGTTGCGCATCGTGTTGAACCGATAAGAGGTCAGCTCCGCCTGGCCCGACAGCAGACGGAAATCTTCAGGCGCAACAATGGCCGGCCAGAAACGGTTACGCGCGCAGATGGAGCAGTTGCAGCGGTAGGTGCTAGTGGCCAGGTCAATGCCGGCTTCAAAGCGCACCGCGCCGCAGTGGCAGCTGCCGTGAAAAGTCTTTTTCATGGGGCTGTAAAAAATCAGGGCTTGGAATAACTGAGTTCCGGGTACCAGTCGGTGCCGCGGCCTTCCGGCGTGCTGTCCAGAATGGTCCACAGCGGCATCAGGTCGGGCGCGCCGCGCGGGTCCTGGCCCGGGTCGGCGGTGGCCATGCCCATCTCGCCGCTCCAGAAATGCCGCATGCTGCTGTCGTGCCGCGTGAAGACGTTGAAGGCCGGTTCGTCCGCGTCCTCTGCGCTCACATAGTCGCGCGTGTAGTCGCCGCTCACGTCCGAATACAGCTTCAGATGCCGCCAGCCGCGTTCCTTCTTGAAAGCCACCAGACGCTCGATGGGTGAGCGCGCCACCACGGCCAGCGCAACGCGCTGCATGACGTCCTCGGCCTCGCCATCCCAGGCCGAGAGCAGCGAGGTGCACATCGGGCAGGGCCGTTTGCGCTGCGGCCCGAACATATAGCTGTAGACGACCAGCGAGGGGTGGCCCATGAACAATTCGGAGAACTTCACCGGGCCGCTTTCTCCCATGAAGTCGTAGTCCTTCGGCAGCACGCCACCCGGCGGCAGTTCGCGCCGCTGTTGCGCCACGCGCTCGATGTGGCGCCTGAGCTCGATTTCCTCAGTGAGCAGCGCGTCGCGTGCGTGGCGGTAGTCGTCACTTTCATTGGGAAAACGAACCCCGTTCTTTTTCGCCAGTTCACTCGCCGGCGTCAGTGCTTGCTGTGTGCTCATGGTTACTCTCCGCTGATTGATCGGCGTGCCGTCTTGGTGGCCGCTCCAAAAAAAAGGCTACTTCACTCGGCGGTATGTCGCCGTCATGAAACGTTTCCAGCTGCCGTCCGGCTGCAGTGCTTGCGAATGCAGTGTCCGCTCGTTCCTGCTTTTGATGGTGATCACGTCCTGGTAGCGCGCCGTCTTGCCGTCGCCCGCAAAGCTGGGGCCTTCGGTGTCCAGCGTCAGCACCTTGCCGCCGGCATCCAGCGTGCCGCTGTAGACAAACATGTTCGACATCATGGAGCCGGTCCAGCTGCCGAGGTAGGTTTTTTTCTCCACGTCGTAACCCAGCGTCATCAGCATCTCGCCTGTGCCGCCACCGTGCATTTCGCTGGTGCCCTCGCAGACCACCCACAGCCCGCCCAGGCTGCGCACGTGTTCGGTGCCCGAGCTTTTCATGACCGGCTCGTCGGGGCCCATGTCGCAGTCGCCCTCCATCGTCCAGTCGCCCACCATTTGCTGAAGCCATTCATGCTCCTTTTGCGGCTTGGTTTCCATGTGCTGCAGCCAGTCATGATCTTTTGGTGGTTTGGTTTCCATTTAACAATCTCCTGAGAAAAAAAGAACGGCTGCTCCGTGGCCGACGTGTATTCGATTTCAGGCAGCTGTTTTTCATGAGGCCATCTGCGGCAGGTCGGACCACACCGGCCTGACCTCGATCGTGGCTGCCTTGGCCATCGGGTGGCTGGCGGCAATGTCAATCGCTTCCCGCTCGTCGGCGCATTCAATCAGTCCGTAAGCAGCCATTTTTTCCTTGCTGTTGGCGAAGGGGCCGGCGGTCAGTACGCGTTTGCCCTCCCGCACACGCACCGTCGTCGCTTCCCCGGGCGGTCGCAGCGGATTGCTCTGCTTCAGGATGGCGCGTTTTTCCATGTCCTTGACCCACATGCCGATCTCGCCCACCAGTGCAGGCGTGGGGACAAAGGACGCGTCGTGGCAGATGATCAGCAGATATTGCATTCGGAAGCGCTCCTTCAAGGCATAGGCAGCGGGTTGATCACCATCCAGGACACGCCAAAGCGGTCCACCACCATGCCGAAAGCCGTGGCGTAAAAAGTTTTGCCTATGGCCATCTGCACCTGTCCGCCCGCGCTCAGCGCCTTGAACAGGCGCTCGGCCTCGGCATCTGTCGGCACGGTGATCGTCAGCGAGATGCCCTTGAACTCCGCATTGCCAGAGGCCATGCCGTCAGACGCCATGACCGTTGTCTCACCAATGCGAAAACTCGCATGCAGGATTTTTTCCTCGGTACCGGGTGGCGGCGCGCAGCCGTTCGGGCCTGCCATGGGCTCCGGGTTTTCCTTGAAGCGCATCAGCCCGGTTATTTCAGCGCCCAGAGCTGTGCGGTAAAAATTCAGGGCCTCTTCGCAGCGGCCGTTAAAAAGCAGATACGGTTCGACTTTCATGGTGTGCTTTCTCGTGATGGGTAAGAAAAATAACAGGTACTGTTTCAGCAGGCGCTCACAGCGCGCGTCCGTCAAAATGTGTCACTGCAACGCTTGCCAGATCAAGATCTTCCAGACAGCGGATATTGATGGCTGCCATCTTGTTGCCCTGGGGATCTACACCTTCGCCGAAAGGGTGGATGCCGCATGTCGGACAAAACCGATGCTGGATGACATGCTTGTTGAAGACGTAGGTGCTGATGTCTTTTTCCGGCGTGAGCAGCCGCAGCATGTGGTGCGGCACAAACCACAGCAGTGAACCCTTGCGCGAGCAGATCGAGCAGTTGCAGGCCAGCGCCCCGGTGAGTTCGCCCTCCACTTCGAAGGCGATGTGGCCACAATGGCAGCTTCCCCTGTAATTCATGGCTCAGGCCTCTGCGTAAGCCTGTTGCAGGCGCTTCACGTCGATCTTGTGCATCTGCATCATGGCCTGCATGGTGGCTTTGGCCTTGGCCGGGTTCTTGTCCTGCAGCATGTCCCCCAGGACGGAGGGAATGATTTGCCAGGACACGCCGAACTTGTCCTGTAGCCAGCCGCACTGGTTGGGGGCGCCACCTTCGGACAATTTTTCCCACAGCTCGTCCACTTCCTCCTGCGTCTTGCAGTCGACAAACAGCGAAATCGCCGGCGTGAAGCTGAAGTGCGGGCCGCCATTGAAGGCAATCAGTTCCTGCCCTTCAATCTGGAAGCTGGCCGACATCACCGCGCCCTTGGGTGCGGGGCCGCCTTCCGCATAACGCATGACCTCGCCGGCTTTCGAGTTCTTGAAGATGGATGTGTAGAAGTTCATGGCTTCTTCGGCCTGGTTGTTGAACCAGAGGAAGGGGGTGATTTTCTGCATGGCGCGGCTCCTGAAAATGTTTGAAATGGTTGCGGCAGGTCAAAATCGGATGTATTGTGTACGGCGTCCACAAGAGAATAGCAAAGATAATGGACGCTGTCCACATTAAACGTAACAAAACAAAATATGCCCTTCCCATCGGTGACCCCGCCCCCCCGCAGCACCTACCGCCACGGCGACCTGCGGCGCGTGCTGCTGGAAGAAGGGATTGAGCTGGCGCGCACAGGTGGGCCTGATGCGGTGGTGCTGCGCGAAGCCACGCGCCGCGCCGGTGTGGCACCCAATGCCGCCTACCGCCACTTCGCCAGCCGCGAGGCCCTGCTGCAGGCAGTGCGCGCGGCGGCGCTGTCCGCGGTGGCCGCGGCCATGGAAGCCGAGCTGGCC
>NZ_JBAQYR010000132.1:0-22437 GCF_049790275.1 Polaromonas sp.
GCCATGACGCGCATCGCGCGTCATGGCTCCCCGCATCCGCATCCGATCCCGATTCATTTCCCCCACCCGTCGGGCTGGGCCGAGGAGCGCAGCCGAAAACGGATCAGGGCGAGCGATTGTCTGAGCCGAAGGCGAGTTCGAGCTCGACCCCGCTTTCGGCGAGCACCGCAGGCTGCCCCGGAGCGCAGCGCAGAGGACCCAGACCATCGGGTCGCCTTTTCTTTGGCTTACTTTTCTTTTGGCGACGCAAAAGAAAAGTGAGTTGCCGCCGGGCAACCCCCGGCTTGCCGGCACACGACAGCAGCCAGAACAACGCCGGCAGTCAACAACCATGGGATCCCGGATCAAGCCTGGGATGACAATTTGCTATCGTTTAAATAGCCACTCACGCCCGCAACATAAGGGCTGGAGCCGAAAAAGGCTTAATGCAGCTCGGCCGCCGGATCCCGCCCCATCAGCGCCGCCACCGCTTCAGCCGGCCGGACCTGGCCATCCAACAAGGCAACCACCGCTTCGGAAATCGGCATCTCGACACCGAGCCCCTGTGCGCGCTGCACCACCGTGCGGGCGCAATAAACGCCTTCGGCGACATGGCCCAGTGATTGCACGGCCTGCTCCAGGCTCTGGCCTTGCGCCAGCAGCAGGCCGACCTTGCGGTTACGGCTCAGGTCGCCGGTGGCCGTGAGCACCAGGTCCCCCAGGCCCGACAGGCCGGTGAAGGTTTCCGGCCGCGCACCCAACGCCAGACCCAGGCGCGTCATTTCGGCCAGGCCGCGGGTAATCAGCGCAGCGCGGGCATTGAGCCCCAGGTTCAGGCCGTCGCACAGGCCGGTGGCAATCGCCAGAACGTTCTTGACCGCGCCGCCGACCTCGACCCCGACGATGTCGTCATTGGCATAGACCCGCAGCGTGGGGCCATGGAAAGCCGTCACCAGCGCCTCGCGCACCTCGGCGTGTTCGCTGGCGGCCACCAGCGCGGTCGGCTGGCCGCGCGCCACCTCCTGCGCAAAGCTGGGGCCGCTGAGCGCGCCCGCTCTCAAATTAATAGCTGCCTGCGCCCGTATTTCATGGGCCAGAAGCCCAAAAGGCTTCAAGTCCTGCACCGGGGCCTCGAAGCCCTTGCAGAGCCAGGCCACGGGCGCCTTGAGATGCTGCATGCGCTGCAACATGCCGCGCAAGGCCGCAATCGGTGTGGCGATGACGATCAGGTCATGGTGGCGCCCCAGCAGGGCGTCCAGCGAGGCGTCGGAGCCACCGGCCAGCAGCAACGCATCCGGCAGGGCAATGCCGGGCAGGTACCGGCTGTTGACCCTCTGCGCCTGCATCGCCGACAACTGCCCGGCATCGCGCACCCACAAGGTGATCTGATGCCGCGGCAAGGACGTGCCGGCTGCGCCGGCAGCGTTGATGGCCAGCGCAGTCCCCCAGGCACCCGCGCCGATGACGGCAATTTTCATGGCGGTGAAGCTGCCTGCGGCCGACGAAACAAAGTCGCCCTTAAACGATGATTTGCGGCGCTTCCTGGGCCGCCGAGGTTGCCGCAGCCTGCTGCTGCTCGAACATGGCCTGGAAGTTGATTTCGGCCAGGTTGACGGGCGGAAAACCGCCGCGCTGGATCACGTCGGCCACATTGCCGCGCAGGTAGGGGTAGACGATCTGCGGGCAGGCAATGCCCAGCACCGCATTGAGTTGCTCGGCCGGCATGTTGCGGATCTCGAAAATGCCGGCCTGCTTGGCTTCAACCATGAACACGGTCTTGTCTTCGATCTTGGTGTGCACGGTGGCGGTCACGCTGACTTCGTAGAGCCCGTCGGTGATCGGTGTCGCCTCGACGCCAAGCTGGATATCGACCGCAGGCTGCTCCTGGTTAAGCAGGATCTCGGGCGAGTTGGGTTGCTCCAGCGACACGTCTTTCAGGTAAACGCGCTGGATCTGGAATACGGGTTCGAGGTTGGCTTCGGCCATGAGGATCTTTCGATTGCTTTAAAAATGAAAGCCTGCTGAGACAGCAGGCGCAGGACATTATCCCAGTTTGACCATCCGGCCCGGGGACGGACCCCGACCGTCAGGCCGCGGCCAGCAAAGGCAGCAGGCCACCGCGGCCGTCCAGCGCCATCAGGTCATCGCAACCGCCCACATGGGTGTCGCCGATGAAGATCTGGGGCACGGTCCGGCGGCCGGTGATTTCCATCATTTTCAGACGTTCGGCCGGCTGCATGTCGACACGTATTTCCTCGATCTCGACGACGCCACGCTGTTTGAGCAACTGCTTGGCCTGAATGCAGTAGGGACAGGAAGCGGTCAGGTACATCTTCACAGGGGACATCGAAATCTCCGGGTCGGTTCAACAGGCAGCAGAAGGAAGGCTTTCAGGCCTTTTCAATGGGAAGGTTAGCCTCTTTCCACGATTTCAGCCCGCCCGACAGGCATTGGGCCTGCTCGTAGCCGAGCTTTTTGGCGATGGCCAGCGCCCGGCTGGCGCGCGCGCCGGAGGCACACACCAGGATCAGCGGGAGCGCCTTGTTTTTCACCGTGGTGGGCAGTTTCTCCTCGAATTGCCCGAGCGGCAGGTTTTTGGCGCCGACCACATGGCCCGCGGCAAATTCCGTGGCCTCGCAGACATCGATGACCACGGCCTTGTCGCGATTGATCAGTTGCACAGCGCCGGCGGCGCTCAGCGAACCGGCCGCCATGCCACTGGAGATCAGGGGCCAGAGCAGCATGCCGCCGGATGCCAGCGCAATGGCGATCAGCATCCAGTTGTCGATGAAAAATTTCACTGTAAGTCCTTCTTGGGTTTTGCAATTAAGGAGTGATTTTAGAATGCGGGGAGCGCTGCCGGCTTTCCCCGACGCCGGCCGCAGTCTTTACCCACCCTTTTGGACACTTTTTTCGCCCCGGACGCCCTGCCGGGGTTCGCCCTTTTCCAACTTCACGAAGCTACCCCACACCATGTACAAACTTGTGCTTATCCGCCACGGCGAATCCACCTGGAACCTGGACAACCGATTCACCGGCTGGACCGACGTGGACCTGACCGCCACCGGCGTGCAGCAGGCCGTCAACGCCGGCAGGCTGCTCAAGAACGAAGGTTATGACTTCGACCTGGCTTACACCAGCGTGCTCAAGCGCGCCACCCGTACGTTGTGGCACACGCTCGACGAGATGGACCGCACCTGGCTGCCGGTGGTTCACAGCTGGCGCCTCAACGAGCGGCACTATGGCGCCCTGCAGGGCCTGAACAAGGCAGAAACCGCCAAAAAATACGGCGACGAGCAGGTCCTGATCTGGCGCCGCAGCTATGACGTGCCGCCCCCGCCGCTGGAGCCCAACGATCCACGCTGCGAACGTGACGACCCGCGCTACGCCAGACTGAAGCCCGGCGAAGTGCCGCTAACCGAATGCCTGAAAGACACCGTGGCGCGTGTACTGCCCTTCTGGAACGAGTCCATGGCACCTGCCATCCTGGCCGGCAAGCGCATTGCGGTAGCCGCGCACGGCAACTCCATCCGCGCCCTGGTGAAATACCTCGACAACATTGCGGACCAGGACATCGTCGGCCTGAACATCCCGAACGGCATTCCGCTGGTTTATGAGCTCGACGCCGGCCTCAAACCGCTGCGCCACTACTATCTCGGGGACAGCGAGACCGTGGCCAAAGCCGAAGCGACCGTGGCAGCCCAGGGCAAAGCCTGACCCAGCCGGGCCGTCCAGGTCGAAACTGCGTCAAGCGCGGGTAAAAGCATGGGAGTTTTTGAAACATTTTTGCCTTCGGTCGCTCCCCGGCGTACGTGGGGCGGGAACTGTTGCCAAGGGCCTTTCTCCAAGGTGTATATTGTTTTAAATTCTGTGACAACTGCCCGGATACAGGGCGAATGAAGGTGTTTATGGGTCAGAAACTCAAGATAGCAGGCTGGATTTCCATCGGCGCTGTAGCCGGTGCGCTGACGACTGTGCAGCTGCAGGCGGTTGCACGGGGTGGACTCACGCCCCTGCCACTGGAAGAGCTGCAACAGCTGGCCGCGGTGTTCGGCATGGTCAAAACCGACTATGTGGAGCCTGTTGACGAGAAAAAACTCATCACTGACGCGATCTCGGGCATGGTGGCCAGCCTGGACCCGCATTCGGTTTATTTCGACAAGAAGTCCTTCAAGGAATTCCGCGAAGGCACCAGCGGCCGTTTTGTCGGCGTCGGCATTGAAATTGCCCAGGAAGACGGCCTGGTCAAGGTGGTCTCGCCGATCGAAGGTTCACCCGCCGACCGCGCCGGCCTCAAGCCCAACGACCTGATCACCAAAATCGACGACACCGCGGTCAAGGGCCTGAGCCTGAACGAAGCCGTCAAGAAAATGCGCGGCGAACCGAGGACCAAGGTTGTGCTGATGATCTTCCGCAAGGACGAGAACCGCACCTTCCCGGTGACCATCACGCGCGAGGAAATCCGCACGCAATCGGTGCGCAGCAAGGTCATCGAGCCGGGTTACGCCTGGATCCGCCTGAGCCAGTTCCAGGAACGCACGGTCGATGATTTCGTCGCCAAACTCGAGCAGATTTACAAGCAGGAGCCCAACCTCAAGGGGCTGGTGCTGGACCTGCGCAACGACCCGGGCGGCCTGCTGGACGCCGCCGTTGCCGTGTCGGCAGCCTTTTTGCCGGAAAACGTGACCGTGGTGTCCACCAACGGCCAGCTGGCGGAAAGCAAGTTCACCTACAAGGCCTCGCCCGAGTTCTACCAGCGCCGCAATGCCGCCGATCCGCTCAAGCGCCTGCCCGCAGCCGTCAAGAACGTGCCGCTGGTGGTGCTGGTCAACGAAGGCTCGGCCTCGGCCAGCGAAATTGTCGCTGGCGCGCTGCAGGACTACAAACGCGCGACCATCATGGGCAACCAGACTTTCGGCAAGGGCTCGGTACAGACAGTCCGCCCCCTCGGTCCGGATACCGGCCTGAAGCTCACCACCGCGCGGTATTTCACGCCCAGCGGCAAGTCCATCCAGGCCAAAGGCATCCTGCCTGACGTCATGGTGGACGAAACGCTCGAGGGCAGCCCGTTTGCGGCCCTGCGCACACGCGAAGCCGATCTGGAAAAACACCTCGCCAGCGGCCAGGGTGCCGAGGTGAAAGACCCGGGCCGTGAGAAGGCCCGCGAGGAAGCGCTCAAGCGCCTGGAAGAAGAATCCAGGAAGAGTCCTGAGCAGCGCCGCCCGCCCGAGTTCGGCAGTGACAAGGACTTCCAGCTGGCGCAAGCCATCAACCAGCTCAAGGGCCGCCCCGTGATGGTCAGCAAGACCATGGTCGAGCGCAAGGAAGAGAAGAAAGAAAACTGACCTGGGCCGGCTTTCTGCAGCCTGCCTGACCAGCCCTGGCTGGACGGACAGGCTGCGCACAGCCCGGTCCGGCCCGCTCCCGTCCTCATGAACGACACCCAGCTGCTGCGCTACTCCCGCCACATCCTGCTCGATGAGCTGGGGGTTGAAGGACAGAACCGGCTGCTGGCCTCCAAAGTTCTGCTGGTCGGAGCCGGCGGGCTGGGCTCAGCAGCCGCCCTGTACTTGGGCAGTGCCGGTGTGGGCCAGATCACCGTGGTGGATCATGACCGCGTGGAAGCCACCAATCTTCAGCGCCAGATCGCCCACACGCTGGCCCGGCTGGGGCAGTTCAAGGCAGAGTCCATCGCACAAGCCATCGGCGAAATCAACCCCGACGTGCAGGTGATTGCCGTCACCCGGCGTGCTGACGATGCCCTGCTTGACGATCTGGTCCGGCAGGCGGACGTGGTGCTCGACTGCACCGACAACTTTGCCACCCGCCACGCCATCAATCGCGCAAGCGTCAAACATCACAAACCACTGGTTTCCGGCGCCGCCCTGCGTTTTGACGGACAGGTGTCGGTCTTTGACACGCGGCAGCCGCAGGCGCCCTGCTATGCCTGTGTCTTCCCCGAGGACGCGGCACCCGAAGAGGCTGATTGCGCGACCATGGGCGTGTTTGCGCCGCTGGTCGGCATCATCGGCAGCATGCAGGCCGCCGAAGCACTCAAACTGCTGTGCGGCGTGGGTGCGCCACTGGCCGGGCGCCTGTTGATGCTGGACGGGCGCGCGATGGCGTGGAACGAAATCCGCGTGCAGCGCCATCCGGGCTGCCGGGTTTGCGGCGTTACACGCCCTTCGGCAGCCAGCGCCGACTGACCGCTATTTGGTGGCTGCCGGCACCGCGCCCGGGCTGGTCGCTTTGGATGCCGCTGCCGCGGCCTGCTTGAGCACCTGGCTGCAGTTGGCGTCCTGGCCGGGCCCGGTTTCAATCGTGGCAGCCAGCGCCAGCAAGGGATTGATGGCAGCCAGCGCCAGGGCAATGCCCGCGCGGCCCGCCAGCGCCCCCTTGTCAGGGCCGGCTGTCGGTGCACCAAAAGTCCCGACTATCTTCAGGGGAGAGCGAAAGCTCAGGATGCTGCCATCCTTGGGAGAAGGATAGAGCACCAGATCCAGCGTTTCATCGGCCAGGTTGATCTGGCCCCGGCCATCGACGACCGTATCCGTCGTGTCCAGCACGATCGCGCGGCTGGTCATCAGGCCTTGCCGGACCTCAAACGATGCCGCCGCGCAGCGCAGCCGGACATTTCGATCGCCGCGCACCAGAAACTTGATGACCTCGCCGCCATCTAGGCCCATGAACTCCAGCAGGATGTTGCTGATTTCGCCGTTGCCCATCAGGAAAGCGACGTTCCCCGAAGAAGAGGCCAGCATCTGCGCGGTGGAACTGCCCTGGCCTTTCAGGTCCACTTGGCCGCTGATCCGGCCCAGGCTGCTTTTGGTGGTTTCGATGGTGGGAAACAGCTGGTTGAGCTGGATGGCGCGGGCATCCAGCCGGGTTTCGATGCTGGATGGCGAAGTGTTGCTGTCGATCGCCAGGCGCCCGGCCAGTTGGCCGCCTGCCACACCCAGCTTCAAGGGCTCGAGCTCAAGCACGCCCTTGCGCAGCAGGATGTGTGCAGTCATGCTGTCCAGCGGCAAGGCCTTGACATGCCGGATATCGGCGGCGCTGTACTGGACGTCTGCATCCATTGCTTTCAGGCGCGCAAAATCGAGTTTGGTATCGGGCAGCACCCTGCCGGCACGGCGGCTGGTTTTTGGCGTAGCCGGCGCCGCGGCTTTTGTCATGTCCTTCGGAACGTTGCTGGAAGCCTGGCCCACCATAGGTCCCAGGTCCTCGAAATCGAGCACACGGGACTGCACTTTCCCGGTCAGCACGGGCACCGCCCTGGAGCGGTCAAAGGCCAGATCCCCGCTCAGGTCGGACTTGCCGAGCACGCCCTTGATCTGTTTGACAGACCACAGCAGACCCTGTTTGCCGAGTCGGCCCTGGAGCCTGTAGGACGGTGTTCCCGGCAGCACCACACCCACGAGCTTGTACAGGTCTTCCAGACTTTGCCCTTCCAGCTGGAACTGGGCATCCATGCCGGCAATCTCCGCCAGATTGGTGATGGACCCGCTGGCCTTGAGCCGGGTGCGCCCGGCGGTCGCGGTGATCTCCAGCGGAAAGCTTCCGGTGGCATCGGCACTGAGCTGCAAAACGCCGCCCGCTCGGCCCTGCGCGGTAAAAGGTTCGCCCTTCCACTTGCCGCGCGCCTTGTAGCTCAGCGGCAACGCGGAAGAATCTTCCGCAACCAGCGCAAAATCGGCGCTGATGTCGGCACCGCGCGCAGTCGCCAGATAGTTGAGGGTGCCCTCGTCCACCAGCAGCTGGCCTATCAGGGGAACGCTGCTTTCGTCGGAGGTGTCCTTGCCCAGCGCCCAGGTGCGGCGCCCGTCAGCTTCCATTTGCAGCCCGAGCTGAGGCTTGCGCAGGCTGACCACGGGCAGCTCCACGCGACCGAAAAGCAGGGGCCAGAGACGGACCTGGATTTCTGCGGCTTCCGCCTTGACAAGGTAAGGATCGCGCGCCCAGGAAGGGTTGGCAAACTCGATGCCGTCAGCCAGCACGCGGGTGGTTCGCCCCAATTTGACCTCCAGCCGGCGGGTGATTTCGAACTGCCGCCCCGTCTGCTCGCTGACATAGCGGTTCAGCGGCCCGCGCATCAGGTCCCACGGAAAAAAAACCAGCGCAAGGGTGACGGCAACCAGCAGCAACAGCAGCACCCCTGCCACGAGCCGTCCGCCCCTGGCCGGGCGAAAAGTGAAAACGGCATGGGTGAAACGGGTCATACGGCCAGCATGTGATCAGGAATGGGAAGACCGGGAAAGGCCCGATGCCTGAGATGTTGGCCAGGAAAAAAATGATGCTATGGATGGCCCGGCCAGCGATCAAGTATCTGCCGGTTATCGGGGATTGACCGTGGGCAACAGCCATCTGTAACTGTCAGTGCCAGCCTACAGTCAGGCTGTAGGCAACTTCCTACATGCAAGCTCCCGTGAGCCTGTCAAAATTGTTCAGCAAAGATTGATACATTAGTTAACAGATAGATTTGTCCGGCATTTCCGGCCAGCGTAACCATTTGTCAAGGCTGCAGGACCCGTGATTGCAGACCTGGATTGAAGCTCAGTGGGATTAAAAACTTATATTGTCGAAGACAACGCAACAATCCGCGACAACCTGATGGCCACACTGGAAGAGCTGGCTGGTATTGATGCGGTTGGTACGGCGGAAACGGAAAATGAAGGCAAGGCCTGGCTGCTCCAGGCCGGCCATGCATGGGACCTGGCGATCGTGGACCTGTTTCTCAAGCAGGGCAGCGGCCTGGGCGTGCTGGAAGCCTGCCGCAACCGCCAGCCGCACCAGAAGGTCATTGTGCTGAGCAACTACGCGACGGTGGACATCCGCAAACGCTGCGCCCAGCTTGGCGTGGACGCGGTTTTTGACAAATCCAACGAAATAGATGCGCTGATCGAATATTGCATTGCGCAATCCGGGTCGATCAGCGCGGGCCACGCCCTGAAGTAAGGAGGGCCCGCAGGCGGATTCTCAATCGATCAGCTTGTTTTTCAGGGCGTAGTACGTCAGGTCGCTGTTGGAAGCCAAGCTCATTTTTTCCATCACCCGGGTGCGGTAGGTACTCACGGTCTTGACGCTCAGGGACAAGGCCTTCGCAATGTCGCCCGCTGTTTCCCCCTTGGCAAGCTTCAGGAACACCTGAAATTCGCGCTCGGAGAGCTGCTCATGCGGCGTTGCGTCATTTTTCCGGTTCAGCTGCTGTGCCAGCAACTCGGCCACCGCCGGCGTGATGTAGCGTTTGCCCAGTGAAATAACACGGATCGCGTTGACGATTTCCATGGGATCGCATTCCTTGTTCAGGTACCCGCTGGCTCCCTGGCGAATCAGGTTGACCGCGTAATGCTCCTCCGGATAGCCACTGAGAATCAGGATGCCGACATCAGGCGCTTTCGCGCGAATCATGGCCAGTGCATCGATGCCGCTCTGGCCGGGCATGGAGAGATCCATGACCAGAATGTCCAGCTCGACGTTGCGTACTAGGTCAATGGCTTCACGGCCGCTTGCAGCTTCACCCACCACGCGCAAATCGACTTGATCCGAGAAGAACTGTTTGAGTCCGGAGCGCACGATGGCATGGTCATCCACAATTCCGATTTTGATCATTTCAGGTCCTCTTTGTAAGGTCCGCATTCGCCAGGCGGCACAATGCAGCAACATAGCCTCGCGCAATTACGGGCTTATATTTTCATTAGCGATTATTCACGAATTATTGATCAATACGACCGGAGATCAGGATGAGATGGTTTGCAATACCCAAAATGGCGATCAGCCTGCCCCTGGCGGTGCTGGCGGCGGCCATTTTGATTTTCATCAATGAAGCCGGTTTTCGCCTGTCCACCCAGGCCGTCACCCGCATTGAAGAATCGCAGGCGACTCGGGGGGCTGTCAACCTGCTGCTGCAGCACATGCTGGACGCTGAAACCGGGCAAAGGGGTTACCTGCTGACGGGAGACCCCAAGTACCTGGAACCTTACGACGTGGCCACCGCCGAGATCAACCAGACCCTGGACACCTTGCGCCGGCACTACACTGCCTATCCCGAGGAACTGGCCGAGTTCGCTCTCCTGTCGCGCAGCGTGTCGCGCAAACTCGCCGAAATGGACCTGAGCGTCCGCATGCGCAAGCAGGGCAATGAAGAAGCGTGGAAGTTCGTGCTGACCACCGATGTGGGCATGGACCAGATGAACGCCATCCGCGGCCAGATCGGCAAACTCATTGTTGCCAGCAACAACAAGATGGGGACGGCCCAGGCCCAGATCGTCCGCTCGCTGCACCTCTCGCGCATCGGCATCGCGCTGATGGCGCTGGCCGGGCTGCTGGCGTTTTACATGTATCTGCGCCAGACGCGGGCCCTGCTGGAGGCTGGCAAGCGTGAACAGGAAGCCCTGCTGCGCGAACGCGACCAGCTGGACAAGGAGGTGCGGGACCGCACCGCCACCCTGGCCGAGCTGGCAACCCATCTGCAGCAGGTGCGGGAAGATGAACGTGGCCATCTGGCACGCGAGCTGCACGATGAACTGGGGGCATTGCTGACGGCCGCCAAACTCGATGTCGCGCGCATCAAGTCGCGGCTGGGTGCCATTTCGCCGGAAGCGGCTGAGCGCATGCAGCACCTGATCGAGACACTGAACAGCGGCATCGCCCTGAAACGGCGGATTGTGGAAGACCTGCGGCCATCCTCGCTGTCGCATCTCGGGCTGGTTGCTTCACTGGAAATCCTGGCGCGGGAGTTTGAAGACCGGTCGGGCCTGGACGTGACCACCGACCTCGAAACGGTCGAACTCGGCGGCTCGGCACAACTCACGGTTTACCGGCTGGTGCAGGAATCGCTGACCAACATGAGCAAATACGCCGAAGCCCGCCAGGCGGAAATCAGCCTGCATGGTTTTGAGGGCTATATCACGGTCGAGGTCAAGGATGACGGCGTCGGCTTCGACACTACGCAGATCAAGGGCTCCAGCCACGGCCTGGCCGGCATGAAACACCGTGTCGAAGCGGCAGGTGGGCGCCTGACCATTACATCGCGTCCCGGCGAGGGCACTCGCATCTCGGCCGTGCTTCCCAAGAAGCTTTAACGCCGAAGCGGCGCGCTGCGTCCTGCAGCGCCGACAAAAAAAACGGTCGGTGACGTCCTACAGCGCGTGGCCATACCGACCGACAAGGGCATCCGGCCCTCACCGATGAACACGGACGTTACCTCCGCCTAACCTTGCTGCAGGTGTTTCAATTGCGAGCGCCGCAACCAGGGGCACTGCCCTGCAAGGAGATTCACATGCTGCACTATTCCGTTGTGTTCCTCGTGATTGCATTAATTGCAGCCGTGTTCGGCTTTGGCGGCATCGCCGCTGGCGCCGTCGAAATTGCCAAGATCCTCTTTTTCATCTTTGCCGTCATGGCTGTCGTCAGCTTTGTGGTTGGCCTGATGAAAAGAAACTGAATTCGCACCCCCGGTCCACTCAGCCACAGCGCCGCCGACTTCACGTTTTCCCCTCTTTCAAAGGACCATGAAATGAAAAATCCGCTTTCCAGCACCCACGAAGCCCTGTCCGGCGCAAGCCACCTCTCGGACCAGCTGTTGAATGGCGCCGACAAAGCCATGAGCAACACCCGTGCCCTGGCCAATGACACCCTGGATCGTGCAGAGGACAAGGTACGCAACCTGCGCGGCAGCATCGACCCGCTGGTCGACAAGCTGGCCAGCCAGGCTCAAAAGCTGGCACGCCAAAGCCTGGACATGGCCTCTGAAGCCAGCGAACGCGCGCAACGGTCCATGCATCGCTACGCGGATGCAACCACCCGTTATGTTGCCAACGAGCCGGTCAAGTCCGTTCTGATCGCTGCTGCCGTGGGTGCCGCGGTGGCGCTGCTGGTGGCTTCGCTCCGGCATCGCGACGGCCACTGAGCTGGCGCCCGCTTCCCACGACCTGACAACGCCAAGGCCCATGTTGCACCCGCTGTTTTCCGTTCTTGTCCGGCGGCCAGACCTTCTGGTGGACCACGTTTCCGGTTATGCCGCATTGATTCGTGAAGAGGCCTCGGAAGCCGGCGTGGAATTGCTGCGGCGCAGCCTCGCCTGGGCGCTGGCAGCCATGTTGGGCCTCGCCTTTTTCATGCTCGCCGGTGTCGCCTTGATGCTCGGTGTGCTCTTGCAGCAATTCCACTGGGTGCTCTTGGCTGTACCGGCGCTCATGCTCGTGCTGGCGGTGGCCGCAGCCCTCAAGGCACGGGTACCCCTGCGCAGCAACAGTTTCGCCGATGTCAAAGCCCAGATTGATCGCGACGCGCAGGCCTTGCGTATGGTCGTCTGAGGCCTGCAGCAATGAACAACCAACATCTCACCGCCCAGCAACGGCTGGCGAATAGCCGCCAGGCGATCGTGCGCCAGATGGGCCTTGAAGCACCGGAAGATGACGGCTTCGCCAACGACGCCGGGGTTGCCGGCGCGGAGGGGCAAACCATAGACACATCGGCCGGAACCTGGACTTTGGCCAAGCAGGCGGCAAGCGCCTGGTGGCATGGCCATCCGGCGCGCCTGGCGGTCGATTTCGCCAAGCCCGTGCTCCAGACCTACGCCGAACACCAGCCACTCAGGCTCCTGGGAATCTCTGCCGGCATTGGAGCGGCGGCAGTGGTACTGCGGCCCTGGCGCCTGATCTCGGTCACAGGTTTGCTGCTGGCCGCACTCAAGTCATCGGAAATATCCGGTGCCGTCCAGTCCATGCTGTCACCGGGCAGAAAACGGAAGCGCCATCCATGAATTCCATACGCAAACCGACCGGCGTGGTGCCGTCAGTCGGCCAGCTTCGCAACTCTCAGCACCAAACCACAGTTACCAACTTCAAGGAAAAATCATGAAATACGCTCGCGCACTTGCATTTGCCGCCCTGGCCGGCATCACCATCATCAGCGCCGGCTGTGCCGTTACCCGGGGTCAGGAAACTGCTGGCTCCTACGTCGACGACGCCGCCATCACCACGGCCGTGAAAGCCAAGTTTGCGGCAGACAAGACGGTGGCCGCCACCGCCATCAGTGTTGAAACGCTGAACGGCACCGTGCAGCTTTCCGGCTTTGCCAAATCGGCTGCGGAAAAAGCGCAAGCTGAGACCATTGCACGTGACACCAAGAACGTCCGCGCTGTCCGCAACGACATCGTCGTTCGTCCCTGAACCTTTTCAGGTGTGAAGGCTGGCTCCGCCAGTCTGATTGCTCGCTCACGGGGTCCGGCTTCGGAAAAGCCGGGCCCCGTTTGCCTGGGGCGCAGCAGATACAGCCACCTCTTCTTCCGGTAAAGTGGGCAAAAAAAAGTCACTGCTGCAGCCCTCGGGGCCAGCAGCAATGACACGCTCAGATCGATGAACCGCTGGTCAACCGGGTGTCACCATCAGCTGGTTGTTGACCGAGGTCACACCCTGCACTTGCCTGGCAATGGCCGTGGCCTTGTCTTTCGCCGCAGCGGTGGGTGCCGGGCCATTCAAGGTCACCACGCCATCCTTGGTGTCGACATTGATCTTGATGGCGCTGAGGTCGGGGTCCTTGGCCAGGCTGCCCGACACCTTGGCGGTGATGGCAACGTCGTCGATCTTCTCGCCCACACTCGCGCCGGCCTGACTGCCTGCAGCTTGAGCGTCTTTGGAGGCATCTTTCATGGCGTTGCCAGCATCCTTGGCGGCCTGCTCTGTTTTGGCAATGCCGGAATCAATGGACTGGCCGACGGTTTTTCCGTCGTCCTGCTTGTTGCAGGCCGTCAGGGCCAGCAGCACGGTAGCGGAGCAGGCCAGCGCCAGAAACGGCCGGCCGGCCGGGAGTTGTGTGGTTTTCATGGAGGCTCTCCTTGCTTTGAAATGGGTGTCGGCAGCGCAACGCTCAGATCTTGTCGATCGCCTTCCTGGCGCTGTCCTTGAGGTTTTCCTTGGCGTCACCGTAACCCGCCTGGGTTTTGCCCTTGACCTGGTCGGACAGACCTTCGGTTTCCAGTTTTTCATTGCCCACAACACGGCCCGCAACTTCTTTTGCCTTGCCGGTGGCCTGGTCCATGCGGCCTTCAACTTGATGCTTGTTCATGATGCTTTTCCTTTTGGATGTAATGCGGCTGGTCTTGATGCCAGCCGTCATTCACTGTAGGGAGGGCGATCTGGAGCGGCCCGTCGGCACCTTCGTATTTCCGTGTAGGACGCCAGGCATTTCAGCCCAGCGGACTCAGGAATGGCAGGATCCGTTGCGTTTGCGGAAAAGGCGCGGCGGAAGCGCCTGCGGATCAGCGAACAGGCCCAGCCCCGCAAGCTGAGCCCGGCCTTGCAGCTTCAGGTACGGCCCGCCCTCGCGGCCATAGTGGTAGGACCAGGCGTGGCCTTGGCCAACCATCCAGCCGCCAATATCTTCAGTACCGATCTGAACGTTCGCAACGGCGCGGCCGTAATCGTCGTGGCGCAGGACGGCCACGGTCACCGTGCGCCGCGCCACCCGGCTGGCCAGGGCAGCACGCGCGGCCCGGCCCCCAGTCTGGCAAATTTCGGGCGCATCGATAGCGTCGATGCGGATTTTCACCGGCTTGCCGCCTCCGGCGAGCTGGACCCAGAGCGTGTCGCCATCGGTGACATGTGTCACTTTTCCGCTCTCTGCCCATACCGGGCAAGCGCAGACAGCTATCAAAAATATAGCGAACTGAATCCAGACGATAGTGACCCCGTCAGCTACTTTTTTCATGCGCTGACAATCCATCCCTCAAGCGGATCCAGGTCCTCGGGCAGGCCGTAACAGCGGGCACCCTGCTCGTGCTGCGCCTGTGCCCACGCGGCCTGCATCAGGCAGAGCACCGCATCCAGGCTGTCGCCGCTGGCATCGTCCACCAGCGTGTCGCGCTGGGCATGGCTGAGCTTCAGGCGCAGGCCCAGGCGGGTCTGGCCCATCTCCAGCGCGGTGATCAGGTCCTTGCGGGCGATCAGCCGGTCCGGTGTCTGCTTGAGCCGGTCATCACTTTTGTAGGGCCGCCGGCCGAGGATTTCGCGCGCCAGCAGGCCGGGGTAGCCCTCGAGCGCAATGCGCGACAGGTCGCCATCGTGCAAACCCGGCAAGTGCACACCGGCAGCAAGCAAGCGGGGTGCGCCTGCGTGCAGCATGTAGGCCACGGGTGGGTTGATCCATTTCATCGACGGGCTGGAACCGGCCGGCCTGTCGGTGGCGCGATGGGCAAACTTCGCGCCGGTGGGGCGCGCATCGCAAAACGCGGCAAAGGCCTGCCGGATGTCGGCGCGGCTCAGCGCGGCGTAATGCACCATCAGCGCGGGCCAGGCAGCGGGCCAGCCAAGATGCTCCACCAGCTCGCGCGGCAGGCCGAACGGGAAATCAAAAGCACCCAGCCAGCCGGCAGGCTGGTGGAGCCAAACCTCAAAAGTGTCCAGCGATTCGAAGCGCTCCAGTTTCGCCAGCTGGACGCGCCCCTTTTTGCTGGTACCGCAGGCCAGGACAATGGGTTTCCTGCGTGTGGGGGCGCTGGAAAAATCGCATCCGACCAGTAAAGGCGTTTCAGGGGGCATGCAGGTATTTTGCGGTCAGCCCAGCGCCAGCGCCATCACGCCTGCCGCAATCAGGACAGCGCCCAGAAGCCGCTGCAGGCGGTCGCCCTCGCAGAGCAAATGCCCGCCGATCAGCGCAGCAAACAGCATGGACACTTCACGCGCCGGCGCTACATGCGAGAGCGGCGCCACCTGCATGGCATACAGCACCAGCACATAGGAGACCGGGCTGATGGCGCCGACCATCAGCGCGTACTTCCACTGCTGGCGCCACAGCGTGGCTGCGGCCGGCCTGTCGCGCAGGACAGCCGGCGCGAGCAAAGCCACCCGCACAAAATTGCCGAGGTAGTCAACAAGGATGGGCGACATCAGCAGGAAGCGCACACCGTACCCGTCCACCACGGTGTAGCTGGCAATGAAGGCACCTGTGAGCAGGCCGTAAGCCATGCCTTTGTGCACGCGACGACGCTGCGCCGGGTCGTGCGCCGCACGCAGCAGGCCAGGCCCACCCGCAATCAAAAACACGCCGCCCACCACACCGGCAATACCCGCCACACCCATGGCGGAAATCTGTTCGCCCAGAAGGGTGATCGCCACCAGCGAGGACAGCAGCGGCCCGGAGCCGCGCGCCAGCGGGTAAACCACGGTCAGGTCGGCTTTGCGGTAGCCGCGCAGCAGGACCACGTAATACAGCACATGCAACACGCCGCTGACCGTGACAACGGTCGACTCGGCCCAGCCCCAGCCGGGCAACACGCCCCAGCTGGCCCACAGGCCGACCGGCGCCCAGATCAACATCATCACCACGCTGGTGAAAAAGGCAAAGCGGGCATCGCCCCCCGCCTTTTTGGCGGCAATGTTCCAGCTGGCGTGAATCAGGCCGGCAAGAATGATCAGCGCAAGGGCGGAAAGCGGCACCGGTCAATCCGGCAAAAAGACGCGTCTCGCGGGAAGGTCGCGTGTCTTTACCAGCCAGGGCCGCGGTCCGGCTCCGCTGGCCGCAAGGCGCAGCGCCCCCCCGGGGGGCAGCGACCCGCGCAGCGGCGGAGCGTGGGGGCTCAAGTCCTTCCGCAGATGGCGGCCGTGGCCATCAGGTCTTCCAGCAGGGCCAGAGACACTTTGCCGGAAACGGCGTAGGGGTCGAGTTCGGCTTTTTCCGAGTACTTCAGCAGGATGGACGCATTGACCTTGGCCACGTTGACCTGGCCCATGGTCCAGCCGCCAAAGCGGCGCTCGGTGATTTCCTCGTAGTGCAGCAACACCACGTTCTTGTGGCGCGGGTCTTTCTGGATGTGGCCATACAGGTCGCTGACCTGGTCGCGGCCACCCTCGAGGGCCTGCAGGAAAATGCCGCCGCCGTAGCACAGGATGCCGGTGATGCCCATGGCCGGGTTGTGGCTGCGCGACTGGGCCAGGATGGCCTCGGTGACTTCGCTGGAAGCGGGATTGGCCGAACGGCTGGCGTAAAGAAGGCGTACCAACATATCTGTCCTTAGTTACTGCTCTTTTTGGGAATGAGGGATAAAAACTCGCGGCGCAGGTTGGGATCCTTGAGGAAAACGCCGCGCATGACGGAATTGATCATCTTGCTGTCCAGGTCCTTCACGCCGCGCCAGCCCATGCAATAGTGGCTGGCCTCCATGACAATCGCCAGGCCATCGGGCCGGGTTTTTTCCTGAATCAGGTCGGCCAGTTGCACCACGGCTTCTTCCTGGATCTGCGGGCGGCCCATGATCCACTCGGCCAGGCGGGCATATTTGGACAGGCCGATGACATTGGTGTGCTCGTTGGGCATCACGCCGATCCAGAGCTGCCCGATCACCGGGCAGAAATGGTGCGAGCAGGCGCTGCGCACCGTGATCGGCCCGACGATGATCAGTTCGTTGAGGCGCTCGGCGTTGGGAAACTCGGTGATGGTGGGGCCGGCCACATAACGTCCCTTGAAGACCTCGTTGAGGTACATCTTGGCAACGCGGCGCGCGGTGTTCTGGGTGTTGTGGTCGGTCTCGGTGTCGATCACCAGGCTGTCCAGCACGTCCTTCATCTTGCCTTCGACCTCGTCGAGCAGCTTTTCCAGCTCGCCCGGCTGGATGAACTCGGCGATGTTGTCGTTGGCATTGAAGCGTTTTTTTGCCAATGCAAGGCGCTCGCGGATCCTGACGGAGACCGGCGTTCCCTCGTCAGCAGGCAGCGGAGTTTCAGGCGTATTGGATTTCATAAGCATGGCCAGATGTTACCAGCCCGCCCAAAAACAGCCATGCCCCTTTTTTGCACAGGTTTTAGGCTTCCAGCCCTTGATACGTGGGCGCGGACAGCTATGAATTCAGGAGCGAATCCTGATCGATTCAATAACGCTGCCCCGCCACCAGCAGGGCCAGGCGCATCAGGGCGTAGGCCATATAGTCCAGCACACGCTGGCGCAGGGGCCGCCGGCTGTAGACGGCCGGGTCCAGGCGCCGGCCCTCGCCGGCCATGGCCCGCAGCAGGCGCTGGTGGAGGTCCAGCGCAAAAGCCCGGTCATCCACCACGACGTTGGCCTCGCGCGCGAGAAGCAGGCTCAGCGGGTCCAGGTTGGACGAACCCACCGTGGCCCAGTGCCCATCAATCACCGCCACCTTGGAGTGCAGGAAGCCGGCACCGTATTCATGGATCTCGATGCCCGCCGCCAGCAGCGCGCCGTACACCGGCCGCGCCGCATGGTACTGCATGAAGTATTCGTAGCGGCCCTGCAGCAGCAGCGTCACCTTGACGCCGCGCCGGGCAGCGCGGACCAGCGCCCGGCGCAACTTGCCGCCGGGCACGAAGTAGGCGTTGGCAATGATGATTTCCTCGCGGGCCTGGCCTATGGCCCTGCGGTAGGCGCGTTCGATGCTGCTGCGATGGAACAGGTTGTCACGCAGCACCAGCGCAGCCCTGGCGCCGGACACGGATGCCGGCGCGTCCGTTGCACGCCCGGAGCGAAATGGCAGCGGACGGCCTTTGCGGTCAGTGCCGCTGCGACCGCCGTAGCCGGCCGCCTTGACAGCCTCCCAGGCGGCACTGAGGTGGCGCTGGCGTGCGCTGTAGCCAGCCTCCACACGCCACCAGAGCAGCGCCATGGCGTCCGATGCTTCCGCTGCCAGCGGACCGGTGACTGCCACCGCAAAATCGAAACGCGGCGCCGTCAGGTCGCCGTGGTTGGGATCGTAGAAGTCATCAAGGATGTTGATGCCGCCGCAAAAAACGGTCTGCTCGTCGACGACGCAGAGCTTGCGGTGCAGGCGGCGCCAGCGTTCGGGCACCAGCAGGCCGAGCGCGGCAAAGCGGCCCCGGCCCAGCGGCGCGTATTCCCGCCAATGCACGCCTGCCTCGGCAAAGCGGGCCTGCCATTCGGTGCTGGGCGAGTCGGTGCCGATGCCATCTACCAGCACCTGGACCAGCACGCCGCGCTGTGCCGCACGCAGCAAGGCTTGGGCAAGCTCCTCCCCGCCGCCGTGAAAATCAAAAATATAGGTTTCCAGCTGTACCCAGACAACAGCCTCATCCAGCGCCCTGATCATCGCGGGGAACAAGGCCTGCCCGCCCTGCAGCAGCTGCAGCGCGTGTTGGGTGGTAAGCAAAGGCATGGGGCGTGAAGGGTCTCCGTGGAAAGACGGGCCTCGAGCCCAAGCGCCGGCTGCCGGCCCGCGCATGCCCGTCAGCCTACTGTAGGGCGTGCAAGGAGCGTCCGCCTTTCCCTTTATGTCACGAATTGTGGCAGCAGCAAAATAGCCTCGGCATTCGAGGAGGAATAACAAAGGTCGGCGGCGGCCAGCCACGGCAGCCACTGCCAGGCCGAATGCTCGCGCGCACTGAGCGTCACCGGCACCGCGGATGGCACACACAGGCTGAACACATGTTCGGTGTTGCGCGCCACCTCCGGGGCATAGCGATGCCGGTAAGCCGGATAAATGTCGTAGACATTGGCCAGCGACCAATCACGCAGGTCCTGCGGACTGGCCAGAATGCCGGTTTCCTCCATTACTTCGCGCACGGCCGCCTCGGCCAGTGGCTCGTCCAGAGTGTCCTTGGAACCCGTCACGCTCTGCCAGAAACCGGGGTGGTCGGCGCGCTCGATGAGCAACACCTCCAGCGCCGGAGTGTGAATGACGACGAGTACCGATTCCGGAATCTTGAAGGGAGTCATGGCTCCTCAAGCACTCAGAAGCATCTGCTCCGCCACGGACCGGCTTTACCAACGCCGCAGGCGCAGCGCTTCAAGCAGGGGCCGCGGAACCGGCTTTGCCGGGCCGCAGGCGCAGCGGCCCCCTCGGGGGGCAGGGAGCTACACGCAGTGAGCGACCGTGGGGGCCACATTCAGACTGGCTGGGGATTGCGCAGGCGAATGTGCAGTTCGCGCAATTGCTTCTCGTCGACCGGGCTGGGGGCGTGTGTGAGCAGGCACTGCGCGCGCTGGGTCTTGGGGAAGGCAATCACGTCGCGAATCGACTCGGCGCCCGTCATCATGGTCACGATGCGGTCCAGGCCAAAGGCCAGGCCGCCGTGCGGAGGCGCGCCGTACTGCAGCGCGTCGAGGAGGAAGCCGAATTTCTCCTGTGCTTCCTCGGGGCCGATCTTCAGTGCATTGAAGACCTTGCTCTGCACATCGGCACGGTGGATACGCACCGAGCCGCCGCCCAGCTCCCAGCCGTTGAGCACCATGTCGTAGGCCTTGGCGATGCAGCGGCCGGGGTCGGTGTCCATCCAGTCTTCATGGCCGTCCTTGGGCGCGGTGAACGGATGATGCACCGCGCTCCAGCGGTTGTTCTCTTCGTCGTGTTCGAACATCGGAAAGTCCACCACCCACAGCGGCTTCCAGCCGGCGGTGAAGATGCCGGTCTTCTTGCCGAAAGCGCTCAGGCCAATCTTCAGGCGCAGCGCGCCAATGCTGTCGTTGACGACCTTGGCCTTGTCCGCGCCGAAGAAAATGATGTCGCCATTCTGCGCAGCCGTACGCTTGAGGATTTCGGCCACCGCTGCGTCATGGATGTTCTTGACGATGGGGCTTTGCAGGCCTTCGCGGCCCTTGGTGACGTCGTTGACCTTGATCCAGGCCAGGCCCTTGGCACCGTAAATCTTCACGAACTCGGTGTAGCCGTCGATCTCGCCGCGGCTCAACTCGGAGCCGCCCGGCACGCGCAGCGCAACCACGCGGCCGCCCGGCGTCGTGGCCGGCGCGCTGAAGACCTTGAAGTCCACATCGGCCATGACATCGGTCAGCTCCGTGAACTCCAGGCTGACACGCAGGTCGGGCTTGTCGGAGCCGAAGCGGTGCATGGCGTCGGCATAGGTCATCACCGGGAACTCGCCGAGGTCGGTGGCCAGCACGGTCTTGAAGATGTTGCTGATCATGCCCTGGAACATGTCGCGGATGTCCTGCTCGCCCATGAAGGACGTTTCGATATCGATCTGCGTGAATTCGGGCTGGCGGTCGGCGCGCAGGTCTTCGTCACGGAAACACTTGGTGATCTGGTAGTAACGGTCGAAGCCGGCGACCATCAGCAGCTGCTTGAACAGCTGTGGGCTTTGCGGCAGTGCGAAGAACATGCCTTCGTTGACGCGGCTGGGCACCAGGTAGTCGCGCGCGCCTTCGGGCGTGCTCTTGGTCAGCATGGGGGTTTCGATGTCGATGAAACCGTTGGCATCGAGAAACTTGCGGGTTTCCATCGCCACGCGGTAACGCAGCATCAGGTTGTTCTGCATGTAGGGGCGGCGCAGGTCGAGCACACGGTGTGTCAGGCGTGTCGTTTCGGACAGGTTGTCGTCGTCGAGCTGGAACGGTGGCGTCACGCTGGGGTTCAGCACGATCAGCTCATGGCACAGCACTTCGATCTTGCCGCTTTTCAGCGCCTCGTTGACCGTGCCTTCCGGACGCGCCCGGACAAGGCCCTTGATCTGCACACAGAACTCATTGCGCACGCCTTCGGCCGTGGTGAACATGTCGGCACGGTCAGGATCGCACACCACCTGCACATAACCCTCGCGGTCGCGCAGGTCGATGAAAATCACGCCGCCGTGGTCACGCCGGCGATTGACCCAGCCACACAGGCTCACGGTTTGATCCAGCAGGGCTTCGGTGACCAGGCCGCAATAGTGGGAACGCATTTGGGAAGTCATAAATAAATCGCTTGTGCTTGTAGGCGCCTGCGCGCCGCAGTACGGGGTACTTGGTTATTTCGGTTTGTAGTTGGCAGCGCTGCCGGGCACCACCACACCCATGGAGATCACATAGGTCAAGGCTTCGTCAACACTCATTTTGAGCTCGATGCAATCGGCCTTCCTGAGCATGACAAAGTAGCCGCCCGTGGGGTTGGGCGTGGTCGGAACATAAACACTCAGGTACTCGCCCTGCAGGTGGTTGGCGACATCCCCGCCGGGCATGCCGGTCTGGAATGCAATGGTCCAGACGCCTTCGCGCGGCCACTGCACCAGCAGCGCCTTGCGGAAGGCATTGCCATTTTCCGAAAAGAGGGTGTCCGAGACCTGCTTGACGCTCGAATAAATCGACCGGACGATGGGAATGCGGCTAAGCAGCGCATCCCACCAGCGCACCAGCTTCTTGCCGAAAAAATTGGTGGCGACAGCGCCTATTGACAGCACGATGGCCAGCGCCAGCAACACGCCGAAGCCCGGAATGTGAAAGCCCAGCAAGGTGTCCGGCTGCCAGGCGCCGGGCAGGATTTGCAGGGTCTGGTCCAGCGTGCTGATGATCCAGTTGAGCAGCCACACGGTGACGGCCAGCGGCACCAGCACCAGCAGACCAGCCAGCAGCCAGCGGCGTATGGCGCCCATCAGCTCGCCTTGGGGGTGGAGCTGGAGCCGCCCGCCGGCGTTGCCGATGCAGCAGGCGCTGGCGTAGCCGCGGGCTTGGCAGCGGTCTCGGCCGGTTTGCCGTCAGCCGGGGCGGCGGCAGGCGCTTCGC
>NZ_JBAQYR010000133.1:0-11962 GCF_049790275.1 Polaromonas sp.
GTGTGCGGCTGGACGGCCAGCCGGTGGAGCTGTCGGCACGCGAATTCGGCGTGCTGCTTGCATTGATCGAAGTCCGCCCGCGCGTGCTGTCGCGACCGCAGATCGAGGCGCGGCTGTACAGCTGGGACAATGCGCTGGACAGCAACGCCGTCGAGGTGCATGTGCACCACTTGCGCAGGAAGCTCGGCGAAGGCGTCATACGCACCCTGCGCGGCGTCGGTTATTTTGTTCCGGAGGATGAGGCATGAAGCTGCAACGCTCCCTCACGCTGAGCCTGATGGCCTGGGCCCTGGGCGCGCTCCTGATTGTCTGGGGCTGCTTTGTGGCGCTGGGTTACAGGACCGGCATCCATGAAGCCGACGAACTGACGGACGGACACCTGGCCAGCGTGGCGCTGCTGCAGCTGGCGCAGAACCCCAGCCAGATCGACACACGGGGCGATGTCGCCAGCCTGCCCGGCCTGTCCAGCCTCAAGAGCCACGACTACCAGCGCTCCATGAGCGTGGTGGTGTGGAATGCTGCCGGCCAGGTGTTGATGCGTACCGGCGAGGCGCCCGAGCTGCCGTTCAACGCGAAAGAAGGTTTTGAAACACTGCAATTGGGAACGCCGCCGGTGGAGTGGCGGGCTTTTTCCCGCTGGGACGGACCGGCGCAGCAAAAAAAGGTGACCGTGCTTTTAAGCATCAATGAGCGCGACGACCTGGCCCAGGACATTGCCGAGCAGGTGGCCGAGCCCGGGTTCTGGCTGCTGCCGGTGGTGGCGCTGGCGCTCGGCCTGGCGATTCACCGCGGGTTGCGTCCGCTGTACGCACTCTCGCGGGACGTTGATGCCCTGGACATCCACCAGCTATCGCCCTTGCCCAGCGACCACGTGCAGCAGGAGTTTCGCGCGGTGGTGAATTCCATCAACACGCTGACCGGGCGCTACCAGGCGGCGGTGTCCCGGGAAAGGGAGCTGGCCAGCGAGCTGGCGCATGAATTGCGTACTCCGCTGGCCTCTTTGACCTTGCAGGCACGCGCACTGCGCAAGGCCACCGGGGGCGAGGAGCAGGAGCAACTGCTGGCCCAGCTCGAGCGCGACACCCTGCGGGCCGGCCAGGTGCTGTCCAACCTGCTGGCGCTCGCGCGTGCCAGCCGAACGGAACTTGTGGAAGCGATGCAAACGCTGGACCTGGATGCCATCGCACGGACCGAGGTCGCAGAGTTCGGCCAGGCCGCACTCGACAGCGGGCATGAACTGGCGCTGTCCAGCCCGGGACCTTTTGTCATGCAGGGACACCCTGTCCTGTTGGCCCTGGTGCTGCGCAACCTGATCGAAAACGCCTTGAGCCACACGCCGCCAGGCACCAGCGTGGAGGTGCAACTCGACCCCGAGGCACGCTGCGTGCAGGTGTGCGACTCCGCTCTGCAGGGCCCGCCCGCGCCGGATGCCCCCCCGCTTCGGGCCAAGAGCCATCACTCGCTGGGCCTGGGCTCCGGACATCGCGTGGTGGAAAAAATAGCGGCGATCCACGGGGCGGTTTTTGAATCAGCGCCGGCGCCCCCTGGATTTGCCAGCTGCTATCGCGTGGTGTTTCCCGGTACGCCGTCCCACCCTGAAAAACCGCAGGCAGCGGCACCTCAGACGCTATGAATTCAATAGCTTCCTGCGCCCGTCATACAAAGGCGAGAGGCAATTTCCATTCTAAAAACCCGGGGCCCGCGCAGCGCGATGCCCCACAGGAGGGATATAACAAGGCGCTTCACGCGGGTCCATGACTTCGATCAGATCCAGCGCCTGCAGCGAGCGCAGGGATTCCTCCAGCGACCGCGGCGGCATGAACTGCTGCAGTTGCTGGAACCAGACACCCTCGCCGCACAGCACCAGCACATCGTGCAGGTAGGGCGACAGCGAACCTGTGGTTTGCACCTCGAATTCGACAGTGTTCACACAAGCCCGGCCCTTGGCGGTCAAGCGATAACAGCATGAGCGCGGGCTCACGGTCGTCGCCGGTGCGTTGATCGAGGCCATGTACATCTCCTTCAATGACCTTGCGGGGTGGGGATGCAACTCCGGACAAGGTCCTGCTATTTACACAACGAAGGTTGCTGCAAAGCCAGCGAGCAACCCTGAAACGCATGGTGGACCCCGGGCACATGAACGGCTCTTGACATGCATCAAGAATTTTTTTTACCTGACAGCGCGCGCTTGACGGCGGTCAAGATTCTGCATTTAACCGGCGCCTGAAAGCCTTGAACCGGATTCACGCCCAATAAACGCATGACAAACGCGCAACACCGAGCGGTGACTGGCGCAACGAACGACGGCACGCGACCAGCCGCGGATCAGGCGGCGCCCGACGCGGTGCGCCTGACGCGCATCAACGATCTCGGGAACCGGTGCTTGCATCACAGCCACTATCTATCCGATAGCAGCCCGCGTCCGCCGCACAAGGGCTGGAGGCCAAAACGACAACAAAAAAACTCATTCCGCGCGTTTCGTGCCAGCACCGTCGCCGGCCGCGTAGGAGGTCCGCAGGTGCATGGGTTTGGCCGAACGCTTGCGCAGGCGCAGGTTGAGCATCTCGACGCACACCGAGAAGGCCATGGCGAAATAGATGTAGCCCTTGGGCACATGGTGATCGAATCCTTCGGCGATCAGCACCACGCCCACCACCACCAGGAAGGACAGGGCCAGCATCTTGACGGTGGGATGCTCGGACACAAAACGGCCGATGGCGCCGGCGAACAGCATCATCAGGCCAACCGAGGCCACCACCGCGGCAATCATCACCGTCAGTTCGTCCACCATGCCGACGGCGGTGATGATGGAGTCCAGCGAAAACACCATGTCGACCAGCATGATCTGCACAATCACGGCGGCGAAGGTGGCCTTGACGGCGCCGGAGGCATGGCCTTCCTCACCCTCGAGCGACTGGTGGATCTCGCCGGTGCTTTTCCAGATCAGGAACAGCCCGCCGGCGATCAGGATCATGTCGCGCCCCGAGATCTCCTGACCCAGCACGGTGAACAGGGGCGCCACCAGCCCGATGATCCAGGACAGCACCAGCAACAGGCCGATGCGCATGAACATGGCCATGAACAGCCCCAGGCGACGCGCCAGCTCCCGCTTTTCCGGCGGGAGCTTGTCCACCAGGATGGAAATGAACACGATGTTGTCGATGCCCAGCACCAGCTCCAGCGCGGTGAGCGTGGCAAAAGCGATCCAGGCCTGCGGGTCGGTCAACAGTTCCATCACGGCGATTCTCCAGTGGGCAGAAATTCTTTACCAGCAGGGGCCGCGGAACCGGCTTCGCCGGGCCGCAGGCGCAGCGGCCCCCTCGGGGGGCAGGGAGCTACACGCAGTGAGCGACCGTGGGGGCTCATGACCCCAGAAACTCGCCCATCGGCTTGAGGTCATCCACCCGGTCGCACACCGACTTGACCATCATCATGATGGGAATGCCCAGCAGCAGGCCCCACACGCCCCAAAGCCAGCCCCAGGCCAGCAGCGCAACAAACACCGCCACCGGGCTCAGCCGGCTGGCGCGGCTGGTCAGCCAGGGCGTGACCAGGTTGCCGACGATGGTGTGGATCAGCAGCGAGGCACCGGCGACCAGCAGCGCCATGTTGAGCGAGCCAAACTGCAGGAAGCCGACCAGCGCGGTGGCAGCGGCGGTGATCAGCGATCCCACATACGGCACCAGGTTCAGCACACAGGCCGCAATACCCCAGACTGCGGCATTTTCCAGGCCGATGGCCAGCAGGGCCAGCCAGGTCAACACGCCCACCAGCGCGCTGGTGAGCAGCTGGACCTGCAGGTAGCGCTGGATCTGGCCGGTGATTTCATGCAGGGCTTGCAACGTGATCTTCTTGTCGCTGAGACTGGGGCCCGCGAGCTTGAGCAGCTTGCGCCGGAAGCTGTCGCCCGAGAGCAGCAGGAAGAAGGTGAGAAAAATCACCACCACGGTCTGGCCCACCAGCGCGATCAGGCCGATGGTGCCGGTCCAGAGGTAATCCTTGATATTGAATCGGGCCCGCTCAACCACCACCCGCATGGCGCCGCGGTTGTTGCCTGGAGCGGCGCCCTCCTGCGCTGCCTGTTCGAGCTGCGAGGCCGCCTTCTGCACGGTGTCCAGCGTGCTGTCTGACTTTCCGCTTCTGACTTTCATGGCATACCTGAACTTTTGCGCCGCCACCGGCAGCGACTCGATCAGTTCACCGGCTTCGTCGCCGAGGGACCAGGCGGTCGTGCCGAGCACGCCAAAAATCGCCAGCATCAGCACGGAGGAACCCAGCCAGCGCGGAATACGCCGGAGTTCCAGCCAGTTCACCACGGGTGACAGCGCATAGCTGAACAGCACGCTGAGCATGACCGGGATAAAAACAGCCTTGGCCCAATGCAGCACAAACAGGATGGCCAGCCCCGCCAACACCACCAGAGACATGTTGCGGATGTCCACCGGCATGTGCGGGAAGGGGTGATCCGCTACGGGCAGCGCCACGGCCGCCGGCTCGGCCGGCAGCGCATCGGGAAGGTGTTCTGGGTCCATCTTTGTTTTCCTCGCAGGCCCCCGCGGCTTGCGGGGCAGTCTCCTGGGTTTATTGGAGCCGAAGCGCCCAGCGGACGATGTAGGACGCGGGCGCCGGAAAGCCCCGGCTGGCATACCGTCCGGCCGCGTTTCGACCTTTCAGGCCAACCCGCCCCTCAGCCCGCGATGGCTTCCCGCACGGCACTGAGCTGGCGCCGCGACACCGCCAGCAATTCGTCGATGCCATTGAGCCGCACCGCCCAGCCCTCGCCCTCCTCGGGATCGAAGTGTTTCTCGAGCGCGCGCACCGCGCGCCGCGCCACCAGCGCATTGCGGTGGATGCGCATGAACTGCTGCGGGTATTTTTCCTCCAGCTCGTTGAGGCTGCCGTCGAGGATGTAGCTTTTGGCCGCAGTGCGCACAGTGATGTATTTGAGCTCGGCCTTGAGGTACAGCACTTCGGCCAGCGGCACCCGCTCGGTCCGGCCACGGTCCTGGATGATCAGAGGTTCGGCATCCAAATCAGGCTGCAGCCCTTTTGCAGTCTGCGCAAGCCGCTCTACTTTTTGTAGCGCCTGCTGCAACCTCTCCAGCCGCACGGGTTTTGTCAGGTAGTCCACCGCCTCGAGGTCGAAGGCCTGCACCGCATGCTCGGAATGCGCCGTCACGAACACCACCGCCGGCGGTTGCGGCATCTGCGCAATCGCCTGCGCCAGCATGATGCCGTCGGCGCCGGGCATGCGGACGTCGAGCAGAACCACGTCAAAGGTTTCGCGGCGCAACGCATCCATGGCCTGCACCGCGTGCGCGGCTTCCGCAGCCACGATGGCGGCCGGCGCACTGCAGTCACCAAGCAGCGTGCGCAGCCGCGAACGCGCCAGTGCCTCGTCATCCACAATCAGCGCCCTGAGCTTGCCTGTCATAGGGGAATCTCCAGCCTCACTTGAAAAACACCGTCCTTGAACACGGTCTTGAACTGCGCCTGCACATCGTGCAGCAGCGCCAGCCGTTCGCGCACATTGGCCAGCGCCAGCCCGTGGCCGCGTTCGCCGACACCGGCCGGGGTGGAATTGGTTACCTTGAGCACCACCACGCTGCCGCGCCGCTGGGTTGTTATTTTGATCTGCGCGCCCTGGGCACTGGGCTCCACACCGTGCCGCACGGCATTTTCCACCAGCGGCTGCAGCAGCAGCGGCGGCAATTTGGCCGGGTCGGCCTCGGGGTCCAGGCTCCATTGGACCTGCAGGCGGTCGCCGAAACGGATCTGCTCGATGGCCATGTAGCGCTGGGCCAGCGCGATCTCCTGGCCCAGCGTGACCGACTCGGTGGCGTCAGCCAGCGCATGGCGAAACAGCTCGCTCAGGTCTTCCAGCACGGACTCGGCCTTGGCCGGCTCGGCGCGCACCAGGGCAATGGCGCTGTTGAGTGTGTTGAACAGGAAATGCGGCCGGATACGCGACTGCAGCTCGGCCAGGCGCGCGGCCGTCGCGGCCGGCGTGCGCGCCTTGGCGCGCCACACCAGCCCGGCCACCAGCACCGAAGACAACAGGGCACCCGCAGCGGCACTGGCCCACCAGGGCGCCGGATCGAGCAGCCCCATCATGGCCAGCAGGCCGCAGCCATAGACGCCCGCCAGCGCACCCATGGCAATGCCGGCCGTCCACTGCTGCGTCGTCCCCAGCCGTGCCAGCCGGCCCTTGAGCATGCAGGCAGCGATCAGCCAGGCCAGCGTGGCCGGCAGCACACCGCCGGTCAGCAGCGAAAACCGCAGCAGCCAGTCGACAAACTGCCCGGCACCAAACATGGCGCCCACACCCACCACCGCTTCGACAAACAGCACGGCGCGCAGCACCACCCCGACATTGCAGGCGTCGAACACATTGACGCGGGCCGGCAGGGCCGGCATGTCCCCGGACGGGCTGAAACCATCCAGGACCGTGGATTCCCCGAAAGACGAGAGGTTAGGCTTGGATTGCATGAAAAAAGTCTGTTGCTTCCTGTCCGCTTCCGCAAGCGGGGTACTCCCGGGGATGCGGAAGACCGGCTTTCCACGGCTTCCGGCAGGCAGATAAAATCGAGAGTCTTAGTATTGCACCGGCGGCAGGCCTAAAACCGGCGTCAAACCCGTAATTGCCCCGAAATCAAGCCAGCTGGCAGCCCTGACCCGACAAACGTGCCTGCCTGCCGGCCACGGCACCCCAAAGAAAGCCCGAAGTGAGCCAACTCGACAAGAAGTCCCAAGCCTGGTCTGCCCTGTTCTCCGAACCCATGAGCGACCTGGTCAAACGCTACACCGCCAGCGTGTTTTTTGACAAGCGCCTGTGGCAGGCCGACATCACCGGCTCGCTGGCCCATGCCGAGATGCTGGCGGCACAGAAGATCCTCGGCGCTGCCGACCATGCGTCCATCCAGAAGGGCATGGCGCAGATCACATCGGAAATCGAATCCGGCGCGTTTGAATGGAAGCTGGACCTGGAAGACGTGCACCTGAACATCGAGGCACGCCTGACACAGCTGGTCGGCGACGCCGGCAAGCGCCTGCATACCGGCCGCAGCCGCAACGACCAGGTGGCTACCGATGTGCGCCTGTGGCTGCGCGGCGAAATCGACCTGATCGACGCCCTGCTGACCGACCTGCAGAAGGCGCTGGTAGATATCGCCGGGAAAAATGTTGAGGTCATCCTGCCCGGCTTCACTCACCTGCAGGTGGCCCAGCCGGTGAGTTTTGGCCATCACATGCTGGCTTATGTCGAGATGTTTGCGCGCGACGCCGAACGCCTGCAGGACGTGCGCAAACGCGTGAACCGTCTGCCGCTGGGCGCCGCCGCGCTGGCCGGCACCAGCTACCCCCTGGACCGTGAACGCGTTGCAAAAACCCTGGGCATGGTCGATGAAAAAGGCCAACCGCAGGTCTGCCAGAACAGCCTGGACGCGGTGAGTGACCGCGACTTCGCGATCGAATTCACCGCGGCCGCTTCACTGGCCATGATCCACATCAGCCGGCTCAGCGAAGAGCTGGTGCTGTGGATGAGCCAGAGCTTTGGCTTCATCGACATCGCCGACCGCTTCTGCACCGGTTCGTCCATCATGCCGCAGAAGAAAAACCCGGACGTGCCCGAGCTCGCGCGCGGCAAGACCGGCCGCGTCGTCGGCCACCTGATGGGCCTGATCACCCTGATGAAGGGCCAGCCACTGGCCTACAACAAGGACAACCAGGAAGACAAGGAGCCGCTGTTCGACACCGTCGACACGCTCAAGGACACGCTGCGCATCTTCGCGGAAATGGTGGGCGGCATCACCGTCAAGCCGGAGGCCATGGAACAGGCCGCACTGCGCGGCTACGCCACGGCCACCGACCTGGCCGACTATCTGGTCAAGAAAGGCCTGCCCTTCCGCGACGCGCATGAAACCGTGGCACACGCCGTCAAGGCAGCGATCTCGCACGCGGTGGATCTGTCGGAGCTGCCGCTGGCCGTGCTGCAGCAGTTCAACCCGACGATCGGGAAAGACGTGTACGACTGCCTGAGCCTGCGCGGTTCGCTGAACGCGCGCAACACCCTGGGCGGCACAGCACCGGCCCAGGTGCGGACGCAAATCGCACGGCATCGCGCGCGGCTGGGTTGAGCGCCCCGGCTTACTTTTTCGAAAACGATGCGAGGTAGGTCACCACGTCCAGCCGGTCGCCCGCCGTCTCCACCTGGTAACCCATGGCCTGGCCGGGCACCACGACTTCAGGATTGGTGAGCCAGGCCAGCAGCTTGTCGCGGTCCCATACATGGGACGCCGCACGCAGGGCCCTGGAATAGGCAAACTCCGGCGCCTTGCCCGCCTTGCGGCCAAACACGGTTCCCAGAGCCGGGCCCACGCGATGGCTGTCCAGGCTGTGGCAGGCAACGCAGCGCGACTCGAAAATCGTCTTTCCCCTGGCGGCCGAGCCGGCCTCCTGCGCGCTTGACGGTTCCGGCAGCATGGCTGACAGTGCCAGCAGCACGGCCAGGGCCGTGAGCTGGCGCTGTCCCGCACACCCGGGCGGAAATGTGCGGCCTTCCATCAGGCACCGAAAGACAAGGCGCCAGCCGGTAGCGGACGGCCCAGCGCGTTGGTCAAAATCGTGAAGTGCATGGTCTCATCGGCTGCCAGGCGGGCCGCCACCTTGGCCAGGTCCTTGCTGCCGAATGCGGGAATCACTCCCAGATAGGCGTTGGTAGCGCCCAGCTCCAGGCGGGCGGCCAGGTCCAGCACATCGCCCTGGCTGCGCAGCGTGTCGGCCTTGAGCGCCTTGGCGTAGTCGTCCAGCTTTTTCTCCATCACCGGCGTGCCGCCCATTTTCTGGATGGTGGCGATCAGGGCATCGCGATGCGCCTTGTGGTGGCCCTGGAATTGCACGGCGATATCGAGCACCGGTTTTTGCAGCAAGCCACTGCCGGCGCCCAGCTGGTAGGCGTTGATGGCCTCATGCTCCAGGCCGAGCGCCACGTTCAGGATGCTGACATCTTTGGACATGTCGCCGCCCATGCCCTGGGCCAGGGCATCCTTGCCGGCCAGCAGGGCCACGGCGACGGCGGAAAGTGCACCCGTGTGGCCCATGAAGGACCGGCGTGAGGCAACGAGTGCTTGAGGGGTGAAGGTTTGTACAACAGTTTTCATGGTGGTTTCCTTGTGGTCTGGTTGGTGACGGAGCTGCCGGCCTGGCAGCGGCATCGGGCCCAAAGCCCGACGGCTGGAATACGCAGCCAGGCTGCCAACCGGATGTGGTTTGCCCCCATCGTCCAGTCGGGCATGGGTGCGCCTGAATCCACTTGGGCGCTTGCGCCGTATCCCGATCCGGCCCGCCTCGCCTGTGGCTTAAGTCTCCTCTAAGCTGCTGGCCGCATACTGTGCGGCAGCAAGGGAAAAACAATGCGTTTACTGCTGGTTGAAGACGACCCGATGATTGGCGAGTCGGTGCTGCAACTTCTGCGCGCCGAACACTACGCCGTGGACTGGGTGCGCGATGGCCGCATGGCCGATGAGGCCCTGCGCAGCGAGCACTACGACCTGGTCCTCCTCGACCTGGGCCTGCCCAAACGCGACGGGCTCGAGGTGTTGCGCGCCTTGCGCGCCCGGAAAAATGCCGTTCCTGTGCTTGTAGCGACCGCGCGCGATGCCGTGGGGGACCGCGTGGCCGGCCTCGACGCCGGTGCCGACGACTACGTTGTCAAACCCTATGACACCGACGAACTGCTGGCCCGCCTGCGCGCCCTGCTGCGCCGCAGTGCCGGCCGCGGCGAGCCGGTGTTCGAACATAAGGGCGTGAGCCTGAACCCGGCCACCCGCGAAGCGATGGTGCATGGCGAGCCGGTGTCGTTGTCGGCCCGCGAATGGGCGGTGCTCGAGCCCCTGCTGGCCCGGCCGGGCGCGGTACTCTCACGCGCCCAGCTGGAGGAAAAGCTCTTCAGCTGGAAAGACGACGTGAGCAGCAATGCCGTCGAGGTCTATATCCACGGTGTGCGAAAAAAACTGGGCGCCGACGTGATACAGACCGTGCGCGGACTGGGCTACCTGGTGCCTAAACAATGACACATCCAGACGCGGAGCTTGCCCCGGATCCCACACCAGCAGGGGCCGCGGAACCGGCTTCGCCGGGCCACAGGCGCAGCGCCCCCTCGGGGGGCAGCGACGGACACGCAGTGCCGCGCGTGGGGGCCAATCACTCCCTGCGCAAGCGCCTGCTCTGGTTTGTGTTGCTCGCCATCCTGCTGGCTGCGGTGCTGCAGGCGGCCACCGCCTACCGCGGTGCCTTGCGACAGGCCGATGCCATGTTCGACGACCACCTGCAGCAGGTGGCGCGGTCGCTGCGCAGCGGGGTGCCGCTGGGCGCACCGCTATTGCCCGAGGGCAATGAGCCCGGCTTTGACCTGTTCATCCAGATCTGGGGACCTGACGGCACCCAGCTGTTTCGTTCCACCCCTTCGAGGCTGCCGCCGCGTGCGGTGCTGGGCTTTTCCGATGTCGAGGCAGACGGCAACCGCTACCGGGTCTACACACTGCAAACCGCCCTGCAAACCGTGCAGATTGCGCAGGACCTGGGCGCACGCACAGCGCGCGCACGGGCGCTGGCCATCGAGGCGGTGTGGCCTTTCGGCCTGCTCACACCGCTGCTGATGCTGGTCGTCTGGTGGGTCATCACAAGGTCCCTCGCGCCGGTGGAGCGCGCACGCCGCGAAGTGGCCGGCCGCGCCGCCGACGATTTTTCGCCGCTGTCCGAGGCCGGCCTGCCCGACGAAGTCCGGCCGCTGGTGGATGAACTCAACCTGCTGTTCGCCCGCGTGCGCGAGGCTTTTGCCGCACAGCAAAACTTCGTGGCCGATGCCGCACATGAACTGCGTTCACCGCTGACCGCGCTGAAGTTGCAGGCCCAGGCGCTGCGCCGCAGCGATGCGGACCCGGCTGCACGCGAAGCCGGCATCACCCGCCTGAACCAGGGCATAGACCGGGCCATCCGCCTGGTCGAACAGTTGCTGCTGCTGGCCCGAGAAGAGGCCGGTGGCGCGCAAGCCGGCGCCGGCAAGGAAGACATCAACCTGCACGAGGTGGTGGCGCTGGCCGTGGCCGATGTGTTGCCGCAAGCTGCGCAGCGGCAAATCGACCTGGGCCTGGCCGAGCCGGCAACACAGCAGCAGGTCCTGCGCGTCCATGGGCAGCGCGAGGCATTGCGCATCCTGCTGCGCAACCTGCTCGACAACGCCGTCAAATACACGCCGGCCGGCGGCCGGGTCGATGTGTCCCTGCACCTGCAGGACGAACGCACCGTGCTGGTGGTGGAAGACAGCGGGCCGGGCATTGCAACCGACGAACTGCCGCGCGTGTTTGACCGCTTCTTCCGCGCCGGCCATGCCACCGCCGAAACCGGCAGCGGCCTCGGCCTGGCCATCGTGAAAGTAATCGCTGACCGGCACGGCGCAACACTGGTGCTGGAGCGGTCGGCCCGTCTGGGCGGGCTACGGGTGGCGGTGCTTTTTCCACCGGTACTTTCTTCAGCCTGAGCCCCGATTACTATCGATTTCATAGCTGGTTGCCCAATCGTCATAAAGGCCACAGGCCGATTTCATGCTTGCCTCCAGGCTCACCGCGAACGTCCATGGGAGTTCTTCTCCCTTCAAGCAGGGGCCGCGGGTCCGGCTCCGCCGGCCCGCAGGTGCAGCGACCCCCTCGGGGGGCAGGGCGCTACGCGAAGCGAGCAACCGTGGGGGCTCCATCAAGGCTCTTTAAGCCCCGCCTAAGGCCAGGTCCCCATAGTTGCAGTTGTCGGCACCGACGTGTGCCATGTTGAAAGGAAGCAACCATGACATCCCTCGCATTGAAAAATACCCGCCTGGTCGCTGCACTGCTGGCCGCCGGCGCCATCGGAGGCGCCGGGGTCGGCGCGCTGAACACCCTGCATCCGGGCGCCCTGGCCGCCGCGCCTGCAG
>NZ_JBAQYR010000134.1:0-4529 GCF_049790275.1 Polaromonas sp.
TCCTGCCCTTCAGCCCGGACTGGCGCTGGCTGTTGGACAGGATCGACAGCCCCTGGTATGGCTCGGCCAGGCTGTTCAGGCAGTCTGCGCTGGGTGACTGGGGCAGCGTGTTGATGCAGGTTCAGGCTGCGTTGAAGGCGCGGTTTCAATAGGGCTTTCTGGCCAGGCCTTGCCACGACCCCATGTTCATGGGATCCTGATTGTCACCAGCGCCGGTTATTCTCTGCGCAGGGCCTCCATCCGGGGCGCAGTTTTTCACTTTGTATTTGAAATATTCCCAAGAAGGAACCACCACCATGATTTCTGGAATCCGGGCTGTTGCAGCCAGACTTGTTTTTACCTTGCTGCTTTCTTTGGCCGGTGGCCAGGCCATGGCGGCAGGCGCGCTGGCGATTGACAGCCTGCAGGGCGAAAAATACGGTTTCTCCTTCAACCATCCCAACACCGAGCAGGCGGAACAGCGCGCCTTGAGGGAGTGTGGTTCGGATTGCGCCGTGGTCCTTCGTTTTCGCGCTGAATGCGGAGCCTACGCCGCAGATCAGGCCAAGGGGTCCAATGCCTACGGTTGGGGAACAGGTGCGACGAGCGCCATCGTCCAGCAGCGGGCGCTGTCGGAGTGCCGGGCCAAGGGTGGCTCAAGCTGCAAGGTTCGTTCATGGGGCTGTGATGCCACGAAGGCTTCGGCCGACTCGGATGCGGGGTCTAGGGAGAACAAGCCGGCCAGTGCGGAATTCCAGATACAGGGCAACTGGCGTGTGGAATACGCAGGGTCGGCCGGCTTTCCTTATAGGGGAACACTGCAGGTCAATGAGAAAGCCGGCAACGGCATTTACAGGGGCGTGATGGTATTGGCCTACACCAACAACCAGGGCCAGTCCAAGAAGGTCCAGCAGGACACGCGGATCACCGTCCGGGGAAATACCGTCATCATCCAGGGCAGCAATCCCGTCTATCTGCTCGGTTCCGGCAAATACGATCCCGACACCTACACCGTGAGCATCAGCAGCGCCAACGTGATGCGTGGAGAAAACAATGACACCGGTGGCGCCGGTGGTGCGGTGGTCATTACCAGGAATTGAACCGGCCGCGTAGCAGCGGGCCCTGGCGGTCGCTGCCTGTCTGCGGTATTACTGCCTGGCCCCGCGTGCGAGGGCCGCGGCGCGGGAGGCGGCGAGCGCCTGCGCATCGGGTGCTGTGTGGGTTGGCCAGCCCGAGAGATGCTGCTGCGCAATATCGCTCAAGGCGGCCAGCCACACCGGGTTGTCGTTCAGGCAGGGGATGTAGTTGAAGCTCTGCCCTCCGGCATGCAGAAAGGCTTCACTGGCTTCCTGCGCAATTTCTTCCAGTGTCTCCAGGCAATCACCGGTGAAGCCGGGGCAGATCACGTCGACGTTTCTGGTGCCGGCCCGGGCAAGGGCCACCAGCGTGGGCTCGGTGTAGGGCTCCAGCCATTTGGCCTTGCCAAAGCGCGACTGGAATGTCACGCGGTATTGCTCCTTGCCCAGTCCCAGCTCGGTGGCCAGCAGGCGCGCAGTCTTGTGGCATTCGCAGTGGTAGGGGTCGCCCAGATGCAGCGTGCGTTCGGGCACGCCATGGAAACTCATGACCAGCTTTTCGGCGCGGCCGTTGCTGGCCCAGTGTGCGCGGACACAAGCCGCCAGCGCGTCGATATAGCCGGGGTGGTCATGGTAGTTGTTGACAAAGCGGAACTCGGGAATGCGGCGCGTTTTTGCGGCCCAGCTGTACACGGCATCGAACACGCTGGCGGTGCTGGTGCCGCTGTATTGCGGATAGGCCGGCAACACCAGGATGCGCGTCACGCCCTCGGCCTTGAGTGAATTGAGCTGCGAGGCGATGGAGGGCTGGCCATAACGCATGGCATAACGCACTTCGACAAAATGGTCGCGTTCGCCCAGGTAGCCGCGCAGCAGCACGGCTTGCCTGGCGGTCCACACCTTCAGCGGCGAGCCTTCCGCGGTCCAGATGCTGGCATATTTGGTGGCCGATTTTTTCGGACGCACACGCAGGATGATGCCGTGCAGGATCAGCCACCACAGCGCCTTGGGGATTTCGATCACGCGTGGGTCACTGAGGAATTGCGCGAGGTAGGGGCGCAGTGCTGCAGCCGTCGGCGCGGCGGGCGTGCCGAGGTTGCAGTACAGCACCGCGGTACCGCTGGCGGCACTGGGTGCCTGACCGTGCACAAAGGTGGGTTCGGGGGAAAAAGACATGGGTTATTCTCCCTTACCTATGCTTGACCTGACAATTATTAAAGCCATATCCCTTGACCTTGACGATACCCTCTGGCCAGTCTGGCCCGTGATAGAACGGGCCGAGTCCGCACTTGACGAATGGCTGGGCCGCCACGCGCCCATGACCGCGGCGCTGTTTGCCAACCCCACGGCACGGCATGACATCCGCGAGCAGGTGGTCCGGACCCGGCCCGAACTCAGGCATAACCTCAGCGCCATCCGGCGCGAGGCCATTCGGCTGGCCTTGTACCGCTCCAAGGAAAACCCTCTGCTGGCCGATGAGGCGTTTGAAGTTTTTTTTGCCGCGCGCCACGAAGTGACACTGTTCGACGATGCGATGCTCGCGCTGGAGTTTTTCTCCGCGCGTTACCCGGTGGTGGCGCTGTCCAATGGCAATGCCGATGTGGGACGCATCGGGCTGGGGCCCTATTTCCGCGCCGCCATCAGCGCACAGGAGTTCGGCGTGGGCAAGCCCGATCCGCGGATTTTTCTCGCGGCGGCGGGCGCGGTGGATGTGCATCCCCACAACGTACTGCATGTGGGCGATGACGCCACCCTCGATGTGCTGGGTGCGCTCAATGCGGGCATGCAGACGGCCTGGGTCAACCGCGCCGACCATCTGTGGACGCATGAATCATCGCCGCATGAAACCGTGACCAGCCTGACCGAGCTGTGCGACCTGTTCAGGCTTGCAGAGAAAGAAAAACCATGACGCTGAAGATTTACGGCATCGCCGCCTCACGCACTTCACGCCCCCTGTGGGTCGCGCAGGAACTCGGCCTGGTGTATGAGCACGTTGCCCAGCCTTATGAAGGCGGGGCAACCCGCACGCCGGCGTTCCTTGCGCTCAACCCCAACGGGCATATTCCGGTGATCGACGACAACGGCGTGCTGGTCTGGGAGTCCATGGCCTGTGTCCTGTACCTGGCCGGGCGTTTCCCGGGCGAAGGGCAGGCCTCGCTGGGCGCGCTGAACCATGCGGAGCAGGCCGACATCCTGCGCTGGAGTTTCTGGGCCGTGACCGAATGCGAACAGGATGCGTTGACTTTCCTCATGCACCGCGTGGCCATGCCCGAAGACAGACGCAAGCCCGAGCTGGCACTGAAGGCGGAGCAGCGCCTGGCCCCTGCGCTGCGTGTGCTGGAGCAGCATCTGCAGACACGCAGCTATGTGGCGGGCGAACGCTTCACCGTGGCCGACATCTGCGTGGCGTCGGTGCTGGCCTGGGCTCAGCGCGCCGAAGCGATGGCGCAGTGCCCGCGGCTGGCCGGCTGGCTAGAGCGCTGCCTGGCGCGCCCCGCGCAGCTGCAGGTGCGCGTGATGGCCAAGAACGAGCGCAAGAGTCTTCAGCCGCCGAAAACATAAGCAAAAAATGCCTCCAGCCCTAATGGGGCGGGGGCAAGCAGCTACCTATTTGGTAGCAAATTGCGCGGCCTGCAGCGCCGAACGCACCGCGCCTTCCAGCGTGGCCGGATAGGGTCCGTCGATATAGTCACCGCAGGCAAGCAGCCCCGGAAGCACTTGCATCGGTGGCCGCTCAAGGCCGGGCAGGCAGGCAAAGGTCGCGCGTTTTTCCACAATCGTTTGCACGGCTTGCAGGGCCTTGAGTCCGAGTTGCTGCCCGGCCTGGGCCAGCACGCGTTGCGCCAGCGCGGCAGAGTCCACGCTGCTGGCGCTGACCACAAAGGCGAGCAGGCCGGCCGGCCCGCCGAGCTGGCCGCGATCGAATACAAATTGTGCGGGTGCGTCGCCCTCCGGTGTGCCGGCGCGCAGCGTGAGCATGGGTTGCGCCAGGCGCGCGCCGGGACAAAAGGCGTAGACGGTGGTGATGGCTTCAAACTGGAGCGCGCGGGCCGCTGCCAGCCAGGTTCCGCAAGGCAGGCCGCAGGTTTCAGCCAGCCGTGCGGCCTCGGCGGGCGGACAGGCCAGGACGACACGGTCGAACGGGACCCCGTCCACCAGCCATCCTGTGGCGGTGGAGGCCAGGGTCAGCACACGGCGGCCCAGGCAAACCTCGCCGCCTTGCTGCGCGACCCAGGCCAGCGCCGCGTCGGGCAGCAGTGCGCTCAGGTCCCGGCGCGGCAGCAGCAGGTTGGAGCCGCCGGACTCGGCGAACAGGGCATCGCGCAGCACACGCAGATAGACCTGGGCACTGGCGCGGTGCGCCGGCGTGTTGAGCGCCGAAACACAGAGCGGCTCGATCAGGGTGGACATCACGGCAGGTGTCAGGCTGCGGCACAGCTGGGCCACGGACAGTTCGGGCGCACAGCGAAAGCC
>NZ_JBAQYR010000135.1:0-75976 GCF_049790275.1 Polaromonas sp.
GGTGGCGGCCGTGGTGAAGGCCTGCGCGGCGGCCGGCGTCCCCATGGTGCCGCAAGGCGGCAACACCGGCCTGGTCGGTGGCTCGACGCCTGACGGCTCCGGCCGCCAGGTGGTGCTGAGCCTGCAGCGCCTGAACGCCGTGCGCGCCCTCGACATGCCCAACCTGACCATGACGGTTGAGGCCGGCTGCATTTTGCAAACCCTGCAGGAAACCGCAGAACACGCCGGGCTGCTGTTCCCGCTGAGCCTGGCCGCGGAAGGCAGCTGCACCATAGGCGGCAACCTGGGCAGCAACGCCGGCGGCACGCAGGTCGTGCGTTACGGCAATGCACGCGATTTATGCCTGGGCCTGGAAGTGGTGACGGCGCGCGGCGAGGTCTGGGAAGGCCTGTCGGGCCTGCGCAAGGACAACACCGGCTACGACCTGCGCGACCTCTTCATCGGCAGCGAAGGCACGCTGGGCATCATCACCGCCGCCACCATGAAGCTTTACCCCATGCCCGCGGCGCAGCTGACCGCGTGGGCCGCCGTGCCGTCCATGGATGACGCGGTCACGCTGCTCGGGCTGGCGCACAGCAACCTGGGTGCGGGCCTGACGGGCTTTGAAGTCATGGGCCAGTTCGCGCTGGGCCTGGTCGCCAGACACTTCCCCAAACAGCGCGTGCCGCTGTACGAAGAAAGCGCCTTTTGCGTGCTGCTGGAAAACTCCGACCATGAGTCCGAAACCCACGCGCGCGAGCAGTTCGAGCGCCTGCTCGAGCTCGCCATGGAAGAAGGCTGCGTGACCGACGCCGTAGTGGCGGAGAACCTGCAGCAGGCGCACCAGCTCTGGCATGTGCGCGAAAGCATTCCGCTGGCACAGGCCGAGGAAGGCCTCAACATCAAGCACGACATCTCCGTGCCGGTCTCGCTGATTCCCGAATTCGTGCGCGTCACCGACAAGCTGCTGGCCAAAGCGATTCCGGGTGTGCGCCTCGTCAACTTCGGCCACCTCGGCGACGGCAACCTGCACTACAACGTGCAGGCACCCGCCGAGGGTGACGCGGCCGCCTTTTTGCGCGAGCAGGAAGACAAGGTCAACGCCCTGGTCTACGACTCGGTGCAGTCCTTCGGCGGTTCGATCTCGGCCGAGCACGGCGTCGGCAGCCTCAAGGTCGCCAAGCTGGAGCAGCACAAATCGCCGGTGGCCCTTAGCCTGATGCGCGCCATCAAGGGCGCACTGGATCCGGACAACCTGATGAACCCGGGGCGGGTGCTGCGGATGTAGCCTGGTCTTGCGGAACGGCACACCTGCACAGCGCAAACATTACCCATGTGTAGCCGTACGCATCCTGGCCGAACGAACCGGTCAGGCAGCGCCACCCAGCCACTTCTCAAGACAGATTCCGTCTGCCATTCCGCTGTACATCGCCGCCTTGATGACGCGCTCGTGGTAGCCATGTTCGTTGTAGAAGCTTCGGGCGGCATCATTGTCTTTTCTGGACTCCACGCGGATGCGCCTGGCACCGGCGGACCGTGCCGCAGCCTCCAGCCAGAGAAGTATTGCACTGCCAATACCGCTGCGCTGCCTGGTGCCGCGGACGGCAAGCAGCAACAGGTGTGCGTCATCCTCGGCGTAGAACATGATCCCGAACGCGGCGATGGCACCCTGCTCGCCGACAACAACAACGTTGGTGTTGGTGTCCCTGATCGTGCGGGTCACCCGATCAACGGTCCAGCGCCAGGGCAAGCCCTGTTCGATGTAGTCACGGGACATGTACGCGATGTCCGCCGCATCGGCGACAGTGGCCAGGCGAACAGCGACGTCAGCGATCATCTTGACTCCTGGCGCTGGCGGCAAGCTGCATGGAGTCAGGCCGTGCCCGGCCTGCAGCGGAAACGGGAATTGCAGGATCTCCTTCAGCCGTATTGAGCGCAACGGCTCTTTCTACCAGCCTGATCACCGTGTCCCGCTCCAGCGGCATTCCCTCAACGATGTGCAGTGTCGCCATTTCGTACTTGCCGCCGGGTTTCAGACGGGACTCGATGTCCCGAAGCCGCTGACCCCGCCAAAACCCAAAAAGTACGCGGCTCTCTTCGGCCCGTATGAGCAACACTGGTCCATCCGAGAAGTACACGAGGTGCCCCCACTTGACAGACTCTTCAAGTGGGGCCGCGCCGACAACGGCGGAGCGCAGCGCTTCAACATAGCGGCGCTGCCAGCCGCCAAGCGAGGCGATGTACGCATCGGGATTCTCTGCAGGCGTTGACTTCTTCATGGAAGGTTTCCGGTGAGCGTTTCCGTGTTGTGTGGCCTGACTTGAACATGAAACTCTCCCGCCATTGCCTGGCAAGCGGGTTCCGGGTAAATATACTGCGAGCGGCCCCAGGAGCCCGGCCAACCCGGGGCAGGTGCTGCGGGCATAATTAAAACCTTTATCGCGCCCTTGCCGCATTCCGCATCATTTTCCCCGGTTCAAGCTGACTGGTTTTCCCCATGACCCATCCCATCCGCTCCCAGTACGAAGACTTCATGCGCCATGTGGACAGCCACGGCGTGTTCAAGGCAGACCGCACCGGCACCGGTACCAAAAGCGTGTTCGGCTACCAGATGCGCTTTGACCTGAACGAAGGCTTCCCCTTGGTGACAACCAAGAAGGTTCACCTCAAGTCCATCGTGCACGAGTTGCTGTGGTTTCTGCAGGGTTCGAGCGACAACAACTGGCTCAAGGAACGCGGCGTGACCATCTGGGACGAGTGGGCGCGCGCGGACGGTGACCTTGGCCCCGTCTATGGCGTGCAGTGGCGCAGCTGGCCCACGCCCGATGGCGGCCACATCGACCAGATCGCCGACGTTATCAAGACCCTGAAGACCAATCCCGACTCGCGCCGCATCATCGTCAGCGCCTGGAACGTGGCCGACCTGTCGAAGATGGCGCTGATGCCCTGTCACGCGTTTTTCCAGTTTTATGTGGCACCCGCCACGGAGCCGGGTGGCAAGGGCAAGCTCAGTTGCCAGCTCTATCAGCGCAGCGCCGATATTTTCCTTGGTGTGCCGTTCAACATTGCCAGTTACGCGCTGCTGACGCACATGGTGGCCCAGCAATGCGACCTGGACGTCGGCGATTTCATCTGGACCGGTGGCGATTGCCACATTTACAGCAACCACGCCGAGCAGGTGGCGCTGCAGCTGAGCCGCACGCCCTTCCCTTATCCGACGTTGAAAATCCGGCGCAAGCCTGCATCGATCTTCGATTACGAGTTCGACGACTTCGAGTTTGTGGATTACCAGCACCATGCGGCGATCAAGGCGCCGGTAGCGGTATGAAGGCGCTTGGCGAGGGGCCCCGCGTAGTGGGGATCGACACGCCGCAGTGCCGCTGGGAGCCGACACCTGCGTCCTGTGAAAACTACCTGGTTCGGGAGGCGACGGCATAGCCATGCCTGTCCAGGGTGTCAGCCACATCACCTTCATCGTTCGAGACCTCGAACGCATGGCGGGCTTCCTGTGCGATGGGTTGGGGGCGACGGAGGTCTATGACAGCAGTGCCAGAAACTTTTCCCTTTCCCGCGAGAAGTTTTTTGTGCTGGGTGGAACCTGGCTGGCCGCCATGGAGGGGGATCCGCCGGTAGAACGCAGCTACCGGCATCTGGCCTTCAAAGTGGATGCGTCGGAACTGCCCGCCTTTGAAGCCCGGCTGCGCGCGATAGGTGCTGAAATCAAGGTGGCACGCGCGCGCATCCCGGGAGAAGGTCAATCGCTTTATTTTTACGATTTCGACAACCACCTGTTTGAACTGCACACAGGCACACTCGACGAACGGCTCAGGCACTACAGTTCATGACATCTCCCCGCATCAATCTCATCTATGCCCGCGCTGCCAACGGCGTGATCGGCAAGGGCGGCACCATGCCCTGGCACCTGCCGGAAGATCTCGCGCACTTCAAACAGCTTACCCACGGATTCCCGGTCATCATGGGCCGCAAGACCTGGGACTCGCTGCCACCCAAATTTCGCCCTTTGCCTGGCCGCGCCAATATCGTCATCACACGACAGTCGGACTGGCAGGCTGAGGGTGCACAGCGCGCCACCAGCCTTGAACAAGCCTTGCATTTGGCCGGGGCAGTGCCGGAGGTCTGGGTGATCGGCGGTGCGCAGATATACGCGCAAGCTGAACCTCTTGCCAGCCGCGCCGAGGTCACCGAAATTGCGCAGGACTTCTCAGGCGACGCCTTCGCCCCCATCCTCGGCCAACAATGGGTAGAGGCGTCAAGAAGTGATCACACGTCTTCCGGAGGCCTGAGTTTCAGCTTCATCACTTACAACAAACACAGCAAACGCGGAGAAATTTGATATGTCTGGAGCAGGATTTCATGTACACGGACCCCACGACCATGAGCTCGAGCACGCAGCACAAGGCGGGCACGACAACAACAGCGGCGGCATGATCGCGCAAATCGCCGTCATCACGGCCATCATCGCCACCGTCGGTGCCATTTTTTCCTACATGGGCGGCGCCACCCAGGCCAATGCGGGCCTGTACAAAAACAACGCAGCCATCAAGAAAACCGAAGCAGCGAACCAGTGGAACTACTTCCAGTCCAAAAGCACCAAGCAGTCACTGGCCGAATTCGCCCGCGATCTGGCGCCAGACGATAAAAAAGCCGGTTACCAGGTCAGGATTGACCGTTACGAAAAAGAAAAAGGCGAAATCACGGCAGCCGCCCAGAAACTGGAGGCCGAGGCCACCACTTGGGACAAGTCGTCCGAAGAGCAAATGCACCAGCATCATCGCTGGGCACAGGCTACGACTGTACTGCAGGTGTCTATCGCCCTGGCCGCCATTGCCCTGCTGACGCGCAAGAAATGGCTGGAGTACGGCATGTTCGCCCTGGCCGGCGTGGGCCTGCTAATTGGCGCACTGGCGGCACTGCACATTTAATAGCAACCCAATCCCTTTTCATACGGGCAAAGGGCCGGAGCACCAAGATCATGAAAATCGCCACCTGGAATGTCAACTCGCTGGCCGTGCGCCTGCCACAGGTGCTGGACTGGCTGGCCGCCAACCCGGTGGATGTGTTGTGCCTGCAGGAACTCAAGCTCAGCGATGACAAGTTTCCCTTGCAGGCGCTGGCCGACGCGGGCTACCCGCATTGCGCGGTGTTCGGCCAGAAGACCTACAACGGTGTAGCCCTGCTGAGCCGCCTGCCCTTGCGCAATGTCGTCAAGAACATTGCGGGCTTCAGCGACGAACAGTCGCGCGTCATAGCTGCCACGCTGGACACCCCCCAGGGCGAGCTGCGCCTTGTCAACGGTTATTTTGTCAACGGCCAGGCGCCGGGAACCGACAAATTCGACTACAAGATGCGCTGGCTGGATGGTTTGCGCAACTGCCTGCGGGAAGACCTGACCGTCCACCCGAAGCTGGTGCTGGTCGGTGATTTCAACATCACGCTGGACGACCGGGACACCTGGGATGCCGAAGGCCTGCGCGAGACCATCCATCACACCACGGAAGAACGCGAGCACCTGAAGGCGCTGCTGGGGCTGGGGCTGCACGACGCGTTCCGCCAGTTCGAGCAGCCTGAAAAAAGCTACTCCTGGTGGGACTACCGCGAGTTTGCCTTCCGCCGCAACCGCGGCCTGCGCATTGACTACATCCTGGTCAGCGATGCGCTCAAGCCAGCTCTCCAGAGCTGTGTGATTGACAAGCTGCCGCGCAAGAACGAGCGGCCCAGCGACCACGCGCCGGTCGTGGCGCAGCTTGATTCGCTATAAATAATGTAGCTGCTCACGCCCGGCAGTCAAGGGCTGAAGGCCAATTTCATCTACAAGCGGCGCAGCACCTGGCCGGGAAACTCTGCCGACTCGGCAATGTTTCCTTTGGCATGGCGCTGGCTGTTGCAAACCTCATGGCTGATGGCCAGGTTCTCCGCATGGCTGTTGCCGCCCTCACTCAGGGGCAGGATGTGCTCCAGCGTAGCGGCGGCCGGTAGCACATGTTCGCCACAGACCCAGCACGGCACCTGGCCGTGCAGCTGGCGCGCCACGGTTTTGTAGATCTTGTCGCGGGTCAGGGATAAACGGCTCATGTCCGGACTTTAAATCAGCAGGAGTTGCGCTTGGGCACTCTCCAGACCAGCCAGGGCCGCGGGTCCGGCTTTGCCGGCCCGCAGGCGCAGCGCCCCCTCGGGGGCAGCGACTACACGCAGTGAGGAGCGTGGGGGCCTTTATTCCAGGTGCAGCTCCTGGATCTTGCGTGTGATGGTGTTGCGCCCAATGCCGAGCTTCTGCGCGGCTTCGATGCGGCGGCCCCGTGTGTTGAGCAAGGCTGTCTGGATCAGCTTGGATTCGAAGCGCCGCGTCAGTACATCCCACACGTCGCTGCGCCCGGTCGCCAGCAGGGCCATGGCTTCGGCTTCCAGCCCGCTTTCCCAGGTGCTGCCATTGAGCGGCAGGCCAGCCGCTTCTGCGGGCATGGCATGCAGGGAATCCGTGGCCAGCACCTTGGGCAGCTCTGCGGGCAGGGGTTGGGGCCGCAAGGGCGCGACGCCGCCTTCCACCAGCACGGGCACCCGGCCCGGCTCGGGTACGAACCCCAGTACCTCGGGCGGCAAATCCTTGGGCTCGATGACCAGGGCCGGCGCCATCACGGTCAGCCAGTGGCAGATGTTCTCGAGCTGGCGCACATTGCCGGGAAAGCTGAAGGTGCTGAGCTGCTGCAGCGCTGCGTCGGAGATGCGCTTGGGCTCCACACCCAGCTGCTTGGCGCTTTGCTGCAGGAAGTGACGCGTAAGCATGAACACATCTTCGCGGCGCTCGCGCAGCGCGGGCAGGCGCAGGCGGATCACGTTGAGGCGGTGGAACAGGTCCTCGCGGAAACCGCCTTCCTTGACGCGCTGCTCCAGGTCCTGGTGCGTCGCGGCAATCACGCGCACATTGGTCTTGACGGCGTTGTGGCCGCCGACGCGGTAGAAGTTGCCATCGCTCAGCACGCGCAGCAGACGCGTCTGCAGGTCGAAAGGCATGTCGCCGATCTCGTCAAGGAACAAGGTGCCGCCGTCGGCCTGCTCGAAGCGCCCGCGGCGCATGGTCTGCGCGCCGGTGAAGGCACCGCGTTCATGGCCGAACAGTTCGGACTCGAGCAGGTCTTTCGGGATGGCGGCCGTGTTGATGGCCACAAAAGGCCCGTTGGCGCGCGGTGAATGTTTGTGCAGAGCACGCGCCACCAGTTCCTTGCCGGAGCCAGACTCGCCGGTGATCATCACCGTCACCATGCTCTGGCTCAGGCGGCCGATGGCGCGGAACACGTCCTGCATGGCCGGCGCCTGGCCCAGCATCTCGGGCGTGTCCGCCATGCGCTCTTCGGCCACTTCCTCGCGTTGGCTTTCCTCAACGGCGCGGCGTATCAGTTCAACCGCCTTGGGCAGGTCAAAAGGTTTTGGCAGGTATTCGAAGGCGCCGCCCTGGAAGGCCGACACAGCGCTGTCCAGGTCGGAAAAAGCCGTCATGATGATGACCGGCAGGCCCGGGAGTTTGACCTTCACTTTCTCAAGCAGGTCCAGGCCCGAGCCACCGGGCATGCGGATGTCGCTGACCAGCACTTGCGGGCCGTCTTCCTCGGTGGCGTTGTCGAGCGCACTGAGGACTTCACGCGGGTTGGTGAAACTGCGGGTAGGCAGGCCTTCGCGCAGCAAGGCTTTTTCCAGCACAAACCGGATGGACTGGTCATCATCAACAATCCAGATCGGTTTCATGTATGCGGTCCCTTCGGTACTACCGGTTATCTGTCAAATGAAAAACGACAGATTTCAAGGCAGAGGTATCAGCAACTTGAAATCCGTGCGGCCGGGGACGCTGTCGCACTCAATCAAGCCGTGGTGTTGCTGAACAAAGGTTTGTGCCAATGTCAGCCCCAGTCCGGAACCGCCTTCGCGCCCCGAGATCAGGGGATAGAAGATACGGTCCTTGATGGAGTCCGGAACGCCCGGTCCATTGTCGATAACATGCAATTCCAATGCCAAGCGATAACGCTGCTTGCCAAAAGTTACCTGTCGGGCGATTCTGGTCTTGAAAGTGATCTGCCCGTCACCCGCCGCGATCCGCTCGGCAAGTGCCTGCGCAGCGTTGTGCGCGATGTTGAGCACGGCCTGGATCAGCTGCTCGCGGTCGCCACGGAAGTCGGGAATCGAAATGTCGTAGTCGCGCAGCACGCGCAGGCCCCGCGGAAACTCCGCCAGGATCAGCGACCGCACACGTTCACAAACTTCGTGGATGTTGACGTCGCCCACCAGGTGCGGCCGACGGTGCGGCGCCAGCAGGCGGTCCACCAGCGACTGCAGGCGATCGGCCTCGTGGATGATGACCTGGGTGTACTCGGTCAGTTCCTTGGACTCGATCTCCATCTGCAGCAATTGCGCCGCGCCGCGGATGCCACCCAGCGGGTTCTTGATCTCGTGCGCGAGGTTGCGAATCAGCTCCTTGTTGGCCTGGGCCTGGTCGATCAGGCGCTCTTCGCGGTCCTGCTTGGCCTGCTGCTCCAGCGGCAACAGTTCCACAATCGCCTCGCCCGGCGTGTCAGTCTGCGCCACCACCACATGCACGGGCAGGGGTTCACGGTTCAGCGGCTTGAGCCAGGCGTCGTAACGCAGCGCCGCGAACTCGTTGCTGCCCGCGCCTTCCAGCGCGTTGTGCAGGATGGCCGGCTCGGTAAAACAGTCGGGAAGCTGGGAACCTTCGATGGTACGGCGCGAGGTGCCCAGCGCGTCTTCCAGCGCCGCGTTGGCAAACACGACCACGCCATTGGTGCGCACCACGGCCACCAGCGTGGCCAACAGGTCAAAGGATTGGAAGCGAAGGGATGCCGGAACGAGAGCGGCAGCGAAGAGATTGGGCTTTTTCAAGCCACCTATTTTGACGCAGATCAGCCGCGCTTGGCTTACTGCTGGGCGGTGTTTGCAGGCAAACGGGCAATTTCGCGCTTCAGGCCAGCGATGTCGCTTTCGTGGCGGGCGATGCTTTCCTTTATCTCAGCGACGCGGTCTAGGTAACGCTGGTAATTGCGTCCTTCAATGCCCTGCTTTTCCGGCTGGCCGTTGTTGTATTCCTTTTGCTGCTCAGCGAGCCTGACTTCGGCCTTCCTGAGTTCAGCTTCCAAAATGGCCCGTGTGTCGCTGTCGCGGGCACGTTGCGCTTCATTGCTGGCGCCCGGCGATGCCTGGGCGGCTGTGGCAACACGCACCGGCGACCGGCTCACAGGTGTCAGGCCCTGGACCACGGTGACGTTGCCGCCCTCGATCTGCTTGCAGCCGCGCGCCTGCGCATCCTTGGCGTTGTTGATGTATTCGGGCGTCTTGCCTTCTTTGCCGGCACAACGGTAGATGCGCTCCTGCGCAAAAGCGGCGGAGACGCTGCTGGCCAAAAGAACGGCTGAGATTGAAAGAAGTACTGTAGGTTTCATGCGTAACCCCAAGCGCCTGTTAGGGCATGGACGGTCTGCCAGTATCTCGCAAAGGTGTCAAAAAGCAAAATCTGCCACTGGATAACCATACTAGCCAATAAAAAAGGACGGCTTGCGCCGTCCTTTTTTGACCACAGACTGTAAGAATTTACAGTGAGTAATACATGTCGAACTCGATCGGGTGCGTGGCTTGGCGCAGACGCGTGACCTCACCCATTTTCAGCTCGATGTAGGCGTCGATCATGCTGTCGGTGAACACACCACCCTTGGTCAGGAAGCTGCGGCCCACGTCGAGGCAATCCAGCGCCTGGTCCAGGCTGTGGCACACGGTTGGCACTTTCGCATCTTCCTCAGGCGGCAGATGGTAGAGGTCCTTGGTGGCGGCTTCGCCGGGATGAATCTTGTTTTCCACGCCATCGAGACCAGCCATCATCAGGGCCGAGAAGCCGAGGTAAGGGTTCATCAGTGGATCGGGGAAACGCGCTTCGATGCGGCGGCCCTTGGGGTTGGCGACGTAAGGAATACGGATCGATGCCGAGCGGTTTTTCGCCGAGTAAGCCAGCTTGACCGGCGCTTCGTAACCAGGGACCAGGCGCTTGTAGCTGTTGGTGCCGGGGTTGGTGATGGCGTTCAGGGCACGGGCGTGCTTGATGATGCCGCCGATGTAGTACAGGGCGAAATCAGACAACCCGGCGTAGCCGTCGCCGGCAAACAGGTTCTTGCCGTCTTTCCAGATCGACTGGTGCACGTGCATGCCGGAGCCGTTGTCGCCAACGATGGGCTTGGGCATGAAGGTGGCGGTTTTGCCGTAGGCATTGGCCACGTTCTGCACCACGTACTTGAGCATCTGCGTCCAGTCGGCGCGCTGCACCAGCGTGCTGAACTTGGTGCCGATCTCGTTCTGGCCGGCGCCAGCCACTTCGTGGTGGAACACTTCGACCGGAATGCCCAGCGATTCGAGAATCAGGGACATCTCGGCGCGCATGTCCTGCGTGCTGTCAACAGGAGGAACCGGGAAGTAGCCGCCCTTGACGGTCGGACGGTGGCCGCGGTTGCCGCCTTCGAGCTTTTTGCCCGAGTTCCAGGGGGCCTCGTACTCTTCGATCTTGAAGAAAGTACCGGACATGTCGGTATTCCAGCGCACGTCGTCGAAGATGAAGAATTCAGGCTCCGGACCGAAATACGCGGTGTCGCCCAGGCCGGACGATTTGAGGTAGGCCTCGGCGCGCTGCGCGATCGAGCGCGGGTCGCGGTCATAGGCCTTGCCGTCGCTGGGCTCCAGCACATCGCAGCTCATGAAGATGGTGGTTTCTTCGTAGAAGGGGTCGATGTTGGCCGTCTTCGGGTCAGGCATGAGCAGCATGTCGGACGCTTCGATGCCTTTCCAGCCTGCCACGGAAGAACCGTCGAATGCGTGGCCCGCGGTGAATTTGTCTTCGTCAAAGTGGGACACCGGCACGGTCACGTGCTGTTCTTTGCCCCGGGTGTCGGTAAAACGGAAGTCAACAAACTTGACTTCGTTTTCCTTGACCATTTTCATGACGTCTGCGACGGTCTTTGCCATCAGAATCTCCTGTTGCTGGATGGTGGTTAAAAAATTGTTTCAGCATGGCTGGATGCACTTTTTGTGCCAAACGGCCCGTTGGGGTATTTGCCGGTGTTTTGCAGCCAAGCCTTGGATTGTGCCGCTATCCGGGCCCGGATTTCGCGCTGGCGGGCCCGTAAAACCTGAAAAGAAGTCAGAAAATCAAAGCACCATTCAGGTGCATCAGTGAATGCACGATATTGGTGCAATTTATCATCGCACTAATTCGGGGCCAAGCTTGGCATTAAAAGTGTGCAGCCCTGCAAGCAGTGCCGGGTAGGCTGCGTTGACCGCCTCAGGCGTGCCTTTGACACCCAGTTCGATGTGCCGGCCGTAATCCGGATGATCCACGCTGGGCAGGCTGAAGACCTTGACGCCACTGTGGCGGGCTTCGATATCCAGCATCAGCGGTGTCAGCGCAGCTTCCATGGAGCCCATCACGATCACCGATTTTTCGCTGTAGGCCAATTTTTGGTGCAGCCCGACATAGTGCGTATCCAGCACCCATTCGATCATGGGCCAGGCCATGACGGGAAACCCCGGCAGGAAGTGCAGACCCCCGCGCTCCCCCACTGCATGTGGGTCGCTGCCCCCCGGGGGGGCCACTGCGCCTGCGGCCGGGCGGAGCCCGTTCCGCGGCCCCTGCTTGGTTTCAGAGTCCTCTTGCCCGACCGTCCTGGGCCCGACGAAATAGCTGAAACCGGGGATCTTGTTGTACGGGTTGGGGATGATCTCCGCACCCACCGGGAACACTCCCATGTTCAGCCGGTGAATGTTGTCGTGCCGGTCGGGCTCGTAAGGCACGCCCTGCTCCCTGGCAATGTCCTGCATGCGTTCCCGGATCAGACGCTCCGCCTCCGGATGCAGCATGAGGTCGGCACCCAGCGCTTTGGCTGCGCACTGGCGGGTGTGGTCGTCCGGCGTGGCACCTATGCCGCCGCAGGAAAACACCACATCGCCCGACGCGCGTGCAGCGGCAAAGGCGCGCGCCAGTGTGGCGGTGATGCGCTCCGGATCGTCGCCCACATAGTCGGCATAACCGAGCTGCAGGCCGCGCGCCGCCAGCAGCTCGATCACCTTGGGCAGGTGTTTGTCAGCACGTTTTCCGGAAAGGATTTCGTCGCCGATGATGATGATGCCGAAATGGGGGGTCATGGGGGAAATCTCGCGGTCATGGCAGGGAGTCGGGTTGGCCGCCCGGCATGCCCAGGCGCGGCGCAGGCCCGCCCGAAACTTCAGGCGGCAGTTGATCTGCTATTGTTTCAATAGCATCCTGCGCCAGGGGATCGGGCACCAGGACATTGTTCTGCTTGCGTAGCTGCTCCAGTGCAGCCAGGCAGAAATGGGCAAACCAGAGCGATGAAAAGGCAAACACCAGGGTGTAGATCCAGATGGCCACGGGCACGAGGATGGGCGCCATGGCCACAAACATCGCCCCCGAGGCCCAGATCAGGCTGGGTGCAGCGCCCAGGTAGCCGCTGAGCACACCGATGCCGAGCAGGCTGGCGCGGTGGCGGCGGAAAATTTCACGCCGTTCTTCAGCACTGGCATGGTCCACCAGCGCGTCATACGACATCACGCGGTAGGTCAGCCAGCCCCAGATCAGCGGCGGCAGGATCAATATCAGCGGCGGGATCAGCCAGAGCGGAATCGACACCACCAGTGCAATCGCGGCCAGCAGGGTCGAGCTGAGCGACCAGAACAGGCTGGCCAGCAGGGAACCGCCCTTTTTGCGCTCCATCAACGGAAAGCGGCGCTCGGCCACCAGCGCCACCATGGCAGGCGTCATCAGCAAGGCCACAAACAGCAGCGAAACAATCACGATCACCGGAATGGCCAGGAACAGCAGCAGGGCGGGCGCCAGCACCACCCGCAGGTTGCCCCACCCCAGACCTTCGAGCCAGCGCGCCATGGTGTTGAGCAGCTCGTAGCTCTCAAGACCGGAACGCACTGCCGCGAGCGCGTCCTCCCAGAAGAAATAGCCGAGTCCGAGCGACAGGACCACCATAATGGCCAGCGGCAGCACCGACAGGGCAATCACCCGCGGATGCAGGCAGTACATCACTGCGCGCCAGAAGGAGTCCAGGAGTTTGCTCATAGGTTCGAGTTTACTGGCCCCCAACGCTTTTCACTGCGTGTAATTCGCTGCCCCGCGGGGGCGCTGCGCCTGCGGCCCTGCTTGAATGGAGAGGTGGATACCCGGGTGTTTCAGGCCTTGCCGACCAGCCGCTTCAGCCCCAGCCACTGCTGCGACCAGAAGCCGCGGCCGTAATCGCGCGACTGCTCGACCTGGTCGCGCACACCCGTCGGGTCGTAACGCTGTTCGAAATTGGCCGTGCCAAAAAGAACGTCCCACCAGGGCAACAACACCCCGAAGTTGTGGCCGCGGGCCGTGTTGGCTCCGGCTGGCTCATGGCCGACGCCAATGCTGTGATGCAAGCGGTGAAAACGCGGGCTGACCCACAGGCGCTCGCCTACCCGCCCGAACCACAGCCGCAGGTTGGCATGCTGGATACTTTCGCTGAGCTGTGTCAGCGCCACGATGGCAACGAACTGGCCGGGCCCTATACCAATCAACTGGGCGGCGAGGACAAGCAGGCTGTCCACCAGGATGTCGTCGAGCAGGTGGTTGCGGTTGTCGCTCCACATCGTCATCTGGCGCTGCGCATGGTGCAGCGAATGCAGTCGCCACCAGTACCCCCACTGGTGCTGGCCACGGTGAATCCAGTAACCCAGGAAGTCAAATACCACCAGGTAGATCAGGAAACTGGTCGCGGCGCCGTCGGTCACACCGGGCCAGAGCTGGTCCAGGTGGAAAGTGCCATAACCGGCGGTGCGCAGTACACCGAAGCATTCGTCAAACAGTGGATCCAGCGTGAAGAACAGCGCAATACGGAACACGCCGAGCCGGTGAATCAGGGTGTAAAGCATGTCGGTGCGCACGGTGGCACGGTCCAGCACCGGTTCCACCGGCCGCCAGCGCTGCAGCGGCCCGACCACAGCCAGCAGAAGGATGATCTGGATGACACCGACCAGAAACCAGGCGGTGGCCTCATACCCGTCTTCCAGCAGGTTGCCCATGCCCAGGGCAAACAGGGCCGGCTGCACAACAGCCTCGAACAGCACCTGCTGTACCAGCGAAAACCCGTTGCCGGCGGAAGCGATCAACCCGTCCATGAACACTATTTTGCGGGGACGCCGGCGACAGGCTGCGCGGCGTCAATCCAGGCCTTGTACCGCGGGTGCTCGCGCAGCGTTTCAAAACAGAATCCGCGCGCCTTCAGCCCGACGATCAGGGGCTCCAGCACCGCTGGCGCCCAGGGGTCCTGGCGCGACCAGATGCCCAGGTGGGCGAGCAGGATGTCGCCGGACTGGATCTCCTTGAGTGCCTTGTTGAGGAGAACATCGTTCGGGTAACGGTCGCTGGGCAGTTCATCCCCCAGAAATCCGGCGGGCGACCAGCCGACATGCTCATACCCACAGGCCTTGGCAACCGCCAGAAGCCTCGGAGACGTCTTTCCCCCCGGTGCCCGGAACAGCGGCAAGGGCTTCTTGCCGGTGAAGTCCTGCAGCCGCTCTGCCGCGAAGGCGATTTGCTGGCAGTATTTTTTTGCGTCCCAGGTGAACTCGCGGTTCGCCAGGGCACCGGCCGACGGGCGTATGCGAAAACGCGGCTCGATACCGCGGAGGTCGCCGCGCCAGTAAACGTGGTCATAGGTGTGCGAAGCAAACTCGTGGCCTTCGGCTGCGCGGGCCTTCCACCAGGACGCCCAGTCGCTGCCCAGGCTGCCGTTGCCGGTCTTGGTGCGCTCATTGGCCGCAAAAAAAGTCACCTTCACCTGCTGCCTGTTCAATACCTCGGCGATCAGCGGCGCGACTTCCATGTGGCCGGTATCCAGCGTCAGGTAAACCGGCTTTCCGGGTTTACCTTGGGCATCCAAACAGCCTTCAGCCCATACCGGTTGTGCGCTAGCAGCTAGCAAAACAATAGCAAAAAGCAGCCGCAACGGGCCTCTTCCAGTCAAGCAGGGGCCGCGGAACCGGCTTTGCCGGGCCGCAGGCGCAGCGGCCCCCCCGGGGGGCAGGGAGCTACACGCAGTGAGCGACCGTGGGGGCCCTACCCATCGGGGCTCAATGTCTAGCGGCGTGATCCAGTATCCAGACACCATGGGGACTCTTTCCAACGTTGACCTGGCGCACCACCTTGCGGGCTGCCATGTCGATCACAGTGAGTTTGCGCGCCCAGCGCGAGGTGACATAGATGAGTTTTCCGTCGCGCGAGACATCCATGCAGTCAGGCCCGCCGGGCGCCGGGTAATTATCGACCACGGCAAACGTCTGCAGGTCGATCTTGCTGATGCTGTTGGCGACCCGGTTGCTGACCAGCACATGGCGGCCATCGCCCAGCGCGCGAAAGGCATGCGCACCGGCGCCGGTCTTGATGACACGGGCGCGTTGAGGCTGCTTGCCGCTGACGTCGTACACCTCGACCGAGTCACTGCCGGTCAGTCCAACGAGCAGAAACCGGTCATCGGCGGTGCCGAAGATATCGGCTGGAGTCAGGCCGGTCGGTGTGCGCCATTTGAGGGTCTGGGTTGCCAGGTCAATGGCCACCAGTTCGTCGCTGTCCTGCATGGAGGCATACACCGTGGTGCTTTTGCCGTCTATCCACAAATGGCTGGGCGTTTTGCCGGTGGGCACGCGCTTGACCAGTGTGAGGTCCATGCCGTCCCACCGGTAGATGTCGATGTGATTCAGGCGGTTGGCCGCGGTGACAAACCACTTCATGTCCGGCGAGAAGCGCAAGTGGTAGGGATCGATGATGCCGCGGAGGACGCGCTGGACCTCGGCGGTTTGGGGGTCGATGAACGTCAGCGTGTCGGACAGCGCATTGGCCACAATCACCGACTTTTCATCGGGTGTCAGGTAGAGGTGGTGCGGCTGCTTGCCGGTGGGAATACGCCGGGTTTCGGTCCAGTCAATGGGGTTGATGACGCTGACGCTGTCGCTGAGTGAATTGAGGACAAACAGGGGCGCGGATTGCGTCTGGGCCAATGCAACGGTGCCGCCCAGGAAAAAGCAAAAAGCGCAGACAAGCAAACGAAGGGGGAAATTCACAAAAGCGGGCTTTCTGCGGTCAACCGGCGAGTTTACCGGCTGGTCGCCTATCAACGCGCCAGGGCTGCGGGCCGCTTACACCCCTTACGATAGCCGGATGAATTTTGTAGAAATAAGCGGAGTCCGCCTCGAAATCCAGGCGATTGGAGGGCCGGCGGACCGGGCGCCCATCGTCTTCCTGCATGAAGGCCTGGGCTCGGTCAGCCTGTGGACGCAACGCGGCCGCAGCTGGCCCGAAGCGGTTTGCCAGGCCACCGGCCGCGCCGGACTGGTCTATTCGCGCCGCGGTTACGGCCAGTCGGATGCTGTGCCCGACGTGCGCAGCACCGGACGCCTGGCACCGGACTACATGCACAGGGAGGCCTGGGAAGTGTTGCCGGCCCTGCTGGCAGCCCGGGGCATCGAAAAGCCGGTCCTGCTGGGCCACTCCGACGGCGCCAGCATCGCCCTGCTCCACGCCAGCCGGCACCCGGTGACCGCTTCCATCGTGATGGCGCCGCATCTGATGGTCGAAGGCATGGCGATGCAGGCGATTGCCGAAGCCACCGTGGCCTTCGAGTCGGGAGACCTGCGCCAGCGTCTGGCCCGCCACCATGCCGACGTGGACAGCGCCTTCTGGCAATGGAACGATGTCTGGCTTTCGCCGGCTTTCCGCAGTTTTGACATCCGGCCCGACTGCCGCAGGATCAGCACGCCGCTGCTGGCCATCCAGGGCATGAATGATGAATACGGCACCATGGCCCAGCTTGACGAACTGGCGCTGGCGGCACCGCACACCCGGCAGCTCAGGCTGGCTGGTTGCGGCCACTCCCCGCAACGCGACCAGCCGGACAGGACACTGGAAGCGGTGGCTGATTTCCTGCGGCCACTGGCCTGATTTCGAGTGCTATTTATTCAATAGCTATCGGCGCCCTGTGAATAAGGGTAAATGGCACTTTTCATCCTTGAAATCAGCGAAAGATTCAAGCTGAAATACGGGCCAGATCCTGCGCCGTCAGCCAGCGCCACTGTCCGGGTTTCATGTCGGCCGGCAGCTCCAGCGAGCCGATGCGCGCGCGGTGCAGGCCGCCGACGTCTTCCACCCGGTTGCCCACCGCAGCAATCATGCGTTTGACCTGGTGGTACTTGCCCTCGGTCAGGGTGAGGCTCAGCTGGTGTTCGCCGGTTTTCTCGCAGGCCGCCGCGCGCACCGGTTTCGGATCATCGTCCAGCACCACGCCGGCCAGCAACTTGTTCACCTGCTTGTCATCTACCGGATGTTTGGCTGTCACTTCATACACCTTGGGCACATGGTGTTTGGGCGAACTCATGCGGTGGATGAACTTGCCGTCGTCCGACAGCAGCAGCAGCCCGGTCGTGTCCTGGTCGAGCCGGCCGACCGCCTGCACGCCAGCAGCGGCCCCGCCGCCGCGCTGGCGGATGGGCGCCGGCAGCAGGGTGTAAATGCTCGGGTAGGTGCTGGGTTTTTGCGAACATTCGTAGCCGGCCGGCTTGTGCAGCATCAGGTAGGCCTTCTCGTGGTATTCCCAGGTCACGCCCTGGACCGTGAACTGCAAACCTCCTGCTACAAATTCCATAGCTGGTTCCGCACACGGGACGTCGGCTACAGCCACAAAACCCTGTTGCACCAGGCCGGCACAGACGCGCCGCGTACCAAACCCCTGGGAAAAAAGAATCTCTTGCAATTGCATGGTGGCCATGGGTCGACTCTCATTGGGCTGGAAGATTCTCCAAACCGGCACCGCTTTGAACGAAAGAAAGCCCAACCGGTAACGGCTGGGCTTTCAGGTGGATGGTGGAGCTGGGGGGATTTGAACCCCCGTCCGCAAGCCTTGTTCGGGCAGATCTACATGTTTAGCGGTCTGATTTGAGTCTCGCCACCTGTGTCGCGCAGTCGCACGCTACACAGGACGCCAGCACCCTATTTTCTCGCCCCGGGTTAAGGTACCCAGCCCGGAGCCAGCCGATGAAATTATCTTTACAGCCGGGAGCATTTAACTTGCGCTAAACACCCCTTGCCCAGCCCATCGGCCTGCTGTTGTAAAGCTCACTGGCAATTAAGCAGCGAGTGCGAAACGTTCGTCGTTTGCAGTTAGTTTGTTTGAATCAGTTTTACGAGCACACTCAGCTCGACATGCACCACACCGCGTCCGAACCCACGTCGAAACCAATGCAGCCCCAAGCGGACTAGTTTAAGCCATTCGCAGCAAATTCAAGAGTGCCCCTGGTGAAACAATGGTGGCGTCGGCCTTCCAGCCTTGCGTGTCGGCCATAGCGCCAAGATAGCCGTAAGCGGCAGCCACGGTCGGCATGCCTGCGGCGCGCCCCGCGACAATGTCACGTTCGTCATCCCCGACGTAAATACACCGCCCAGGACTAAGCCCGAGCTGCCGGGCAGCCTCCAGCAACGGGGCCGGATGCGGCTTGGAATGTGGCGTCGTGTCACCGCTCACAATCGTTCGGGCCGTGCTGAACAATGGCATCTCGCGCGTCAGCGGCAGGGTGAAACGCTCCGACTTGTTGGTGACCACACCCCATTTGAGCCCGGCGCTGTCGATTTGCGCAATCAGCTCGGCCACACCTTCAAAGGCATAGGTCCGCGCGGTCATGCAAGCCTCGTAATTCGCGAAAAACTCGTCTTTCAAGGCGCCATAGTCGGCATGGTCTGGCGCAAGGCCAAAAGCCACACCAATCATGCCGCGCGCACCGGCACCGGCCATGGGCCGGTAATCCGCGAGCGGTAGCGACACCAGTCCGCGATCAGTGCGCATCTTGTCGGCTGCGGCGCCGAGATCAGGGGCGCTGTCGATCAACGTGCCATCCAGGTCAAACAGCACCGCCTCAATGTCATTGAACATTGGCCAAATGCCTCAGGGTTTCTGAGTGGCCAGCATGTAGTTGACGCTGGTGTCGGCACTGAGCCAGTAACGGCGGGTCAAGGGGTTGTATTCCATCCCCCTCGTCTGCTGCAGATCGAGCCCGGCACTCCGGTAAAAAGCGGCCAGTTCACTGGGTTTGATGAATTTGGCGTATTCATGGGTTCCGCGGGGCAGCAGGTTCAACATGTATTCCGCACCGACGATGGCAAACAGGAAAGCCTTGGCATTGCGGTTGATCGTCGAGAAAAACACCTGGCCGCCCGGCTTGACCAGCGTCGCACAAGCGCGCACGACAGACGACGGGTCCGGCACATGTTCCAGCATTTCCATGCAGGTGACCACGTCAAAACTGTCGGGCTGCTCGGCGGCCAGGGCTTCTGCGCTGATTTCCCGGTATTCGACGCCTTGAGTATTGGCCTCCAGCGCATGAAGCTGGGCGACCTTGAGCGCCTTGCTCGCCAGGTCAATGCCCAGGACCTGCGCACCCTGGCGGGCCATGGCGTCGGCCAGAATGCCGCCGCCGCAACCGATATCGAGGATCCGTTTGCCTTTGAGCGGCACCAGCCCCTCAATCCAGCCCAGCCGAAGGGGATTGATCTGGTGCAAGGGGCGAAACTCACTCTCGGTATCCCACCAGCGGTGGGCCAGATCGGAAAATTTGGCCAGCTCGGCGGGGTCTGCGTTTTCAGTGGTGTACATATTTCTGATTATCGCCCGCGCATAAAAAAACCGCGCCGTAGCGCGGTTTTTTAAGCGATCCTTGAAAGATTACTTGTTGGCGCGGGTACCAACCACTTCGATTTCCACGCGACGGTTTTTCGCGCGGCCTTCGCTGGTCTTGTTGTCAGCAACTGGCTGTTTCTCGCCCTTGCCTTCAGTGTAGACACGGTTTTTCTCGATGCCCTTGGACACCAGATAAGCCTTCACAGCCTCAGAGCGGCGAACCGACAACTTCTGGTTGTAGGTGTCGCTACCGACTGCATCGGTGTGACCGACAGCAATGATGACTTCGAGGTTGATGCCTTTGATCTTGCCGACCAGATCGTCGAGCTTGGCTTTGCCTTCAGGCTTGAGCACAGACTTGTCGAAATCGAAGAAAGCATCAGCTGCGTAGGTAACCTTGGTTGCTGCGGGAGGAGCTACCGGTGCAGGAGCAGGACGAGCGGCTGGTGCTGCGGCAGCAGGAGCTGAGGCAGGAGCTGCTGCAGGAACAATAGCGCCATCGCAGCCAGGAGCAGCAGTCGCCGGAGTCCAGTTGGCATCACGCCAGCAGTATTCGTTGGTACCGTTTTTCCAGACCAACTCATTGGTGCCGTTTTTCCAGTTGTCGATTGTTTGTGCACCAGCGGCGGTTGCAAGCGCTGCGGAAGCAAACAACATTGCCACTTTGTTGAGTTTCTTCATGGTTCTCCTCTAGAGAAAAGCCGCAGACTCGCTGCGATTGGATACACGCCGTGAGTGACCATCACTCAAAGCGTTACAGTTATTGTGCCATAGCTCATTGAGCGTTCAAGCCGTGTATCGGCTTCGTCCGACACAGAAACGAGAATCTTTGTTTTTTGTTGCGGACTTGCCACACCCCTGTCAAGCCCCTTGCAGGCCTTAAAATCAGCGGGCTTATCTACATGCGCGTCGCAAAATCCCATCCAGGCCTCTCATGACCCAGTTTGCCAAAGAAACCCTGCCCATCAGTCTTGAAGAGGAAATGCGGCGCAGTTACCTCGATTACGCGATGAGCGTGATCGTCGGGCGCGCTTTGCCCGATGCCCGCGATGGCCTCAAACCGGTTCACAGGCGGGTTCTGTTCGCGATGCACGAATTGAACAACGACTGGAACCGGCCTTACAAAAAATCGGCACGTATTGTCGGTGATGTGATAGGTAAATATCACCCGCATGGTGACCAGTCCGTGTATGACGCCATCGTCCGGATGGCTCAGGATTTTTCCCTGCGCCACATGTTGGTCGATGGCCAGGGCAACTTCGGATCGGTGGACGGCGACAACCCGGCAGCCATGCGGTACACCGAAATCCGCCTGTCGAAGATTGCCCAGGAAATGCTGGCGGACATCGACAAGGAAACCGTTGACTTTGGCCCCAATTACGACGGCAGTGAAAAAGAACCACTCGTCCTGCCTTCACGCATTCCCAACCTGCTGATCAACGGCTCCGGCGGTATCGCGGTGGGCATGGCCACCAACATCCCGCCGCACAACCTCAATGAAGTCGTTGACGCCTGCCTGCATCTGCTGAAGAACCCCCAGGCCAGCATCGACGAGCTGATGGAAATCATCCCGGCGCCCGACTTCCCCACTGCCGGCATCATCTACGGCATCAACGGGGTCAAGGATGGCTATCGCACCGGCCGCGGCAAGGTGGTCATGCGCGCGCGCTGCCATTTCGAGGACATCGACAAGGGCCAGCGCCAGTCCATCATCGTTGACGAGCTGCCCTACCAGGTCAACAAGAAGACCCTGCAGGAACGCATGGCCGAACTGGTCCACGAAAAGAAGATCGAAGGCATCAGCCACATCCAGGACGAAAGTGACAAGTCGGGCATGCGCCTGGTCATCGAGCTCAAACGCGGTGAAGTGCCGGAAGTTGTCCTGAACAACCTGTACAAGCAGACGCAGTTGCAGGACACCTTTGGCATCAACATGGTGGCGCTGGTTAACGGTCAGCCCAAGCTGTGCAACCTGAAGGATCTGATCCAGGTCTTCCTGTCGCATCGCCGCGAAGTGGTGACACGCCGTACCGTGTTCACCCTGCGCAAGGCGCGCGAGCGCGGACATGTGCTGGAAGGCCTGGCTGTTGCACTGGCCAATATCGACGACTTCATTGCCATCATCCGCAATGCGCCGACACCGCCGGTTGCCAAAGCCGAGCTCATGCTCAGGCCCTGGGACAGCAGCCTGGTTCGCGAAATGCTCACACGCACGCGCGCCGATGGTGGCGTGGTCAATGCCGACGACTACCGCCCGGACGGGCTGGAGAAGGAGTTCGGCATGGGCAACGATGGCCTGTATCGGCTGTCCGAAACCCAGGCCCAGGAAATCCTGCAGATGCGACTGCAGCGCCTGACCGGGCTGGAGCAGGACAAGATCGTCGCCGAGTACAAGGAAGTCATGGCGGAAATCGATGATTTGCTGGACATCCTGGCACGCCCCGAACGCGTCTCGACCATCATCGGCGAGGAGCTGACGGTCATCCGCCAGGAGTTCGGCCAGACCAAGCTGGGTCTGCGCCGAAGCCAGGTTGAGCACAGCTCGTTCGATCTGAGCACCGAAGATCTGATCACCCCGACCGACATGGTGGTCACTCTCTCGCACACCGGCTACATCAAGAGCCAGCCCCTGTCGGAGTACAGGGCGCAAAAACGCGGCGGCCGCGGCAAGCTCGCCACGGCCACCAAGGAAGACGACTGGGTCGACCAGCTCTTCATTGCCAACACACACGACTACATCCTGTGTTTTTCCAACCGCGGTCGCCTCTATTGGCTCAAGGTATGGGAAGTACCTGCGGGCTCACGGGGGTCGCGCGGCCGCCCGATCGTCAACATGTTCCCCTTGCAGGAAGGTGAAAAAATCACCGTGGTCCTGCCGCTGACCGGTGAAAAACGCAGCTTCCCGGCCGATCAGTATGTGTTCATGGCCACCAGCATGGGGACGGTCAAAAAGACGCCCCTCGAAGACTTCAGCAACCCGCGCAAGGCCGGCATCATCGCTGTTGACCTCGATGACGGCGACTACCTGATAGGCGCAGCGCTGACCGACGGCAAGCACGACGTGATGCTGTTCTCGGACGGCGGCAAGGCGGTGCGTTTCGACGAAAACGACGTGCGTCCCATGGGCCGCAATGCCCGCGGCGTGCGCGGCATGATGCTCGACGACGGCCAGGGCGTGATCGCCATGCTGGTCGCGGAGGACGAGGAGCAGAGCGTCCTGACCGCCACCCAGAACGGCTACGGCAAGCGCACCTCCATCCAGGAATACACCCGCCACGGCCGCGGCACCAAAGGCATGATTGCCATCCAGCAGAGCGAGCGCAACGGCAAGGTCGTCGCCGCAACGCTGGTTCACACCGACGACGAAATCATGCTGATCACCGACAAGGGTGTACTGGTTCGCACCCGGGTCAGCGAGATCCGCGAGATGGGCCGGGCCACCCAGGGCGTCACGCTGATCGGGCTGGACGAAGGCTCCCAGCTCAGCGGCCTGCAGCGCATCGTCGAAAACGACGCCACGCTGGACGACAATGACAGCGAACCCGATACTGACTCAGGCAAACCTGCCTCCAACCCGGAAACCCATCAATGAAAAAGATACTGACGGCAGTGGTCATGGCCGCCTGTGCCCTGACAGCTACCAGCCATGCACAAACTGCCGACCCGAAGCTCGAATGGGCCACCCGGTTGGTGGCCTTGCAGCAAGGCCCCGACCTGGACAGCCTTGTCGAGCAACTCGCCGGCAGCGCGACCCAGGACCTGATCAGCGGCTGGGAATCCCGGCTCGCATCCTCCGTTCCCAAGGCCAAGCAAGCCAAGGCGACGGAAGACCTCAACGCCGAACTCGCCAAATTTGCAGCTGACGCCAACAAAATCATCGCAGGCAAGGTAGCCCAGGCCAGCAAGGATGCCCTGGTACCTGCGTACATGGAGCGCTTCACCCTGGACGAACTCAAGCAGCTCACGGCATTCTTCGAATCCCCTGCCGTCAAGAAATACAAGGCAACGACGCCTGAGCTGGTCAATGTGTTTGTCAAAAAACTGGTGGAAACCTCGAAGACTGACATCCAGGCCCGTGCCAAACAATTCAACGAAACGGCCGAAAAAATTGTCGGCCCGGCACCGGCCGCCAAACCTGCGAAAAAATGACGCTTTTTTTTGTGCGCCGACCTGTGAGTGCGCGGCAGCGAGGCCGCCTGCGCGCCGCCACCCCGCTCGCGGGGTTTGAAACCTTTCATCCATGACCCGAACCCTTCAGCAACTTCGCCAGGGCATTGACTCTGTGGACCAGCAATTGCTGGCGCTTTTGAACCAGCGTGCCACGCTGGCCAACGAAGTTGGCGAGCTCAAGCGTCACGACGGCTCACCGGTATTCCGGCCTGAACGGGAGGCGCAGGTCATCCAGGGGCTGCAGTCCGCCAACCCCGGTCCGCTCAAAGGCGACAACATCGCCCACATCTGGCGCGAGGTCATGTCGGCCTGCCGCGCACTCGAGGCCCCGCAGCGCGTGGCCTACCTCGGCCCCGCCGGTACCTTCAGCGAACAGGCGGCGGTGCAGTTTTTCGGCTCCAGCATCGAACATGTTCCCTGCGCCAGTTTCGACGAGGTGTTCCGTGCGGCCACGGCGGGCACCGCCCAGTTCGGCGTGGTCCCGGTGGAAAACAACACCGAAGGAGTGGTAACGCGAACGCTGGACCTGTTCCTGAATTCCCCGCTGCACGTGGTGGGCGAAACCAGTCTGCTGGTACGCCACAACCTGCTGCGCCTGTCGGCATCGCTTGACAGCATCGAGGTCGTTCTTGCTCACGCGCAGGCGCTGGCGCAATGTCAGGGCTGGCTCGGAACGCACCTGCCGCACGCCGAGCGACGCGCCGTGTCCAGCAATGCCGAAGGTGCGCGCCTGGCCGCCGGCAACCCGGCCTGGGCGGCCATTGCCAGCGAACGCGCAGGGGCCGAGTTCGGCCTGCATATCGCCGCCCACGCGATCCAGGATGATGCCTTCAACCGCACCCGTTTTGCCGTGATCTGCCTTCCGCAAATACTGCAGGCTCCGCAAGCATCAGGCAAGGATTGCACCAGCCTGATCGTGTCCGTGCCCAACAAGCCCGGTGCCGTTCACGACATCCTGGTCCCCTTGAAAACCCATGGTGTGTCGATGACACGTTTCGAGTCGCGTCCTGCCCGCTCGGGCCAGTGGGAATACTTCTTTTACATCGACTTGCAGGGCCACCCCTCGCAGACCAATGTGGCGGCTGCCTTGAAAGACCTGCAACAGCTTTGTGCCTTCTACAAGGTACTGGGCACCTACCCCGTCAGCGACTAAACACCCATGAAGCAATTGCAAGCAATCCTGGCGCCCTTTCATGTTTGAGCAATTGGGACTGATCGGCTGCGGCCTGATGGGGGGATCTTTTGCGCTGGCACTCAAGCGCGCGGGCCTGGTCAAACGCATTGTGGGCTACAGCAAATCACCCTCCACGACCGAACGCGCCCGGCAGATGGGCGTTATTGACGTGGAAGCACCCTCGGCCCTGCTGGCGGTTTCCGGCGCCGACATTGTCCTGCTTGCCGTCCCCGTGTCCGCCACCGAAGCTACTTTCAAGGCCATCCGCCATCTGGTGAATCCCGCCACACTGATCATGGATGTCGGCTCGACCAAACGCGATGTGGTCGATGCGGCACGCCGGGTGCTGCGCGACAATGTGGGCTGTTTTGTACCGGCGCATCCCATCACCGGCAAGGAAGTGTCCGGCGTCGAGCACGCCGATGCAGACCTGTACACGGGCAAGCAGGTCATCCTGACGCCCATCGAACGCACCTTTACCGTCCAGCTTCAGAAAGCTGTCGATGTCTGGACGGCGCTGGGTTGCAATGTCATCAAGATGTCCCCCCAGGCCCACGATGCCGCTTACGCCGCAGTCAGCCACCTGCCCCACCTGATTGCTTTTGCGCTGATCAACAGCATCTCCGGGCAGGCCCAGGGCAAGGACTACCTGTCGCTGGCCGGCCCCGGTTTCCGGGACTTCACCCGCATCGCGGCAAGCGACCCCAAAATGTGGCGCGACATCCTGGTCGCCAACCGAGAAGAGCTGCTGGAACAGTCCAGGATCTTCCAGGATGCCCTGCATTCACTCGAGAAACTGATCGCCAAGGCCGACGGCGATGCGCTGGAAGAACGCATCGACCATGCCAGCCATACCCGCGCCAACTGGCGAATCACCCCCCCCAAATCCCTCAAATAGGCGCGGGGCCATGTTCGATACCGAGTTCCTGGACATCCCGGCACTGACGGCCGCAGGCGGCACTGTCCGCCTGCCCGGCTCCAAAAGCATCTCCAACCGGGTCTTGCTGCTCGCTGCCCTGAGCGAAGGCCGCACCACGGTGCACGACCTGCTCGCATCCGACGACACCGCGGTCATGCTGGCTGCGCTCCGGCAGCTGGGCTGCACGGTGGCACAAAACGGCACCACGGCCGTCATCGATGGCCTGGGAGGCCAGCTGGCGCAAAAACATGCCGTGCTGTATCTGGGCAACGCCGGTACCGCCATGCGGCCGCTGACGGCCGCACTGGCGCTGCTCGGCGGCGACTTCGAGCTGTCAGGCGTTCCGCGCATGCACGAACGGCCCATCGGCGACCTGGTGGATGCCTTGCGCCAGCTCGGCTGCCGTATCGACTACCTCGGGCAGGAAGGTTTTCCGCCGCTGCGCATCCGGACCGGCCAGCTCACACTGGACGCCCCGATCCGGGTGCGCGGCGACGTATCCAGCCAGTTCCTGACGGCCCTGCTGCTGGCGCTGCCGCTGGTGGCAAGCCGGAACATCACGCTGGAAGTCGTCGGCGAGCTGATTTCCAGGCCGTATATCGACATCACGCTCAAGCTGCTGGCACGTTTCGGCATCCAGGTTCAGCGGGACGGATGGCAGCGTTTCACGATCCCCGCCGGCAGCCGCTACCGTTCACCCGGCGCCATCCATGTCGAGGGCGACGCCTCATCCGCTAGCTATTTCATAGCACTTGGCGCAATAGCCACGGCGGCTACAGGCCAAAATGGCATAGAGATTCAGGGCGTGGGCGCAGATTCCATCCAGGGCGACATCCGGTTTGTCGAAGCAGCACGGCAAATGGGCGCGCTTGTCGACAGCAGCGCCAACACCCTGACCATCCGGCGCGGCGCCTGGCCGCTCAAGGCCATCGACCTGGACTGCAACCACATTCCCGATGCAGCCATGACCCTGGCCGTGATGGCCCTGTACGCCGACGGCAGCACCACGCTGCGCAACATCGCCAGCTGGCGCGTCAAGGAAACCGATCGCATCGCCGCCATGGCCTGCGAGTTGCGCAAGCTTGGCGCCGGTGTCGAGGAAGGCGCCGACTACATTCGCATCACACCGCCGGTGCTGTGGCAAACGGCGCCCATCCACACCTATGACGACCACCGGATCGCCATGTGTTTTTCCCTGGCGGCGTTCAACCCCGCAAGGCTGCCCATCCGCATCCTGGATCCGAAATGCGTGGCCAAAACCTTCCCAGACTACTTTGAAACCCTGTTTTCGGTGGCTCACAGCGAACCGGAGCTGATTCCCGTGGTCTGCATTGACGGCCCGACCGCCTCCGGCAAAGGGACCGTCGCCGCGCTGGTGGCACGCCGGCTGGGCTACCACTTCCTCGACTCCGGCGCCATGTACCGCATCACCGCCCTGGCGGCCATGCAGGCCGGCCTGGCCATCGAACCGGCACAGGAAGCGGCGATTGCGGCCCTGGCGAGGCAGTTGCCGGTCCGCTTTTCCGACGGCAAGGTCTTTCTGGGCGAGCAGGATGTCACCGAGACCATTCGCACCGAGGAAGCCGGCATGAACGCTTCCCGCGTCTCGGCCCTGCCCTCTGTTCGCCTGGCGCTGGTGGACCTACAGCACAGCTTCCGGCAGCTGCCAGGCCTGGTGGCCGACGGCCGGGACATGGGCACCGTGATTTTCCCGGACGCTTCCCTGAAGATCTTCCTGACGGCGAGCGCCCGCCAAAGGGCCGAACGGCGCCATAAGCAATTGATTTCAAAGGGAATTCCGGCTACAATTGCAGGGATTCAGCAGGATTTGGAGGCTAGGGATGCGCGTGACATGTCACGGCAATCCGCCCCTTTGAAGCCCGCTGATGACGCCAGGCCACTGGACAACTCCGCGCTGTCGATCGAGGAATCGGTTGAACAGGTGCTCAGCTGGTGGCAAGGCTTACGGCCCTTCTGACCTTCAATGCACGCCAGTGCCCGGTCAGCAGGAATATTTAACTTAACCCGCGGATCATCCGCACACAAACGCCGCAGTCAGCTCTAAAAACGATAGCAATGGTGCTCTCGGAAACCTGCCCTGTGGATTAGGAAAATCAATGTCTGAATCTTTTGCCGCCCTTTTTGAAGAATCGCTGAAACGCTCTGAAATGCGTACGGGCGAAGTCATTACCGCCGAAGTCGTGCGTATCGATCACAACCACGTGGTTGTGAATGCCGGACTCAAATCCGAGGCTTATGTCCCCCTCGAAGAATTCAAGAACGACCAGGGCGAACTCGAAGTCCAGGTCGGCGACTTTGTCTCCGTGGCCATCGACTCCGTCGAAAACGGTTATGGCGACACCCTGCTGTCCCGCGACAAGGCCAAGCGCCTGGCTTCATGGATGAGCCTGGAAAAAGCCCTGGAATCCGGCGAATTCGTCACCGGCCAGACCAGCGGCAAGGTCAAGGGCGGCCTGACCGTCCTGGTCAACGGCATCCGCGCCTTCCTGCCCGGCTCGCTGATCGACACCCGCCCCATCAAGGACTTGTCTCCCTACGAGAACAAGACCATGGAATTCAAGGTCATCAAGCTGGACCGCAAGCGCAACAACGTGGTGCTGAGCCGCCGCGCCGTGGTCGAAGCCAGCATGGGCGAAGAACGCGCCAAGCTGATGGAAACCCTGAAAGAAGGCTCTGCCGTCAAGGGCATCGTCAAGAACATCACCGAATACGGTGCCTTCGTGGACCTGGGCGGTATCGACGGCCTGCTGCACATCACCGACATGGCATGGCGCCGCGTGCGTCACCCGAGCGAAGTGGTGACAGCCGGCCAGGAAATCGTGGCCAAGATCCTGAAGTTCGACACCGAGAAAAACCGTGTGTCGCTGGGTCTGAAGCAGATGGGCGACGACCCATGGATGGGCGTGAACCGCCGCTACCCGCAAAGCACCCGCCTGTTCGGCAAGATCACCAACATCGCCGACTACGGCGCGTTTGTGGAACTCGAGCCCGGCATCGAAGGCCTGGTCCACGTGTCCGAAATGGACTGGACCAACAAGAACGTGGCTCCGAGCAAGCTCGTGACCCTGGGCGACGAAGTTGAAGTCATGGTCCTCGAGATTGACGAAGACAAGCGCCGCATCAGCCTGGGCATGAAGCAGTGCAAGGCCAACCCGTGGCAGGAATTTGCCCAGGACACCAAGCGCGGCGACCGCGTCAAGGGCCCGATCAAGTCGATCACCGACTTCGGTGTCTTTGTGGGCCTGGCTGCCGGCATCGACGGCCTCGTGCATCTGTCCGACCTCTCGTGGAACGAACCCGGCGAAGCCGCTGTTCGCAACTACAAAAAGGGCCAGGAAGTCGAAGCCATCGTGTTGGCCGTTGACGTGGACCGCGAGCGTATCTCCCTGGGCATCAAGCAGCTGGATTCCGACCCGTTCACCACCTTCGTGTCGATCAACGACAAGGGTGCGGTTGTGACCGGCAAGGTCAAGACCGTGGATGCCAAGGGCGCCGAGATCGACCTGGGCGAAGACATCATTGGTTACCTGCGTGCCAGCGAAATCAGCCGTGACCGCGTTGAAGACGCGCGCAACGTGCTGAAAGAAGGCGACGAAGTGTCGGCAGTGGTGGTGAACGTGGATCGCAAGACCCGCAACATCCAGCTGTCCGTCAAGGCCAAAGACAATGTGGACCAGCAGGAAGCCATGGCAACGCTGAGCCAGCAGTCTTCGCGTGAAAACGCCGGCCTGACCAACCTCGGCGCGCTGCTGCGCGCCAAGATGGAAAACACCGAGAAATAAGCGGACCCCGGCGAAATGGCGTGCTCCGGCACGCCATTTCGCTGTCCGGAAATTCTTATGACCCGTAGCGATCTTGTCGAAGAACTGGCAGCCCGTTTCAGCCAGCTCACGCACCGCGATGCCGAATACGCCGTCAAGACGATTCTTGACGCCATGAGCGACGCATTGGTACGTGGGCACCGGATCGAGATCCGCGGTTTTGGCAGCTTCTCCATCAACCGGCGTCCGCCGCGCATGGGCCGCAATCCCCGCTCCGGCGAAAGTGTCGCCATCCCGGAAAAACGTGTTCCCCATTTCAAGCCGGGCAAAGCCCTGCGCGAAGCGGTGGATACCCGGACCGAAGAAATGCTGGCACCTCCCGTCAAATAAAGGGCATCCCGACAGGGCTCTGGCTACAATTGCCGGACCACAAGGGGACCCAAGTGAAATATCTCATGTGGCTGCTCAAGGCAGCCATTTTTTTTACGCTGTTTGCTTTCGCATTGAATAATCAGCAAGCCGTTGCTGTTTACTTCTTTTTCGGCACACTGTGGCAGGCACCGCTGGTGCTGGTCGTCCTGGTCACCTTTGCCTGCGGTCTGGCCACCGGCGTCCTCATGATGATGCCGCGCTGGTGGAAAAAACGCAAAAATGCCAAGCTGAACATCCACAGCACGCACAGCGAGAACCCGTCCACCATGCACCATGGAATTTGATTTCACCTGGGTACTGCTCGGGTTTCCGGTCGCTTTTACCCTGGGCTGGCTGGCGTCACGGCTGGATTTACGGCAGCTTCGGATAGAAAACAGGCAAGCGCCCAAAGCCTACTTTCGCGGCCTGAATTTTCTGCTCAACGAGCAGCAGGACCAGGCCATCGACGCCTTCATCGAGGCCGTCCAGAACGACCCCGATACCTCCGAACTGCATTTCGCGCTGGGCAACCTGTTCCGCCGGCGCGGCGAGTACGAACGCGCGGTGCGTGTCCACGAACACCTGCTCTCCCGCGGCGACCTGACCCAGACCGAGCGCGATCGCGCGCAGCATGCGCTGGCGCTTGATTTCCTGAAGGCCGGATTGCTGGATCGCGCGGAACTGGCACTGAGAAAACTGGAAGGTACGGGGTACGAAGAGGAAGCCCGGCTCGCCCTGCTGTCGATCTATGAGCGTTCGCGCGACTGGACGCATGCCACCGACATTGCAGCCAAGCTGGACAGTGCCAGCCGCGGCAGCTTCAGCACCCGGCAGGCGCACTACCTGTGCGAGCAGGCGCTGGCCGCCACGGCGTCGGGCGATACAGACCGGGCGCTGGCCATCCTGCAGCAGGCAGCCGGCCTGGCGCCGGCTGCGCCCCGGCCCCTGATCGACCTGGCCAAGCTGCAGGGCCAGCTCGGACGGCACCAGGATGCTTTTGCCACCCTCCTGAAGCTCGAAAAAACAGCGCCGCAAGCCTTGCCGCTGGCCGCCGGCCTGCTCGGCAACATGGCGCAGCAAAGCGGCCAGCAGCAGGCCGCGCTGGACCTGCTGCTGGCCAGTTATGCAGAGATGCCTTCCATCGACGTGGTGGAAGCCATCATCAAGCTCGATGCCGCGCCAGAAGCGCCGCGCAGGCGTTATGTCCAGCACCTGGAACGCGAAGCCTCGCTGGTCGCTGCCGCGAAATGGATCGCCGGCGAAAAGCTGGGCGACGAGCACCAGCACACCCTGGTCCAGCGCGCCCTGGACAAGGCCACCAAACCCCTGATGCGCTACCGCTGTGCAGCCTGCGGCTTTGAAGCGACCCAGCATTTCTGGCACTGCCCCGGCTGCCAGGCCTGGGACAGCTATCCTGCTCGTCGGATCGAGGAGTTATGAACACCCCAGAGGTTTGGCACACCCCCGTGGAGGCTTCGCCTCCCTCCCCCTTGCAGGGGGCGGACACCTGCGGCCTGGCAAAGCCAGATCCGCGGCGTCCACTGGCATAAGAAAATCACTCGTATGACAACACCTTTAACTCTGTCCCGCGAACAGCTTGCCAAGGCCCGCGTGCTGGTGGTCGGCGATGCCATGCTGGACCGCTACTGGTACGGTGCGGTGGACCGGATTTCGCCGGAAGCGCCTGTGCCTGTGGTGCGTGTCACGCGTCAGGAAGAGCGCATGGGCGGGGCGGCCAATGTGGCTTACAACATCGTCACCCTGAACGCGCAGGCCTCGCTGCTGAGCGTGGTTGGCGACGACGAAGCCAGCCACCAGCTGGAAGCCCTGGTCGCCAGCTCCGGCATCACTCCCTGCTTCGGGCGCGACCCGCAGCTCAAGACCACCGTCAAGCTGCGCGTGATCGGCCGGCAGCAGCAGCTGTTGCGGCTCGATTTTGAGAACACGCCCGAAAACGAGGTGCTTGCCTCACAGACCGCCGCTTTCGAAAAACTCCTGCCGCACCACGACACGGTGCTGTTTTCGGACTACGGTAAAGGTGGTCTGGCCCACATCCCCCTGATGATTGATCAGGCCCGCTCAGCGGGTAAAGTGGTGCTGGTCGACCCCAAGGGCTCGGACTATTCGCGTTACCAGCGCGCCACGGCCATCACACCGAACCGCGCCGAGCTCGAGCATGTCATCGGCCCCTGGCGCGATGAAGCGGATCTACAGGCCAAGGCGCAAAACCTGCGCGAAACGCTGAAGCTGCAGGCGCTGCTGCTGACCCGCAGCGAAGAAGGCATGACGCTGTTTGATGCGCAGGGCCAACTGAACGTGCCGGCGCTGGCGCGCGAGGTGTTTGACGTGACCGGCGCGGGCGATACTGTAATCGCCACCCTGGCGGCCATGGCCGCGGCCGGCCTCAGCCTGCGCGAGGCCGTGCCGGTGGCCAACCGGGCCGGCGGCATCGTGGTCGGCAAGTTCGGCACGGCGACGGTCAGCTACGACGAGCTGTTCGCCGCCCTCTGAAAAAGGAATGGTCATGAAAATCGTGGTTACCGGAGCCGCCGGGTTCATCGGCTCCAACATCATCCAGGGCCTCAACGCGCGCGGCATCGACGACATCATTGCCGTCGACGACATGACCGACGGCGACAAGTTCCGCAACATTGCCGACCTGCAGATCGCCGACTACATCGACGTGGACGACTTTTACGAGCTGTTTGCGGAATCCGCGTTCGGCGATGTCGAAGCTGTCTTCCACGAAGGTGCCTGCAGCGACACCATGGAGCCGGACGGCAAGTACATGATGGACAACAACTACACGCTGTCCTGCGAACTTTATGCAGCCTGCCAGGAGCAGGGCACACGGCTGCTTTACGCCTCGTCAGCCGCCACCTACGGCGGCTCGGACACCTTCCGCGAATCAGCGGAGTTCGAGAAGCCGCTCAATGTCTACGGCTACTCCAAGTTGCTGTTCGATCAGCGGCTGCGCCGTGAACTGGGACCCGATTTTTCCGGCACCGCCACGCAGGTGGCGGGCTTCCGCTACTTCAACGTGTACGGCCCGCGCGAGCAGCACAAGGGCCGCATGGCCAGTGTCGCCTTTCACCAGTTCAACCAGTTTCGTGCCGAAGGCAAGGTCAAGCTGTTCGGCGAGTACGGCGGTTATGGCCGTGGCGGCCAGATGCGCGACTTCGTCTTCATCGATGACGTCGTGGCTGTGAACCTCTGGTTTTTCGACAACCCGGAAAAGTCCGGCATCTTCAACCTCGGCACCGGCCGCGCTCAGCCCTTCAACGATGTGGCGCTGGCCGTCGTCAGCACCCTGCGTCAGCAGCAGGGTGACGCACCGCTGACCTTGGAAGAGGCCGCGCACGGCAGCCTGATCGACTACATCGACTTTCCTGCCGCGCTGGTCGGCAAGTACCAGAGCTACACCCAGGCAGATCTGTCGGCCCTGCGCGCGGCCGGCTGCCAGCATGTTTTTGCCGATGTGCAGACCGGCGTGGCAGCCTACATGCGCGCACTGAGCCAAGGCGAAGCCACAAAAGCCTGACCGGCCAGTACCGGCGCTCGTCAGCGGGGATATGCCGGTGCGGTGGCATCTGCCGTTGAAGCGGCATTGGCCGGCGGCTCAGGAAAACGGTAATACAGGGCGTTGAGGTAACGCGCCACGTCGGTCACGTCTTCCTCCCGCCAGCCCAGCCCCGAGATTTTCTGCCAGCGCTCGACTTCGGCCTTGAGACTTGCCCAGTTGTTGGCAGCCTTCCTGTCGCGCCAGTGAATCTGGGTGTTATGGCAGCCGATGCAGTGTGTCGAATACAGCAGTTCGCCGCGCTGGGCATCGGTCTTTGTCTGGGCATGTACAGGCCCGGCAAGGCCCACAAAACCAATCGCAAGAACGACAAGCCACTTTTTACTCATCACGGAGATCTCCTCAAGCGCGCTGCTCGAACTCCCGGTCCCTGGCACCGATCACTCCGGCGGCCAGATCGGCCAGTTCCCGCGTCAACAACTCCAGAATGTCCTCCATCGTAACGACACCCGTCAACCGGCCCGCCTCATCGACGATGACCAGCCGGCGCAGCCGGTGCCTGCGCATCAATGCCACCGCGTCCATCGCATCCATCTCGGGGGTCGCCTTGACAAGCTCGACGGACATGATGTCCCCGGCGGTAAACACCTCGGGGTCCAGCCCCTCGGCCATCAGGGCCAGCACCAGGTCCCTGTCGGTCAGGATGCCGACCGGCCGGCTCTTTTCCGCTGCATCGACAACAACAAGCGCGCCGATATGGTGCTTGCGCATCAGCTGGGCGGCCACCAGGGCCGGAGTCTCAAGCTCAACCACCGCCACCACAGCGGTTGCAAAGTCTTTCAAACGAGTGGTCATGTCCGACTCCTTTTGGCCTCCATGAGGCTTCTTTGTGGCGATACTGCAGCTTATGCCTTTCCCCGCGCCTGCTGCGTTGATCCAGCGCAAATACACGGGTCGGTCAACTTGACGGCTGCAGCAGCCGTTAAACGCGGGACATCCTGGTTCACGGGAGGGATCACCTGCTTCACCCATCCATTTTGAGGAGCTTCCTGATGTTCAAAAAACTGCTGGCCTTTATTGCGGCCATGTATGTCGCCGTGGCCTTTGCCGCGGTGGAAGTCAACAGTGCCACACCCGCCGAGCTCGACAGCATCAAGGGCATTGGGCCGGTCAAGTCCGCGCTGATCATCTCTGAGCGCAAGAAAATGCCATTCAAGGACTGGAATGATTTTGTGACCCGCGTCAAGGGCGTGGGCACAGACAGCGCTGCCAAATTTTCAGCCGATGGCATGACAGTGAACGGCACCAGCTACAAGGCTGGCGGCAAGGCTGAGGCGAAAGCGGAAGCAAAGGCCGGAGCCAAGGCAGACCAAACCGCCGACAAGCCTATCACCGAAAAAGCCAAGGACGCTGCCGTGGCCACCAAAGACGCCGTCAAGGGCGCAGCCATCAGCACCAAGGACGCGGTCAAGGAGACAGCCAGGGACGCCAAGGCGGCGCTGACGCCCAAGGCTGAGACTCAAGCTGATGTCAAGGTAGGCGCAAAAACAGACGCCACGAAGAAATAAGCCGTCCAGCCTCCGAAAAAACCCGCCGGATGGTGGGTTTTTTCATGCCATTTTTGGCCGCTGGCCCTTATGCGACGGTCGAAGATGGATATCAAATAGAGAGCGTCAGCAGCGCTGCCCGGCTCAGACCAGTGCAATCAGGTCGGTCACACCGACGTCCATACCCGCCTGTGCAAGCAGCGTGGTGGCCTGGCCGCGGTGGTGGGTCTGGTGATTGAAAAAATGCGTCATGGCCTGCCAGGCCGGGTGCTCCCGCTGAACACCCTTGCTGTTGCTGTAACGCATGGTGAGCTGCGAGTAGGTCTCGGGCAGGCCGGCCATCCAGGTTTCGATGGCGGCGTCGAGCTGCTCACGCTTGGCACGCAGCTCATCCCAGCCGTCAAACAGCACGGTGTCAAGCTGGCTGCCCGGCGGCAGGTCCAGCACGGCGCTGTCCAGGCCGGCGAGCGTGATGCCATGGTCCAGTCCGCACTGGGCGAACCGCCGCAACCAGATCTGGTCAGCAACGACCAGGTGATTCAGCGTGCGGTGGAGGGAGCCGAAAAAGGCGCCGCGCTCGCGTTTGCGTTCTTCGTCACCCAGGGTTTCGCAGGCCGCATACAGGCGCTGGTTCATCCAGCGATTGTACTTTGCCAGAAAGCGGTAGTTGTCAATGAAGGCTTCGTTCATGCCTGCCATTGTCGGGAATTTTCCCGCAGTCTGCAGCACCCGGCACGTCGTCTGCAAACAGGGGCAGGAGCCCGTTGACTCGGCGCACAGCCTCGGACTCCCCCATGTCCTGTGCAAGGTAATGAAAGAGATCGGCCCTAAGCAGCCACAACGCCATGACCGATGCCGCCTGATGAATCTGGCAGTGCGCACGCGCCTGGTGAGCTTCGCTGCAGGGTGACACCATCAGGAACATGGCGGAGCGGATGGTGTCAAGTTCCACGCCAGGCGCTGCCACATCCACCAGGTTTCCCCCTCGCGAACGGGAAAACCATAGCCGCACGGAGGATGTCAAAGCCACGGATGCACCTCAGGCCTTGCCGAAGCCGCCACCGCCCGGCGTATGAATCTCGAACACATCACCGGGCAACATCTCTGCCTGACCGATGTGCTCCAGCGCCTCGATCTGCCCGCCGGCGCGCACCACCACATTGCGGCCGACCTGGCCCGGTTCCCCCCCGGCCATGCCAAACGCGCCGTGTTTGCGGCCGTTCGACAGAATGCTTGCGGTCATGGGTTCGAGAAAGCGCACACGCCGCACGCCGCCGTTGCCGCCGTGCCAGCGCCCGGCGCCGCCCGAGCCCTGGCGGATCTCGTAACTTTCCAGCCGCACCGGGAAGCGGAACTCCAGCACCTCGGGGTCGGTCAGGCGCGAGTTGGTCATGTGCGTCTGCACGACCGAGGTGCCGTCGAAGCCCTTGGAAATTTTTCCGTCCACGTCGATCTCGCCACCGGCGCCGGAACCACCCGAGATGGTTTCGTAATACTGGTGCCGTTCGTTGCCGAAGGTGAAGTTGTTCATGGTGCACTGGCTGGCCGCCATCACGCCGAGTGCGCCATACAGCGCGTTGGTGATGCAGGTCGAGGTCTCGACGTTGCCTGCCACCACCGAGGCCGGCGGGTTCGGGTTCAGCATGGAGCCGGCCGGGATGATGACCTTGAGCGGTTTCAGGCAGCCCGCGTTGAGCGGAATGTCGTCGTCCACCAACGTACGGAACACATACAGCACTGCCGCCATGCACACCGCCGTCGGGGCATTGAAATTGTTGGTCTGCTGGGGGGAAGTGCCGGTGAAGTCGATTTCCGCGCTGCGGTTTTTCGTGTCCACCCGGATCGCCACCTGGATCTGCGCGCCGTTGTCCAGCGGCAGCGTGAAGGCGCCGTCTTTCAGCCGGGTGATCACGCGGCGCACCGACTCCTCGGCATTGTCCTGCACGTGACGCATGTAGGCCAGCACCACCTCCAGACTGAAGGTGTCCACCATCTTGCGCAGCTCCTGCACGCCTTTTTCATTGGCGGCGATCTGCGCCTTCAGGTCGGCCAGGTTCTGCTGCGGATTCCTCGAAGGGTATTGGCCGCTTTTCAGCAGCGCTACCATCTCGGCTTCGCGCAGCACGCCGCGTTCGACCAGCTTGACGTTGTTGATCTGTACGCCCTCTTCCTCGATGCGTGTCGAAAACGGCGGCATGGAACCCGGCGTGGTGCCTCCGATGTCCGCATGGTGGCCGCGCGAGCCAACATAAAAGGTCGGCAAGTCCGCGCTGCCCAGGTAGACCGGTGTGATCACCGTGATGTCGGGCAGGTGCGTGCCGCCGTGATAGGGGTCGTTGAGCACATACACATCACCCGGCTGCATTTTTCCGGCGTTCTCGCGGATCACCGTCTTGATGCTTTCGCCCATGGAACCCAGGTGCACCGGCATGTGCGGCGCATTGGCAATCAGGTTGCCTTCGGTGTCGAACAGCGCGCAACTGAAATCCAGCCGCTCCTTGATGTTGACCGAGTAGGCGGTGTTCTGCAGCTGCAGGCCCATCTGCTCGGCGATGTTCATGAAGAGGTTGTTGAACACTTCCAGCAGCACCGGGTCCACGGTGGTCCCCGCTGCAAACTTGATGGCGCGCTCCGCGCGGCGGTCCAGCACCAGGTGATCCAGCGCGGTCAGGGCCGCCTCCCAGCCCGGTTCAACCACGGTGGTCGCGTTTTTCTCGGCAATGATGGCCGGGCCGGAAATAATGTCGCCCGGCTGAAGATCCTCACGCACCACCAGCGCGGCATCGTGCCACTGGCCTCCCGAATACATACGTACCGTTTCCCGGCGCGGCACTTCACGCGGTTCGTGCGTGTGGTGGCGCGGCTCCGCAGGGGCGTCCCCGGCGACCACGGCCTCGACCGACACCGCTTCAACCACCAGCCCCTTGCCTTGCATCAGGAAGGCAAACCGCTGGCGGTAGGCTGCTTCAAAGCCACCCTCGATCTGGTCCAGCGTGCCGAAAGGCACGACCAGGGCCGAATCGCTGCCTTCGTATCGCACATGCACGCGCCGGTGCATGGTGATGGCGCCGGTACTCACCTGCTGGCGCTGGAGTTCAGCCTGCGCCGTCGTTGCCAGGCCTTCCAGCGTTGCGGCGATCTCGGGCACTGCTGCCTCCGTCAGCTTGAGCTCCACGGCCTGTTCACGAATCACGTTCTGGTCGGCCAGGCCCATGCCATAGGCGCTCAGCACGCCGGCCAGCGGGTGCACAAACACCTTGGTCATGCCCAGTGCGTCGGCCACCAGGCAGGCATGCTGCCCACCCGCGCCGCCGAAACACTGCAGGGTGTAGCGCGTCACGTCATAACCACGCGCCACGGAGATCTTCTTGATGGCATTGGCCATCTGCTGAACGGCGATGTTGATGAAACCCTCGGCCACCACCTCGGCGCTGCGGCCGGTCTGGCCGGCGAGTTCGTTGAACTGTGCCTGCACCGCCTCGTAACTCAGGGGTTCATCGGCATTCGGGCCGAACACCTTGGGAAAGTAACGCGGCTGCACCTTGCCCACCATCACGTTGGCATCGGTCACGGCCAACCGGCCGCCGCGGCGGTAGCTGGCCGGGCCTGGGTTGGCGCCCGCGCTTTGCGGGCCCACCCGGAAACGCTCGCCGTCGAATTTGAGGATGGAGCCGCCGCCGGCCGCGACTGTGTGAATGCTCATCATCGGCGCTCGCATGCGCACGCCGGCGACCTGGGTTTCAAACTCGCGCTCGAACTCGCCGGCGTAATGCGAGACATCGGTGGACGTTCCGCCCATGTCGAAGCCAATCACTTTCGCATGCCCCGCAATCGCCGCCGTGCGCGCCATGCCGACGATGCCGCCCGCCGGTCCGCTCAGGATGGCGTCCTTGCCCTGGAACACATGCGCGTCAGTCAGGCCGCCCGACGACTGCATGAAGAACAGCTTGACGCCCGGCATCTCTCCGGCGACCTGCTCCACATAGCGACGCAGGATGGGTGAGAGGTAGGCATCGACCACGGTCGTATCGCCGCGGCTGACAAACTTCATCATCGGGCTGGTTTCATGCGACGTACTGATCTGCGTGAAACCGGTTTCGCGGGCAATACGGCTGGCCGCTTTTTCATGATCGGTGTAGCGGTAGCCGTGCATGAACACAATCGCAACGCTACGCAGCCCTTTCTGGTATTGCGCCAACAGCTCCTGTTTTAATAGCACTTCATCCAGCGCCTGGAGAACTTCTCCCTGGGCCCCGACACGCTCGTGCGCTTCCACGACGGCGCTGTACAGCAGTTCGGGCAAGACGATGTGGCGGTCGAACAGGCGGGGACGGTTCTGGTAGGCAATGCGCAGCGCATCGCGGAACCCTCGCGTCGTCACCAGCAGGGTTGGCTCACCCTTGCGCTCAAGCAAGGCGTTGGTGGCCACCGTGGTGCCCATCTTCACGCAGTCCACCACGTCGGCGCGAATGGCTTCACCCGCCTTCAACCCCAACAGGTGGCGTATGCCGGCAACCGCCGCATCCCGGTACTGCTCGGGGTTCTCGGACAGCAGCTTGTGCGTGACCAGCGAGCCGTCAGGCTTTTTGGCCACGATGTCGGTGAAGGTGCCGCCCCGGTCTATCCAGAACTGCCAGCGTTTGGTATCAGGGGTGGGATTGGGTTTTTGCATATGTTTTCGAAGTTTTCTTTGATGGGTAGCCGCCGCGGATTGATCCACCGAGGAAGCGGTCTGATGAAAATATGTATGCCCTGCCGTACAGAAGCAAGATTACGCCATGATGCGCAGGGACGAGGTACCCGTCTATTGCTGGATGTAATACGGCACAAAAATGTCATTGGCTTCGTTGCCCACGGATCGTACCCATTCGCGCGAGAACTTCTCGCCCATGCGCTTGATCTCCACCTCCAGGTCCGCGGGAATACGTTCGATCTTGATGCCATTCTGGCGCAGCTCCTCGGTGGCGCTGCTGGCCAGCGCCTGGCTGGCCAGCCATCCGCGGGTTTCGGCATCTGCCGCTGCTTTCATGACCATGTTACGCGCTGCAGGTTTGAGCGCATCGAAGGCCTTGCTGCTCACAAACACCACGTTTTTTGGAAACCAGGCATTGATCTCGTAGTAATACCTGATCGGTCCCCAGACCTTGTTTTCGACGCCGGTCAGGGCCGAGGTGATCATGTTGTCCATGCGTCCTTCGGCCAGCGCCTTGCCCACATCCACCATGGCCACATCCACCGGTTTGGCGCCCAGCATTTCGGCAATGCGCAAGGTGGTCTGGTTGTAGGTACGCATCTGGGTTCCCTTGAAATCGGCCAGCCCCCGCACCGGTTTGCCTGAATGCAGGCCTTGCGGCGGCCAGGGCACGGCATACAGCAGCTTGAGGCCGCGCTGGGCAAAATGCTTTTCAATGCCCGGACGCTGCAGCTTCCACATGCGGTCGGCATCCTTGTAGGTGCCCACCACAAAAGGAATCGAATCGGCGCCAGCGATAGGGATGTCCTTGACCATGCTGGTCATGATGGTCTCGCCGGCCTCTGCCTTGCCCTGCTGCACCGCCTGGCTGATCTCGCCCAGCTTGGCCAGCGTGTTGTTGGGATGCACCTGGATCTTCAACTGGCCGGCCGTTGCCTGCTCGATGTCGCGCGAGAACTGCATGATGTTCTGCGTATGGAAGGATTCAGCCCGATAGCCCGTCGCCAGCTTCCAGGTGGTCTGGGCCATCACGGTGGAGGCGTGACCCAGCGAAACCGCGCACAAGGCGGAGATCAAAAGCTTTTTCATGGGAACTCCTGAAAAGAAGTGGCTTCTTGCTGTTGGACTACATGTGACGTGGCAGCCACAGCACCACATCGGGAAAGAAGTAAGTGATCAGTACCGCGGTATTCATGAGGAAAAACAGGGGCAACGCCGTACGTGCGATCCAGGTCACTTCGCGCCGCGTCAGGCCCTGGATGACGAAAAGGTTGAAACCAACGGGGGGTGTGATCTGTGCCATCTCGACCACCAGCACGATGAAGATGCCGAACCAGACCAGATCGAATCCGGCGGCTTCCACGGTTGGCAGCAACACGGCGATCGTCAGCACGACAACTGAAATGCCATCGAGGAAACAACCCAGGACGATAAAGAAGGCGATCAGCCCCAGCATCAGCATGAAGGGGGAGAGATGAAGTGCACCGATGAATTCAGCCAGGTGCCGCGGCAGGCCGATGAAACCCATGGACAGGGTCAGGAAAGCCGCGCCGGCGAGGATCAGGCCGATCATGCAATAGATGCGGCAGGCGGCAACGAGCCCTTCCCTGAATTTGTTCCAGTCCAGCGAACCCTCGATGGCCGCAAGCAGGAGCGAGCCTGCTACCCCCAGGGCGGCGGCTTCGGTGGCGGTGGCTATCCCGCTGTAAATGCCACCGAGCACCACCACAATCAGCGACACCACCGGAATCAGATGACGCGAAGCGTATATTTTCTGGCCGAAACTCATGGCCGCGTCAGCTGCCGGCACCTTGTCCTTGTTGAACAGGGCCCACACCATGATGTAACCCATGAACAGCGCAGCCAGCATCAGGCCGGGGATCACACCGGCCAGGAACAGCTTGGCAATCGACACATTGGCTGCCACGCCATACACGATCATGATGATGGATGGCGGAATCAGCAGGCCCAGCGTACCTGCGCCGGCCAACGTCCCGATGGAAATGTCGTCGGGATAGCCACGCTTCTTGAGTTCTGGCAAGGTGATCTTGCCGATAGTGGCGCACGTGGCCGCTGACGACCCCGAAATGGCGGCGAAGATGGTGCAGCCCACCACGTTGACATGCAGCAGGCGGCCTGGCAAGCGGTCCAGCCAGGGCGCCAGGCCCTTGAACATGCTGTCGGACAATTTGCTGCGAAACAGGATTTCCCCCATCCACAGAAAAAGCGGCAGCGCGGTCAGCGTCCAGCTGGAAGTGGAGCCCCAGATGGTCAATACCATGCTGTCCCCCACCGGCCGCTGGGTCAGCAATTCCATTCCCAGCAGGGCCACGGCCAGCAAGGACAGCCCTATCCACAAACCAGACCCCAGCGCCGCAAAAAGCAGCACGATCAGCCCGAAGGCAATGACGATATCCATTTTTTTCTTTCCGGGACTTATTCGATGTGGGCGGCTTCGCTGGAGACAGCAATGAAAATGCCGCCATGCCAGCGTTCGACCAGGGCTTGCACAAAGGACAGCGCAAAACCGATACAGCCCAGCGCCATGGCGATCTGCGGAATCCACAGGGGCGAGGCATCGGCTGCCGGCGAGATGTCATGCGTGCTGTACGACACCCAGACCAGCCGCACGGCGTACCAGGCCACATAGGCCGTCAGGGCCAGACCCGCACCCAGTGACCACCATTCAAGAAAGCCGCGCACCCTGGGAGAAACGCGTTCAAGCACCAGGGTCACACGGATGTGGTCGCCATGTTTGAGCGTGCCGGGCAGCGCAAGAAACAGGGCTGCCGCGATGGCGTAACCGGCATAGGCATCGAGGCCGGGAATGTCCCAGTTCGCCTCGCGCGCCAGCACACCCAATATGATGCTGCCGAAGGCCGCCAACATGGCCGCGCAGGACAGACCCATCAGCAGTTTGTAAAAATTCTGGACGAGTTTGCCCATCACGTGCTCCTGCATCGATCAAAAAAGGAAGAGAAAGGAAAGCGGCGGGCCCTCTGTCAGCAGGTCTGCGTTGCACAGACCCGCCCGCCGCGGGAAGCCGCTTACTTCTTGCGGTAAGCGTCGATCACAGCCTGGCCATCGGCGCCCGCGGTCTTCAGCCATTCAGCCGTCATGGTCTCGCCGATGACGGCGAGTTCCTTCTTGACGCTGTCTGAAGGTGCGCTGATGGTCATGCCCTTCGCAGCGAGTTCTTTCATGTATTCACCATCCAGCTTTTCGCTGGTTGCCCAGCCACGCTGTTCGGCAGCAGCAGCGGCCTTGAGCAGCGCGTCCTGCGTGGGCTTGTCCAGCGCGTCAAACGCCTTCTGGCTCACCACCGTCGCGTTGCGCGGCAACCAGGCGCTGACGGGGTAGAAGTACTTCACCTGCTCATGCAGCTTGCTTTCCACACCGCTGGCACTGGAGGTCAGGAAGTTCTGCACACCGCCGGTCGCTAGCGCCTGCCCCAGTTCGGCAAGCTGGATGGTCACGGGTTGCGCCTTGAGGAGCTGGGCAATACGTGTGGTCGCCGGGTTGTAGGCACGCATCTTGGTACCGGCAAAGTCGGCCGGCGTGCTGATGGGCTTGAGCGAATACAGCGACTGGCCGGGCCAGGGCACGGTGAACAGGACCTTGACACCCTGGGAGGCCAGCAGCTTGTCCTGTGCCGGTTTGGCAGCCACATACAGTCGCTTCGCATCACCGTAACTGGTAGCCAGAAAGGGGATGGAGTCAATGCCGAACAGCGGGTTCTCGTTGGCCGCGCCGGAAAGGATGAACTCGGCAGCCTGCACCTGGCCGGTCTGCACTGCGCGTTTGATCTCGTTGGCCTTGTACAGCGATCCGCCGGGGTGCAGCGTGATCTTGAGCTTGCCGCCGGTGAGCTGATCCACCTCATTGGCGAACTGCTGCACGTTCTGGGTCTGGAAGCTGTTGGCACCATAGCCGGTGGGCAAATCCCATTTGGTCTGGGCCTGGGCAAGCCCGGTACAGGCAAGCGTCAAACCGAAAATAAGTGTCTTCATGAAAAGCTCCTTTTAGAAACTGGCAAGTTGGTGGTTCAAAAGATCGGTAATCAGCATCGCGCCGGGTGCGTGGGTGATGCAGAACTCGGGACGGGCCTGCATGATGGCCGCCTGCGGCGTAACACCGCAGGCCCAGAAAACGGGAATTTCGTCCGGCAGCACCTCGACGGCATCGCCGTAGTCGGGCTTGCCGAGGTCGGCAATGCCGATCTGGGCCGGATCGCCGATGTGCACAGGCGCGCCATGCACATCAGGAAAACGCGAGGTGATCTGAACGGCGCGGATCGCATCGGCCGCCTTGAACGGCCGCATGGTGACCACCATCGGTCCATGGAAGGGGCCCGCCGGCTCGGTGGCGGTATTTGTGCGGTACATCGGAACATTTCTGCCCTGGTCAATGTGCCGGATGCGCAAACCCGCTTCCTGCAGGGCTTGCTCGAAAGAAAACGAACAGCCGAGCACAAATGTCACCATGTCTTTTCGCCACAGCGCACCGATGTCGGTGGGCTCGTCGACCAGTTCGCCATGGCGCCACACTCGGTAGCGCGGCAGGTCGGTGCAGATGTCAATGTCTGCGCCCAGCGCCGGCAGTTCTGCCTGGCCTGGCTCAGAAACCGCCAGCACCGGACAGGGCTTGGGGTTGCGTTGGCAGTAGCGCAGGAAGTCCCCGGCTTCAGCTGCCGGAAGGATGACCACGTTGCCCTGCACGTGGCCATTGGCCAGACCGCTCGTCTGCGAAGTCCAGCGGCCCTGCCGGATGACGCTGCGAACGTGCGCGGCATCGTTGACGCCGCCTGCGCCGAAAACCGAGAGTGCCGATTCAGTCGATGTGCTCACCAGAAAATTCCCCGTTTGTGTGTGTCACTTTCATGACGATGGGCGAATTGTGTGAGCGTCGCTGGCCTTCAGCAAATTCAAAATATTTTGCTTACGTCATCGATTTTTTCGATGATAGGGGTTTACCTTTAGACGGCTTTCTGACGCCCTTTTGGTGCGTTTTTCCGGTTCCCCGCGAATGCAACCGCCGATTGCACAACCGTTTCCACCGTTTTCGAACTGGGGTCCGTGCGGTAGCTGGCATGGATGGGCAGGGACTGCAGTTTCGCGTCGCAGGTCAATGGTTTCAGCCGGGCAAAACCGGTCAGCCGCTCGACCGCGGCACGCGGCAGCAAGGCCACCCCGAAGCCGCCCTGGACCAGCTGCACCATGGCAGAAATCGAGGAAATCGCATGCACCTTTTTGGGCTCCATGCGGTGCGTCCTGAACAGGTCCAGCAGGGTGACATGCGGCTGCGAGCCCTTCTGGAAGGTCAATAATTCCATGCCGGCAAGTTCGTCAAGCCTGTAATTCCTTTTTTTGTGCAGGTCCGGGTGACCGACAAACACCATGTCCATGGCCGGAAGCGCATGGTTTCGCACACCCTCGGCGGAGGCAGGCAAGACCGCAAAAACCAGGTCCAGCGTTCCGCGCTGCATCTGGTCAATCAGGATGGGCGTGGTCTCCACAGTCAATTCCAGCTCCAGGCCGGGATAGTCGGCACGCAGTTTTTCGAGCCACGGTATCAGCCATGAATGCAGCACCGACTCGATGGCGCCTATCCGCATCGACACCGCCATGGTCTGCCCGGACCCCATCTCGGCCTTGACCTCGCGCTGCAGTGCCAGCAGTTTCTCGGCGTATTGCAAAAAGCGTGCGCCCGCCCCGGTCAGCTTGAACTGCTTGTCGCGGCGGTCCAGCAGCAGCACGCCCAGTTCATCTTCCAGCGTGGCAATGCGGCTGGACATGGCGGATTGGGTCAAATACAGCTTTTCAGCAGCGCGCGAGATGCTTTTGAGTGTGGCCACCCAGTAGAAGGCTTCAACAAAGCGGAGGTTCATGGCGGGGGGGACCCTACAGGGGCTGTCAGGATTTCGGGGTATGCCCGGGGCAACTGGCGCGGGATTTGCGTCTATCCTATCCATACTTATCAACATCCATTGTCCTGGAGCTTTCATGAAATTCAAACTCGCCCTGATGGCCGCCGTCCTGAGTGTTGGTGCGGCCGCATCCGCCCAGACCAAGTGGGACCTACCCTCAGGCTACCCCGCGACCAACTTCCACAGCGAAAACCTGGTTCAGTTCGCCAATGACGTGGACAAAGCCAGCGGTGGCAAGCTGAAAATCACCGTCCATGCCAATGCTTCGCTTTTCAAGGCGCCGGAGATCAAACGCGCCGTGCAGGGCGGACAAGCCCAGGCAGGCGAAATCCTGCTGGTCAACTTCCAGAACGAATCGCAGCTGTTTGGCGCCGATGGCCTGCCCTTCCTGGCAGACAGCTACGACTCGGCCATGAAGCTCTACCAGGCGCAAAAGCCGCTGCTGGAAAAAAAGCTCGGCGAGCAAGGCATGTCCCTGCTCTACGCCGTGGCCTGGCCACCACAGGGAATCTATGCCAAAAAACCCATTGCTTCGGCGGCTGACCTCAAAGGCGTGAAGTGGCGCGCGTACAGCCCGGCCACCGCCCGCATTGCCGAGCTGGTCGGTGCACAACCGGTGACCATCCAGGCTTCCGAGCTGTCCCAGGCCCTGGCGACCGGCGTGGTCGAGTCCTACATGTCTTCCGGCTCGACCGGTGTGGACAGCAAAACCTACGAACACCTGAAATTCTTCTTCGACACCCAGGCCTGGTTGCCGAAAAATGCGGTCGTTGTGAACAAGGCGGCGTTTGACGCCCTCGATGCAGCAACCAAACAGGCTGTTCTCAAGGCCGCCGCCGATGCCGAGGTGCGTGGCTGGGCCGCTTCCAAACGCGTCAACACGGCATCGCTGGACACACTCAAGGCCAACGGCGTGAACATCGTCACGCCTTCACCAGCCCTGAAGGCCGACATGAAAAAAGTCGGCGACGTGATGCTCAAGGAATGGCTGGACAAGGCCGGCCCCGAGGGCCAGGCCGTGGTTGACGCCTACCGCAAGTAAATAGCCGAGATGCGCAAGCTGCTTGACGGCATTTACCACAGCGCCGCCGCCCTGGCGGCGCTTTTTTTGGTGGGCCTGCTGGTGATGGTTCTGCTGTCCATTGTCAGCCGGCAACTCCACTTTCATGTGCCGGGCACCGACGCCTATGCCGGCTACCTGATGGCCGCCAGCGGTTTCCTGGCTCTGGCCCACACCCTCAAGCGCGGCGAACATATCCGCGTGACGCTGCTGATCAACGCGCTTACCGGCCGCTGGAAGAAATCCATGGAGGTGTGGGCGCTGACCCTGGCCACACTCCTGGCGCTGCTGTTCGCCTTTTACAGCTGCAAGCTGGCATGGCAGTCCCGCGCCTTCAACGACATCTCCACCGGCAGTGATGCCACCCCTCTGTGGATGCCCCAACTCGCCATGGCTTTTGGTGCGGTGATCCTCGTCATCGCCTTCGTCGACGAGCTGGTCCTGGAGATCATGGGCCGCCGCGTCAGCACGACCAGCAGCGAAGCCCTACGCAACGAATAAGGACCCCATGAGCGATCTTGGAATCATGGCACTGCTGGTGCTGTCACTGTTTCTTATTCTAGGCACGGGCGTATGGATCGGGCTCACGCTGTCGGGCGTGGCCTGGATAGGCATGCAGTTGTTCACCACACGCGTGGCGGGTGACGCCATGGCGGTCACCATCTGGGGTTCGGCATCGAGCTGGACGCTGACCGCATTGCCCCTGTTCATCTGGATGGGTGAGATCCTGTTTCGCACCCGGCTCTCGCAGGACATGTTCAAGGGCCTGGCGCCGTGGATGCAAGGCCTGCCTGGCAGGCTGCTGCACACCAATGTGGTCGGTTGCACGATTTTTGCCGCGGTCTCGGGCTCCAGCGCAGCCACCTGCGCCACCATCGGCAAGATGACCTTGCCGGAACTCAAGCGGCGCGGCTACCCGGAGCACATGATTGTCGGCACCCTGGCAGGCGCCAGCACGCTGGGACTTCTGATCCCGCCATCCATCATCATGATTGTGTATGGCGTCACCGCGGAAGTATCGATTGCCAGGCTGTTCATTGCCGGCGTGCTGCCCGGACTGCTGCTGGCTTCATTGTTTTCGGGCTACATCATGGTCTGGGCATTGCGCAACCCCAGGCAGATCCCTCCAGCAGACGGAAAAACAACCGTGCTGCAAAAACTTTCGGCATCCCGCGCCCTGATTCCGGTGGTGCTCCTGATCGCTGCTGTACTCGGCTCCATATACACCGGTATCGCCACGGCCACAGAAGCTGCTGCGGTGGGTGTGCTGGGTTCGCTGGTGATCTCGGCCCTGCAAGGCTCCATGAGCTGGGCCACCTTTCGCGAAGCCCTGATGGGCGCCACCCGGCTCTACTGCATGATCGCACTGATCCTGGCCGGTGCTGCTTTCCTGACGCTGTCGATGGGGTACATCGGCCTGCCGCGCCACCTGGCCGAATGGATTGCCACGCTGGGCCTGACCCAGGGCCAGCTGATCCTGGCGCTGACCTTCTTTTTCATTTTGCTCGGCTGCTTCCTCGACGGCATCTCCATGGTAGTGCTGACCATGGGTGTGCTCATGCCCACCATCCAGAAAGCCGGCATCGACCCGATCTGGTTCGGCATCTTCGTCGTGCTTGTGGTCGAGATGGCGCAGATCACACCACCCGTGGGCTTCAACCTGTTTGTGCTGCAGGGCATGACTGGCCGCGAGCTGACATGGATCGCCAAAGTCACACTGCCCATGTTTTTCCTGATGTGCGCTGCCGTGGCGATTGTGTATGTCTTTCCCGGCATCGTCACCTGGCTGCCGCAACAGATGAGCCGTTAGGCCCTCTCATGCCACCATTGATCTATTCGGTCTTCGCCATTTGCCTCGGTGCCTCCGCGGGCGCCCTGGCACGCTGGGGCCTGGCCCTGTGGCTCACGCCCGGCGGCATCATTCCCTGGGGCACGCTGGCCGCCAACCTGATTGGCGGCTACCTGGTCGGCGTCTGCCTGGCCATCTTCCAGTCCCTGCCGCAGCTCGATCCGGTCTGGCGCCTGATGCTGGTGACCGGCTTCCTGGGCGGGCTCACCACCTTCTCCTCATTCTCCGCGGAGGTGGTGGTGTTCCTGATGGAGGAACGCTACGGCCTGGCGCTGGGCACCGCAGCGCTGCACGTGCTGGGTTCGCTGCTCATGACCGTGCTGGGCGTCAAAAGTGCTCTGTTTTTAATAGCTGCCCGCGCCCAGTGAATAAGGGTTGAGGCCATTTTCCGTCATCTATTTCGGGCTCCAGCCGGGTCATACCGCAACAGTTTCCTCTTCAGCAGCCTGCCTGGGTTCGCGCTGCAGGGCCGGAGCCGGCGCGAACACAGCAAGCACCTCCTGCCGCTCCGGTGACGCTCGCCGGGCAGCCTTCTCGCGGTTGATCCGCTGCATGGCCACCACATCGATGATCAGCGCCACGTTGCCGTCACCCAGAATCGTCGCCGCCGAAATACCGGGCACCTTGCGGTAGTTGGTTTCAAGGTTCTTGACAACCACCTGGTGCTGTCCCACCAGCTGGTCCACCAGCAAGGCAAAACGTGTTCCCTCGGACTGGACAATCACGGCGATGCCCTGCGTGGGATTTTCCACCGCACCGGCCACACCGAACAGTCGGTGCAGTTCGACCAGCGCCAGGTATTCGCCGCGAACATGCAGAACATGTTCATGGCTGGTGATGGAATGGATGTCGGCGCGCTGCGGCTGCAGGGATTCGATGACGTAGTTCAGAGGCAGGATGTAAACCTCCTCGCCCACCTTGACCGACATGCCGTTGAGGATGGCCAGCGTCAGCGGCAACACGATGCGGATGGTCGTGCCCCGGCCCTGCACGGAAGAGATCTCCACGTGGCCACCGAGCTCCTGAATGTTGCGTTTCACCACATCCATGCCCACGCCGCGGCCGGAAACGTCGGTGACTTCCTCCGCCGTGGAGAATCCCGCCGCAAAAATCAATTGCCAGACTTCGTCGTCCGTGATGGACTCGCTGATCGCCATACCCTGCTGGATCGCCTTGGCCAGGATTTTTTCGCGAACCAGCCCGCCGCCGTCGTCCTTGACCTCGATCACGATGCTGCCGCCCTGATGCTGGGCAGAAAGCGTCAACCTGCCCACCGGGTCCTTGCCCGCAAGGGCGCGCCGCTCCGGCCCCTCGATGCCATGGTCCAGGCTGTTGCGCACGAGATGGGTGATGGGATCGATGATGCGCTCGATCAGTCCCTTGTCCAGCTCGGTCTCCTTGCCGACCGTGATCAGCTGCACCTGTTTTCCCAGCTTGGCCGACAGATCGCGGATCAGGCGCGGAAAGCGGCTGAACACATAGTCCATCGGCATCATCCGGATCGACATCACGGATTCCTGCAAATCACGGGCATTGCGCTCCAGATGACCCATGCCGCTGAGCAGGCGCTCGTGCAACACCGGGTCCAGCAGGGACGCGGTTTGTGTCAGCATGGACTGGGTGATCACCAGTTCACCGACGAGGTTGATGATCTGGTCCACCTTCTCGACATCGACCCTGATCGAACCCGACTCCTTGGCGCCGGATGACCCAGCCACTGCGGCAGTGCCAGCGAGCAAGGGCGATGTGCCCGACAGCACCGCAACCGGCGCTCCTGCGGAAAGTGCTTCCGCCTGCGCAGGCGCAGCGGGTTCCTCTGCCGCGGCCGCAGGGGTGTCAGCCGTTTCGCTGGTGATTTCAATCTGGTCCGCTTCGATGATGAAGCAGCACACCGACACAATGTCTTGGGCATCGCAGGTGGTATCCAGCCAGAGGGTCAGGCTGTCTTCCGTCTGGGTCTGGGCGGTGACCTGACCCAGATTGCCCATCTCTTCAGCCAGCAGCTTACGGTCGCCTTCGTCCACCTTGAGAAAACGCACTTTCAGCGACGCGTTCGCAATTTGAGCTGGGGTTACGACAGGCGCCGCGACGGGCGCGGGCACGGGTGCTGCCCCGGCCGGCGCGGCCCCGGCTTCAAGCGCCAGTTGCCGCAAGACGCCGCAGATCCGCGCGACCACTTCGGGATCAGGCTCCCCGCCGGTGCGATACGCACCCATTTGTTTTTGCAGCACGTCCTTGGTCTCCAGAAATGCATCCATCATCTTTGTGGTCAGTTTCAGGTCGCCATGGCGCGCCCTGTCGAGCAGGTTTTCAAGCAGGTGCGTGGTATCGGTCAGGGCCAGAAAACCAAAGGTGGCGGCGCCGCCCTTGATGGAATGCGCCGCGCGAAATATGGCGTTGAGGTGCTCACTGTCCGGTGCCTCGAGGTCCAGCCCCAGGAGCAGCAGCTCCATCTCCGCCAGCAGCTCATCGGCTTCTTCAAAAAAGGCCTGGTAAAACTGGGTAATGTCCATCTCGTGTCATCTCTGGTTGGGTTTCCTGTTGCCGGTCTGCTTGCAGAGGCAACGGCTTGGTCAATATTGTTCTGGAGCGTCCGATCCGGTCTCGCGGCACCCTCCTTGAGCGCGTCCCAGCGCGCGGCTTGGGCCTCTATGCCCTTCCCATCTGCAACAGGCTGCCCACCACATCCAGCAGTGTTTCGGGTTTGACCGGCTTGCACAGCCAGCCGTTGGCACCGGCTTTCCTCGCGTCCGACTTTCCGGCTTCGCTGCTGATGGTGCTTAGCACCACCACAGGCACATGGGCATAGTCCGCAAGCAGGCGCAGCTGGCGCGTCAGTTCGCCGCCATCCATCGGAATCATGGTCCAGTCCGTCAGAACCAGATCGACCTGCGCCCTGCCAAGGTGCGCCAGGGCCGCCTCGCCCCCCTCGGCCAGCAGCGCGCTGTAACCCGCTTCCTCAAGGATCGCCGAGATCATCTGCCGCATCACCGCGGAATCATCAACGACCAGAATGGTTCTGTTTTTCATCATGTCCTGCTTCCGGATTGGCCTGGTGAAGGGCTGGCTGCGGCCCGACGGCCATCGCCGGGCTGCGCTCCGCCCAGTTTGCCGCCGGCTTCGGCCGCGGCTGACGAATTCACCGGGTTGGCCGCATTGGCCCTTTCGATTTCCGCCTGCGCACGGTGGTTGAGAACCACCACGCTGATACGGCGGTTGATGGGTGCAAACGGGTCGTCCTGGTTCAAATGCATGCTCGAGGCGACACCCATCACCCGCAGGACCTTCTTTTCCTGCATGCCGCCCGCAATCAGTTCCCGGCGCGAAGCATTCGCCCGGTCCGAGGACAGCTCCCAGTTGCTGTAGGACTTGTCGCCCTGCGTGTACTGGGTTGCGTCGGTATGCCCGGACAAGGTGATCTTGTTGGGTTGCGCGTTGAGCACCGGGCCAATCTCGCGCAGGATGGTGCGCATGTAGGACACCACCACAGCACTGGATCGGTCGAACATGGGCCGGTTGCTGCTGTCGACAATCTGGATTCGCAGCCCTTCCGGGGTGATGTCTATCAGCAATTGCGGCCGGAACTGCTTAAGGATCGGGCTGGACTCGATCATGTTGTCCAGCTTCTTCTTGAGCTCGTCCAGCCGGCTGACGTCATCGGGATCGTCCTTTTTCTCGGCCTCTTCGGCCTCCCCTTTTGCACGGGTGAGATCGGCGCCGCCACCGGGAATCACGCTGCTGCTCAGGCTGCTTGCGGGCCCTCCGGAAAGCGCCACCTTCAGAGGCGTCTTGAAATGCTCGGCAATCCCGGCCAGTTGCTTCGGGGATGAGTTGGAGAGAAGCCACATCACCAGGAAAAACGCCATCATCGCCGTCATGAAATCGGCGTAAGCAATCTTCCAGCCCCCACCATGGTGGCCGGCGGCCTGGACGGGGCGCTTGATGATGATGCGGCGTGCAGCTTCAGTCATGGCTTTGCGGGCGGGTCCGGTTCAGCGGTTCTTGACTTCGCGAACGTGCCCGTCCAGCTCGGTAAACGAGGGACGTTCGGTGGAGCGCAGGATCTTCCGGCCAAACTCCACCGCCAGTTGCGGTGCGTAGCCATTCATGCTCGCCAGCAAGGTCACCTTGATGCACTGGTAGACCTTCAGGGAGTCGCCCACCTTGTGTTCGATCAGGGAAGCCAGCGGTGAAACAAAACCATAAGCCAGCAGGACGCCCAGGAAAGTTCCCACCATGGCGTGGGCAATCAGCTCGCCCATGACGGACGGCGGCAGGTCGGCGGACGCCAACGCATGAACCACGCCGAGCACGGCCGCAACAATACCCAGGGCCGGCAAGGCATCGCCCACCTTGGCCAGTGCGTGCGCCGGCGCCTCGGCTTCGTGCTTGTAGGTGTCGAGCTCATGCTCCATGAGCTGGTCGATTTCGAAGGGATCGGTGTTGCCGCTGACAATCAGTCGCAGGTAGTCCGTCAGGAATTCAATCAGGGGTGCGTCGGCCAGCAGCATGGGATAAGGCGCAAAAATGGCACTGGTCTGCGGATCGTCGACGTCCGACTCCAGCGCCAGCATGCCGTCTTTTCGACCTTTGGACAGCAGCACATACAGCAGCGCAAGAATCTCCATGTAGAGTTCCTTGTCATGCTTCTTCGAACTGCGAAAAAGCTTGGGAATCGCCTTCAGCGTGGCGCCTATGGTGTGGCGGTCATTGCCGACAATGAATGCGCCTATCGCGGCGCCACCGATCATCAGCAGCTCAAGCGGCTGGTAGAGTGCGCCGAAATGCCCGCCCATCAGCGCATAGCCGCCAAACACGGACGCCAGCACAACCATATAGCCAACAATTACCAGCACCGCGCCCTCCCTTTCTTTTCAAGAAAACCTGGATCAACAGGAAACCACACGAACCTGCATCACATCAGGCCCGCGATGCACTCATCACATCAGCCAGCCACTGCGACGACGCACTCGCGCTGTTGCCACCGATGGCAACAGGAGCGGCTTGCGGCATATCGGAACTGCTCTTGCGTGTTTTTCCGGCACGCGATGGCGGCCGGCACAGCACACACACGTAATTGCCCTGCGGGTCATGGGCATGCGCGACGAACAGGCCGGTACAGCGGGTGCAGGTACTCAGTTGCAACATGTCGCTGTCGAAAAAGCGCACAAGCGTCCATGCCCGCGTGAAGTCCAGCACAGGCTCGCTGCCTTGCTGCTGCACCTGCTCCAGGTACAGCTGGTAACTCTTGATGAGCGCCGTGATTCGCGTACAGCCCCCATGGGTCACCATGAAGCGGTAAATGTTGTAGAACATGGACGAATGGATGTTGGACATCCAGGTCATGAACCAGTCGGTCGAAAACGGCAACAAACCCTTGGGCGGTGACGCTCCCTTGATCTCCTTGTACAGCTTGATCAGCCGATCACGGCTCAGGCTGGTTTCCGCCTCAAGGAATTGCAGGCGGGCGCCCAGTTTGATCAGGTCGATAGCCAGATGGATTTCACCAGCCTCCCGGATAACGCTTTTAGTGGCCATGACGGTCCAGACGGCAGAAAAAATGGGAGGGCGCGATGCGGCCTTGATTGCAGGACATCACCGAGCCGCCTCGACATGTTGTCCAGAAAGAAGAATGGCGGTGTGGGCCTGCTGCAAGGACAGGTTTTTCCCGTCATGGGTCAATGCCGAAAGAATCGGATGATCGTCAAACCGGAAGCGGCACAGGAGCAGGCTGGAAGAGGCCAGCTTCACAATTTGCGACAGCGACAGGTTGCCCAGCAGGTCAGCCAGTTCCTTGCTCATCCCCAGGCGGAACATGGCCGTGGGGGCATCTTCTTTCACCAGCCGCTGCGCCAGCAACAGGTAAGTCAGATTCAAATCACCAATTTCATTGCTATTACCGATTTCAGACACGATGAGCTCCTAAATTTTCAAAAATTTGCCTCTGTGAACGCACCCATCGCGGGCTTGTCCTACAAACATCGGGGTGTCAGACCTACAAATCTGCTGATCCCTTGGCTCATTTTTATCACATTTGAAACATATTTCTACATTTACTGCTGCAAATAGGGGGCAAATTTGCATCAAAACCAACATTAAAACGAATTAATTAAATTAAACGATATAAATCAGTCACTTGGGCCATATGGTGGTAAGTCCGGGGTGGATTTCGCTTCCAGTTGGTGTAGCCAGGTCAGCACTTCGGCGACTGCGACATACAGGGCTGGGGGAATCCGCGTGTCCAGGTCGACGCGCATGAGGAGGTTGACGAGGTCTGGCGAGGCATGGACGTACAGGCCGCTTTCTTTTGCGCACCGGACAATGGACTCCGCAGCAGAGCCGTATCCCTTGGCCACGACAATGGGCGCGCTGTCGCCGGTGCCATGGGACAGCGCCACCGCCGCTGGCCGATGTTGCGCAAGTCCCTGCCCTGCATCCATGTCGATACGCTCATGCACCATCAGCATCTTCCCGCCCGGCCTGCGCGGCCGGCTCACCCGTCACCGGCCCGATCTGCATGCCCGTCAGTTCAAGCCCGAAGCCGCCCAGGCGGCCCGGCAATTCGCCGCTGGAGCCGCGCAGCAGGGCCACGGTGGCGTCTTCCTGCGCAGCAAGATCCACCCTGAGCGACGTGCCGGCAAGGCGCAAAAACACTTCCACGACACCCAGCGCAGGCAAAGACAGCGACAGACGGGTACTCCAGCTGCCTTGCGGCGCCTGCTCACCGGCAGTCTCTTCGCGCTCTTCGCGTATCTCCCATTCCACCGGCGTGCCCGCCCATGCTTCGCCGGACCAGCGAAACACGGGCACCGCCAGCAGTTCGAGCTGCTGGCGGACAAGGGCCACCAGGTCCGGATGCACGCCGAGGCCAGCGGAAGCAGGCGTGTTGCTGCGCGGTGCATCCGCAGCACGCGTATCCGACGTCTCGGCCGGGAGTTTTTCTGCGCCTGCTTCATCCATAAATATAGGAGCGCTGCTGCCGACTGCCAGGTCCCCGGCTGCGGCACCATGCCGCGCCCGCGAGAGCGGTGCCGGGTTCCGGCCTGTCATGTCATCAGCAGGAATGCCTTCCTGGACAGGCATGGCCGACGGCCCGGCCCGGAGTACATTGCCCGGCGCCCTGTCCTGCACCGGATCTTGCGTGACGGTGCCCGGCATCTCCCCCAAACCTTTCCCCGCGGCATCCAGGTGCGCCTGCGGCTCCTGGGCCAGCTGCGAAAAAGTGCGGGTGCCTGCCACGTATTGCTGCAGGTGCGACTCGTAAAACAGGCCTGAGATAGCCACCGTACGGGCCAAGGCCGTGGTCATCTGCTGCGCCACAGGCGGCGGGGGATGGGGCCACAACGGTTGATGGCCCTGGATTTTGGGCGCGCTGCCTGCGGAGGGCTCCAGGATGGCACTCACTGTCCGGGCCGCTGCGCTCAAGGTGACGGTTTCGCCAAGGTGTCCCGAACGCGGGGCATTGTGCTTGCCGGCATCGCCATGGGCGAGGCCCACACCAAGCTGCTGCTCCAGCGCCGCGCGCGACGGCAGGCGAACATCATTGACAACTTTTTCGACACGGGTCGGTGCGCCCGGACCCGCGATCGCAGCCTGTGATTTCAACGGAACCAGGTCCGGACGCTGGGCCAGACGCGTGGCCAGAAGCGTATCCACCAGAGGCGTGACACCGCTCATAAATTGGCATCGTCCGTGGGGCCGTAGGCGTGGTGGAGGTTCTGCTGCGTCTCCAGGCTCCTGAGTATCGCGCCCAGCCGTGCCAGCTGCGGCAGGACCATGTCATGAATGCCGTCCTGATTGGCCTTGATCCGGACCAGCAACTGGAGCTTTCGCGCCGACTGGGCCTCACTGAGTTCTTCCAGCGGTTCGATCAGCTTGAGCCGGTCCACGGTTTCGCTGTATTGCATTTCGAGCGCCGGCAACCCTCCCCACTGACCGGTGCGCGCCAGCAGCAGCATGCGCTCGGTGAGCGGCGCAATCTGCTCGTAGCAGTGCATGACTTCACTTTGCGAGCCCATCTCAGGCACCTGTCGAAACGTGGCCTGCCGCGGAAGCACCAGGGGCCTCGGTCACGGGGCCCGGCTTTTGGGGATCGACCTCGCGCCATGCCGAACTGATGCTGTCCAGCAGCCGGTCCGCCTCGTCCAGCAGGGCCGGATCATTGCGCAGGTTGGCGTAAAGCAGGCGCTGGCTGACATAGTCATAAAGCGCGGAGAGATTGGCCACCAGCTCGGCACCGGCCATGCCCCCAAGCTCGGCATCAAGACTGGCCTTCAATCCGTTGTCGACAATATTGATCGCCTTGGAAATGGCATTGCCTTTGGCGCTGATGTCATGGTTGGCCATATGGTGGCGCGCCATGGTAATGGCCGTTTTGGCGCCGTCGAACAGCATGGTGATCAACTGGTGCGGCGAGGCACTCATTGCGCCGCTTTCCCTGCCGATGGTGGCATAGGCGGTGGCGCCGGTGTTGTAGGCATGAGGGGGGGTGTACACGGAAGGTTTCCTTGTTATTTGCTGGCGTTCATGGCATCAAATTGAGCAGTCAGGTAGCTCGTGGTCGAGTTCATTCTGGACATCAGCAAGTCCAGCTGCGTGAACTGTGCGCGGTAACGCGCCACTTTGGCCTCCACACTGACTTCGGTAGCGGCGTAGCGGGTGTCCAGCGATTTCAGCGTGGCATTGACGCCGGCCTTGGCATTGCTGATCGCACCGGTGGTCCCGATAAACGCATCGACAAGGGCCGCCACCTGGGTGCCGTAGCCCGTGTTGCCGCCCGTGCCCGCAAACAGCTCCACCACCGCTTCCCGGTCATCGGCCAGTGCTGTCTTCAGCTTGGCGGCGTCGAAGGCAATCGTGCCGTCTTTCTGGAAAGTCACACCTACCTGCGACAGCACCTTGAGATCTCCCGCCTGCGGCGTGTTGAGCGCCGCGCGGATCCCGCTTTGGACCGTACGCAAGGTGGAGTCCCCCACCAGCGCGGCGCCGGCTTTCTTTTCCTGGTCATATTTGGTGAGCTGGGCAGCCGTGGACTGCAGGGCGTTGTAGGCGCTGACAAAAGCGTTCACCGCCGTTTCAACCGAAGCGCTGTCGCGGCTGACGGTCAGGGTACTGGTGCCCGTCTTGGCCAGCGTCATGGTCACACCCTGCACTGCATCCTGCACGGTGTTGGTGCTGGACGTCACGGCAATGCCATTGACTGTCAGAGCGGCATTGGCTGCGGCGGTGGTCTGCTGCAGGCTTTGCACCGCAGAAGGGTCGTGGGACAGCAGGCTCTGCAGGCTTGCGTCGCCAGTCACGGCCATGCGCAGGCTGGAGGTCTCGCCCGTCGGGGAGTTCAGCACCAGCCGATAGGGAGAAGCTCCACCGTCGTTGATGATGCTGGCCGTTACGCCGAGCGTGGTGTTTTTATTGATGGCGTCGCGCAGGCCCTCGAGCGAGTTGTTGCTGCTGTCGACCACGATAACCTGCGCCGTGCGGCTGGCATCGGGTGAAAAGGCGGCACCGCTGTAGTGACCGGTCACCGGATCCAGGGTTCCCCCCGAAATCGTGCCGAAATCAATCGTCACCGAACCCAGTCCAACCGCAGCCTTCGCATCGGCCACACCCGTCGCCGCCAGTGACTGCGCTTGTGCCAATCGCGTCACGTCAATCGCGTAATTGCCCACTGCGCCGGTCGCCGAAGCGGTGGCCGACAACACATCGGTCGCACTCGAAACGGCCTTGGCCCCCTGGAACAGGCTGGCGTCAGCCAGTTTCTTCGCAGCAGCCTGAAAGGTGCTCAGGGCATTTTGCAAAGTGCCATAGGCAGACAGTTTGGCGGTGTAGCTGACCTGCTGCTTTTGCAGCGCCACCAGCGGCTGGCTTTCCGCCGCGGCGAGCTTGTCCAGCAAACCGCTCAAATCGAGGTTGGACCCCACCCCCAAGCTTGAAATTAAGGACATGCTGACCCCTTGACCCTTTAAACCTTGACCGACCTGAAAGCGCCGGCGTCCGGGCCCGATGCAACCGCCGTCACCCAGGGGCTGCTCCAGCGCGCGGGCGCGGGTGCCTGTGTCTGGTCCGTCAGTTGCGCCTTGCGGCACACCGCCTGGTGCACCAGGAGATCATGCAATTTTCCCAGCGCTTTGGACAGTTGCATTACTTCTTCAGAGGGCATTTGGCGAATCAGTTTGCCGGTTTCCACATCCACTACCCGGGCAATCATCGTGTCGGTGTCCTTGTCGAACTCGAACTGCACGCCGATGGACGCCAGCTTCAGGGTCTGGTTGATCTCGGCCAGCGTGACGTTTTCCCACGTGGGCTGGGGTTCGGCTTTTGAAGCTTCGCCGCGGGTAGCTGCGGTGTGGTGCATCGGCTCCGTCTCCCGCGAAAGCGATGCCATCGGCGTCATGGCCGCCGGCATGGCAGGCGCCGGGGTCACCACAGGTTCGCGGCGCGGACTGCCCGACAGGATGCTGATGGGAATCGTCATGACTGGCTCTCTCCTGATGAATCGCTAGGCGCTCACGCCTGAAATCAAGCGTGACTGCCTAACGCAGGCGGACGGGCCGCCTGGCTGGGATGTGAAACACCGAAAGGGACGTGCGCCGCAGCGCCCGCCCTTTCACCCGATTAACGCAGCAGGGACAAGACGCCTTGCGTTGTCTGGTTGGCCTGGGCCAGCACGGAGGTACCGGCTTGCTGCAGGATCTGCGCGCGGCTCATGTTGGACACTTCGGTCGCGTAGTCAGCATCTTCAATGCGTGAGCGTGAAGAAGTCAGGTTGTTGATGGTGGTTCCCAGGTTGGAAATCACCGAATCAAAACGATTCTGAACCGCACCCAGCGTTCCGCGCAGATCGTCAACCGTCTTCAGCGCAGCGTCGATGGCGGCGAGCGGGTTGGCGGTGGCGGTCAGGCCGGCGGCAGCATCCGCGTCGTAGGCAGCCGTCTGGACAGCCAGGCCGGCGGCGGTGGAAACGGTGAAGTCGGTCACAACGCCGGTCGCTGCAGTGACAGTGGCGCCGTTGCTGACCTTGTACAGGTTGCCCGCCTTGTCGGAGATGGCGTAGTTGGCATAGGTTTCCGTCGCGGCGGTGTAAGCGCCATAACCATGCAGTGTCAGATCCGCAGTGGTTGTTCCGGCAGACATGTTGGTCACGGTGACCGCGGAAAGATCGACTGCTGCAGTCGTGGTGACACCTGCAGTGGTGGAAGAGAAGCTGGCAATCGGTGCCGACAGGCCCGACACGCTAAAGCCGGTCAAGCCCAGCTTACCTGCGTCAATCTGTTTCAGGGCGATCGAGATGCTTTCGCCGTCATTCGCACCAACCTGGATAGCCAGGCTCTGGTCGGCAGCCAGCACCTTCACGCCGTTGAAGTCGGTTTGCGACGACGTACGGTTGATTTCGGACAGGCGCTGGGTAATTTCAGCCTGGATGGAGGCTTTGTCGGCGGCGGAGTTGCTGCCGTTGGCCGATTGCACTGCCAGTTCGCGGATGCGCTGCAGGTTGTTGTTGACTTCGGACAGGGCGCCTTCAGTCGTCTGGGCCAGCGAGATGCCGTCATTGGCATTGCGCTGGGCCTGGGTCAGACCCTTGATGTTGGCGGTGAAGCGGTTGGCGATGGCCTGACCGGCTGCATCGTCCTTGGCGCTGTTGATGCGCATGCCGGACGACAGACGCTCGATCGCGCTGTTCAGCGCGCCTTGCGACTTGTTGAGGTTATTCTGCGTAAGCAGGGAAAGCGAATTGGTGTTGATGACTTGGCCCATGAGGAACTCCTGAATTTCAAAGTTTGTGTACTCCGGCTTCTTGCCGTCACGCTGGCCTTGCTTGCCTGGACACTGTGCAAGCCACCGTTATTCAGGTTATCGGCCGGCGGTTGAAAAAACTTTAGGGTTCCGGGCAAAAAAACTTTCTTTTTCGAAACTTCCACCCATGCGTTGCAGCAGACCCGCCTTCCTCAGGCAGGCATGTTCATGATTTCCTGGTAAGCCGCGACCACCTTGTTGCGTACCTGCAGACCCATCTGGAAGCCGATATTGGCCTTCTGCATGTCCACCATCACATCGTTCAGCGCCACGCCCGGCTTGCCGAGCTCGAAAGCCTCAGCCTGGCCGTAGGCCTCCTGCTGGGAGTCGCTGATCCGATCGAGCGACTTCTTCAACTCGCCGGCAAACCCGCCACCGACAGCTCCGCTGCCGGACAGGGCACCGCCGCGCTCTCCCGCCTGGGTGGCCTGGTTGATGGCCCGCATCTGCTGCAGCACCGATTCAATTGACGATATGGACATGGTGTTTTTCCTGGGCAATACACGTGCCCGTTGCTTCATTGAGGGCTCCAAGCGTAGCAGCCGGTCGGCCTGCGCATCGCGTCAAAAGATGGCAAAACCCCCGGCTATTCGGCCGATCAAACGCCAGGCTGCGCTCTGACAATTGCTCACGAGGCCGGGAAACCCTGGCCGCGCGTGGCAGGCCAATCTCTCCTTTTAATACTGTCGTATGTCATCAGTCGATTCAGTTTTTTCAGCCCACTGCTGGCCCCGCATGCCCTCGAACGGCCGGCGTGCCACGGCGGTAGCCGGGTGAACGCATGAGTTCAGCCACCACCGCCGCAACCGGCGCCCTCCCCGCAATGCCCAAAGCCTGGCCACTGCTGGACCAGCTGCGCGCCAATCCGCGCCTGCCCCTGGCTATCGGGGTTTCCGCTGCCGTGGCGCTCATTGCTGCCCTCTGGCTCTGGAACCGGACGCCCGACTACGGCGTGCTCTACAGCAACCTGTCAGACCGCGACGGCGGCGCCATCATCGCTTCGCTGCAGCAGATGAACATTCCCTACAAGTTCACCGACGGCGGCGCAGCCTTGCTGGTGGCCGCCAACAAGGTACCGGAAGCGCGGCTGCGGCTGGCTTCTCAGGGCCTACCCAAAGGCGGCACTGTCGGCTTTGAACTGATGGACAACCAGAAATTCGGAACCAGTCAGTTTGCCGAGCAGGTCAACTACCAGCGCGCCCTGGAAGGCGAACTGGCCCGGTCCATCAATTCCATCTCTGCCGTGGAGTCGGCACGCGTTCACCTCGCGCTGCCGAAGCCCTCGCTCTTTGTGCGCGACCAGAAAAAACCCAGCGCATCGGTGGTCCTCACCCTGCATCGCGGACGCAACATCGATGAAGGCCAGGTCAGTGCCATCGTGCACCTGATTTCCAGCAGCGTGCCCGAGCTGTCGGCTAAAAGCATCACCGTGGTGGACCAGGCCGGCAACCTGCTGTCAGCAGCCAACGCCGGCACCCGCGGCCTGGATGTCACCCAGCTGAAATACGCGCAGGAAATCGAGCAGACCTACATCCGCCGCATTGAAGCCATTTTGCAGCCCATCGTCGGCACAGCGAATGTCCATGCACAGGTCGCAGCAGAGATCGATTTCTCGACCGTCGAGAACACCGACGAAAAATACCGCCCGAACCAGGACGCCGGCAGCGCGGCCATCCGGAGCCAGCAATCGAGCGAGTCAAGCCAGCAAGGCGCTCTCCTGCCCGGCGGCGTTCCAGGCGCGCTCACCAACCAGCCACCCGCCAATCCCGTGGCCCCCATCGCCGCCGACGTTCCAGGGCAGAAAAAGCCCGAGCCGCAGGCTCCGGGCCAACTCAAGATGAGCACGGAAATGAGCAGCGTCGCAAGCACCCCCCGCAGCACAACCGCCGGCAGCGGACGAAAAGACGTGACCACCAACTACGAGCTGGACCGGTCCATCCGCCATGTACAACAGGGCGCCGGCGGCATCAAGCGCCTGTCGGTGGCGGTGGTGGTCAACTACCGCGGCGGCAAGAGCCAGGGCAAGCCGACAGTACAGGCGCTGTCGGCCGCTGAGCTGGAGCAGATACAGAACCTGGTGAAGGAAGCCATGGGCTACAGCCGCGAGCGCGGCGACACGCTCAACGTGGTCAACAGCCCCTTTGCCAACGAAACCAAAGACACGCCCGAACTGCCGGTATGGCGCGAGCCGGACAACATCGAGATGGCAAAGACGGCGGGCAAGTACCTGCTGCTGGGAATGCTTGCCCTGTACCTGTGGTTTGCGGTGCTGCGGCCCCTGCTGCGCAACTACCTGCAGCCGGAACGCGCGCCGGCGGGAAGCGCAGCGGTCGAAAGTGCCGCCGCCGACAATGCCGACCCCGAGGTGCAGGCACAGGACCGGCAAACCCAGCGCCACCTGGACAACATCCAGTATGCGCGGGAAGCCGCCCTCAAGGATCCGCGAATGGTCGCCATGCTGATCAGGCACTGGATGGAGAAAAAAGATGGATGAAGGCACGAGGAAAAGCGCCATCCTGCTGATGTCGCTTGGCGAGGAAGGAGCCGGCAGTGTGCTCCAGCACCTGTCGCAGGCCCAGGTCGAGGCCATGGGTGAAGCCATGGCCGGCCTGTCACAGGTCAAACGCGATGAAGTCAGCCAGGTGCTGGAAGAATTCCACATCGAAACCGAGCAGTACTCGGCCCTTCACCTGGATTCGGGCAGTTATCTGCGTACCGTGCTGAACAAGGCATTGGGCAACGACCGGGCAGCGAACCTGCTCGAAAGCATCCTGGAGTCCAGCGACTCGGCCAGCGGCATCGGACGCCTGAACCAGCTGGAGGCCACCGAAGTCGTCGAACTCATCCGGGACGAGCATCCACAAATCATCGCCACGTTGCTGGTCCACCTCGATCGCCACAAAGCGGCCGACGTGCTGGAGCAGCTTCCTGAACGGGTTCGCCACGACGCAGTGATGCGGGTGGCAACCTTCGGTGGCGTGCAGCCGGCCGCCCTCAAGGAGCTGACCGAAGTGCTCAACGACATGCTGTCGGGCGAAGGCGGCAAGCGCAGCAGGCTGGGCGGCATACGGGTGGCGGCGGAAATCGTCAACATGATGGGCAGCGCCCAGGAAGAAGGCGTGATCAAACATGTTCGCGAGCACGACGAAATGCTGGCACAAAAAATGATCGACGAGATGTTCCTGTTCGAAAACCTGCTCGGCCTCGAGGACCGCAGTGTCCAGTTGCTGCTCAAGGAAATCGAATCCGAATCGCTGATCATTGCACTCAAGGGTGCACCGAAGGAACTGCTCGAAAAGTTCCTGAAAAACATGTCGCAGCGCGCCGCGGAAACACTGCGCGAAGACATGGAAATGCGGGGCCCGGTGCGCGTATCCCAGGTCGAAACCGAACAGAAAGCCATTCTGGCCATCGTGCGCCGCCTTGCGGATGCCGGCGAAATTGTGCTGGGTGGCCAGGGCGACGACTCCTATGTATAACCCGGCTCCCCTGTCACGCTCGCCCGATGCCGACCGGCTCCCGTCAGGGGCGCGCCCCGGGCAGCGGGTCATGGACCCCCGGGACCGGATCGCCGCCTGGAAGCGTTGGGAAATGACTTCCTTTGCGCACGAGCCGCCCGCCCCGCCGCTTCAGGTGCAAGCCATCCCCGACCCCGTGCCGGAATCGCCGCCGGCCCCGCGAATCGATGAAGCCGATCTCGACCGCCTTCGACTGGAGGCCCAGATGGCCGGCGAAAAAGCCGGCTACGAACAGGGTTACGCGCAGGGACAGGCCGAAGGACATGCAGCCGCCATGGCGGCTGTTCATGAACAGGCCAGGCAATTGCGCGCGCTCACCCTGTCCCTGCCGCCCGCCCTGCGTATCGCCGAGGGTGGTGTGGCCGACGACCTGCTCGCACTGGCGATGGACCTGGCCCGCCAGGTGCTGGGCCAGGCCCTGACGACGGATCCGCAAGCCATGCTGGCCGTGGTGCATGAACTGCTCCAGGCCGAGCCGGCGCTGGTCGGTTCGCCCCAGCTCTTCCTGCATCCGGACGACGCCCAGCTGGTCGGTGAACACCTGGCAGAAGAATTGCTGGCCATCGGCTGGCGCATACGCCCCGATGCCGGCATCCTGCGTGGCGGCTGCCGCGTCATGGCGAGCAGCGGCGAACGCGACGCAAGCCTTGAAACGCGCTGGGAGCGGGTGGCCGCAGCACTGGCACGAAACACACCTGCCCCATGACTGAACTCCCCGAAGCTGCCGCGGAAAATCCGCATCTGCAGGCCTGGAAAACAGCGCTGAACGAGGCTCGCACGGCTGTCGCCAAAATCGACCCGGTCCGCACCTACGGCCGGCTGACACGTGCTGTGGGACTGGTGCTGGAAGCAGTCGGGCTGCGCCTGCCGGTGGGCAGTGACTGCCTGATCGAGTTACCCCCGGGCTACCCCCAGAAAACAGCCGAAGCAGAAGTGGTCGGTTTCGCCGGCGAGCGCATCCTCCTGATGCCATTGAGCGCCGTTGACGGCTTGCTGCCCGGCGCGCGCGTCTATGCGCTGGACTCACCCGCGGGGCAAGGCAGCACCGGGGCCAGAACCAAACGGCTGCCGGTGGGCGACGGCATGCTGGGCCGCGTGGTCGATGCCGCGGGCCGGCCGCTGGACGGCCTGGGCCCGCTCACATTTTCCCGGGAAGTACCGCTGACCGCCGAGCCGATCAATCCCTTGATGCGCGCCCCCATTGACCAGGTGCTCGACGTCGGCGTACGCGCCATCAACGCCATGCTGACGGTAGGACGCGGCCAGCGCATGGGGCTTTTTGCCGGATCCGGCGTCGGCAAAAGTGTCCTGCTCGGGATGATGGCCCGCTATACCAGCGCCGACGTGATCGTGGTCGGCCTGATCGGCGAACGCGGCCGGGAGGTCAAGGACTTCATCGAGAACACGCTGGGCGAGGAAGGCATGGCCCGCGCAGTTCTGGTGGCGGCGCCTGCCGACACCTCGCCCCTCCTGCGGCTGCAGGGCGCCGCCTATGCCACCTGCCTGGCAGAGCATTTCCGGGACCAGGGGAAAAATGTCCTGCTGATCATGGACTCGCTGACCCGCTATGCCATGGCCCAGCGCGAGATAGCGCTGGCGGTGGGCGAACCTCCCGCCACCAAAGGCTACCCGCCATCGGTCTTTGCCAAACTGCCGGCACTGGTGGAGCGCGCCGGCAATGGCGCCCGCGACGCTGCCGGCCAGGGAGGGTCCATCACCGCCTTCTACACGGTACTGACGGAAGGCGACGACCAGCAGGACCCCATCGCCGATGCGGCACGCGCCATCCTGGACGGCCATGTGGTGCTTTCGCGCAGCCTGGCGGAATCCGGCCACTACCCGGCCATCGACATCGAGGCCTCCATCAGCCGCGCAATGACGGCACTCATAGCGCCGGCCCAGTTTGAAGCCGTGCGAAGTGCCAAACAAATGCTGTCACGCTACCAGCGCAATCGCGACCTCATCAGCGTCGGCGCCTACGCCCCCGGCCATGACGCGCAGCTGGACCGGGCCATTGAGCTTTACCCCCGGATCGAAGCCTTCCTGCAGCAAACCATGCATGAACGCACCGACTACGACGCGTCCGTGAGCCAATTGCACGGCCTGTTCCAGACCAGCTGACAACCCCATCCACCTACCGGAGAACACACATGCCCCACAAGCTACCGCTGGCAACCCTGATTGAACTGGCACAAAGCAAAACTGACGAAGCCACCCGGCGGCTCGGCCAGCTGCAGAACGCCCACACCAGCGCCGCCGAAAAGCTGGAAATGCTGCTGCAGTACCGCCAGGAATACATCGACCAGATGAACCTGCAAATGCGCGACGGCCTACCCTCCGCCCACCTGCGCAATTTCCAGAACTTCATCGGCACGCTCGACAAAGCCATCGAGCAGCAACGCATGCTGGCACTGCAGGCCGATACCCGCCTGGCACACGGACGAACCGACTGGCAACTGAGCAAACGCCGACTCAGTTCCTTCGACACCCTGGCCGACCGCGTTCGCCAGCAGGACCTGCTGGCAATGAACAAGCGGGACCAGCGGGACAGCGATGAACGTTCCGCCCGGCAGTTCTATCTGCGTTCCGCCACCCTGGCGGACTAGGAAAACCATGTCGTTGAACCTTCCATCCCTCAGCGCACCAGTTTCGGGTGCCCAGCCACCGGCCAGCGCCGCGGCACGCAACGACGACCCGGAGAAAAACAGCCCGGGCAGTTTTGGAGAAGTCCTTGCGCGTGCCGCCAGGCCAGCCGGTGAGACAGCCACAAAATCCGCTGAAAAAACTTCAGCCAACTCCTCGCCGGCACGAGGCCAGGACGGCGACGAGGAAACCGACGCAGAAGAGTCGGCCGAACTGGTCAATCTCCTGGGTGCGGGCTTTATCCCACCCGAAGGCAGGCTACCGCCGCTGGCGCTTCCCGGCGGCGCCGTCGCGGCAAGGCGGGGCGATCCCCGCCCGCCAATCGCCGCAGATCCGCTGGCCCAGCCGCTGGCAGGTGTTCCCCTGCCCGCTGACGGTTCCGTGGCACTGGCCGATGCAGGCACCGACGTGGAGGCATCGGCGACACCCGTATTGGCGCTGGCCGCCGCGAATCCGAAGGAACGCGGCCAGAGCACTTCCCTGGCTACCCGGCCCGATGCCGCCCCCGTGGACATCCTGACGGCGGCTGCTCCAACCGGCACAAAAATCGCGGCCCCGGAAGCTGCACAGGACACCGCCTTTTCCGGTCGCCCCTCCCCGCAGGCTGCTGACAGTCCACTCACCGGAACCGTTGAAGCGACCGGGAGCGAAAGCGAAACCGGAGTCACCCGGTCGGCACCCAACGCAGCCAGCCAGGCGTCTGATGCACCACTGCCTAGCGCCGAGACCCTGACCCCGGCAACAGTTGCTGGTACGTCCGCCCCGGCTTCCGGCCTCGAAACAGGCGCGATCACGGCACCGCCCACGATGGGTCCCGCCCTGCAGGGGTCCGCGAACCTTGCAGGCTCCAGCCCCCCTCAGGGGGTGATCACGCCTTCCCTACCGCAGGAAGTAGGCAGCAGCGAGTGGGGCAAGGCACTCGGCCAGCAGCTGGTCCGGATGGACCAGGGCGGTCATGAAGTCGCAGAACTCCAGCTCAACCCGCCGGGCCTGGGTCCCCTGAAGGTCACCCTGAGCATGAATGACCATCAGGTCCAGGCCATGTTTGTATCGGCTCACTCGTCGGTCCGTGCGGCGGTGGAAGCCGCCTTGCCGCAATTGCGCGCCACGCTGGCCGACAGCGGGATCAGCCTGGGTGACACCTCTGTCGGCGCCGAAAGCCGCCCGCAAGCCGATGTGAACCAGGGTCAAGGCGGACAGCAATCCGGCCAGCGCAGCTATGCACGTGCCGATATCAGCACCTCCCCCACCATTGCGGAGCGACCGGCCATCGAGCCGCGCCGATCGGGCCATGGCATCACGGTGGATACCTACGCCTGAGCCGGCCTTTCCGCCGGAGCGCCTCGCCAGCTGCAAATGCCGGAGGTAAAGCGTTTTCCACCTGCTTATCAAGCGATGCTTTCCGGACCTTCTGCCCAACAATCAATCGTCTCACTTACGCAGCAAAGCCATGGCTACAACAACGGTTCCGATGCCACCTCCTCCTCCCGCCCCGAGCAGAAAGCTCCGCCTCGTGCTCCTGATCCTGCTGGCGCTGGTCGTCACGGCGGGCGCAGCGGGAGGCGCCTATTACTATCTGCGCGGCAACCCGGATGCCGCGGCAAAGGCCGCGGTCAAACCGCCGCAGGACCCCATTTTTGTTGCGCTCGAACCCTTCACGGTCAACCTGCAGCCCAACGGGCGCAACCGTTTTCTGCACGTCGCCGTGACCCTGAAAGTCAGCGACATCAAGTCCCAGAGCCAGCTGGTGCAATACATGCCCGAAGTGCGCAGCCGGGTTCTCACAACACTGTCCAACCGGGCATCCGACTCATTGGTCACGGCGGAAGAAAAAAACCTGCTGGCCACGGAAATCCTGACCGTCCTGAACCGGCCCTTTGCAGCCAACCTGCCTTCCGCCGCGATATCCAGCGCAATGTTCACCACATTCATGCTGCAGTAGCCTGCCCAATGAGATTCGCCCATGGCCTATGAACAGCAACTGTCCCAGGACGAGGTAGATGCGCTGCTGCAGGGCGTCACCGGCGACGCCGATGTCGCCACCGCACCGCCGCCGGCACCCGGGGGACTGCCGGTTTACAACCTCGGCACGGATGAACATGTCGTGCGCAGCCGCATGCATACGCTGGAGGTCATCAACGAGCGGTTTGCGCGACACCTGCGCAGTTCGCTGCTGACCTTCATGCGCCGCAGCGCAGACATCTCGGTCGGGGCGGTACAGATCCAGAAATACGGCGAATTCATCCGCCACCTGCCGGTGCCGGCCAACATCAACCTGATGCAGATGAAACCCCTGCGCGGCACGGCCTTGTTCGTGTTCGACCCCAAGCTGGTGTTCCTGGTCGTGGACAACCTCTTCGGCAGCGATGGCCGCTACCATGTCCGCGTCGAAGGCCGGGATTTCACGCAGACCGAGCAGCGCATCATCAAACGGCTGCTGAACCTCACGCTGGACAGCTACGGCCAGGCCTGGCGGCCGGTTTACCCGCTCGATTTCGAATATGTGCGCGCAGAGATGCATGCCCGGCTGGCCAATATCGTGTCCCCCAACGAGGTGGTCATCAACACGACCTTTCTGATCGAATTCGGACCCATAGGCGGAGCCCTGAACGTCTGCATCCCCTATTCCATGATCGAGCCGATCCGGGACCTGCTGTCCAATCCGCTGCAGGGCGAAGTTGAAGTGGACAAACGCTGGGTCAAGCAGCTGTCGCAGCAGATCCAGAGCGCCGACGTGGAACTCAGGGCCCGTTTTCTGAGCTTTCAATCCACCATCGGCCAGTTGCTCAAGCTCCAGGTCGGGGATGTGCTGCCGGTCGAGATTCCCGAGACGATTGTGGCCGAGGTCAACGGCGTTCCCGTCATGGAATGCGGCTACGGCACGTCCAACAACCGCTATGCCCTGCGGGTACAGAAGATGATCAATCACCAAGACAGAGATTCAGGCAAGGAACGCGACCATGAGTGAAGAAAGCAAGGACGATCCGGCGGCAGACATGGCTGACGATTGGGGCAGCGCGCTGGCCGAACAGGCGCAGGCCACCGCCCCCGCAGCCCCTCCGGCAGCAGCACCCGAACAGGCCGGCGAGCGGGTTTTCCAGCCGCTGCAGGGTGACGCCCGGGCAGGTATTGCCCAGGGCGACATCGACAGGATCCTGGATGTTCCGGTGCAGCTGACGGCCGAGCTGGGCCGAACCCGCATCACGCTAAAAAACCTCCTGCAGCTGTCGCAAGGCTCCGTCGTCGAACTCGACGGCCTGGCCGGCGGCCCCATGGACGTCTTCATCAACGGTTACCTGATTGCGCAGGGCGAGGTGGTGGTGGTGAACGAAAAATACGGCATCCGCCTGACGGACATCATCACGCCTTCCGAACGTATCCAGAAATTGAACCGATGATCTGGCGGCAGGTTCCAAGGCTGGCCGCCGCGCTGCTGGCCAGTATCAGTCTGGCGGCCGGCGCCGCGCTCCCCACCGTACCCACCGCCGCATCGGAACCCGTCCGCTCTTTCGGCATGGGCGGTTTCCTGCAGGCGGCTTTTGGCCTGGCCACCGTGCTCGCGCTGATCTTCCTGTGCGGTTGGGCAGCCCGCCGGCTTGGCCTGCGCCAGTCCGGCAGCGGACGCCTGCTCAAGGTGGTGTCGAGCACCATGGTCGGCCAGCGCGAACGCGTGGTGGTGGTGGAAATCGGCGGCTCATGGCTGGTGCTTGGCGTTGCGGCCGGCCAGGTTCGTGCGCTGCACTCCATGCCGGCGGAGCACCTGCCGGAGGTTCAGGCTGCATCAGCGGTGGGTGGCCTGACACCCGCTGCAGCCTTCTCCCAGAAACTGCTGGAGTCCCTCGGCAAATTCAATCACCTGAAAAAGCGGGACTGATGCGCCTGACTGTCCACTCCCTGCGCCGCCGCACGGCCTTCCCGCTGCCGCTTGTGCTCTTCACGCTGTGCCTGCTGGCCGTGGCGGCATGGCCGGCCACGGCGTTCGCCCAGGGCTTGCCGGGCATCGTCAGCACGCGCGGCCCGGGCGGCAGCCAGACCTGGTCGCTCAGCGTTCAGACGCTGGTGTTGCTGACCTCGCTGTCCTTCCTGCCGGCGCTGCTGTTGTCCATGACCAGCTTCACACGCATCCTGATCGTCCTCGGCCTGCTGCGCACGGCCATCGGCACCCAGTCCTCGCCACCCAACCAGGTCCTTGTGGGTCTGTCCCTTTTCCTCACGTTCTTTGTCATGTCACCGGTTTTCGACAAGGTCCACAGCGAAGCCTACAAACCGTTTTCGGAAAACAAAATCAGCGCCGAGCAGGCGATGGAACGCGGCATTCAGCCCTTCAAGCAGTTCATGCTCAAGCAGACCCGTGAGGCCGACCTGGCGCTGTTTGCAAGACTCGCCAACATTGAAAAAATGGAGGGGCCGGAACAGGTGCCCCTGCGCATCCTGCTGCCAGCCTTTGTGATCAGCGAGCTGAAAACCGCTTTCCAGATCGGCTTCACCATCTTCATTCCCTTCCTGATCATCGACCTGGTGGTAGCCAGTGTGCTGATGTCCATGGGCATGATGATGGTGCCGCCGGCGACCATTTCGCTGCCTTTCAAGCTCATGCTTTTCGTCCTGGTGGACGGCTGGCAGTTGCTGATAGGCGCACTCGCGCAGAGTTTTTACATGTGAGCCCCGCCATGCAGCCAGACAACAGAAAGGAGCGGCAGAGATGACACCCGAGTCAGTCATGGCCATGGGGTATGAAGCGATGAAACTCTCCATGCTGCTGGGCGCGCCGCTGCTGCTGGTGGCGCTGGTCACCGGCCTGCTCATCAGCCTGTTCCAGGCGGCCACGCAGATCAATGAAATGACACTGTCTTTCATTCCCAAGCTGCTGGCCGTGTTCGCCACCCTGGTGATTGCCGGGCCCTGGATGCTCGGCCTGGTGCTGGACTACATGCGCACCCTGTTCTCCTCGATTCCGCAACTGGTGGGCTGATGCCACCGGTCTTCTCCGTCACCTCGGAGCAGCTGGGCGTCTGGATGGTGGCTTTTCTCTGGCCGTTTGTCCGCATGCTGGCGCTCATCAGCACGGCCCCTGTTTTCAGTGAAAGCGCCGTGCCGCGCTCAGCCAAAGTCGGCCTGGCCGTCCTGCTGGCCATCGCCATCGCCCCCACCCTCGGGCCCCTGCCGGCGATTCCCCTGGTTTCCGCGGCCGGCTTCTGGATCCTGGTGCAGCAAATCCTCATCGGCGCAGCCATCGGGTTTTCGATGCGTATGGTCTTTGCAATTGTCCAGGCCGCAGGTGAATACGCCGGCCTGCAGATGGGCCTGTCTTTCGCCTCTTTTTTCGACCCCACCAGCGGCGGCAGCACCATGGTCCTGGCGCGCCTGCTGAACGTGATGGCCGTCCTGATTTTCCTGGCCATTGACGGTCACCTGGTGCTGATCATGACGCTGGCAGAGAGTTTCCGCACCTTGCCAATCAGCGACGCACCGCTGGCGGCAGGCGGCTGGTTCCTGCTGGTGTCGGCCGGCGGCCAGGTCATCTCGGGCGGGCTCATGCTGGCCTTGCCGCTCATCGCCGCCCTGCTGACCCTCAACCTGGCCATGGGCATCCTGAACCGCGTTTCACCGCAGTTCAGCATTTTTGCCGTGGGTTTTCCCATCACGCTGCTGGCGGGCATGGGCATGCTGCAGATGCTGATGCAGTACATCGCCCCCTTCATGGAGCCGCGCTTTGCGGCCGGCTTTGCAGCCATCCTCGAGTTTCTAAGCGGTTTACGGACATAGCCCTTGGCCCATCTGTGCAACCAGCTATCAAATCAATAGCGTTTCTGACAGTCTATTGCCTGGGCCGCCTTACAGGTAATTGAACAGGGAAATCTGCTGGATGCGGACAAAGGTCTGCTGGCTCGCCTCCAGCGCCGTCTGACGCTGGTAGAACTCCGCAATCGCGGTGGCGTAATCCAGGTCCTGCAGGTCGGACAGGTAACTTTTGTCCGTGAGCGTCCGGCTGTCGCCGGTGACTTTCAGTGCATCCAGCTCATTGAGGCGGGAGCCGATCGACGAACGCACGGTCAGCACATTGTCGTGCGCGTTGGTGATTTTCCGGTTGGCCGTGCTCAGGGCATTGAGGACCTTGGCCTTGCCCTCCGGCCCCGCAGCGTCGATCTTGGTATTGAGCGCCTTGATCACATCGCCAATCGCCGCAAAAACATCTGTTCCCGCATTCTTCGCCGTGGCAACACTGAAGGTGTCGCCGGCTGCCGGCGTACCGGTGATGGTGATTTGCAGGCCGCCAAAACTGATGGCGCTGCCCGAGGTGTAGGCAGCGGCCGCCAGGGTGACGGGCGGCGTTGTGTTCGTGTCCACCTGGTAGGTCGTCGGGGTGGGGAAACTGATCACGAAATCTTTTCCGTAGTTCGGGTCGGTCACGTCGACCACCGAGGTCGCGCTGAACACCCCGCTGCCGGCATTGCCGGCAGGCGAGGCGGTGATGTAGCCAGCGCCGCCCTGGACCGTCTGGAAAATGCTGCGGCCGTCGTCCGTTCCGGCCATCTGGCGCGAAACATCGACCTGCATGAGGCGTTTTCCCTGGTCGCCGGCATACTGGATGCTGCCGTCGGCCTGCCGTATGAACGGCGCACTGCCGCTCTTGAACCCGGCAAACAGGAACTGGCCGTTGCCGTCATCGGTATTGGCCAGGCCCTGCAACTGGTCCAGATTGCTTTGCAGGGTGGTGGCGATGGAAGCACGATCAGCATCGGTCATGGTGCCATTGCCTGCCTGCACCAGCGAGGTCTTGATGTTCTGCAGCACCGTGGTCACGCTTTGCAGGGCGTTTTCTTCCATGGACAGTGTCTGCGTGGCCTGGCTTCGCGTGGCCGCGTACTGGGCGCCCACAGCGATCGACTGGGACACGGCCAACGCGCGGGTGGCCCCCAGCGGATCGTCCGATGGCGTCAGGATCTTGCTCATGGCTCCAAGCTGTTGCTGCACACGCAGCAGGCTGCTTTGCTGCGAGCCCATGGCGGCTTGGCTTTGTTCGTAAAAGGTCTGGGTGCTGATGCGCATCATGAACTCCGGGATTAAGTGGTGACTGTCAGCGGATGCCGAGCACGGCGTCGAACATGGTGGATGCGGTCTGGATCACTTTGGCATTGGCCTGATACATCTGCTGGAACATCAGCAGATTGGCGGTTTCCTCGTCCTGGTTGACACCCGACACCGATTGCTGGACGGCGCGGATCTGCGTGGTCAGGCTGGTCTGGGCGGTATGGGCAATCTGGACCTGCCGGGCCTTGTTGCCCACCGCGCTGACCAGTTGTCCGTAAGCGTCGTTGAAGGTTGCTGTCCCGTTGCCCATGGTCTTTCTGTTCTGCAACGCACCGAGCAGCAAGGCGTTGCTGCCGTCGGAGACACCGCCCGTGTTCTTCCCGATGGTGAAAGTGTCGCCATTCGAAGGCGCACCGCTGATGCTCACCGTGATGCCATCGAAGCTCATGGATGCGCCGGCGGTGTAGATCACCGTGCTGCCGTCCGGGAAACCCGAGAGTTCATTGGTGGCGCTGTTGTAGGTCAGGGTCACCGTGGCACCCAGGGGCGTTGCCGGATACGCCGCATCCACCGAACCTGCGCTGATGGCCCCGCTGCCCTGGTTGCCCGCTGTGTTGCCCGTGATGATGGGTGAAGCTGCAGCCACCTTGGCGGGGTCGGTCAGAGTCACGGCAAGGTCTCGCGCACCGGTGCGGGTGGGCTGGATCAGGAAGGAGTCGCCGGCGCCAGCAGCCCCTGCAAACGCGAGCGTGACGCCGTCGAAGGTATTGGGGGGCACGGACGCCGCAAGATCCGCCGCACTGAAGACCTTGTTGTCCGACAGCCGGGTCACCGAGAACGACAGGTCGGCCTTGACGTCCAGCCGGTAATCGCTGGTGGTCAGTTGGCCAATGTCGGAAAACGACGCCGTCAGGTTCAGGCTGCCGGTGTTTCTGGCGTTCGACATCACGCCGGGAACAGCCTGCGAGAAAAAGTCCTCGCCCAGTGCACCATTGAGGTCGACGCCCAGGCTCTGCTGGGCATTGAAGGCATCCGACAGGGCGATGGCCATGCGCCCCAGCGAGTTCTGGGTCGTCGCCAGCGTTTCATTGCGAAATTGCAGCAACCCGCCCAGCGAGCCGCCAGACATCACATCTTCCTGCAGTTCCACGGCATTGCCGGCGGCATTGACCATGGCCAGCGTGGTGCGGCCAGGATCGATTGCAGAACTGACCGCGGCTAGCCGTGTCGCCCTGTCGCCCAGCACCAGCGTCTGCCCATTGCCGATAAAAACGTTGTACTGGCCATCCTGCACGACGAGCTTGGTGCCCACCAGCTTGCCCAACTCGTTGACCAGCTGGTCGCGCTGGTCCAGCAGGTCATTGGGCGCCTGGCCTCCCGTGCCGTTGCTGAGCATGGCCACCTGTTTGTTGAGGCTGGCGATCTGCTCGGCATAGGCGTTGATCTGCTCGACATGCCCGGCCACCTGGTCGTTGACACTGGCATTCAGGCTGGACAGGTAGCTGTCCATGGTCCTGAACTGGTTGGCCAGTGCCTGGCCGGAGCTGATCAATTGCTGCCGGGCCGACGGATCTGCCGGCGTGTTCGCGAGCGCCTGCACGTGGGTAAACAGGGTCTGGAGCTGCGGTGCCAGCCCGGCTTTCTGGTTGGCAAGCAGGTTGTCAATCTGGCTGATCTGTGTGTAATAGGTGCTCAGGGCCTGGTTCGATGACTGGGCCTGGTTGAGCTGCGACGACAGGTACTGGTCGTAACTGCGGGAGATATCCACCACCTTCGCGCCATTGCCGAAGAAACCGACGCCGGCACTGTAGGATCCGCCGGCGGAGGCCACCTGCGCCGACTGGCGGCTGTACCCGGGCGTGTTGACATTGGCCGTGTTGTGCCCGGTGGTCACCAGGGCCGCCTGCGCGGCATTCAGGCCGCTCAGCCCGGTATAAAACATGTTGTTTGACATAAAAACCTGGTTCCTCTAGGGCAACAACCTGCACAGGGCGTTCTTTGTGACGACCCCTTCATGCTTAACGGCAGCCTCAGAAAAAACTTGAGGACTTGAGCACCATCCGATGGCGCCGGCGTCTTGCCACCGCCTCAAAATTCTTCCCACTCACCACCCGCCGCACCCGCTGCAACCAGCTGCCGGGGCTGTGACGCTGCCGGTGCCGGCCTGCGCGGCGCCGCTATCGCACGTTTGGCT
>NZ_JBAQYR010000136.1:0-37027 GCF_049790275.1 Polaromonas sp.
GCCCGTGGTCCGGCGCGGTCGCCGCGGCATTCAGGATCATGCCGAGCTGCCTTGCGTCGGGGCCGGGCGCCACGAGGCGCCTGGGCAAAATGGTCTGGCGCGACTGCATGAGCGCAGCCGCCAGAACGGCCTGGTCGGTGTCAGGCGTAACGGATGCGGGAAGTGGAACAGCCGCCGGGCTCATCGGGGCATGCCTCAACCGGGCCGTCCGTCGGTACGCAGCCGGCCATACCAGCTGCCCAGCCGCAGGCCCCACACACCCATGACGCCGGCCCACAACAGCGCGGCCGCCAGCAGCAGCCCGCCCGCCCATGCGGTTTGCGCGGCGGCAGCAATGCGCAGCAGCGTTGCTGCCTGCAACAACCAGAACAGCGACCAGACCAGCTTGTCCGCCACCAGCGCACGCCCGCTGTGGCCGCAGGACACCCGCGTGACCATGGCCAGCATCAACGACGCCAGGCAACCCATGGTCAGGGCATGCAGCGACCCGAGGGCCAGCACCGGAGCGTCCTGCAGCAGGTCCAGCCACTGCGATACCCCGCCCAGCACCAGGGCCAGACCGAACCAGAAAAACCCGATGTGCAGCATGGCCAGCAGGCGGTTTTTGAGGCTCTGCACCAGGCCCCACACCACGGCCAGCCAGAGCAGGACAGCACCGGCCGCGAGCTCAAACGCACCACGTGCGGCCATCCACACCATGCCAGCCACACCCTGCGGCGAACCATCGAATTCGATCCAGACGGCGGCCACTTCGACGGCCGCAACGCCTAGCATCAGCCACAACACCCAGAAGGGGCGCCAGGCGTCGATGAAGGGCAAGGCGCTGGAGGTGAAAAAAGGGATCATGCGGTGTGCCACCGACACATACACCACCACAATGAAGCCCCACAAGCTGGTCAACACGCAGGCACGCGCCACCGCAGGCGCACCCAGCAGCAAACTGAGTGCGAGACCCGCCAGGCTCAGGCAACCCACCACGCAGGCCGCGCCTACCGTGCGCGCATGCAGCTGGTCTTCAGCCCGGCTGCGCCGGATCAGGCCCCAGAACAGGGCTGTTACCCAGGCCAGGCCCACGCCTGCCAGCAGCAACCCGGCCAGCGCCGTCAGGCCGTGCAGGTGCGCACCGATCAGCCAGACCAGCCAGCCGCCCGCCTGGCACAACAAGGGCACCAGCAGCTGCCGGGGCGCCAGGGGCTGCACGCCCAGCCATTTGGGCCCGGCCGTGAACAGAAACCCCGAAAAGAACAGCGGCAGGAAACCCAGGCTCATCACCGCCCCGTGCACAAGTGACGGCGACAGTGCATACGGCAGGCTCAGCACCGCACTGACACGGTCCAGTTGCACCAGCACCCACCAGCCGGCGGCCGCTGCGAGCAAGCTCACGGCCAGAAAGAAACCCAGCCGGTGCGGCGCCAGCAGCAGGTGGCCGGCGCGCCAGCGGCGCTCCACCTGCGCACGCGCGCTGGCAGAAGGTTTGCCCGGAATCACCCGCAGGGCGATGACCGGGCGTTCACTCATCCACACACCCCAAGATGGCCGCACTGGGTGCAATAGTCGCAGCCGTCCTTGCGGATCACCGCATGGGCACCACATTCGCTGCACTTCTTGCCCGCCATCACCGGCGGCGCGAGGGCCATGTCAATCTGCGGCTCCACCACGGGCGCCGCACCGCCTGCGGGCTGGTGGGCACGCCGCGCGATGATGTTCTGCACTGCATAGGCAATGGCAGCGACTTCCGAGTCGTGCCACAGCGGCACGCGTGTGCCGTCGGCCTTCTCGTAGGTGCCCAGCCGCACCGGGCCGCGGTCCCAGGCCACCTTGCGCATGTCGCTGAGCGCACGTTCGAGGAAACCGCCGCGCGCGGCCAGCGACAGCATGCGCATGCTGGAGGTAATCCACTGCTGCGACTCACCGCTCTGGCCCACAGGCATGAAAAATTCGATGGCCCGCTCGACCGTGCCTTCGCCGCTGGCCGAGGGCACCGGCAGGAAAGACACCACGATGTAAAGCGTCTTGTGCCCTTCCTGCGTCCAGTAATCGACCTTCTCGGCGACGGCGGACAAGGCACCCTTGGGACGGCTTTCGATCACCGTGCGCATCGGATCCATGGGCGCTGCCGCGGCTGGTGTGGCAGCGGGACTCACATGGGCCTCCAGCACCGACCCGAGAATCGCATTGGGCCGGTAGGTGGCCAGGCCCTTGAGCTTCGCGCGCCAGGCCTGCTGGTACAGGCCCTTGAAGTCCTCGTACGCATAGTCGGCCGGCACATTGACGGTTTTGGAGATCGCCGTGTCCACAAAGGGCTGCACCGCTTCCATCATGCCAATGTGGCTGTCCGCAGACATCTCGAGCGCCGACACAAAGTAGCCGGGCAGTTTGTCCACGTCCCCACCGAGTTCGCGGTACAGGCGCCAGGCATGGTCTTCCACCGCGTATTCGGTGGTGCTGCCGTCGGACTCGCGTTTCTTGCGCCGGTACATCCACGAAAACGGAGGCTCGATGCCGTTGGACGCATTGTCGGCAAACGCCAGGCTGACGGTGCCGGTCGGGGCAATCGACAACAGGTGGCTGTTGCGGATGCCGTTGGCGCGGATGGATTGCTGCAGGGCGGCCGGCAAGCGGCTGGCAAAGGTGCCTGCGGCGAGATACCCGTCGGCGTCGAACTTGGGGAAGGCGCCTTTTTCTTTCGCCAGCGCCACCGAGGCGGTGTAGGCCGCATCGCGCATGGCGACAGCAATACGCGCCGCCATTTCGCGGCCCTCGGGCGCGTCGTAACGCAGGCACAACATGGCCAGCGCATTGCCCAAACCGGTGAAACCGACGCCGATGCGGCGCTTGGCGGCCGACTCGGCCTGCTGCTGCGGTAGCGGCCAGAAGGTCACGTCGAGCACGTTGTCCAGCGCCCGCACCTGGGTTGTCACCGACTTCGCAAAAGCCTCGAAATCAAAGTCCGGCACGCCATTGAAGCCAAAGGGGTGGCGTACAAAACGCGTGAGGATGATGGGGCCGAGGTCGCAGCAGCCATAAGGCGGAAGCGGCTGTTCGCCGCAGGGATTGGTCGCCGCAATCTCTTCGCAATAACGCAGGTTGTTGTCGTGGTTGATGTGGTCCAGGAACAGGATGCCGGGCTCGGCGAAATCGTAGGCCGAGCGCATCACGGTGTCCCACAACTCGCGTGCCGCTACCGTCTGGTAGACCCACAGGCCGTCGGCGCGCTGGAACGCGCCCTGCGCAATCAGCGGGGCGCCGGGTTTGGCCTTGTGCACCAGCTCCCAGGGCTGGTCTTCGGCCAGAGCGTGCATGAAGGTGTCCGGCATGCCAACCGAGACATTGAAGTTGTTCCAGCGCCCGGGCGTGCGCTTGGCGGTGATGAACTCGTGCACATCCGGATGATCGATGCGCAGCACGCCCATCTGCGCACCGCGCCGTGAACCCGCGCTTTCCACGGTGGAGCACGACTGGTCAAACACATTGATGTAGCTGCACGGTCCGGAGGCCATGGAGGCCGTGGCCTTGACCTCCGCGCCGCGCGGCCGGATGCGCGAAAAATCGTAGCCCACGCCGCCACCGCGCCGCATGGTTTCGGCCGCTTCGCGCAGGGCCTCGTAAATGCCGGGGTAACCGCCGTCATCCACGCCCTGGATGCAGTCGCCCACGGGCTGCACAAAGCAGTTGATCAGCGTAGCCTGGATGGCTGTGCCGGCCGCGCTCATGATGCGGCCCGCGCCTATGGCGCCGGCGTGCAGGTTCTCGAGGAACAGCGCCTCGTGTTTGGCGCGCTCCGCTTCCGGCTCGACCGAGGCCAGGGCATGCGCCACGCGCCGGTACAGGTCTTCCACACCCGACTCGCCGGGTTTGAGGTATTTTTCCTTCAGCACATCCTGACTGATGGGCTGGGTGGCCGTCATATCCTGCGGCCGGCCAAATTGATCGCGTTTCATGCTTGTGCTCCTGCGATGGACGTTGCTGGCCGGATTCCGCCGAGCAGCCATTGCATCAATTCTTGCACCGAACGGATCTGGTCGCCAAACGGCAGGCGGGCGGCACCACGGAAGAAAAGGCCTTTGCGCGTATTGCCGTCGAAGGCATGGCCGAGCTGCTGGTCGATGCAGAACTGGCCCATGCTGGCCACGCCATCGCGCAGGCCGCAATGGGTGAGGCAATCGAACGACATGTTGCATTTGGCTTTCACATGGGCCGCCGCCTGGAGCTTGGGTTCGAGCCGGATGTACTTCTCCAGCCAGGGAGTGCGTACCGCACGCGCGGGCAGGCCTGCCACGCTGATGAACTCCACCATGTCTTCCGGTTTGGCTTCGGCCAGCACCTTCTTGAAGGCGGGGTCGGCATCACACTCCTGGGTGACGGCAAAAGCCGTCCCCAACTGCACGGCCGATGCGCCCAGGGCCTGCAGGCGCAGGATGTCGTCCCGGCAATTGATGCCGCCGGCGGCAATCAGCGGAATCTCGCGTTCGATGCCGGCCGTCTTGAAGAACTCCAGCACCTGTGGAATAACCACATCGAAGTCAAAACGTGTGTCATGCAGGTCTGCAACTTTGGCGGCGCCCAGATGGCCACCTGCGAGACCGGGATGCTCGATCACGATGGCATCGGGCAGGCGGCCTTTTTTTTGCCACTTGCGCACCAGCAACTGCACGCCCCGCGCATCCGACAGGATGGGAATCAGCGCTGCGCCGGGATGGTCACGCGCCAGCTCCGGCAAATCCAGCGGCAGGCCCGCGCCGACCACCAGCGCATCGGCACCGCTGGCCAGCGCCTGGCGCACATAGTCTTCGTAGGCGCCGAGCGCCTTCATGATGTTGACGGCAATCAGGCCCCGTCCCTGCGCCAGCTGGCGCGCCCTGCGAATTTCGCGGTCCAGTGCCTCGAGGTTCGCCGCATTGATCAGGGCTTTCGCATCGGGCTCCTTGTCCAGGTGGCCGGTTTGGGCCATCAGGTCCGGATGCAGGCGCCGCAAGTCCACGGAAGACACCGTGCCCACTCCGCCCAGGCGCGCCACCGCGCCAGCCAGGCCACCGGCCGACACACACACACCCATGCCGCCCTGCACCACCGGAATCAGATCCTTGCCGCCCAGCCGCCAGGGCCGCAGGCCCGAATCGCGGGCCTGCGCCTCCAATATTGCAGCCGCCGCGGCTGGGTCGGCACTGGCCTTGGCTGCCAGGTCAGTTGCTGATGATTTGTCCATCGTGCTCCACATAAGGTTGGTACGGGCCAGTGCCGCTGTTGGAGGCTATCGCAGCAGGCACAAAACTTCCTTGCCGTACATCAAAGATGTGGATTTCACCGTCCTCAATCACGTAATGCCAGCCGTGCAGGGTCAACGTGCCCTTCTCGACCTCACGCCGTACCATGGGGTAAGCCATCAAACGCTCGAGTTGCAGCACCACGATGCGCTGTTCTGTGCGACGCAGGGCCTCGGGGCTAGCCTGGACCGGCAGCAGGGCTTCACTGGCCAGCTTGAGCCAGGCCTGCAGGGCCACCGCTTCCTCGGGCACGCCTTCATAGGCCGCGCGGATGGCACCGCAGTGGCTGTGGCCGCAGACGATGATGCGCTCCACATGCAGGCTGAGCACCGCGAACTCGATCGCCGCCATCGTGCCGTGCAAACCATGCGAGCCGTCGTAAGGGGGAACAAACGCCCCCACATTGCGCACGATGAAAAGCTCGCCCGGGCCGGCACCAGTCAGCAGGTAAGGCACCACGCGCGAGTCCGAGCAGCCGATGAACAGGGTTTTGGGGTGCTGCCCCTGCGCCACCAGGTCCTGGAAACGCTGCTGGTGCAGCGGAAAATAATCGGAGTGAAAACGCCGCAAGCGAAGCAACAGCTCGTCCGCGCCTGCAACGTCTTCGGTCATTGGACCAGCGGCGAATCTGCTCCCTCAAGAGCGATGCCTTCTATCTCCGCCTCCCCCACCAGCAGGCTCATGTACTGGTGCAGGGCTCGTGCACGGGACTGCATGGTCAGCAGGGCCGTGATGCGCTCCTGCACTTCTTCATAGGCGGGTTGGGTGCCGCTGCGGCGTTCCAGCACGTCGATGATGTGAAAGCCAAAACGCGTGTGGAACAGGCGTGGATGCACGCCGGTGCCGGTTTGCGCATGCTGGAGGTGAAACAGCTCCGTCGCCAGTTCGGGCGCACAGTCGTCCGGCGTTATCCAGCCGAGGTCGCCGCCCTGGGCGCTGCTCGGGCAGTTCGACAGTTCGGCGGCCAGCTGTGTAAACCGCTCCTGAGACACCCCCTTGTGCGACAGCTCCAGCAAGGCTCGCTCGGCATGCACGGTAAGCGCCTGGACGTTGACGCCGGGCGTGACGGCAAACAGGATGTGCCGCACATGCAGCGCCTGGCCCACCAGAAACTGCGCCTTATGGGCTTCGTAATAACGCCGGCCTTCCTCGTCGGTGGGTTGGGGCGTGTGCACGGCCTGATCCACCATGGCCTCGATGACTTCGCGTTCGGCTTGGCCCAGTTCGGGCGCGCTCGCCACGGCGTGGTTCAGGAACAGGCCCTGGCGGACTGCCTCCTGTCTGAGCAGCTCGGCATAGGCCAACTCGCGCAAGGTGGCTGTGTCCGGCCGCTGCCCGGGGGCATGCAGTGTGATGCCATTGATGCTGGCGATCGGCAGCACCGGCGCAGCGGCAGGGCTGCCGCACTGGCACGCGCCGCTGCCGCAGCCCTGGGCAGCTGCAGGGGATGGGGAAGATGAAGTGTTCATGGTGGTAATCCGGTTCTCGGTGGTTAGCGGTTGCCGCCCGACCTGGCGCGAGGAATGCCAAGGCGGCGGCTGCGCACCATTTGGTAGGGACGGAACAGGTAGGCGACCGCTCCGAAGCCGCTCCACACATGAACCAGGCGGCTGAAGGGAAACAGCAGGAAGATGGTCATCCCGAACACGATGTGGAAACGGTAAGGCCAAGGCAGGACGGCCAGCGCTGCAGAGTCCACCTCGCGCAGCGTGAGAATGCGCTGCGCCCATTCAGCCAGGATCAGCATCACGCTGCCGTCAGCGTGTCCCCATGAATACGGCAGGGTGATCAGGCCCACCACCAGCTGCGTCCACAGGATCAGCAGGATCGCGAGGTCGGTCTTGTGGCTGGTGTAGCGAATGCGCGGGTCGAACACGCGGCGGTAAATCAGCATCGACAGGCCAATGAAACAGATGAAGCCGGCAATGCCACCCGCGTAGATCGCCATGCGCTGCTTGGTCGCGGCGTCCATGAAAAAACCATACACCGCGTGGGGTGTCAACAGCCCGACCAGATGACCGAAGAAAAGGAACAGGATGCCCACATGGAACAGGTTGCTTCCCCAGCGCAGCAAGCCGGTGCGCAGCAGCTGCGAGGAATCGCTTTTCCAGGTGTACTGGTCGCGGTCGAAGCGGATCAGGCTGCCGAGCAGGAACACGCTCAGGCAGATGTAGGGGTAGACACCAAAAAGAAATCCGTGAAGTCCGGGGCTCATGCTTGTACTCCTTGGGTGGATGGCGCCTTGCGCACGTGCGGCACGATATGGATCGGTTGCGGCTGGTCCGGCCTGGCCTGGCCTTTGGAGGAACAGCCATCAAAAACGACCGGCTCTTCCCAGATCGCGTCGATTGGCTCTTCAGCGGCGATCTGTACCGGCTGGGCCTTCTCCCCGGCCAGCTCCAGCAAGGCCCCCAGCACGGAGGCGTAGCCACTTTCGCGCTGCTGCAGCGCCGCGAAAATCGCATTGAAAATATGTGCCATCTCGGCCAGGAACTCGCGCGCCTCGCGCGGCGGCTGGGTCGAGGTGAACTCGAGCACCACCGGCAGGAAGTCCGGCATCTCGCCTTCGGCCAGATACATGCCGGCCTTCTCGTAGGTCTGCGCCAGGTCGATCATGGCCGGCCCGCGATCGCGAGAGTCGCCGTGCACGTGTTCGAAGAGGTGCAGCGAGGTGGCGCGGCCCCGGTCGAACAGCTCGACATAAGCCGCCTCGGTCTCGAGCGCCGGCGCAAGCGCGAGTGCTTCGATCAGGGCATCCAGCTCGGCCAGCCGCAACGGCTCCAGGGCACGTTCTTCGTGCAGTGCCTCGCGCAGCGCGCCCAGATGGCCGCGCAGCTCGGCATCGGGGTAGCCGAGCAGCCGGGCCAGCACACGCAGGCTTTTCGAAGCCACGGCGGGGGTGTTGTTGAAAAGTGCCATGGTTCAGACCTCCACCTTGATGGGAATGGTGCGTTTCTTGTTGCCGCCGAACAGGCTGACGTCGCTGGCGCCGTCGGAGCAACCGTTGCCGAAGGTGAAGCCACAGCCGCCGCGCATGTCGAATGCGTTTTCGGCGTATTCGCGGTGGCTGCTCGGGATCACGAAGCGGTCTTCGTAATTGGCAATCGCCATGATGTGGTACATCTCCTCGACCTCGGCCACCGTCAGCCCGGCCTGCTCCAGCACCGCCAGGTTCTGCACCTGGTCCACATGTTTGCTGCGCTGGTAGGACCGCATGGCCAGCATGCGCTGCAGTGAACGGATCACCGGTGCGGTGTCGCCCGCTGTCAGCAGGTTGGCCAGGTACTGCACGGGAATGCGCATCTGCGCGATGTCGGGCAGCTCGCCGTTGATGCCGATCTGGCCGGCGTTGGCCGCCGAGGTGATGGGCGACAGCGGCGGCACGTACCAGACCATGGGCAACGTGCGGTATTCGGGGTGCAGCGGCAGCGCCACCTTCCACTCCACCGCCATCTTGTAGACCGGGCTGCGGCGGGCGCCTTCCAGCCAGGCCTCGGGAATGCCGTCCTTGCGTGCCTGCTCAATCACCTTCGGATCGTTCGGGTCCAGGAAGATGTCGAGCTGGGCCTGGTACAGGTCCTTGTCGTCTTCCACGCTGGCCGCTTCCTGGATGCGGTCGGCGTCGTACAGCACCACACCGAGGTAACGGATGCGGCCCACGCAGGTTTCGCTGCAGACGGTCGGCTGGCCGGCTTCAATGCGCGGGTAGCAGAAGGTGCATTTCTCGGCCTTGCCGCTTTTCCAGTTGTAATAGATTTTCTTGTAAGGGCAGCCCGAGACACACATGCGCCAGCCGCGGCACTTGTCCTGGTCAATTAGCACGATGCCGTCTTCCTCGCGCTTGTAGATCGAGCCCGAAGGACAGGACGCCACACAGGCCGGGTTCAGGCAATGCTCGCACAGGCGCGGCAAATACATCATGAAGGTGTTTTCGAACTGGCCCACCATGTCTTTCTGGACCTGGTCGAAGTTCGCCAGGTTGGCGTCCTTGCTGCGTTTGGAAAACTCGCCCCCGAGAATCTCTTCCCAGTTCGGGCCCCATTCGATTTTTTCCATGCGCTTGCCGGTGATCAGGCTGCGCGGCCGCGCTGTCGGCGTGGCCTGCATTTCCGGCGCCGACTGCAGGTGGTCGTAATCGAAGGTGAAGGGCTCGTAATAGTCATCGATCTGCGGCATGTTCGGGTTGGAGAAGATGCGCATCAGCAGCTTCCACTTGCCGCCCTGGCGCGGCTCGATGGAGCCGTCGGCCTTGCGCACCCAGCCGCCGTTCCACTTGTCCTGGTTCTCCCACTCCTTGGGGTAGCCGATGCCGGGCTTGGTTTCGACGTTGTTGAACCAGGCGTATTCCATACCGGGCCGGCTGGTCCAGACGTTTTTGCAGGTGACCGAACAGGTGTGGCAGCCAATGCACTTGTCCAGGTTCAGCACCATGCCGATTTGTGCGCGTACCTTCATGCTGCTTCTCCCATTTGTTGCACGGCAAACGCTTTCTCGTCTTCGCGCGGCGTGTCCAGCCAGTCCACTTTGTCCATCTTGCGCACCACCACAAATTCGTCGCGGTTGGTGCCTATGGTCCCGTAGTAGTTGAAGCCGTAGGAAAGCTGCGCATAACCACCAATCATGTGGGTCGGTTTGAGCACGATGCGTGTCACCGAGTTGTGGATGCCGCCGCGCTGGCCGGTGATCTCCGAACCCGGGGTGTTGACGATTTTTTCCTGCGCGTGGTACATCATCACCATGCCGGGCTTGACGCGCTGGCTTACAACAGCCCGCGCGGCAATCGCGCCGTTGACGTTGTAGGCCTCGATCCAGTCGTTGTCCTCGACCCCGATCAACTTCGCGTCGTCTTCACTGAGCCAGATGATGGGTCCGCCCCGGCTCAGCGTCAGCATCAAGAGGTTGTCGGTGTAGGTCGAGTGAATGCCCCACTTCTGGTGCGGCGTGATGAAGTTCAGCAGTATCTCGGTGTTGCCGTTGGTACGGATACCGTGCACACCGGCGGTAGCCTTCAGGTTCACCGGCGGCCGGTAGCTGGCCAAGCCCTCGCCGAAAGCCAGCATCCACGGGTGGTCCTGGTAGAACTGCTGGCGGCCCGTGAGGGTGCGCCATGGGATCAGTTCATGCACATTGGTGTAGCCGGCGTTGTAGGACACGGTTTCCGATTCGATGCCGCTCCAGGTCGGTGAGCTGATGATCTTGCGCGGTTGCGCCTGGATGTCGCGGAAGCGGATCTTCTCGTCCTCGCGATGCAGCGCCAGATGGGTGTGCTCACGGCCGGTCTGCTTGCCCAGTGCCGCCCACGCCTTGACCGCCACGTGGCCGTTGGTTTCAGGCGCGAGTTGCAACACCATTTCGCAGGCATCGATGTCGCTGTTGATGCGCGGCATGCCCTGGGTCACGCCGGGTTCGGTCACCAGGCCGTTGAGTTCGCCGAGTTGCCGCACTTCGGTTTCGGTGTTCCAGGCAATGCCCTTGCCGCCGTTGCCCACCTTGTTGAGCAGGGGGCCGACGGCCGTGAAACGTTTGTAGACGTTGGGGTAGTCGCGTTCGACCACCTGCATCTGGGGCGCCGTCTTGCCGGGTACCAGTTCGCACTCGCCGCGTTTCCAGTCCTTGACCTCAAAAGGCTGGGCCAGCTCGCCCGGGGTATCGTGCATCACCGGGGTCAGCACCATTTCCTTTTCGACACCGAGATGGCCTTCGCACAGCTCGCTGAATTTTTTCGCGAAGCCCTTGTAGATTTCCCAGTCGCTCTTCGATTGCCACACCGGATCCACTGCGGTGGACAGCGGATGGATGAAGGGATGCATGTCGCTGGTGTTGAGGTCGTTCTTCTCGTACCAGGTCGCGGTCGGCAGGACGATGTCGGAGTACAGGCAGGTTGTGCTCATGCGGAAGTCGAGCGTGACCAGCAGGTCCAGCTTGCCCTCGGGCGCCTTGTCGTGCCAGATGACTTCCTCGGGTTTGCCTTCTTCGGCGCCGAGGTCTTTGCCCTGAACACCGTTGTCCGTACCGAGCAGATGTTTGAGGAAGTACTCATGGCCCTTGCCCGACGAGCCAATGATGTTGGAGCGCCAGACAAACATGTTGCGCGGCCAGTTGTCCGGATGGTCCGGATCCTCGCAACTCATCCTGAGCGAGCCGTCCTTGAGCGACTTGACGACATAGTCCTTGGCATCCAGGCCCGCGGCCTGCGCGTCCTTGACCACCTGCATCGGGTTGGTCTGCAATTGCGGTGCACTCGGCAACCAGCCCATGCGTTCGGCGCGCACGTTATAGTCGATCATGCTGCCGCCGTAGAGCTTTTTGTCGGCCAGCGGCGACAACACCTCGTCCACACCGAGCTTCTCGTAGCGCCATTGATCGGTGTGCGCATAAAAGAAGCTGGTGGAATTCATCTGCCGGGGTGGGCGGATCCAGTCGAGCGCGAACGCCAGCGGTGTCCAGCCGGTCTGCGGCCGCAGCTTTTCCTGGCCCACGTAGTGCGCCCAGCCACCGCCGCTCTTGCCGATGCAGCCGCACATCATCAGCATGTTGATGACGCTGCGGTAGTTCATGTCACTGTGGTACCAGTGGTTCATGCCAGCACCGATGATGACCATGGACCGCCCTTCGGTCTTGTCGGCATTGTCGGCAAACTGGCGTGCGACGGCGATGATCTGGTCGCGTGGCACACCGGTGATCTGCTCCTGCCAGGCGGGGGTGTAGGGAGTGTTGTCGTCAAAGTCGGCGGCGGCCAGTTCACCGGGCAGGCCGCGGGCAATGCCGTACTGCGCCACCTGCAGGTCGAACACCGTCGCGACCAGGGCCGAGCGCTCCTCGCCGGCCTTGCCGAGTGAAATGCGCTGCACCGGCACCGTACGCACCAGCACATCGCCCTGCTCGTTGTTCTGGAAATGGTCATGGTGAATGCCGCCGAAGTACGGAAAGCCGACCTTGGCGCTGTCGAAACCGGGCACATCACCCTCCATCACCGACAGTTTGAGCGTGACCTCGTCACCCTGGCGCGCCTCTTTCGACTCCAGGTTCCACTGCCCGGCGTCAGCGCGGCCATCCGGACCCCAGCGAAAGCCGATAGCGCCGTGCGGCAACACAACCTTGCCCTTCGCGTCGAAGGCGACGGTTTTCCATTCCGGGTTGTTCGCCTGGCCCAGCTTGCCGTTGAAGTCGGACGCGCGCACATACCGGTCCGGCACCAAAACGGTTTCGCCGTTTTCAAGCTGATGCTCCTTGAGCATCACCAGCATAGGCAGGTCGGTGTAGCGGCGCGCGTAGTGGTCGAAGTAGGCCGAGCGCGGCTTGCCGTTGCCGCCAAAATAGAAGTCCTTCAGGATCACATGGCCCATGGCCATGGCGACCGCGGCGTCGGTGCCCTGCTTGGGATGCAGCCACAGGTCGGAGAGTTTGGCGACCTCGGAATAGTCGGGCGTGATCGCCACGGTCTTGGTACCCTTGTAACGGACTTCGGTGAAGAAGTGCGCATCGGGGGTGCGCGTCTGTGGCACGTTGGAACCCCAGGCAATGATGAAACCCGAGTTGTACCAGTCGGCCGACTCCGGCACGTCGGTTTGCTCACCCCAGACCTGGGGACTGGACGGAGGCAGGTCGCAATACCAATCGTAAAAGCTCATGCACACGCCGCCTATCAGCGACAGGTAGCGCGAGCCAGCGGCGTAGCTGACCATGGACATTGCAGGAATCGGCGAGAAACCGATGATGCGGTCAGCACCGTGTTTCTTGATCGTGTGGACATTGGAGGCCGCAATGATCTCGTTGACCTCGTCCCAGCTGGAGCGGACAAACCCGCCAAGGCCGCGCACGCTCTGGTAGTCGCGCCGCTTGGCGTCGTCCTGCACCACGGCCGCCCAGGCCTCGACCGGCGGCAGCGTCAAACGGGCTTCGCGCCAGTGCTTGAGCAGGCGCGCTCGCACCATGGGGTATTTGACGCGGTTGGCGCTGTACAGGTACCAGCTGTAGCTGGCACCGCGCGAGCAGCCGCGCGGCTCATGGTTGGGCATGTCCCAGCGCGTGCGCGGGTAGTCGGTCTGCTGGGTTTCCCAGGTGACGATGCCGCCCTTGACATAGATCTTCCACGAACACGATCCCGTGCAGTTCACGCCATGGGTGCTGCGCACGATCTTGTCGTGCGCCCAGCGGTTGCGGTAGGCGTCTTCCCAGGTCCGGTCTTCGGCGGTGGTGACACCGTGCGCCCCGGAAAAGGACTCCCGGGGATTGGAAAAGTGGCTCAGTCGATCAAGAAAATGACTCATTTGATTCTCCGGTAAAGCGGCAAAAGCGGGCCCAGCGGTGGGTCAGGGGTTTTTGATCTCTGCGCCGCGACGCAGGTAAAACCACCAGTTCAGCACCAGACACAGGGCATAGAAGATGGCAAAGCCGTACATGGCGTTTTCCGGCGTGCCGGCCTTGATCTGAGCGCCGATGACCACCGGGGCGATGAAGGCACCGTAGGCGGCAATGGCCGAGGTCCAACCCAGCACCGGCCCGGCCTGCTGGCGGTCGAAGATGACGCCAATCGTGCGGAAGGTGGAGCCGTTGCCGATGCCACTGGCGGCAAACAGCACGATAAACAGCACCATGAAGAGTAAGAAATACTCCTCGGGCGTGGCCGACTTGTAGGCAAGAAGCATGACGTACCCCACGCCTGCGGAGGCCGCGACCATGACGGCAGAAATGATCTGAGTCACGATGGAGCCGCCTACCTTGTCGGACACCCAACCACCCACGGGGCGAATCAACGCGCCCACAAAGGGGCCTATCCAGGCAAAGGTCAGTGCCGAGGGAGCATTGGGATTTTTCAGCGCGTGTTGCATGACACCTGATGCGTCAGGCACATGGCTGATGCCAAAAATCACCGTGATGGCTAACGGCAGGGCCATCGAAAATCCGATGAAGGAGCCGAAGGTCACGATGTACAGCAAGGTCAGTGACCAGGTGTGTTTGTTGCTGAAGATCGCAAACTGCTTGGTGATGTTTTCTTTCATCGTGCCAAAAGCAGTGAGCTTGAGCACCAGCAAGGTGCTTGCCACAATCAAGGGCATGGCGATCCACATGTTGAGCAAGCCCAAGCCCGTGGGTTTGGGCAGGTAAAGGTACAGGCCAATGCCTGCCGGCACAAACGACAGCGTGTAGAGCCAAATGATTTTGAGAAAAGCCGGGATCGTGCCGCCAATGGCGGGAGAAACGGTCTTCAGGTTGTTCATGCCAAAGAAACAGAGGGCCGACAACGGTATCAGCGACAACAGCCAGGCAAAGCCGGCGTTCTGTATCCAGGTGGGTGTGCCCGCAACAATCTTGCCGAGGATCCAGCCGCTGTCCTTGACCAGCGTGGTCGATTCGCCTGCGAAGCCTCCAAACAGACTCAGGGTCATCACCAGCGGTATGACGATCTGCATGGTCGTCACGCCGAAATTGCCCAGTCCTGCATTCAGGCCAAGTGCCGTGCCCTGTAGCCGCTTGGGAAAGAAGGTGCTGATGTTGGACATGGAGCTGGCGAAGTTGCCGCCACCCACCCCACACCACAAGGCCATCAACTGAAAGGACCACAGCGGCCACTCGGGATGCTGCAGCACGATGCCGGTGCCGATGGCCGGTGCCAGCAGCATCGACGTCGTCAGGAAAATGGTGTTGCGTCCACCGGCCAGCCGGATCAGGAAGGAGGCCGGAATGCGCATGGTAGCGCCGGCCAGGCCCGCAATAGCCGTCAGCGTGAACAGTTCGGCCTGGGTGAAGGGAAAGCCCAGGTTGAGCATCTGCACGGTGATGATGCCCCACATGCCCCAGACGGCAAAGCCGCACAGCAGGCTGGGCACAGAGATCCAGAGGTTGCGGTAGGCAATACGCTTGCCGGTGCTTTCCCAGAACTGTTCGTCCTCGGGACGCCAGTCGGTGATGTCAACGCCTGAGGAACGCGACTGAAGGGCCGGAATGGCAGCACTTGCTGCGGACTTGGTACTCATGATTTTTTCCTTGAAGAAGATGGCCGCATCAGGCCGATGCGCCGCTTGCGTTCGACCCCATGACCTCGGTGCGCCGCACTTCGGTCCAGTACATCCAGATCAGCGAGACCCAGACAACGCCGTACATGAACATGAAGGCACTGGAGCGGATGCCTGTCAGGTCCATCAGGCCGCCGAAGATGATGGGCAGCACAAAGCCGCCCAGGCCGCCGGCCAGCCCGACAATGCCGCTGATCGCGCCGATGTTGGCACCATAGTCGTCGCTGATGTACTTGAAGACACTGGCCTTGCCGAAGGCCCAGGCAATACCCAAGGTGAACATCAGCGCGGTGAAGGTGTAGACGTTCAGCCCCAAGTGGAAGGTCGCCGGGCCATTGACCGTGAGGATGGTGAAGTCGGTCTGCGGGTAGGACAGCAGGAAGAGGCAGATCCAGCTGACCCACATCACCCACCAGGTCACGCTGTGCGCACCGTATTTGTCTGACAACACACCGCCAAAGGCCCGCAGCACGCCGCCGGGCAATGAGAAGCAGGCGGCCAGCAGTGCAGCCACGCGAATGTCCAGGCCGAATTCACCCACGTAGTACTGCACCATCCAGAGCGACAGGGCCACATAGCCGCCGAACACGATGCTGTAGTACTGGCAGTACTTCAGGACCTTGGGGTCTTTCAATGCCTTAAGCTGGTCGCTGAACTTGACATGGCTGGGTACCAGGTGCGAAGGGTCGCTGTAGCTGAACAGCCAGAACAGCACCAGCGCGCCCATCATGATGACGGCGTATACCTGCGGCACCATGGCCCAACCAAAGGCCACCAGCAACACTGGAGCCACGAACTTGTTGACGGCCGCGCCCGAATTGCCGGCACCGTACACACCCATCGCCATGCCCTGGCGGCTTTTCGGGAACCAGCGCGCCACATAGGGTGTGCCCACCGAGAACGAACCGCCGGCCAGACCAACAAACAGGCCGATCACCAGAAAGTGCCAGTAGGCCGTGGCGTAACTCATGAGCCAGATCGCGGGCACCGTGATCGCCATCAGGATGGCCATCACGATGCGTCCACCGTAGCGGTCGGTCCAGATGCCCAGCGGGACGCGGATCAGGGAACCGGTCAGAACCGGCGTGGCCGCGAGCAAGCCGAACTCCGTGGCATTGAGGTTGAGCATCTTCTTGATCGGGATGCCGATCACGCCGAACATCATCCAGACCATGAAGCAGACGGTGAAAGCCAGCGTGCTGACAATCAGCACGGACCAGGCCTTCCTTGAATTACCGAGTTCAGAACTCATGCATGTTTCTCCTGAGACATGGCATGACTGTCGGCTTTTGGCGCGCCTCTGAATATCCTCCTTAGGAACAGGGAGAGGGCATAAAAGAAACGGCGGCAAGCCCGGCCGTCTCGTTCTGAAGAACTACTGCCGGGTCAAACTGCGCCGGCCTTGATGTTTGTCAAGTCAGGTCGCGGCCAGTCGCGTACACGGCCGCCTGCACCCGCGAGCTGAGCTGCAGCTTGCGCAGGATGTGCTGGACGTGAATCTTCACCGTGGTCTCCGCAATGTCGAGCTTGCGGGCAATCACCTTGTTGCTGTCGCCGCGCGCAATCAGTGCGAGCACTTCCCGCTCGCGCGCCGACAGGAGCGCAAGGGCCGAGTCATCCGGCACCGGTGCGTTCCCATTGCGGCCTGCTTCTGCCGACACTGCCTCGCCGGTCACGGGCAGCGGGGTCTTGGCCCGGAAAGCAGCAACCAGCTTGGTCATCATCTCCGGACTGACCACCGACTCGCCGTCCAACACCTTGATGATGGACTCTGACAAGCTGTCCAGCTCCACGGTTTTGAGCAGGTAACCGTCGGCACCCGCCTGCAGCGCGGTGGCCAGATCGTCCTCGTTTTCGCTCACCGTCAGCATCAGGATGCGGACACCGGGCGCCGCCTCCTTGAGTGTTGCAATGCCGTCCACGCCGAGGACGCCCGGCAGGTGGTTGTCCAGCAGGATCAGGTCGGGTTTGCGCTGCTCGACACAACGCAATGCCTCACCAATGTCGCCGGCTTCTCCGGCAACCTCGAAACGCCCGTCCTGCGACAGCAGTGCCACGAGGCCACGGCGAAACAGGGTGTGGTCGTCGACCACCAGCAACTCGATCGGTTTCATGGTGCGTGTTTTCCTCAGCCGCTGTGTGCGGTTGACAGGTCCGGGGACTTCGCCGCCTGGGCACCACCCACCTCCGGATGCGGCGGCAGCGTCAGTGTGACTGTCGTGCCCTGCCCGGCCGCCGAGACAAGCTTGACCTCGGCGCCGATGCGGCCCGCCCGCTCGCGCATGATGTTCAGGCCGACGTGGGAATCGCCGGGGTGTTTGCTGGTGTCAAAGCCGACACCATTGTCACGCACGACGAAACGCCAGCGTTCGCCCTTGGCCACGTCCAGGCCGACCTGCGTGGCACCTGCATGCTTGCGTACATTGGACAGGGCCTCCTGGAGCACATGTAACACCTGAACCTGCACATCTGAAGGCAGCGGCAGCCCCTGGCCCTGTACCTGCAACTGGGCAGGCAAACCGGTCTGGCTCTGGAACTTCTGCAGGGTTTCCTGCAAGGCCTGTTCGATGTCGTCCGTATTGGTACGCGTGCGGAAATGCACCAGCAGCTCGCGAACATCACTGATGCTTTCGCGCAAGCCGATGTCCAGTTCGTCGAGGGCCCCTTGCATCTGCGACGCCTGGCCCCGCTGCACGGCCGTCCGCAGCAACTGCACCTGGATCTTGAGGAAGGCCAGGGACTGCGCAATCGAATCATGCAGGTTGCGCGCCAGCAGGGCGCGTTCCTCCGCGACCGCCGCTTCCCTGTCCAGGGCGTCGGCGCGCAAGCCCTCCAGGGAGCTCGCCAGGTGACTGGCCAGCGCGTCCAGCAATTCGACTTCGTCGGCGCTCAGCAGGACCGGCGCGCGAAAAAACAGGTTGAACTCGCCCAGCACACGCTGCTGCAGCCGTATCGGCACGCTGACCACACTTTCATAACCCACCTTGGCACAATGGCGCACTGGCGCCTCGTCGTGGCTGTGAATGGGGATCACCCGCGTGCGTGCATCCGGACGCAGGTTGCCGCAGGCGCAAGCCCCGGCCAGCAGGTTACGTTCTTCTTCCACGAGGTCTTGCGGAAAACAGTCGGTCGCCAGCATCAGGTAGCGCTGGTTGGCGTCGTCGGACCAGCGGACCGCGGCCGCGTCGGCTTTCATCACGGCGCGCACGCGCTGGGCAAAACCGCGCGCCAGCTCGTCAATGCTGCCCGCCTGGGCCAGGAAGGCGCTGACCTTGTACAGCGCCTCCAGCCGCGCGCGCTGCGCCTCGATACGCCGCGTCTTCGCCTCGACTTTGGCTTCCAGCCCTTCGTAGAGCGACTGCAGGGTCATCGCCATGTGGTTGAAACCGGCGGCCACCTGTCCGAACTCGTCCACGGTATCGACCTCGACACGCGTCCTGAAGTCCCCGGACTCCAACCTGTGCAGGCCTTCGCGAAGCTGCCCCAGAGGGTTGATCACATACATGTAGCCGGTGTAGAGCATGATGACCGCGCCGCCTATGGCCAATGCCATCATCAGGAGCTGGAATAGGTTCAGGATGGCGGTCAGGCGGGACAAATGCTGCTCGATCACCAGCACCAGATGGTCACACGCCTCCACAAACTCGCCGCCGGCCTTCAGCAAGGCCTGCGCTTGCGGCGCCGGCTCGGCCAGCCACAGCTGCCGCTGATCACGCCACAGGGACTCGACATTGGCAAAGCGCAAACGCACCTGGTCGTCCCAGGGGACAAACAGCGGCCGGGACGGATCGCCCTCGCGCAGCAGCGCCAGGCTCTCGTCGAAACGAGCCACCAGGCCCTGCAACTCTGCACGCTCGACGCCCGCCTGCACCGCGCTGGCCAGGCGCCAGGTCTGCATGCGCATGCGCCCGGCCTCGTTGACAGCCGCCGCACCTCCCTCCAGCTGCCAGGTCACCCAAAGGGTCAAGCCGATCGACACCAGGGCGACAAGCAGCAGGCTCGCGCCTATGCGCATGAATTTTTTGGAAAGCGAGGCCGTCTGTTGCATGGCCGCTAGCGTAACGCCGATCCGGACACTGCGCCATGCGTGCACGCAAACAGGCGCATGTTGCGCTAGGGCCCGAAGTTGCCCGCCGGGGCGCGCGAGGTGCGGGACGACGCCAGCGGGGCCGTACACGCACTGCACACCATGCCGGCCAGGCGCTGCAGCGCCTGCCAGCCGTCCGTGGGCCAGTCGGGCTGCTTCAGGCCTTTGACGATGCCATCCACCTTGTGCGCGGCATGCAGCAGATTGGCCAGCGTGGTTTCGCCAATATGGGGAAGCGCACGCTCAAACAGTTTTTCCTTGACGCCCCATACACGGTTTTCGCGCAGCGCCATGGGCATGGGCCGGCCTGCACCCAAGGCGTCCTTGACCCGTTTCATGCTGCGGATGTCTTCGCTCAGGGCCCAGTGCACCAGCACCTCCGACTCGCCCTCGGACTGCAGGCCGTCGAGCATGCGCTGCACGCGCAATGCCTGGCCGCCCAGCACGGCTTCCGACAGCTTGAACACGTCGTAACGCGCGACATTGAGCACGGCGTTTTCAACCTGGTCGAAACTGAGTTCTGCCGACGCGCCCCCGCTTACCGGATAAAGCAGGCCCAGCTTCTGGATTTCCTGGTGCGCGGCCAACAGGTTGCCTTCCACGCGATCGGCAAAAAACTGCAGCGTGCGCTGGCCTTCCTCGCCCGCGGCCACACGCTGGCCCTGCTGGTGCAGGCGCTGCGCGATCCACTGCGGCAGGTTGCGGCGGTCGATCGGGTCGAACTTGACGGTGGTGCCAAAACTTTCCAGCGCGCCGAACCAGGCGCCCTTGGTGGTCATGCTGTCCAGGCGCGGCAGCAGCACCAGGGTCAGGGTGCTGTCGTCGCCCTGGGCGCGCTCGGCAATCTGCTGCAGCGCGACCGAGCCATCCTTGCCGGGTTTGCCGCTGGGGATGCGGATTTCGACAATCTGCTTGTCGGCAAACAGGCTCAGCGAACCACCGCTGGCCAGCACCTCGCTCCAGTCGAAATGCGCACCGGCCACCGTGTGCACCGTGCGTTCGGTGTAACCCTGTTCGCGTGCAGCGGCCCGCAGCGCATCGGCAAACTCCTGCACCAGCAGCGGCTCGTCGCCATGCAGGGTGTAAAGGCTTTTTATTCCGCGTTTGAGGTGCTCTTGGAGCTGCGCAGGGGCCAGGTTCATGGTCGAAGAGTTTAGCGCCGGTGTTCGAATCAAAGCTTGCTGGTGGACAGCAGTAGGCTGGTTTCCGTATTGGCAATGCCTTCAAGCAGCCGGATGCGCCCGAGCACGCGGTCGAAAGCCTCCAGGCTGTCGGCACGCAACTCGGCCACGATGTCCCAGCGGCCATTGGTGGTGTGCAGGGCGCTCACGGCCGGGTCGCCGCGCAGGGCGCTGAGCACGTGGTCGATGCGGTTGCCTTCCACGGCCACGGTCATCAGTGCCCGAATCTGGTGCGCTTCTGCCTGTGGCCGCAAGCGGGCGGTATAGCCCACGATGGTGCCGTCGGCTTCGAGCTTGTCCAACCGGTTTTGCACCGTGCCGCGCGAGACGCGCAACACCTTGGCCAGCGAGGCCACCGAGGCGCGCGCGTTGTCGCGCAGCAAAGAGATCAGCTGGCGGTCGGTGTCGTCCATGACATGATTTTAGTGACTAAACGCCAATTTTTACTGGCGATTTGCACATTTCTATCGCATAAACAGGCAATTTATTGGCTATTTTTTGGCGCGACATCTCAACACAATGGTTTCAGACTGACGGCAACGCAGTGTCAGCAAACTTGTCTGGCGCCAAGGCGGTCAGGCATCAGGAGACCCATCATGGTTGAGTACATCGGGATCGAAGGCATACAGCGCATCGTCGGGCGCGTGGGGCCGGCCGCTTTCATGAAAGGGCTGGCCGCGGAAATCGAAGCGGACTACCGGCGCTGGGGCGAATTTGACAAATCGGCACGCCATGCCATTCATTCACCTGGCGGCGTGATTGAACTCATGCCCACCAGCGATGGGCGGATGTATTCATTCAAGTATGTGAACGGCCACCCTGAAAACACCACGCAAGGGCTGCTGACTGTGACAGCGTTTGGAGTTCTCGCCGATGTGGAAACCGGCTATCCGCTGCTGCTGTCGGAATTGACCGTGACCACCGCCCTGCGCACCGCCGCCATGTCGGCGCTGGCCGCGAAATGGCTGGCCAGGCTGGACAGCCGCGTCATGGCGTTGATAGGCAACGGCGCACAAAGCGAATTCCAGGCGATTGCGTTTCACCATATGCTGGGTATCAGCCACTTCAGATTGCACGATGTGGACCGCCTGGCCACCGAGAAACTGGTGCACAACCTGCAGGCGCTGGGTTTGCCGGGGGTGCAGCTCACTTCCTGCCTCTCGGCCGCAGAGGCCGTGCAGGGCGCTGACATTGTGACAACGGTCACCGCGGACAAGCGCAACGCCGTCGTCCTGACGCCCACCATGATTGCGCCGGGCATGCATATCAACGCGGTGGGCGGCGACAGCCCGGGCAAGACCGAACTGCACGCCGACATCCTGCGCAGGAGCGACGTCCGGGTGGTTGTGGAATACGAGCCGCAGTCACGCGTTGAAGGCGAGATCCAGCAGATGCCGCCCAGCTTTGCCGTGACGGAATTTGCCCAGTTGCTCACCGGAACCACCCCCGGCCGCACCTCGCCGGCCGATGTGACCATTTTCGACTCGGTGGGTTTTGCGCTGGAGGATTATTCAGCGCTGCGTTACCTGCACAAGCTGCAGCTCGACAATACGCAAGGCCGCCGGCAAATCGACCTGATCCCCCAACTCGACAACCCCAAAAACCTTTTTGCCCTGCTGGCCGGTGCGCAAACCAGTCTGGTCCGGCAAAATGCCCGCATGCCCGCCCAACCGGAAACAGTTCCAGGATGACCACCCCGGCCCATCTTCCCGTCGACCTGATCGGTGCACCCACTGACATTGGTGCGGGCAGCCGCGGTGCATCGATGGGACCCGAGGCCCTGCGCGTGGCAGGTATCGGGCCAACGCTGCGAGCCCACGGCCTGCAGGTGATGGACCTGGGCAACCTGTCGGGCCCGACCAACCCCTGGCTGCCCCCCGTCAATGGTTACCGCCACCTGCATGAAGTGGCCGCCTGGAACCGGTCTGTGCATGAGGCCGTGCTCCAGAGCCTGGCCCAGGATCATCTGCCGATTCTGCTGGGTGGCGATCACTGCCTCGGCATAGGCTCCATCAGTGCCGTGGCGCGCCATTGCCGGCAGTCCGGCAAAAAACTGCGGGTGCTGTGGCTGGACGCGCATGCCGACTTCAACACCAGCGAGCTCACACCCACCGGCAATGTACACGGCATGCCCGTAGCCGTGTTGTGCGGCCACGGGCCCGCCGAGCTCACCGGGATAGGCGGCAGGATGCCGGCGATGAACCCCGCGGAAATCCGGCAAATTGGCATCCGCAGCGTGGACGAAGGTGAAAAGCAGTTTCTCCGCCAGTCGGGTCTGGAGGTGTTTGACATGCGCTACATCGATGAAATGGGCATGAAGCGCACCATGGAAGCGGCTCTGGAAGGGGTTGACGACAACACCCATGTGCACGTGAGCTTCGACGTGGATTTTCTGGACGCCTCGCTGGCACCGGGCGTCGCCACGGCCATCAAGGGCGGCCCGACCTACCGCGAAGCGCAGCTTTGCATGGAGATGATTGCCGACACCCGCCGCATGGGCTCACTCGACGTGATGGAACTCAACCCCGCGCTGGATGTGCGCAACGGCACGGCCGAGCTGGCGCTGGAGCTGATTGAAAGCCTGTTCGGCAAAAGCACGCTGATGCGTCAGTAGGGCTTTGCAGCGCCTGCTATTCCAGGCTTTTCACCGCAGCCAGCCGGCGCAGGATCTGCTGGACGATGTCGCTTTGCATGTCGCGGTACAGCAAGGCTTCTTCGGTTTCCTTGGCCAGCACGGCGGATTCGTTGAAGCTGATGTCGCGCTGCAGCACAATTTCGTCGGGAGGAATCAGCAGCTTGCCCTTGAGCGTGCGCAGCTGGAACCTGAACCGCGTGCGCAACTGGAACTCGCGCACCTGGCCGGAGGCATTGACGCCCACCACGGTTTTTTCACGCTGGTCAAGCAGCACGTCAAGGATCACTTCCGCCTGTTCGATCAGCCGCGGATCACGGATCACTTTCACCGTGCCGCCAGCCTCCAGATTGCGGTTGAGTTCGGTCCCCAGTGTGGAGCCCTCGCCCACACCGCTGTAGATGGTCTTGAACGCATAGTTGGGTGCCTTGCGCAACGCAAAGCCGCAGCCGCTCAGGCCCGCCGCAGTTGCGGCTGCCAACAGAAAAACGCGACGTTGCATGGTGGTTTCCTTCAGACGACGATGTTGACCAGGCGGCCCGGCACCACAATGACTTTTTTGGCCGGGGCGCCTGCCACCTGTTTGACAAAGGCTTCCGAGGCCAGCGCAGCTGCCTCGATGGCGGCCTTGTCGGCACCGGCAGGCACCGTGACCGAGCCGCGCAGCTTGCCGTTGATCTGCAGCACCAGCTCGATCTCGTCCTGCACCAGCGCGGACTCATCGACCTCCGGCCAGGACGCATCGAGCAGGCCTCCGTGGTCTTTGGCAAAACCGAGCTCGTCCCACAGCGCGTGCGCCACGTGCGGCGTCGCCGGGTACAGGCAGCGCAGCAGGATGCCCATGCCCTCACGCAGGGCAAACGCCGCGCCAGTCGACATCTGGCCCTTGAAGTCTTCGAGCGCATTGAGGAGTTTCATGGCGCCCGACACCACCGTGTTGTACTGCATGCGCTGGTAGTCGTAGTCGATCTGCCTGAGCACCGTGTGGATCTCGCGACGAAGCGCCTGCGCTTCCTTGTCAAATACGGTACCAGCCCTTTGGGGACGGGCGCCAGCAGCTCCTAATTGCATAGCATCCAGTTTCACACCGAAGTTCCAGACGCGACGCAGAAAACGGTAGGAGCCTTCGACGCCGGCGTCGTTCCACTCCAGCGTGGCTTCCGGCGGGGAGGTGAACATGGTGTACAGGCGCGCGGTGTCGGCGCCGTATTTCTCGATCAGCTCCTGCGGATCCACGCCGTTGTTCTTGCTCTTGCTCATGGTGCCCACGCCTTCGTAGGTGACCATGGAGCCGTCCTCGCGCAGCTTCGCGCCCGTGACCTTGCCGTGTTCGTCGTGCACATCATCGACATCGGCCGGCCAGAAATACTCGATGCCGCCTTTCTCGCCCTTGCGCGAGTAGATGTGGTTGAGCACCATGCCCTGGGTCAGCAGCTTGGTGAAAGGTTCATCCACCCGGACCAGGCCCATGTCGCGCATGACCTTGGTCCAGAAACGCGCATACAGCAGATGCAGGATGGCGTGTTCGATGCCGCCTATGTACTGGTCCATGGGCATCCAGTAGTCCGCGCCCTCGGCGACCATCTTTGCTTCATTCTTCGGGTCGCAGTAGCGCATGTAATACCAGGCGCTGTCCACGAAGGTGTCCATGGTGTCGGTTTCACGCCGAGAGGCCTTGCCGCAGACCGGGCAAACCACACCGGCATGGAAACCTTCATGTTTGTGCAGCGGGTTGCCCGAACCATCAGGCACGCAGTCCTGCGGCAGTACCACCGGCAGGTCTTTTTCCGGCACCGGCACCGCGCCGTGTTCGTCGCAGTGGATGATGGGAATCGGCGTACCCCAGTAGCGCTGGCGGCTCACGCCCCAGTCGCGCAGGCGCCAGGTGGTTTTTTTCTCACCCAGACCCTTGGCGGCCAGGTCGGCAGCCACGGCATCGACGGCCGCCTTGAAGGCCAGGCCGTCGTATTTGCCCGAGTTGATCGCCACGCCCTGCTGCTTGTCACCGTACCAGTCGGCCCAGGCGGCTGTGCTGTAGGTCTTGCCGGGGACATCGGTGACCTGCTGGATAGGCAGCTTGTATTTCTTCGCAAACTCAAAATCACGTTCGTCGTGGGCCGGCACGCCCATCACCGCGCCGTCGCCGTAACTCATGAGCACGTAGTTGCCGACCCAGACCTCAACCTTGTCGCCCGTCAGCGGATGCGTGACAAACAGGCCGGTGCGCTCACCCTTTTTTTCCTGTGTGGCAAGTTCGGCTTCGGTCGTGCCGCCGGACTTGCAGTCTTCAATAAACGCCGCCAACCTGGGGTTGGCCGCGGCCGCATGGACAGCAAGCGGATGTTCCGGCGCCACGGCGCAGAAGGTCACGCCCATGATGGTGTCGGCACGCGTGGTGAAGACATACATCTTCCCGTCGCCGATCAGAGCGCCGGAAGCGTCCTTGATGTCATGGGTGAACGCAAAACGCACGCCTTCGCTTTTGCCAATCCAGTTTTCCTGCATAAGCTTGACACGCTCCGGCCAGCCCGGCAGCTTGTGGCTGACGCTGTCCAGCAGTTCTTCGGCGTAGTCGGTGATCTTCAGGTAATAACCGGGGATCTCGCGCTTTTCGACGACGGCGCCGGTGCGCCAGCCCTTGCCGTCAATCACCTGCTCGTTGGCCAGCACGGTCTGGTCCACCGGGTCCCAGTTGACGACTTGGGTCTTGCGGTAGGCGATGCCTTTTTCCAGCATCTTCAGGAACAGCCACTGGTTCCATTTGTAATAACCCGGGTCGCAGGTCGTGACCTCGCGGCTCCAGTCAATGGCCAGCCCCATCGCCTGCATCTGCTTTTTCATGTAGGCGATGTTGTCGTAGGTCCACTGCGCGGGCGGCACGCCGTTTTTCATCGCAGCGTTTTCGGCCGGCAGGCCGAAGGCGTCCCAGCCCATGGGCATCAGCACGTTGTAGCCCTTCATGCGCAGGTAGCGCGTGAGCATGTCGTTGATGGTGTAGTTGCGGACATGGCCCATGTGCAGCTTGCCGCTGGGGTAGGGCAGCATGGAGCAGGCGTAGTACTTCTTTTTGGACCTGTCCTCGGTGACGCGGTAGGCGTCTGCGGCCGTCCAGTAGGCTTGCGCAATGCGCTCAACGTCGAGGTGCTGGTATTTGTCTTGCATGGCGCAGGGAAAAAGGAAAAAGAATGAAGCAGCCACTGGCTGCCGGATGCAGGGATTTTAGGCGCTGGCCCGGGCTGGTCCGGCCGGGCTGCCTTCAGGGCCGGGTTGCCGGCGCGTCAGCAACAAAACCGATGCGGTTCAGGCCGGCCTTTTGCGCGATGCCCATGAGCTCGACGATACGGCCGTAAGGCACGGCCTCGTCGGCACGCAGCTGCACTTCCGTATCCGGATTGAGCGCAGCGCTTTGCTTCAGGCGCTGGTCCAGCTCCGCACTTGAAACCGGCTGGTCGTTCAGGAAGGCCTGGCCGGCCTTGTTGACTGCCAGCGTGACATAAAGCGGCGCTTCGTTTGGTTTGGCGGCTTCACTTTTCGGCAGATCGAGCTTGATGGAGCTGGCCAGCAAAGGGGCGGTGATGATGAAGATGACCACCAGCACCAGCATCACATCGACCAGCGGGGTGACGTTGATCTCGCTCATGGGCTGTGCGCCCTGGGTGCGCTCCAGGCGGCCGAAACTCATGGCGTTTTTTCCAGCGCGGAGGACAGCGAATTTTCCGACGGGCCGCCCCGAGCAAGTTCAGCCCCTTCTTCCGATACCAGGGGCAGCGCATCGCCGAAGGCACGCGAAGCGACAAGCGTGGGGGCCAGTAAATTCCGCAAGTCGTAAGCAAAACCTTCCAGGTCTGCCTCGATGCGGCTGATGTTGCGGCCGAAGATGTTATAGGCCAGTACAGCGGGTATCGCCACAGCGAGGCCGGCGGCCGTCATGATCAGGGCTTCGCCCACCGGGCCGGACACCTTGTCGATGGTGATCTGCCCGGCAGCGGAAATGCCCACCAGCGCATGGTAAATGCCCCAAACGGTACCCAGCAGGCCCACAAAAGGCGCGGTGGAACCCACCGTCGCAAGCAGAACCTGGCCGTATTGCAGTTTGTGCAGCACGGCGTGCAGCGCATCGCGCAACACCCGCGTCAGCTGCCAGGACTTGTCGCCGGCCGAGGCCAGGGTGCCCTGAGCCTGGACCTGGGTGGCGGCAATCAGGGGCGATACCAGCGCCTCACGGTCGAAGGCCGCCACTTTTGGCCGGGCAGCCTCGAGAGAAGCCGACTGCCAGAACACGGCGGTGCTGCGCGCCACGTCGCCCGCTGCCCGCTTCAGGAGCCAGGTTTTCCAGAGGATCACCACCCAGCTGGCCACCGACATCGCCAGCAGCAGCACCGCGACAAGAGCAGTCACGACGTCGCCCTGGGTGATCAGCGCGAAGACGTTCATCGGCGCTTCAGTTCAGGCCGAGTACATCAAACATGTCGAACAGCCCGGAAGGCTTGCCGGCCAGGAACCGTGCGGCGCGCAAGCTGCCCTGGGCATAGGTCGCCCGGCTGGAGGATTTGTGGGTGATTTCGATGCGCTCGCCGGTCCCGGCAAACAGCACGGTGTGGTCGCCCACAATGTCGCCGCCGCGAATGGTCGCGAATCCGATCGACGAGGGGTCGCGTTCGCCGGTGACGCCTTCCCGGGCATAAACCGCACAGTCTTTCAGGTCGCGGCCCAGGGCGCCGGCAATCACTTCGCCCATCTTCAGCGCAGTGCCGGAGGGCGCATCGACCTTGTGCCGGTGATGCGCCTCGATGATTTCGATGTCGTAGCCGGTGGACAGCGCCTTGGCCGCCATCTCGAGCAGCTTGAGTGTGACGTTGACGCCGACGCTCATATTGGGCGCCATCATGATGGCGATATCCTTCGCGGCCGCGGCAATTCCGGCTTTTTGCGCGTCGGTAAAGCCGGTCGTGCCTATCACCAACTTGACGCCGAGTTCACGGCATTTGGCCAGATGGGCCATGGTGCCTTCGGGCCGGGTGAAGTCGATCAGCACCTGCGCATCGCCCAGCCCGGTGGCGAGGTCCGGGGTGATCTTCACGCCGCTGGTCTGCCCCAGAAAAGCCGCCGCATCGGCGCCCAGTCCCGGGCTGCCGGCAACATCCAGCGCGCCGGTCAACTCGCAGTCACCACTGGACCGGACAGCTTCCACCAGCATCTGGCCCATGCGGCCGCTGGCACCGGCCACAGCAATGCGAAGAGCCTGCCGCGGCGCGCTCACCTGGCCGGACTTTCCAGCGGCGGGTAGCTGGCGGAAGGTTGCGCAGCCGGTGGGGGCTTGACCGCGGTGGCGGTTGCGCTGGTCGCCGGTTTCTTTTCGACAGCCTTGAGCTGTTCTTCTGTCAGCTCCAGCACCGGCACCTTGCCGAGCTTGCGGTGGGTGTCGAGCTTGGCCACAAAGTCCGCCTCGCTGGGCATGGTGTCGCCTTCAAAGCGGTCCAGAACGTCGTCCTTGAAAAAGACGGTGAGCCTGAGCGATTGCGGCTCGGTGTTCTCGCGCTTGAGGGTAAAGACGTAGTCCCAGCGGTTCGCGTGAAAAACACTGGCCAGCAAGGGGGTACCCAGCACGTCGCGCACCTGGGCGCGGGCCATGCCCGGCTTGAGCAGTTCGACCTGCTCTTTGGACACAAAGTTGCCCTGGACAACGTCAATCTTGTAAGGCGTGATCCAGTTGGCCGGGTTGACCTTGCTCTCGCTCAGCCCGCTGGTCATGCCCTTGATGCTGCCGCAAGCAGCCAGCCCGGCGCAGACCAGGACAGTGAAAGCGGTTTGGATGCCGTAACGGTATTTTGCAGACAGGGCTGACATAGTAGGGAGGTGTAGCGATATGATTGGTCATTGTAGCGGCAGGGGGTGCCGTCACGCGCAAGCACCCTGCCCCTGAATGGCCAGCCTGTACGGGCCCCGCCTGCGGCCTCTTTTTCTTCAGGAAGCTTCCCGATGAGCAATATTGACGAACTCAAAAACACCGGATTGAAAGCCACCCTGCCACGCCTGAAAATCCTCGAGATTTTCCAGGCCGGCAAGCAGCGGCACATGACGGCCGAGGACGTCTTCAGGGTACTGCTGGAAGACCGCTCCGACATCGGATTGGCAACGGTTTACCGCGTGCTGACCCAGTTCGAACAGGCCGGGCTGCTCAACCGCAGCAATTTCGAATCCGGCAAGGCCGTCTACGAAATCAACGAAGGCCAGCACCATGACCACCTGGTGTGCCTCGATTGCGGCAAGGTCGAGGAGTTTTACGATGCGGAAATCGAAAAACGCCAGCATGCGGTCGCCAAGTCCAAGGGTTTTGCGATCGCCGACCACTCGCTGTCGATGTACGCTAATTGCACCAAGGACAAGTGCCCGAACCGGCCGACGTCGCCTCGGCACCCTCACCACAGCTGATTTTTGAGAAAAATGTGCAGCGCTCCTTGCGTGGTGGGCACAAGCGGCTACCAATTCAATAGCAAAATGTGAGACAAAGGTTTCGCGTCGCGCCGCGCACAAAGTGGGCGAGCGCAGGTGCTCTCAATTCAAGCAGGGGCCGCGGAACCGGCTTCGCCGGGCCGCCAAGCGCAGCGGCCCCTGAGGGGCTGGAGCCTGCGGCTCCAAAGCTGCCCGCGCAGCTTTGGACAGGCGACAGAGGCGAAGCGTCCCGCGAGCCGCGGCCTGCAAGGCCTCGGGAGCTACACGCTAGTAAAGCGACCGTGGGGGCTATTCAGCCGCCGCGCTCCATGGCCTGGCGATGCCGCTCGACAAACTCCTGGTAGGTGTCGATGCCGCGGAGCTGAAGAATCACGTTGCGCACGGCCGCCTCGACCAGCACCGCAATGTTGCGGCCGGCCACCACCTGGATGATGACCTTGCGCACCGGAATACCCAGCACGTCCTGCATCAGCGGTTCGTAGGGAATGCGCTCGTATTCGCGCTCCAGCGTTTCGCGCCGCACCAGGTGCACGATGAGCTTGAGCCGCATCTTGCGCCGGACGGCCGTCTCGCCAAAAATCGCCTTGATGTCGAGCAGGCCGATACCGCGCACTTCGAGCAGGTTCTGCAGCAACTCCGGGCAGCGGCCCTCGATGGTGGTCTGGTTGATGCGGTACAGGTCCACCGCATCGTCGGCCACCAGCCCGTGGCCACGCGAAATCAGCTCCAGCCCCAGCTCGCTTTTGCCCAGGCCGGACTCGCCGGTGATCATCAGGCCGACGCCCAGGATGTCCATGAACACGCCGTGCATAGAGGTGCGGTCGGCAAAGTGTTTGGACAGGTAGGCGCGCAACACATCGATGACGAAGGCGGCGGACTCCTTCGTGGCAAACATCGGAATCTGTGCGCGTTCACACATCGACAGCAGGGTATCGGGCGCCACCTGGCCGTCGGCAATGATCAGCACCGGCGGCTCCAGCGTGACAATGCGCGAAATGCGCCGGGCGCAATCCTCGGGGCTGCCGGTGCTGAGGTAGGCCACTTCGCGCTCGCCGAGCAGCTGGACCCGGTAGGGGTGGATGTAGTTGAGGTAGCCCACCAGGTCAGCGCCGGAGCGGGCTGCGCGCACCGCCACTTCGTCGAAACGCCGCTCCGAGGCGCCCAGCCCGGCGACCCATTCCCACTTCAGGGCGGCGCGGTGGTCCTCAAACAGGACATCGGCACTGACGACAGTGGGCTTCATGCCCTGATTTCCGGAAAACCCTGGATCACAGCCACGGGGCGTTCAGGGGCTGACGGCGTGGCTGGACTGCCAGGAGGCAATCAGCTGGTGCAGCGCAGCGGCATCGGTACTGGCCTTGAGCTGCTCGCGCAAGGCGCTGTCGCTGAGCAACTCGGCAATTTCGGACAGGATTTCCAGGTGTTTCTGGGTGGCCGCCTCGGGCACCAGCAGGAAAATCAGCAGCCCCACTGCCTGCTCGTCGGGGGCATCGAAGCCGATGGGGACATGCAGCTGGAAAACTGCCGCCATGGGGGCTTTCAGGCCCTTGATGCGCCCGTGCGGAATCGCCACACCATGGCCCAGCCCGGTCGAACCCAGGCGCTCGCGCGCAAACAGGCTGTCGGTGATCAGGGCGCGGTTCAGTCCATGCTGGTTCTCAAACAGCAATCCGGCTTCCTCAAAAGCGCGCTTCTTGCTGGTGGCCTCAACACTGACCAGAACCTGGCTGGGGGGCAGAATTTGCGAAAGACGGTTCATAACGGGGTTTTGGTCGCCGAATTATGCACTTTCATAAGCAGGGAGACCACCCAGCCCATAAAAAAGCCGCCCGACTGCCGGGGCGGCCTCAAGAACAGGTTGGACCGCGGCGCGGCCGACCTGGCTACGGTTCCTTTCCTTACATCTGCCGCTTGGCCGCCACGTGGTGGTGGTCCTGGGTTCTTGTCTTGTAACGCCCGACCTGGCGGTCGAGCTTGTCAGCGAGCTCATCGACCGCGGCATACAGATCAGCATGCGAACTCTCGGCAAAAAGATCACGTCCCTTGACATGTACATTGCACTCGGCTTTCTGGCGCAACTCCTTTTCTTTCATGTTGTCGACCGTCAACAGGACTTTGACGTCCACCACCTGATCAAAATGCCGGGTAATCCGGTCCAGCTTGGTGGTCACATAGCCGCGCAGGGCGGGGGTAACTTCAAGGTGGTGGCCGCTGATCGTCAAATTCATAAAGAGACTCCTTTTCCATGACTGGAGGGGGGTTTAAAAACACCGCTTCGGCAGGGGGTATGCGAAGCGACGGACGGGCAACTCTCTTGGGTTCACTATGCGCCGGAAGCCGGGCAAACGCAATCCTGCCCCGCAACAAAAAAATGAAACGGTCTGAAAAGGGTCTTGACGGATACGCCGGGAAAATCCAGTCAGGCTGACAGGGCCGCAGCAGCCTGGCGCGGGACTGTTGCATTACATGTTTTTTTCGTCTTGACGAGATCCGTACCAAGCCAAACAGGCACACTCCTGGCTGCGCCAGTTCAAGAAGCCTGTGCTTTTACTCAGGCATTACCCATGTATCTTCATCCATGGACAGCATCAGTGCCCGGCAGCGTCCATCCATCCGGCAATGGAGCCGGCCAGCCGCTCGATATTTCTGGTCTTGTCGATCACTTCGGGCACACCCACCTCGCGGGCCCGCGCCCGCAGCTCTTCGCTGATGTAGCCTGAGCTGATGATCACAGGCAATGCGGGCCGGATCAGCCTGACCTGCCGCGCCAGCTCCGTGCCGGCCATGCCCGGCATGTTCTGGTCGGTGATGACGAGATCGAAGGCTGCCGCCCCGGCCAGCAGGTCGGCCAGCGCGTCCTCGCCGCGGGTATGGAGGGTGACACGGTAGCCGGCCGTGCGCAACACTTCGCTCACCAGCTCGCCCATGGCGTCATAGTCGTCGACATACATGACGTGCCTGCCCAGCCCGTCGGCAGGCGCGGGGGCCGGCGTCTCCACCACCGGCAACGCGTGGGGAACCACCGCCGGCAGGTAGACGGTAAATGTCGTCCCGCCGGACAATGCGCTTTCAACCGTGATGGCGCCGCCGTGCGTCTTGACAATGCCGTGCACCACGGCCAGGCCCAGCCCGGTACCCTGGCCGGCGGGTTTGGTGGTGAAAAAGGGCTCGAAAATGCGGGCCTGCGTGCCCTCGTCCATGCCGTGCCCGTTGTCCTTGACCTGCAGGCGCACATAAGGACCGGCCGGCAAACCGGCGGGTCCCTGCCCGGCGTCCAGCACAAGTTCATCCAGCGCCACTTCAATGCGCGGGGCGATGCCGCTGGTGGCATGCCAGGCATTCGTGCACAGGTTCATCAGCACCTGCGAGATCTGGCCGCCGTCAACATTGACATAGGTCGGCGCGGCATCGGGAATCGTCACCACCAGATCCACCCCCGCCGGCAAGGTTGAGCGCAGCAGCGACAGTGCCTCGACCACGACCGCGCGCATGGGCTGGACGACGAACTGCTGGGGCTGCTTGCGGCTGAAGGAAAGAATCTGCTTGACGAGCTCCTTCGCCCTCGCCCCCGCCCGGTCCACCTGGTCGAGGTTGTGGCGCATCTTGTCGGGAAACGGCATGTTCATGCGCGCAAGCGATGTATTGCCCAGCATGGCAGCCAGCAGGTTGTTGAAGTCGTGCGCAATGCCACCGGCCAGGGTACCCAGCGACTCCATTTTCTGCGCCTCGCGCAACCCGGCTTCCAGCGCCGCATGCTCCTGCTCGGCGGCAATGCGCCGGCGCATGTCGCGCTCGAGGTCAAGATTGAGCTTGCGGATTTTTTCCTCGGCCATCTTCTGGCTGGTCACATCCTGAAGCGTGCAGAACCAGCGCATCTTGCCGTCAGCGCTGGGCGTGCCATGCAGGGGCTCTATGACCTGCCGCATATGCAGCCAGGCGCCACCGGCATGCCTGAGCCGGTACTCCACGTCAACGCGGCGGCCCGACACACCGGCACCGATCGATGTGGTGCGGAAGTGCTCGCGGTCCTCAGGATGCAGGATCTCCAGCCAGGCCCGGGTGCTGGAAGGCACATGGGCAGCGTCAACACCAAGCAGCTCCAGCAATGATTCGGAATAACTCTCGAACGAGCCGTCGGGCCGCGTGATGATGTGGGCGAGCCGGGCCATCAACTGCGCCCGGCGCAGGCCCGCTTCGCTTTCGCGCAGGGCGTTTTCCGCCGCCAGGCTGATGGGCGCGTCGCCGCCGCGCCGCCGCATGGCCTCGCGCATGGCGGGAACCAGCCTGCCCAGGCCGGCTTGCGTGAGGTAGTCTGCGGCACCGGCTTTCATGGCCGCCACCGCGGCCTCTTCACCAGAAACAGCGGAAACAACCAGCACCGGCAGGCGAGGCGCCTGCGATTGCAGCAGCGCAAGCGCGGGAAACCCGCTGAAGCCGGTCGCATGGTAGGCGCAGATGGCGATATCCCACGACTGGTTTTCCAGCGCAGCCCGCAGGGTGGCCGGGCTGTCGGCGCTGCCCGGCCTGAAAGCAAAAGCGGCCTCCGCCAGCAAACCCGGAACTCCGGCCAGGTCCCTTTCCGCGTTATCGACAAGCAAGACTTCGAGCGCTGCTGGCATCTCTTGCCTTTGGTGGCTGCCGCCCCTCTCGGCAGGCGGACGAAAAACCCAGGCCATGGCGACCGGGGACTGGGCAAAGGGACGGTGGCAAGTGCCGGATCTGCCCCTGTGTGGACATGGTGCTACAACCGGCACCTCAGGAACGGCCTCCACACAACCGGCACCAGCCCCTGACAAGAACATACTAGCGACCTTCGCCCCCCTTGTCATCCTTCGAAACGAGGGGGTTGCGGGGAAAAGGCGGCCCTAGAATCAAAGCTGCTCTAGCCATCGCATCTTTCCCTGGAACTCAGGATGGAACTCCCTCTGCGCCATGTCGCTTGAAACGATTATTTCCAACAGCCTGACGCGTTCCGAGGAAGACCTCAAGGGACTGGTGCTGATGGGCGGCGGCGCCCGCACCGCCTACCAGGCCGGTGCCCTGCAGGCGCTGGCCCGCATCCTGGGCCAGCAGGGCGGCACGGCGAGCCGGCGTTTTCCGTTCCAGATTCTGGCCGGCACCTCGGCCGGCGCGCTCAATGCCTGTTACCTGGCCAGCCGGGCCAACGAGGGCTTGGCCGCGTTCGAGCAGCTTGCCAGCTTCTGGGCCACGCTGCGCTCGGCACAGGTCTACCAGCTCAAGGTGCCCGGCTGGATACGCTCGAGCCGTATTGCGGCGGCACTGTTCCTGTCGCAACAGGTCAGGAGGCAGCAGGCATTTCTGAACAACACGCCCATGGTGGACACCCTGCACCGGGTCATCTCGCTGGGCAACATCGAGCAGGCCCTGCAGGACAAGACCCTGCTGGCGCTTGCCGTCACGGCATCGAGCTATACCAGCGGTGTGCACTGGACTTTCTGCCAGACCGCACCCGGCACCGCCACCGGCTTGTGGAACCGCCCCGGCCGGCGTGCGGAGTTCCAGCCGATCACCATCGAACACCTGATGGCTTCCAGCGCCATTCCCTTTCTCTTTCCGGCCACGCCCTTGTGGGTCGATGGCCACCGCGAATTTTTTGGCGACGGATCCATGCGCCAGAGCTCGCCACTGTCGTCGGCGCTGCACCTGGGCGCCAGCAAAATCCTGGTCATTGGCGTAGGGCAGCCGGAACGCGCCGGCCTAACGGGCAATACCGGCGGCCCGGCCATCGCGGGCAGGCCCACCCTGGGCGCCATTGCCGGGCACGCCCTGGCCAGCGTCTTTCAGGACACCTTGCAGGCCGACGTCGAGCAGGCCCAGCGCGTCAGCAAGACCCTGCTTCAGATGCCGCGCGAAATTGCAGCCGCCATGCCTTACCGGCCGGTGGAAGTGCTCGCCATCGCACCCTCCCAGTCACTCGATGCCCTGGCCCAAGCCCATGCCGGAGAGCTGCCCGCCGCAACCTACAACGCTTTGGCGGGCCTGGGCGCGCTGGGCGCCAAGGGCAGCCCGGGCGGCGCGGCGCTGGCAAGCTACCTCCTGTTTGAACCCGGTTTTATCAAGGCACTGATGGCCTTGGGAGAGCGGGACGTCGAGGCACGGAAAAGTGAACTAATTGACTTTTTTATGTGACAACGGCGATGGATCGCCGGGGGTTGGGATGTCATAATCGCCGCTTATTCATCACGGAGAAATCCTTGGAAAGCAGCCCCAGTCGCTAGCTTTCAGCACCGCAGACTGACGCCAATGTCGTCCCCGGGGTTGAAAGCGATGCCACCATCCACAACCCCGCCGACGCCCGCCAACCGATGTGCGGTGCCGGCGCCCCCAAACCGATTGGGAGCCAGTCATGCTCAATATTTTCACGCTCGCCAACGGGCGCCTGTTCCAGGAAGAAATCGAATCCCTGGAGGAACTCTCCCGGTTCCAGCCCATCTGGGTGGACTTGGAGTCGCCCACCCTGGAAGAAAAACGATGGATCAAGCAGTATTACGGCTTGTCGATCCCCGAAGACGTGATGGACGAGGACATCGAGGAGTCCGCGCGCTTTTATGAAGAAGACAACGGTGAGCTGCACATCCGCTCCGACTTCCTGATCGCCGACGATGAGGAACCGCGCACCGTGCGGGTGGCTTTCATCCTGAACCTGGTCAATGACGACCTCAAGAGCAAGGGTGTGCTGTTTTCGATCCACGACGAGGACGTTCCGGTGTTCCGCCTGCTGCGCATGCGCGCGCGCCGTGCGCCCGGGCTGATCGAAGACGCCAAGGAAGTGCTGCTCAAGCTGTTCGATGCCGATGCCGAATATTCGGCCGACACGCTGGAAGGCATTTACATCGATCTGGAAAAAGTCAGCACCAAGGTACTGTCGGGCGATGTGACCGACGTGATGGCCGGCGAGGTGCTCGGCGCCATCGCCCGCCACGAAGACCTGAGCGGCCGCATTCGCCGCAACGTGATGGACACACGCCGCGCCGTGAGCTTCATGATGCGCAGCAAGATGCTCAACGCCGAACAGTTCGAGGAAGCGCGCCAGATTTTGCGCGACATCGACTCGCTGGACTCGCACACGGCCTTTCTCTTCGACAAGATCAACTTCCTGATGGACGCCACGGTGGGTTTCATCAACATCAACCAGAACAAGATCATCAAGATCTTCTCGGTGGCCAGTGTGGCCCTGCTGCCGCCCACGCTGATTGCCAGCGTGTACGGCATGAACTTCAAGCTCATGCCCGAACTCGACTGGGCCCTGGGTTATCCGTATGCCTTGCTGCTGATGGCCGCGAGCGCCGTGGTGCCGATGTGGTACTTCCGGCGGCGCGGTTGGTTGAAATAGGGCCCCCACGGTCGCTCACTGCGTGTAGCTCCCTGCCCCC
>NZ_JBAQYR010000137.1:0-2151 GCF_049790275.1 Polaromonas sp.
TGGCGCCCATGGTGTCGACCACCTGGGAGACGACGCTGCCGCCGCGCACGGCGACGCTGGAGGCGGACACCGCCAGCTGGTTGGCCTGGCGGGCGTTGTCGGCGTTCTGTTTGACGGTGGAGGTGAGCTCTTCCATGGAGGCGGCGGTCTCTTCCAGGGAGCTGGCCTGCTGCTCGGTGCGGGAGGACAGGTCGTGGTTGCCGGCAGCAATCTGGCTGGAGGCGGTGGCGATGGTGTCTGTGCCCTGGCGGACTTCACCCACGACTTTGGACAGGCTGTCGTTCATGTCCTTGAGCGCCTGCATCAATTGGCCGGTTTCGTCCTTGCTGGTCACTTCGATATGGCTGCTCAGGTCGCCGGCGGCGACTGTTTGTGCCACCTGCACCGCCCGGTGCAAGGGCTGCGTGATGCTGCGCGTCAGCAACCAGGCCAGGAAAAGGCCGAGGCCGAGCGACAGCAAGGTGCAGACGATCAGCAGCAGGCTGGTGGCGGCACGCAAGTCTTCACTTCGCTGTGCTGCTGTGTCCAGCAGGGCCCGCTCTGTGTCCACCATCTGTTGCACGCCGGCAAGATAGCTGCGCGAGGTAGGCTCGAAGCGTTCGTTGAAGATGCGGTTGGCGCCTTCCACATCGCCTGCCAGCTTGGCTTTGCTGACTTCCTCGCGCGCCGCCAGGTAATTCTTGCGAAGCTCACCCACCTTGTCGAACAACTGGCGCTTTTCCGGCGTGTCCATCTGGGTTTCGATGAATTTCTGCAGGGCATTGGTTTGCGTGATTGCGGCTGCTGTTGCCGGTGCGAAATAGGCGATCAGGCTGGCATCGCCGCTTTTGGCGATGGCAGCGGCCCGCTGCACACCCGATGTGGTGTGGCGCAGCCAGTCCGCACCGGCCCGCTCGGTTTTGACGTTGTTCTCGACCATGGCGTTGATTTCAACGCCCAGTTGCCGCAGCTTCAGGACGGCAAGCACACTGCTCGTCAAAAACAGGGCAAGGATGATGCCGACCACCAGGGCCAGGCGCTTGCCGATCGAGATATTGCTTAGAAACATGAGCGGGACTCCAGAAATTGTGGGGAAGGAAAAAGCGGCATGCCTTGTGCCAATTGAATTTGCTGAATGGTTGGAACCGGAGGGGGCAGCGGCATGGGGCGAGCCCATGCCCATTGCTGGTCATGCGCCTTTCCTGTGCATGGCGGGCTATCCCCCGTCGCGGGGGCAAGCGGGCGCTTCATCTGAAGTGCCCGGATCTGGCGTCGCCCACGGCAGAGCGGCTGGCCATGCACCGCCTCCCTCGTTATCCGTTTATCGGCAGCCCTGCCGGAAAACTTGAGGCTTGTTTTGCAGAAAATTGTGCGGAAACGTTACGGCGATGGGCCGCGCCGGGAGAGGTCGGCCGCTCTCAAGCCGCGGGGATCGGCAGACGTCGGAGCCCGCGGACCCCGGAACGCAAGATCAACCCGGCCTGCACGATGAATCCGAGGAGGGCCAGCACCAGGCAGGCCGCCTCACCCCAGTTCGCTCCGACCCAACCGCCCAGCGCGGCGCCCACAGGCCTGGCCCCGGTATTGACGGCCAGGAAGATCGCCGACACCCGTCCCAGCATGGCGCCCGGTGTCACGGTCTGCCGCAGCGTGGTTGAGGTGATCGTCCAGATGATGGGGCCGGCACCGAAAAGAAAAAACGCGAGCGCCGCCACTGCGCCGGATGGAAGGGCCAGCGTGGCGACCATGGTCAACGCCGCCAGCACCGAAACCACCGGGCCGAGCTGGATGGCCCGGCCGAAAGGCAGCTTCGCGACAACACGCGGTGCCAGCAGGGCACCTGCCACCATGCCGGCACCGTAAGCGGCAAGTGTCAGTCCTACCGCGGCTGCATTCAGGCCGAGCAGCCGGACGGCATAGGGCACATAGGCGGCCTGCAGCACAAACCAGGAAATGTTCCAGGCCACGGCCGTCAAAAGTATGGGCCGCAGCAGCGGGTGGTCCCAGACGAGGCGTGCCCCGTCCTGCAGCTCGCGCAGCGGGTGCCGCTGTGGCGCCGGCGCGCGCTGCGGCTCCACCAGTTGCAGAAGCAGCGCCACCGCCGACGCGGACAACACGGCGGCCAGCACAAACGCAGTCGGTGCACCGGCCCATGTGACCAGTGCGCCGCCC
>NZ_JBAQYR010000138.1:0-68203 GCF_049790275.1 Polaromonas sp.
GCTTGAAGGGTCTGGCCATCGCACAGCAGCGAGGCGCGCTCCAGCAGGTTGCGCAGCTCGCGCACATTGCCCGGGTAGTCCTGGGCCCGCAGCAGTTTCAGGGCCTGGGGCGCCAGCGTGAGCCGCCTGCCGGGTGCAACGCGTTGCAGCAGCGCGGTTGCCAGCAGGGGGATGTCTTCGCGCCGCTCGCGCAGGGCGGGCAGGTGGATGGGAAAAATGCTCAGCCGGTAGTAGAGGTCTTCACGGAAGCGCCCCTCGGCCACCATGCGCTCCAGGTCGCGGTGGGTGGCGGCGATCACGCGGATGTCGGCATGGCGCAGTTCGGTGCTGCCGACGCGGCGGTAGGTACCTGTCTCCAGCAGGCGCAGCAGCTTGACCTGCATGGCCAGCGGGATGTCGCCGACCTCATCGAGAAACAGGGTGCCGCCGCTGGCCGCTTCCACCAGGCCGGCCCTGGCTGTGTTTGCGCCGGTGAAGGCGCCGCGTTCGTGGCCGAACAGTTCGGACTCGAACAGGTTCTCCGGCAGGCTGGCACAGTCCACTGCCACCAGCGCCCGCGGGGCGCGCGAGCTGGTCTCGTGCACGGCCCGCGCCACCAGTTCCTTGCCCGTGCCTGATTCCCCGAGCAGCAGCACCGCGGCCTGCGACGGTGCCACCCGTGCGACCAGCGCCAGCATGTGCTGGAAGGCCGGCGCGCGCCCGATCAGGCCCTGGGCCGCAGGCTGCCCCTGGGCCGCGCGCAGCGTCGCCATCTTCTCGACAAAAAAGGTTTGCCGGCCCTTGTTGTCACGCAGTGGCGTGAGTTCGATGTTGACGTACTCCTCGCCCCTTGGCGTGTGGTGCAGGTGCAGCACACGTTCAGGTTGCCCGGATTCGCGCGCTTGGGCCAGCGGACAGGACTCGCCGGCCTGGTCGCAAGGCACGCTGAAGTGGTGCGAGACCTCATGGCAGAGCCGGCCCGTCACCTCGCGCCCGGGGCTGAACTGGCGCCGGTAGGCGGCATTGGCCGCGAGGATGCGGTACTGCGCGTCGAGCAGGATGTGCGGTTCGGCCAGGCCGTCAAGGTAGGACGCCAGTTCCGGCAGGGCTTGCGCGGCGAGGTTTTTCATGCTGCCAGCAGTGTACTGCCAGCTGCCAGATACTGCCAGAAATGGCAGCTCTGGCAGGAACGCCCATCCGGTGGGCCAGCGCCAGCCTTTGATTGGATTGGGGTTTTTCCCATCGCAGAAGCGGCACGCTTCTTGAGAACAGGCTCATGGCCACAGCGAAAGCGAAGTGCTTCACCGCGACACCACAGAGGAACATCATGACCACTGCCTCCATCCTTCCCGAACTTCCTGCCAGCCCGGCCCCTGCCGGCGATGGGCCTGTCCACGATGCGGAGCGGCGCCAGGTGGTGCTGCTTACCGCCGCAATGGCGGGTGTGGGCATGGCGGCCGTCGCCGTTCCCTTTGTGTCGAGCTTTGCCCCCAGCGAGCGAGCGCGTGCCATGGGTGCCAGCGTGGAGGTCGATATTTCCGATATACCGCCCGGCGGCATCAAGACGGTGGAGTGGCGCGGCAAGCCCGTGTGGATCATGCGCCGCACGCCCGACATGCTGGCGGCTCTGGCCGCGCTGGATGCAGGCCTGGCTGACCCGGACTCCAGAAAAGACCAGCAGCCCGACTATGCGCGCAACCCGCAGCGTTCCATCCGGCCCGAGGTGTTTGTGGGTGTGGGCATCTGCACCCACCTGGGTTGTTCGCCCAACCAGGTGCCTGCCGGTACCGGCAACCCCAGCCTGGGCGCGGACTGGTCGGGCGGGTTTTTCTGTCCCTGCCATGGCTCCACGTTCGACCTGGCAGGGCGGGTGTTCAAGAACAAGCCTGCACCGACGAATCTGGAAGTGCCGCCGCACCGGTACATCGCAGATGGCAGGCTGCTGATCGGTGAGGATGCCGGCAGCGCCGCCTGATTCAATAAAAAGTGGCCTGGAGCCTTATGGGCAGTGCGCTATAAGCTATGAAAACAGGAGCGGTGCGGACGTGCGCGAGTATTTCCCCGTGCGCCGCGTCATGAGGTGTCCGCCGGATAACCCACGGTTTGCGACAGCAGAACCTGCTGGTCGTGTGTCAGGCCCAGGGCGTCGGCGATGGCATTGCGGTCTATCCAGGCCCGGATCACCGTTGCCAGCCCGCTGCTGGCTGCAAAAAGGTAGACATTCTGCGTGATGGCGCCAGCCGCAACATGCGCGTAGGCTTCGCGCTGCGCAGCAGGAACCAGTCCCATGCGCGGGTAGTTGGCAACGAAAACAAGATCCAGCGGCGCGGTGTCGACGAAATCCTGGTAGCCGGTCACGCGCCTCAGGTCAGCGCCGGCGACCAGATGCAGCCGATGGCTGCTGGCGTTGTAGCGGTAGGCACCTGCAGGCAGGGCCACAAAAATGTCAATCTCCTGGGCGTTGAGGGCCGATGGCGCGGTGCGTCCGCCGTCGGCGCGGTTGACGCCGCAGGCTGCCCACAGCAAACCCGATAGCAGCTCCAGCGGCAGGGGGTCCGGCTTGTAGTCGCGGCTGGACTGGCGTTTCGCCAGGGCCTGCATCAGCGGCAGCCCTGTCTTCCTGTCGGGTTGCGGCAGGGTGATCAGGGCATCGGAATTCCCGAGGGCGGGCTGCGGCCGCAATTTGCCCATCATGCCGAGCGCGAGTTTGGTCAGGGTGGTCATGTCTTTCTCCTTGTTCCCGGTTCCAGCGCGACTCGACTCAAACGGCCTTGGTCATGTAGCCCATCCATGGCCAGTAGGTCAGCGCGAAGATCACCAGCAGCACCATGGCGGCCGCCGTGATCACCAGGCCGGTGCGCACGAAGTCGCGTGCATCGAAAGTGTCCGTGCCGTAGGCGATCATGTTCTGCGGCGCATTGACCGGCAGGATGAAGCCGAAACTCACCACGAACTGAAGCAGCATGGTCATGCCGATCACGTTGATGCCCGGCGTCTGTACGGCCGTCAGAACGCTGATGATGATGGGAATCATGGTCGAGGCGAGTGCCGTGGCGCTGGCAAAGCCGAGGTGGATCACGATCAGGAACAGCGACAGCAGCATCAGGATCGCAAACGCGCTGGCCTGCTGCAGCCCCAGGTGCTGGACGATCAGGTTGGCCAGCCAGCCGGCCGCGTTGGTTTTCAGCAGCGCAGTGCCCACGCTGATGCCGACGGCAAACAGGATCACGGTGCCCCAGGGGAAGCCGCGCTGCGATTCCTTCCAGTCCATCACGCCCAGGCGCGGCACCAGCATCAGGGCAATGGCCGCGATGGTGGTCGACGAGGTGTCGAAGTTGTGCAGCACCTTTTCGGTGGCCCAGAAGCCCAGTAACACCAGCACGATGACCAGCAGCTTCCACTGCCGCAGCGTCATCGGTCCGATGGCTTCGAGCTGCTGCCGGATGGTGGCCTGGCCACCGGCGATTTCCTTCATCTCCGGTTTCATCAGCCGGGTCATGATGAAATACACCGCCACGCTCAGCAGGGCCGAGAAGGGCGCCCCGGCAATGAACCACTCGGTCCAGCTGATGCTGGTGCCGAACTGTTTCTCGATGAAACCGATGGCCACCATGTTTTGCGCCGCCGCCGTCTTGATGCCGATGTTCCAGACGCTGGCGGTTTGCGCCGCGGTGATCACCAGCAGACCGGCAAAGCGGCTGCGCCTGTCGACCTTGAAGGCCAGGATGAAACCCATCATGATAGGTACCAGACAAGCAACGCGCGCCGTGGTGCTGGGCACGATGAAGGACAGCAGGAAACCCGTCACCATGGCGCCGATCACGATGTGGTTGGTGCCCGCGTCCACCTTGGACAGCACCTTCAGCGCGATGCGCCTGTCCAGCCCGATGGCGGACATGGCTGCGGCAATGAAGCAGGCCGCCGCCACCAGCGCCACGGCGCTGTTGGAAAACCCGGACAGCGCCAGGTTCAGCGCTGCAACAGTGCCCATGTCGGGGCCGGTGGGCTTGGCCGCATCGGGTGCATAGGCCAGCAGAAAGATCATGAGTGCGCCTATGACCACCGAACTCACGGCGTAGTCGAGCGCCTCGGTCATCCAGACGATCACTGCGAAGGCCAGGATGGCCAGCATCACCTGCCCGGCGGCGGGCAGGCCCTGCAGTGCCGGCATCCAGACGATGGCCAGCAGGGCCGCCAGCGCAACGAACAGGCCGGCCCGCTTGACGATGCCGCCATTGCCATGTTCAGCTGCAACAGTGATGGGTACAGGGGTGAGTGTTGATGTCATGCTTGTCTTCCTCGGGTGATGAATGAGGTGATCCAGGGCATCTATTGGGCACGCTGCCCGAGCCGGCGCAGTTTTGCCAGCCAGCGGCTGCCGTCTGCCGGCTTGAAATCACCGACCATACCGATCAGCGTTTCATGCACGGGGGCAATGCCGACAAAACCCAGGATGTTGCGCTGGAGCGATTTGACGCTGTGGGCCCTGAAATACCAGCGGTAGATCAGTGCGGGCATGCCCATGGTGACCACCACCCGGGCGGAGCGGTTTTTCAGCCCCTGCTTCGCAAAGCTGGCGCGGCCCGCTTCCTGTTCAAAAGCAAAGCCCGGCCTGGCCACCTGTTCGAGGAATCCCTTGAGCAGGGCCGGCATGTCGCCCAGCCAGAGCGGGAAAAACAGCACGATGTGTTCGGCCCAGCGGATGTCGGTCTGTGCCTGCTCCAGGCCGGCGGGCAGGGCGCCATCTTCCCAGGCCTGCTGACTGCGCAGCAAGGGGAAATCCAGCTCGGCCACCTTGACGCAGCGCACGACATGCCCTGCTTCTTCGGCCCCCGCGGTGTAGGCGGCGGCCAACGCATGACAAAGGTGGGGCTGGGTCGCGTCGGGGTGGCCCTGGATCAGGACAATGCGTTTGGGACTCATGGGGCAGGCTCCCTGGCGGTCCGAAGCTGGCGCACGGCGCGGGCGAGCAGTGAAGCCATGCGTATGGCATTGGTGGGATGGACAACCGTGTCGCAGCTCACCACGCGTGTGACGCCGGCTTCAAGCAACTGGCGCTGGGCATCGCTGTCAAGAAGGGCATGCACGGCGATGCACAGCGGCGCACCCAGGCCTGCCTTGATCAGAAGCCTTGTTGCTGCCTGCATGGTGTGACCCGTGGAAATGATGTCGTCGAGCAGTACCGGTGTTCTTCCGGGCCAGCGCTCGCGGCTGGCCAGACGGACACCCACGTCGCGGTCGCCACGCCGCGTTTTGGCCAGCACCGTCCAGGGGGCGCCGGCAAGCCGTGCCACTTCAGCGACCCACTGTTCGCTCTCCTGGTCCGGCCCGATCAGCCAGGGCGCTTCCACGTGGCTACGCAGCCAGCGCGCGATCAGGGGTGCGGCCGGCACCACCTGTGTGCGCAGGGCGTAGATCTCGTCCAGGTTGTGGATGCGGTGCAGGTGCGGGTCCACGGTCACCAGAAAATCCAGCGAAGCAGACAGCAGCCGGGCGTAGCTGCGTGAAGTCACGGCCTCGCCGGGCTGAAAGCGTTTGTCCTGCCGCATGTACGCCAGGTAGGGTGCAACCAGCCCTACCTGGTGCGCACCGAGCTCACGCGCCGCGTCGGCGGCAAAAATCAGCGGCAGGGTCTTGCCGTCGGGCTGGTCCAGGCTGCCGGCCAGCACGACGCAGCGGTCTTTGACCGGTGCGTCGATGCGCACGCCGGTTTCACCATCGGGGAAGTGGTGCAACTGTAGTTCGGCATGTTCGCAGCGCAGGCGGCTGGCCAGGCCGGCCGCGAGAGCTGCTGCGCCGGGCAGGGCCAGGACCAGGACCAGCATCAGGCTTCCTCCATCACATGGACGGCGCCGGACTGCGTGGTGGCATATTCCAGCGCGTAGGCCAGCTCTCCCGGTGTGGCCGCATGCAGCGTGAAAAGCGGGTCACCGCGCTCGACCACCATACCGAGCCGCACGTTCATGTCGATGCCCGCGCACGCTGCCGTGGGCGCACCAGCGAGTTTGGCAATGCGCGCCAGGCGCCGGTTGTCGATGGCGATCACGGTGCCGCCATGCGGGGCTGTCACCGGCTGCTGGTAGGCTGCCACCGGCGGCTCCCGCAGGCCGCCCTGTGCTTCACAGATGTCCTGGAATTTTTTCCAGGCGCGGCCGTCTTCCAGTACCGCTGTGGCCTGGGCCAGGCCGGCGCCGGCTTGCGCGGCGCCGCCGAACTCGAGAATCTGTCCGGCCAGTGCCAGCGCGCGCAAGGCAAGATCGTCCGGAGCCTGCGCCTCGCGGCGCAGCACGGCCAGCACATCGCGCGCCTCCAGCGCAGGGCCTATGCCCCGGCCCACGGGCGCCACGCCATCGGTTTGCACCACGCGGACCTGCAGGCCCAGCGCCTGTCCGACCTGCTCAAGCTGCCGCCCCAACTGATGAGCGGCATGCGCGCTGCGGACCTTGGCGGTCAATCCGACTGGCATGTCGATCAGCACATGGGTGGCTCCTGCCGCAGCTTTCTTGGACAGGACCGAGGCGACGAGTTGCCCCTGGCTGTCCAGGTCCAGCGGGCGCTCGACCCGGATGAGGATGTCGTCCGCCGGGCTGAGCCGCACGGCACCGCCCCAGACAATGCAGCCGCCGGTGCGGTCCACCACGCGGCGGATCTGCGCCACATCCAGGTCCACCGGCGCCAGTGTTTCCATGGTGTCGGCGGTGCCGGCGGGGGATGTGATGGCTCGTGACGAGGTCTTGGGCATGCGCAGACCGCAGGCCGCAATGATGGGAACAATGATCATGGTGGTGCGGTTGCCGGGCAGCCCGCCCACGCAATGTTTGTCCATGATCAAGCCTTCGCCCCAATGGATGCGCTCGCCCACATTGACCATGGCGCGGGTCAGTGCGATGGTTTCGTCCATGTCCAGGTGGTCGCCGGCGCAGGCGGTGACGAAGGCAGCGAGCTGCAGGTCTGAATAACGACCGGCGGCCACATCCCCGATCACCGCGTCGATGGCCGCCTGGCCCAGGCGGCGTCCATAGACCTTGGCACGTACATGGCTCAGCGATTCGAGCGGCGCGGGGTGGTGCAGCGAAACCTCTTCACCCGGCCGCGCGTGGAGCAGGCGCCAGGCCGCTTCGGACAGGCCGGCCTCTTCAGGCGAGAGGAAGTCTCCGCTCACCACATTGAGCGTGGCCACGATGGTGTAGCCGTTGAGCCGCAGTTCCACGCGAGACCGCGCCTCGAAACCTTCCGAGTGGCAGACCGGGCAATCGCGGTGCATGTACAGCACCGGCTCCTGGTAGGTGTCGATGCCCAGCCGGCGCAGGCGCAGGCGGTTGACGGGGGGGTGGGTCAGGAATTCGGACATGGGAGTAGCTACCTGCAACCAATGTAGGGATGGCCGCCCTGCAGGCGTTTGACAAAGCGCAAGACGGGCGTGATTGCCGGTGCTGACGCATCAGCGGTTGCGGTGGCTGATGAATCGCAAGCGTCGTAAAACGAGTCGCGCCATAGGTTTGTACCGGCCCATGATGCGTAGCTTGTCGAGGGCTTCTGCGCATTCAAGAAGGGCAAGGGTGCTACAGCTTCGCTTTGCTATCGCTTTCTGTTCGTCGGGTACTGAAGCGCCAAAGGGTTCACCGAGCGTTGTCCGCATTCGTTCGAGAACAGCTTCAAAGAGAAGGTCCCAATCGCCATCGGTGATGCCCGATGAGCATGTCATGGTGAGCTGGTCTGGCGGCGAGCTGAGATGAGCAAGCCTGTTGAGTGCTGACATGGAAATCCCCTCTTGCTGGATGACGAATATCGGTGAAACTTCTCGCACGGAATTCTGTTTATTTCGACATTGCGAATGCGAGGCCGTTGTCCCGTGTCGCTCCAATTGACATTGGACAGAACGAAATTTTCCTTCCAGGATTCTGCGGTGGGTTGCGATGGATCAAAGATCACACCGCGATGTGCCGTTTACCCATCTTGCTTAAACCTAAAGTAATAGCGGTGGACGTCCACAGGGTGACTGTGGATCGCGCAGGCTTGTCGCCGTGCACTGATGAAGGATCACGCGGGTATGTCCAGTGGGCGGACAAAAGAAAGTTCTTGCACTGACAGGGGTTCCCCAGCGTCGCGCAGGCGGTCGAGCACTGCGACATTGGCCTCCGACGCGTCACCGCGGCGGGCCAGCAGGCGTTCGCGCAGCACGGTCAGGGGCGCTTCGCAGTGCACGATGGAAAACGGCACGCCCAGGTCTTGTGCCAGTGTGTGTGCCTGATCCCGTTCGATGCGGCGCGGGAAAGCGGCGTCGAGGATCACCGGGTAACCTGCCTGCAATGCCGTGCGCGCTACGGCAAACAGCTGCCCATAGGTACGCGCGGTGGTGTCGGCGCTGTACAGGTCCAGCCCTTTGGCACGCGAATCCTCCAGCATGCCCAGGCCATACAGGCGTTTTCGCTCCACGTCCGAGCGCAGGCGGATCGCACCTTCCTGCTCGAGAAGGCGCTGGGAAACATGGGTTTTGCCCGACCCGGGCAGGCCGTGCATGATGGACAACCAGGCCTTGCCCGGCTGCGCCCAGACCAGCGCTGTCGCCAGATAGCGGTGGGCCGCTTCGCTTGCGGCGCTACGCAGGTGCTCCACCTGTGCCCGGACCAGCGCGCGGTAAACGACGGAAAACCGCAGTGCCGGCAGGGCGGCATGGTCGCCGGTGCGGTCCAGCCAGGCATTGAGGAAGCGAAAACACAAGTCCTGCCGCTGGTGGGCAGCAAGGTCCATCACCACAAAGGCCGCATCGTCAAGCATGTCGATCCAGCGCAGCGCCGGGTCGAACTCGATGCAATCGAAGGCGGCGACATGCTCATCAAGACGCACCACGTTGGCCAGGTGCAGGTCGCCATGGCATTCGCGCACATGCCCGTCGGCCTGGCGGGAGGTCCACAGCGGCATCAGCGCGGCGGCTTCGGTCGCCAGCCAGGTTTGCAAGGCGGACAGCGCGGCATCGCTAGCCAAGGGCCGTGTGCCTTCAAGTGCCGCCAGCGCGATGCGGCGGCGCTGGTCGGCGCTGGAAAAGCCATCCGCAGCAGCCGCGCGCGGCGCGTTTTCATGGAAGTCGGCCAGCAGCGCGGCCAGTTGATCCACGTCCCGGTTGTCCAGAACACCGGTGGCGATTCTTTCGCTGAACAGCGCGCCCGGGGGAAAACGGCGCATGCGTACCGCGTACTCAAGCACAGGTCCGGCGCCGTCGGGTTCGGGCGCGGCAGGTGTGCCGGTGATGCGTGTGACGCCCAGGTACAGCGTGGGCGCCAGCCGCTGGTTGAGCCTGACTTCTTCCTCGCAGAAATGACGCCGGGCCTGCAGGGTGCTGTAGTCGACGAAGGGCAGGTGCACGGGTTTCTTGATCTTGTACGCCGTGTCTGCAGCCAGCAGCACCCATGAAATGTGGGTTTCGATCAGTTCCGCGTGCAGGGCGCCGGCCAGTGTATTGACCAGCGCCCGGGCGGAGCTCAGGGCAGCATCAGGAGTTGGCATCGTGTGTTCAGGTTAAGCCGCTACCGTGGCGCCGGGCTTGATGTCTGTCAAGCCGCAACCGGGTCCCCGAGCCCCGGGCGCTTCCCGGCCCCATCTCGCAGCGACTTGATGCATCTCAATGGGCATGCCCCGCTGCTGCCTATAGTTTCCCCTACCACCCTAAAGGAGAGACCGATGGACAGAATCCTTGTCGTCTTTTATTCCTACACCGGCACGTCACGTCGCCTGGTGCAGTTGCTGTGCAGTCAGCTCGGCTGGACATCGGGCGAAATTGTGGAGGAGCAGCCCCGTTCCGGCGCGTCCGGTACGCTGCGCTGTGTGGTCGACTCCCTGCTTCGGCGCCAGCCGGGCATCCGTTATCAGGGGCCCGATCCCAGGGATTTCGGGACGGTGGTGCTGGTCTCTCCGATCTGGGCTTATCGCCTGGCCTCGCCGATGCGCAGTTTCGTGGCCGACCGGCGCAATGACTTGCAGCAGATCGGGGTGGTGTCGGTCATGGGCGGCAGCGGTGCACCGAATGCCGTGGCCGAAATCGGGCACCTGCTGGGCCGTGCGCCCTTGCTGGCGACCGCGTTCACCACGCGTGAGGTCGATGACGGCAGTTATGCCGGCCGGCTCGAAGCCTTCGGCCAGGCCTTGCAGGTAGCCAGCGAGCCGTCCAGCCCGGTGCGTCCGGCCAGCTGGTCGCCCTTGGCCGGCTGACTCCTGGTTGCCGCTGCCGACCGCCGGAGTCCTGCGCTGGCGCATATGCCGTGATTCCGTGCATGCCGCGGGCAAATCCGCCCGAGAGGTATGGGTCCGTGGCAACACGGTGTCAGGGCGTGCGTACGCGAACCTTGCTGCCGTCGCGGATGGTGGCGGGCGGGTAAACAATCACGGTCTGCCCCTCAGTCAGGCCGCTGCGCAGCCAGGCCTCGTTGTTGTTGCGGGCACCTACCTCGACCGGCTGCAGCCGGGCATGGTGACCGTCCAGCCGGTAGACCGCCATGCCCTGGCCGTGAGGAAACAGCGCACCCAGTGGTGCGAGTACGGCCTGCTCGACACTGGCCGTGACAATCCGCACCGATACCCGGAAGCCGTCGCCCATGCTGCGCCATGCCTCGGGCGGGTTGCTGACGTCGATCAGTACGTTGACGCGCTGTTCTTCGATGCCCAGCGCGGAAACCTTGGTGAAAGCGGCCGGCTCCACCCGGCGCACCAGGCCTTCGACGGGCGGTCCGCCCCAGCGTTCAATCACCACGCGGCGCCCGGGCTTGGCCTGCACGGCATCGGTGGTCAGCAGTTCGCTGATTACTTCCATCCGGTTCGGGTCGCCGATATCCAGCAGCGCGGCTCCTGCGGCGATGGTGGCTTCGCTGGTTTGCGGCACACGCAGCACCACTCCGTTGACCGGAGAACGCACGCTCAGTGGCCGCATGCTGTTGCCGCCGGCGGTGGCGGGTTGCAAAACGGCGGCTGCCTGGGCCTTTTCCTGGACCGTCATTTCGCGTTCCGCCGTTGCGACCTCCAGCTCACGGCGAGCGCCCGCCAGGGCCAAGCGGACCGCATCGAGCCGCGACGCTGACAGAAAGCCCTCGCCGGCCAGTTTTTCCGTCCGATCTTTTTCCAGTTGAGCTTCCTGCAGGGAAATTCTGGCGCGAGCCAGCCTGGCCGTGGTGCGCTCCACGCTGGCTGAGGCTGCTTTCAATCGTGCCGCCGCTTCGCGCGCACTGCGTTCATCGACCATGGACGACATGACCGGCGTCAGCACGGCCACAACATCGCCGGCGGCCACGCTGTCGCCCTCGCGCAGCACAATGCGCGCCACGCGTGCGGCCACCGGTGCCGAGACGGTGTAGCGGTCCTTCAGCCGTGTACGCCCGTCCTCCTCGATGGACTGCTCGAAGTGGCCCTGTTTGACCACCGCGATTTCGACTTCGACGGGCCGTGGCGAAAAGGCCCAGGCCAGCGCCGCGAGCACCGCGGCTCCCGCCGCGATCCAGAGCCAGGTTGTTTTTTTCAGTTTCAGCACAGCCATTCCCGTTTTCCTGTTTCCTTGTTCACTTATTCCCGTGTCTTGAGCGCAGCCACCATGTCCAGCCGGTCAATCCGCCGCCGCACCACGAGGGCGCTGGCCACGCCGGCGGCGACCACACAGATGGCTGCCCAGGCATAGGTACGCGGCTGGATAACGACCGGAAAATGAAACTGGTCGGACTTGAGCAGTTCCGCCACAAGATGCACCAGGCCCCAGCCCATCAGCATGCCCAGTGGCAACGCAATGGCGATGCTGATGGCCAGTTCGCCGAGCAGCAAGACCGAGACTTCGGCGCGCGTGAACCCCAGCACCCGTAGGCTGGCCAGCTCCCAGGTGCGCTCCGACAGCGCGATACGTGCGTTGTTGTAGACCACACCGACGGCAATCACGCTGGCAAAAACGGTAAGGACCAGGCTCATGAGGCGGACATTGCGGGCACTGACTTCCTGCATGTTGCGTAGCAGGTTGGCCTTGCTGAAGGTGCCCGCCACACGCGGCAGGCCCTGGCTGGCGGCCAGGAAGGCGGGTTCGCTGCCGCGCTGCAGTGCCACCGCATACTGCGAGGCCACGTCGTCTTCGTGCATCAGCCGGTTCAGCGCGCGCCGTTCCATGTAGGCGTTCAGCCCCATCATTTCCTGTGCGGTGGCTGCCAGTGTCAGCTGCAGCGTCTCGCGGCGTCCTTCGAGCACCTCGGTACGCACCGTATCGCCCACGCGCAGGCCCAGCTTGCTGGCCAGGCGGTCGGTCATCACCAGACCGCCATCCGGCAGGGGCACGACCTGGCCCTGGATGTCGACAATGCGCCGCAGCTCGGGGTTTTCTGCATAGCCCTGGATGAGGCCGCGCTCACTGACCGGGCCGTTGACGAAACGCACGGGGACGATGCGGGTCGCTTCCACCGCAATGACCCCGGGCATGCGTGCCACCTCATGGCGAGCCTCGTTGCCGATGGGCTCGCTCATCCACAGGATCACGTCGCTGCGCATGGCCAGGGTGAACTGGGTGTCCACAATGTGGTCGATCGCATCGCGTATGAAATTGCCCATCACCACGATGGCCACGGCCGCGGCCACACCGGCAATGGACAGTCCGGTGCGCAGCGGCCGGCGCTCCATGTTGCGCAGGATCATCTGCAGGGCCGGCTTGACCCCTTTGACGCCCAGGCGCTCCAGCAGTGTGCGCCGGAAGTGCCCGGGTGCGGGCGGGCGCATGGCCTCGGCCGGTGCCAGTCGCACGGTGGCGCCGATGGCGCTGAGCGTGCCTATGACAGCCGTTGCCAGCGTCAGGCCCGCGCCTACCACCAGCAGCCACGGTGCAAGGTAATGTTCGAAGGTCGGAAAGTAGAAGAAGTCGGCGTACAGCCGCGTGAAGGCGGCACCCAGCCAGTCGCCGAGCCAGATGCCCAGCATGAGCCCCAGGATGACGATCACCAGCACCAGCTTGAGGTAGTGCACGCCTATGCTGCGATTGGCATAACCCAGCGCCTTCAGGGCGGCGATCTGTTCCCGCTGTGTGGACACCAGCCGCGAGACCACCACATGCAGAAGAAAGGCCGCCACGCCAAGAAAGATGGAAGGCAGCACCGTGCCCAGCACCTGCTGCTCCTTGATTTCGGCGTCCAGCATGGCGTGTGATGTCTGGTCTTCGCGGCCATAGGCTTCCCCTGCGCCGTAGCGTGCCAGCAGCCGGCTCATGCGGGCCATCACGTCGCGCTGCGACGCCCCCGGCGCGAGCTTGACACTGACGCGGTTAAAGGCGCCCTGCATGTCATAAGCCGCGGCCAGGGTGTCGCGGTCGATCCAGAACACACCGAAGCTGCGCTGGTCGGGGCTGCCGCCCAGACCGGCAAAAATATATTCGGGCGACAGCGCAATGCCTGCGATCAGCAGCGTGCGCTGTTTCCCGTTGATCAGGGCGGTGAAGATGTCGCCTGGTTTGACGCCTCGGGATGTCGCAAAACCGGCCGAAACCAGCGCCTCGATCCGGCCGTCGCTGCGTGCGCCGGCGGAGAGCGCTGCGTTGTCGAGTGCCCGGCCGCGCGAGACGCTCACCTGGTTCATGCGCGGCAGCTGTTTGCGATCCACACCAATCAGCTGGCCGAGGATGGGGTCGCTCACACCCGGAAGTCCGATGCGGACCACCTGCTCGATCGTGGCCTGCACATCGGCCACGCCGGGCACCTGCCGCAGTGTCTCGACCAGGGCGTTCGGGGCGCGTTTGACCGTGGCGAACACATCGGCGAAATGGGCCTCGGCATAAAAACGCTCGCGTGCCAGATCCAGCGAGTCCACCGCACTCAGGCTGGTGATGAAGCCACCTATGCCGCTGGCCACCACCAGCGCGATGGTCAGGCCCTGGCTCCACAGCAGCCGCAGGTCCCTCAGCAACTTCCGATCCAGCGCTTTCACGGTTTCACCATGACAATTCTGCGGGCGTGAGGCGCCGCGGCGGAACCTCAATGCTGGCGACGCGCCCATCCGCCAGGCGGATGACGCGGTCGGCCATGCCGGCGATGGCGGCGTTGTGCGTGATGACAATGGCCGTGGTGCCCAGTTCCTGGTTGATGCGGGCGATGACTTCGAGCACCAGCTTGCCGGTGGCATAGTCCAGCGCGCCGGTCGGCTCGTCGCACAGCAGCAGCTGCGGGCGCTTGACGATGGCCCGCGCAATCGCCACGCGCTGCTGCTCGCCGCCGGACAGCTGGGAAGGGAAGTGGTCCTGCCGCGGCGTCAACGCCACCAGCGCCAGCGCTTCGTCCACCGGCATGGGGCTGCTGGCAATGTCGGTGACCAGCGCCACGTTCTCGCGCACGGTCAGGCTGGGAATGAGGTTGTAGAACTGGAACACGAAGCCGACGTGTTCGCGCCGGTAACGCGTCAACTCCTCATCGGACGCATCGGTCAGGCGGTGGTCGAGAAAGGCCACCTCCCCGGTACTCGGTCGGTCCAGTCCGCCCAGGATGTTCAGCAATGTGGACTTGCCGCTGCCCGAGGCGCCCAGCAACACCATGAACTCGCCGGCACGTACCTCGAGATCCACGTCGCGCAAGGCATGCACGGCAGTTTCTCCGCTGCCATAGGTCTTGGACAGCGACCGGATGCGCAGAACCGGGGTGTCCGGCTGCTGCGCCGTGGTCATGCTTTCAGGGCCTACTGAACCGTGATCTTTTTGTTCGCTGTCGAAGCTTTCTTCGGCAGCTCCAGGCTCAAAACACCGTCGGCGTATTTGGCCTGGACCTTGCTGTCGTCCACATCCTGGGCCAGGCTGAAGGTACGCGAGACATTGCCCCAATAGCGCTCGCTACGCAGGACCTTGTCATCGTTGCCCTTGGTCTCCTTTTCGCGATTGACTTGAGCGTCGATCTGCACCACATTGCCGTCGATGCGCACATTGATGTCTTCCTTCTTGACGCCGGGGATGTCGGCCTTCACCAGGTAGGCGTTGTCCTTTTCCGAAACATCGATACGCATTTTCAGCGGTGGATTTTCAGTCTCGAAGGTTGCGGGAGAAAAAAAGCGGCGCAATGTCGACTCGAAGGAGTCGCTGAATGCAGGATCCAGAACACGAAGGTTGCTCATGATGAACTCTCCTTGAATGATGAAAAATGTGCCTTCCCGGTCAGGCACCGACCTCGATTTTTTCCCAACGCGCGGGACGCCGCGCACCGGGAACGCCGCGCCGACGGCCGCTTCACGCTCCGCCAGCGAATGAAGCCAATTTAGCAATCTTTGCCTGCTGTGCATTGACATGGCTCAAGTCCACCTTGCAACCCTTGCACATGGCGCATGAGTTGGCATGTCTCATTTTCTGGACGTCTGTTGCCACGCGCAACAAGCCGCAACAGACTGTGCGCACCGGCGTTTGGCGGCTGCACGCCGGCTGGCAAGGGCGTTTCCCCTGGATTGAGGACCTTGCTTGACCTTGCGCAAATGCGTGGCGATGCACCTGCAGCAGGATGACGCTTTTGACTGACTTGCAGTCAGTTGCAACTGACAGGTTTTTCAATGGCACTTTCCGATCCCCGCCCGGGCGGGCACATACCGGCGCCCATGGACTTGCCGCTCAAGCTCGGGCTGGCCAGGTTCACACATGGTATTTCGCCGGCGGCTGTGGCCATGGCTTATGCCGACTGGTTTTCCCACCTGATGGTCTCACCATCCCGGCAGGCCGATTTGCTGGCAAGCGCGATGCGCAAGGCTTTGTTGTGGACGCAGTACGCGCCCCAGGCATGGCAGGGCGACTGCGCCCGGTGCGTGGAGCCGGCGCCGCAGGACAAACGGTTTTCGCCCCATGACTGGCATACGCTGCCGTTCAGCGCGATGGCACAGGCCTTTTTGCTGCAGGACCAGTGGTGGACCGAAGCCATGAGCGGCGTGCGCGGTGTGTCGCGGCACCATGAAGAGGTTGCGGCATTCACGACCCGCCAATGGCTGGACATGTGGTCGCCTTCGAACTTCCTGATGACCAACCCTCAGGTTCTCAAGGAAACCCTGGCGACGGGCGGCGCCAACCTGGCCAACGGTGTGGCCAACTGGTCGCATGATGCACTGGCTGTGCTGACCGAAGGCAAGCCGCGTGGTGTGGGTGCTTTTCTTCCGGGAGAAGGCGTGGCCCTGACACCGGGCAAGGTGGTCTTTCGCAACCGCCTGATCGAGCTGATCCGGTACGCGCCGGCCACCGCCAGGGTGGATGCCGAACCGGTGCTGATCGTGCCCTCATGGATCATGAAATATTACATTCTGGATCTGACGCGGGACGATTCGCTGGTGCGGTATCTGGTGGGGCAGGGCCACAGTGTCTTCATGGTGTCCTGGAAAAACCCGGACAGCCAGGACCGCGACCTGGGGCTCGACGACTACCTGGAGCTCGGGGTCATGGCCGCGTTGAAGGCGGTGACTGAGTTGCGTCCCGGCGTCGGCATACATGCCGCGGGTTATTGCTTGGGCGGCACGCTGTTGGCCATGGCGGCGGCAGCCCTGGGTGCCAGACCGCACAACCCTCTGAAAACCGTGTCATTGCTGGCCGCCCAGACTGATTTCCACGAACCCGGCGAGTTGGGCTTGTTCATCGACGAGAGCCAGATTTCCTTTCTGGAAGACCTGATGGCCGAGCGCGGCTACCTTGATGGACGGCAGATGGCCGGCGCCTTTGCCCTGATCAACTCCAAGGACCTCGTGTGGTCCAAGCTTGTGCATGAATACCTGATGGGCGCACAGACACCGATGACGGCCTTGCGCGCCTGGAATGCCGATGCCACGCGCATGCCCGCGCGCATGCACAGCGAGTACCTGCGCCGGCTGTATCTGCACAACGACCTGGCCGAGGGGCGTTACCTGGTGAATGGACGCGCCGTTGCCCTCGCCGACATCAAGGTGCCACTGTTTGTGGTGGCAACCGAACGGGACCATGTCTCGCCCTGGACCTCGGTTTACAAGATCCATCGCCAGACACGCGCGCCGGTGAGTTTTGCGTTGACGTCGGGTGGCCACAATGTCGGCATCGTCAATCCACCGTCTGGCGCCGCAGCCCATCCCCAGGCCAGTTACCGCTTCGCGACCCACGCGGAAGGCCGGGCGCCGGCTGATCCGATGGTCTGGCTGGAAGACACGCCGCCGGTGGCCGGGTCATGGTGGCCCTGCTGGCATGCCTGGCTGCGAAAACAATCCACGCGCCAGATTAAGGCTGAGCCCGGCGCCGCAGGCCTTCCCCTGGCCGGCCGCCTGGGGGATGCACCCGGGAGTTACGTTCACCAGACTTGAGGCGCCCTGTCCATGCTGTGGCGCATGAACGCGGGCGGGAAACCGTTTCAGGCGTGGGGTTGCCCGGCGGGAGCTTCCGGCATGCCCGCAAAAAACCTGTTGCCGGAAGCCATCACTGCCTGGAAATTTTCCAGGGCCGATTTCCAGCCTCCGTTTTGTTCGTCGGTGAGCAGGTGGCTTGCGCTGGCCATCATCTCGATCTGGGACTGCAGTGCCGCAGTCACGAGCTGCTGCCAGTATTGGGTGGCGCCTTGCAGGTCAAAACGCAGCAGGTCCGACTGGATGGTCAGCAGGTCGGCCGGCGCGCAGCTGCCGTGCAGCTTTTGCGCTGCGGCCTGATGCCGCAGGGATGCCTCGTGCGCGACCTGCTGCTGGATGGCGCGCATGGCTTCGCTGCCGCGGAACATGGCGCAAGCAGCATCAGTGGCGGCGGCCAGCTGCTGGCGGCCGAGATCGGCCAGAAAGTTACCGGGAACTGCGCCATTGCCCGTGTCCTTGGGTTTGCGCGGTGCGGCATTGCGGGATGTTTTTGCACTCATGGGAATTCCTTTCGGTTAGGGTCTATGGCGTATGCGGTCCGGGTTCAGCGCCGCATGGCCATTGTCCGTTCATGCTCGTGGATGGCCTGGCATGTGGTGCACAGCGCTGCCGCGGGCAAGGCCGTGAGTCGGCGCAGATCAATGGCTTCGCCGCAATCCAGGCAATAACCGAAGCTTTGGTCGGCCAGCCGGCGGCGTGCTGCCAGCACCTCCTCCAGTTCAAGAATCGCGTGCCCAGCCTTGGCTTCATCGACTGTGGCGAGTGCCTGTTCCATGGCGACATCCTTGAAATCCATGACCCCATGTGATCCGGTGTCGCCCGCCGGGTCCGGCAGGTCACCGCTGGTTTGCAGCATGGACCGCAGATCAGCTTCGCGCTGCGCCAGGAGCTGGCAGAAGCGCTGCATCAGGGTGCTGTCGTATGTTTCCATGGGAGACCTTGTTGCTGACTGTTCATTTTGGAGTCCAGCACCGGCCGGGGTCTTTGATCTGGAGCAAGTGAGGGGACTGTGCGGGCGTTAATCTGCCTGCATCGGGCATGACCCCCGCCCACCGCGTTTGAAGGATACCCATGAGCGTACGCAATCTCGAAGCCCTGTTCCAGCCTGCATCGGTGGCCCTGATCGGCGCCTCCGACCGGGAGGCAAGCCTGGGCTCCGTGGTGCTGCGCAACCTCCGCGCCGACGGGTTCCAGGGGCGGGTCTGGCCGGTCAACCGACGGCATAGCAGCGTCGGCGGTGCGCCGGCCTGGCGCGATGTCGAGTCGCTGCCGCAGGTGCCGGACCTGGCCGTGATCTGCACGCCGGCGGAAACCGTGCCTGGCCTCATCGCCGCGCTGGGGCGCAAGGGCACACGCGCCGCCATCGTGATGTCGGCCGGGCTCAAACAGGCAACCAGCGCGGATGGCCGCTCACTCGAACAGGCCATGCTGGATGCAGCGCGGCCGTACCTGTTGCGCATCCTCGGGCCCAACTGCATCGGGGCGCTGGTGCCCGGTATCGGGCTCAATGCCAGTTTTGCGCCCGGCAACGCCTTGCCCGGCAAGCTGGCTTTTGTGACGCAATCGGGCGCGCTGGCGACCGCCATGCTCGACTGGGCCAACAGTCGCGGCATCGGGTTTTCGCATTTCATCTCGCTGGGTGACAGCGCAGATGTGGATTTCGGCGATGTCATTGACTACCTGGCCAGCGATCCCGGCACCCGGGCCATCCTCATGTACATGGAATCGGTGAAGTCGGCGCGCAAGTTCATGTCAGCGGCCCGGGCCGCCGCGCGTAACAAGCCGGTGATTGTCGTGAAGGCGGGCCGCGCGCCTGACGGGGCCCGGGCCGCCGCCTCGCACACCGGTGCACTGGCCGGTTCGGACGCGGTGTTCGACGCCGCAGTTCGCCGCGCCGGCATGCTGCGTGTGGATACGCTGGAGTCCCTGTTCGATGCGGCCGAGACCCTGACCCATGTCAGGCGCTGGCACGGTGAGCGTCTGGCGGTCCTGACCAATGGCGGTGGTGCCGGTGTGCTTGCTGCGGATGCGCTGGCCCTGGGCGGTGGAACACTGGCGGTGCCCGGCGAGGACACCTTGCACGCGCTCAACCAGTGCCTGCCGGTCACCTGGTCGCATGGCAACCCGGTCGACATCATCGGCGACGCGCCGGTGAACCGCTATGCAGATGCGCTCAAGGTTCTGCTGGCGGCGCCGGAAATCGATGGTGTGCTGTTTATCCATGCGCCCACGGCGATTGTTCCCGCCGGTGACATAGCCGCAGCCTGCCTGCCGCTGATCCAGGCATCGGCCAAGCCGGTGCTCACCTGCTGGCTCGGTGGCGTGGTGGTGGCGGCTGCAAGGCAGAGCACGGCAGCGGCCGGTATTGCCAGCTACAGCACGCCGGAACGTGCCGCTGCCGCGTGGCTGCAGCTGGCCACCTATGCACGCAACCAGCAGGCGCTGCAGCAGTTGCCCACCGCTGCGCTGGAGGACTTCACGCCGGATCGCGAGCTTGCCCGATCATTGCTGGACGAAGCGCTGCGCGATGGCCGCGAATGGCTTGGTGATGCGCAGGCCCAGGCGCTGCTGCGGGCCTATGGCATTCCCACGGTTGAAACCGTCAGGACCCGTGATGTCGAGGAGGCCGTGGCTGCCGCGGGTCGCATCGGTTATCCCGTGGCCCTGAAAATCATCTCGCCCGAGATCATCCACAAGTCCGATGTCGGTGGCGTGGCACTTGACCTGGCCTCGGAGCAGGCGTTGCGGCTTGCAGCCGGAAAAATGCAGCAGCAGGTGTTGCGGCTGTTGCCGCAGGCCCGAATACACGGTTTCACCGTGCAAGCCATGGCGCACCGTCCGGGCGCCCATGAACTGATTGTCGGCATAACCTCCGACCCCGTGTTCGGCCCGGTCATGCTGCTGGGTCAAGGGGGTGTTGCCGTCGAGCTGCACAAAAACCATGCCGTGGCGCTGCCCCCGCTCAATGCCCGGCTGGCAGGTGACATGGTGGCCAGCAGCCGGCTGGCGCCCCTGCTGGGCGGTTACAGGGGGCGTGCGCCCGCCGATGAGCCGGCATTGCTGGCCACGCTGTTGAAAGTTTCGCAGATGGCCTGTGATCTGGCCTGGCTGGCCGAACTCGACATCAACCCCTTGCTGGTCGATGAACACGGCGTGCTGGCGCTTGATTCCCGGGTCAGGTTGCGTCCGGTGGTGGCGGGCGAGCCCAGTCGGCTGGCCATTCGACCCTATCCATTGGCGCTGGAAGAGCATGTGCAGGTCAAGAGCCAGGACGTGCTGCTGCGGCCCATCCGTCCGGAAGATGGCCAGCGCCTGATGGCTTTTTATGCCGGCGCGTCACCCGCCGACATGCGGCTGCGGTTTTTCATGGCGCGCCGGGAGGTGCCGCACTCCGAACTCGCACGTTACAGCCAGATCGACTACGACCGCGAAATGACCTTTGTGGCCATTGCGCCGCAGGCAGGCGGCGAGCCGGTGATGGTGGCCGAAGCGCGGGCCGTGTGTGACCCTGACAACCTGACGGCGGAATTTGCGATCCAGGTGGCGACGGACTGGCAAGGCCGCGGCCTGGGACGGTTGCTGATGGACAAACTGCTCCGCTACCTGCGTGAGCACGGCACGTCCGAGGTCGTGGGGCAGTGCCTGCCCGAAAACGCGGGGATGGCGGCCCTGGCGCGACAGCTGGGGTTTGACGTTACCGCCGGGACCTCTCAGGAGACCGTGGCGATGCGTTTTGTGCTGCGCTGAATTTCTTTTTGACTTTGGAGAAAAAAATGTCCACTTACCACCAGATCCTCATGCCTATCGATGGCAGCCCGACGTCGGACAAGGCGCTTGATGAAGCCATCCGCCTGGCCCAACTGACGGGTGCCCGGCTGCGGCTGCTTCATGTGGTGGACGAACTCAGCTACGTCAACGGCTTCGAGCCGGCGATGAACTACCTCAACGACATTGTTCCGCTGATGCAGGGGGCCGGTGAGAAACTTCTCGCGCACGCCCGTAAAAAGGCGGAAGACAAAGGGGTGGAGACCGACAGCGTGCTGATCGTGGGTGGGCCGGGCCGGCTCTGGGAGCATGTGGTGGAACAGGCCGCCAGCGTGAAAGCCGACCTGGTCGTGGTCGGCTCCCACGGCCGGCGCGGGATAGGCCGTGCGCTGATGGGCAGCGACGCTGAACAGATCGTCCGTCACGCGCCGGGGCCGGTCCTGGTGGTGCGCGGCAGCGATGCCGCTGCCGGCAAAACCCTGGTGAACTAGTTGCAGCCCTGCTGGTTGACGATGGACTGCAGTGCGGAGATGTCCAGTATCCGCACATGGCGCTGGCGGACCTCAATGACGCCGTCTTCGGCAAATTTCGAAAAAGTGCGACTCACGGTTTCGAGTTTCATGCCGAGGTAGCTGCCGATTTCCTCGCGTGTCATGCGCAGCACCAGCTCCGACCCGGAAAAGCCGCGCGCGTGCAACCGTTGCGCCAGGTTCAGCAGGAAGGCGGCCACACGTTCCTCGGCCCGCATGCTGCCCAGAAGCAGCATCACGCCGTGTTCGCGCACGATCTCGCGGCTCATGATGCGGTGCACATGGTGCTGCAGCGCATTGATTTCGCGTGCCAGTTCTCCGATGCGGTTGAAAGGCATGACGCAGACCTCGGCATCTTCCAGAGCAACGGCATCACAGGTGTGGCGGTCGCTGACGATGCCGTCCAGCCCGATGATCTCGCCCGCCATCTGGAAGCCGGTGACCTGGTCCCGGCCGTCGCCTGACATGATGCAGGTCTTGAAGAAACCGGTGCGGATGGCAAACAGGGACTCGAAGATTTCGCCGTTGCGAAACAGCGTGGCACCGCGCTTGACCTTGCGGCGGGTGGCCACCACATTGTCAATGCGGGCGAGTTCCTGCGGGCTCAGGCCGACAGGCATGCACAGCTCGCGCAGGTTGCAGTTGGAGCAGGCGACTTTGATTGTTTTTCCGTCCATGGGCTGTGAAGTCGAAGCGGTTAACAGGTCTGCGGCCGTTGTGTGCACAGGGATTTCCTTCATGACTATGCCTTTGATGATCTTTGTCAAATTGTCCGGCCCACCGCCCCGGCGCGTTTGATCCAGATCAAAAGCTGACAGGGCTGGACACGGCACAGTTTGGCTATTACCACGAGAAACCTGCAATGACCACTGTATTGCCCGACCTGCTGCAACGATTTGATATTCCGGGGCCGCGGTATACGTCCTATCCAACGGCTGACCGCTTTGTCGAAGCCTTCACTGCAGCCGACTATGGCCAGGCCTTGGCGCAGCGGCGCGCCGGCCCGTCCGTTCTAGCCTTGCCGTTGTCGCTGTATGTGCACATCCCGTTCTGTGAATCGCTGTGTTACTACTGCGCCTGCAACAAGATCATCACCAAGCACCACAACCGTGCAACCAGCTACCTGCGCTACCTGGGGCGCGAGATAGACCTGCATACAGACCAGCTCGGCCGCGGCCAGACAGTCACGCAGCTGCACCTGGGCGGCGGCACACCCACTTTCCTGTCCGACGACGAGCTCAAGGAGCTCATGGACATGCTGCGACGCAGCTTCACGCTGGTACCCGGCGGCGAATATTCCATCGAAATCGACCCGCGCACCGTGGATGCCACGCGCCTGCGCAACCTGGCAGACCTCGGCTTCAACCGCCTGAGTTTCGGTGTGCAGGATTTTGACCCCGATGTCCAGAAAGCCGTGCACCGCGTCCAGCCTTTCGAGCAGGTCAGCGAGCTGATGGCCCAGTCGCGCGAGGTGGGTTTCGATTCCATCAATGTCGACCTGATTTATGGCCTGCCGCGCCAGACCCCCGAATCCTTTGCACGCACACTGGCCCAGGTGGTGCAGCTCAAGCCCGACCGCATTGCACTGTACGCTTATGCTCATCTGCCAGAGCGCTTCAAGCCGCAGCGGCGCATCGTCACAGCCGACCTGCCTGGCGCTGCGGCCAAGGTCGCCATGCTGTCGCAGTCGCTCGCTGCTTTCATGGCCGCGGGCTACGTCTACATCGGCATGGACCACTTTGCGCTACCCAACGATGCGCTGGCTGTGGCCAAGCGCCAGGGCCGGCTGCATCGGAACTTCCAGGGGTACAGCACCCAGCCTGACTGCGATCTCATCGGCCTGGGTGTTTCGGCCATTGGCCGCATAGGCGCGACCTACAGCCAGAACGCCAAGACGATGGAAGAGTACTGCGACCATCTCGACCAGGGCCGCCTGCCGGTGGTGCGGGGGCTGGCGCTCAACCGTGATGACCTGGCGCGCCGGGCGGTGATCATGGCGCTCATGTGCCAGGGCCAGGTGCTCTTCGAGTCCATCGAGCTGGCCTGGCTGCTGGACTTCCGCAGTTATTTCGCGGCCGAGCTGGAACAGCTGCGCGGTCTGGCCGATGCGGGGCTGGTCCTGCTGGACGAATCCGGCATCCAGGTGACGGCGCAGGGCTGGTTCTTCGTACGCGCCGTGGCCATGGTGTTTGACCGCTACCTGCAGGCTGACCGCAACCGCGCGAGGTTCTCGCGCATCATCTGAGAGGTTCCGCCATGTCCACCACACTGGCCATGACGGCCCTGCTGATGGGGCTGGCCGGCGGCCCGCATTGTGCGGCCATGTGCGGTGCAGCCTGTGCCGGCATTTCACGTCTGGGCCCGCGTCAGGGCGCAGGCTCGTCGCATCGCTCACTGTGGAGCTTCCAGGCCGGGCGCCTGGTGGGGTATTCGCTGGCCGGCGCCGCAGCGGCCGCGGCGGTGCAAAGCCTGGCCTGGCTCACCGCGAATACCGCGGCACTGCGTCCGGTGTGGACGCTGTTTCACCTGGTGGTTCTGCTCTGGGGGCTGATGCTGCTGGCGCAGGCTCGTCAGCCGGCCTGGGTCAGCGAGGCCGGCCGCTCGGTCTGGTCGCACATCCGGCCGCTGGCCACGGCACGCGGCGGCGTTTTTGTCACCGGCGCGTTATGGGCTTTCATGCCCTGCGGTTTGCTGTATTCCGCCTTGTTGGTGGCTTCCCTCAGCGGCGGGCCGCTGGAAGGCGCGTTGTCCATGGCCTTGTTCGCGACGGGCAGCAGCGTGTCGCTGATGCTGGTGCCGCTGCTGTACGACAAGCTGCAGGGCCGCGGCAACAAGCTCAAGCAGGACTGGGGGACACGCGCGGCCGGTGGCTTGCTGATCCTCGCGGCTGCCTGGGCGCTCTGGGCGGATGCCTTCCACCGTTTTGCCGAGTGGTGCGGCCTGGCCTGACCACCTTGCGGCCCAGGCGGCGTTAGCGGAGCGTGACCGTTTCGAGGTAGAAGGGCATGTGGACGTTCCAGCGCAGCTCGCGCTCGATGTGCTGGCGCATCGCGTCGGCAGCAGCGGGCTCGCCGTGCGTGATGAAGGTCTGTTTGGGCGGTGCCTTGAATCCCTTGAGCCAGCCTACAATTTCGGCGGCGTCGGCATGGGCCGACAGGTCGTCCAGCATGGCGACCTCGGCCCGGATGGGTACGTCCTCGCCGAAGATCCGCACCGACGGTGCGCCCCCTGCGATCGCAGCCCCACGTGTACCGCCGGCCTGAAAACCGGCAAACAAAATGGTGTTGCGTTTGTCGGGCGCAAAGGCCTTGAGGTGGTGCACCACGCGACCGCCCGTGGCCATGCCGCTGGCAGCGACGATCACCATCGGGCCGTGCCGTGCATTGAGCAGCCGCGATTCTTCCGGCGTTTGCACGATGTGTGCGGCATGCGCCAGCGCATCGCACTCGGCGGCTGTGAGCCGCAGTTCCGATTTGTGTTTCATGTAAACCTGCATGGCGCTGGCCGCCATGGGGCTGTTGAGGTAGACCGGAATGTCGTGGATCACGCCCTGCGCCTTGAGCAGCTGGATGCAGTGCAGCAGGCTCTGGGCCCGGCCCACGGCGAAGGCCGGGATCACCACCACGCCACCGCGCGCGGCGGTGCGGTTGATCACCTTGCCCAGTTCCAGCAATGGGTCCGAGTTCTTGTGCGGGCGGTCGCCATAGGTGGATTCCACCACCAGGTAGTCGGCGCCATCCATCTGCACGGGGGCCTTGAGCACCAGGTCGTTGGGCCGGCCGATGTCCCCGGAAAACAGGATGGAACGTGATCCGTCGTCCAGCCTGACAAACGACGAGCCGGCCATATGGCCCGAAGGTGTCAGTCGGGCATGCAGGCCGGGAACCGGTTGCCAGTCCTTGTCATAAGGAACGGGCTGAAACAGCTTGAGGCATTGCAAGGCGTCTTCGCGCGTGTACAGCGGCAGGGCTTCCTTGTGTTTCGACAGTTTGTGGCGGTTGGTGTATTCGGCCTCTTCCTCCTGAAGGTGGCCTGAGTCGGGCAGCAGGATGCGGCACAGGTCGTAGGTGGCGGGTGTGCAGAACACCTTGCCGCGAAAACCCTGGCGCGCCAGCAGGGGCAGGTAGCCGCTGTGGTCGATGTGTGCGTGGGTCAGGATCACCGCGTCGATCGAGGACGGCTTCACCGGCGGCGGTGCCCAGTTGCGCAGGCGCAGCAGCTTGTAGCCCTGGAACAAGCCGCAATCGACCAGCACCCTGGCCTTGTCGTGTTCGATCAGGTATTTGGACCCGGTCACGGTATCGGTGGCGCCGAGGAATTGAAGTTTCATGGGCTTCAGTCTAAAAAGGGCAAGAGCGGACTCGCTTGCGGTGGATCAACAGGGGTGGACAGAACGACAGACGCTTTTTTTACCGCGCCAGGGCTGTCCGGGCCGCTGCCAGGTCCCAGCCGGCCCAGCCGCAGCTCTTGAAAAGCACGGGCCCGGCCGGTCTTTCAATCGTCCGGGTCATCACATCGGCCAGTGTCGCGAAGCGGGTCACATCCAGGCCGGCCTGCAGCAGATCGCCGGCTTCGTGGCGAGCGTCAGCCGTATCCAGGAACACCGCGCCGTGTTCCGCGAAGTGGCGGCAGAGACCGGGTTCCAGCTCCGTCATGTGCGGCGTGAAGGCCCCGACGGCACTGATGAATCCATCCTGGCGCGGCATGTTGCCGAGCACCGCGCCGCCGGCCGGTGTGCAGGTCACCGCCAGCGGGCAATCGGCGAGCGCGGCGTTGGCGTCCTGTGCCACGCTGGCCTTCAGGCCCAGCGACCGGGCATGCTGCGCGAGCGCGTCTGCGCTGGACGCGCTGCGCGAGGCGATCAGGACCTCGCGAATACCCAGGCCTTCGGCAAATGCTTCGAGATGGGCTTTGCCCTGCACGCCCGCGCCGACGATCAGCAGCGGACCCTCGGCAGACGGAGCCAGCCGCTGCGCCGCCAGCAGGGAGACCGCCGCCGTGCGTCGCGCCGTGACGGTGGGGCCATCCAGTACCAGCCGGCGTTCGCCGGTGGCAACGTCAAACACCACGACATCGCCCTGGATGGTCGCGCGTGGTGTGCCCGCATTGGCGGGCGTGAAGATGATCAGCTTGGTCACCGCCACCTGGTGGTCTGCGGCGGGCATGGCAAACAGGCTGCCTCCACCAGCCAGGGGCAGAACCATTCTTGGCGGCACCTGCACCGAAGGATCGCGCAACAGCCGCGCGATGTTTTCGGTCAAGGCGGCATAGGGCAGGCGGTTCGCTGTCTGTTCGGCGCTCAGCAGGGAAGATGTAACGGGCATACCAGATGGTAAGCCAGCCGGGACGGGCACTGTGCCGCCCCGACCCGGGTGAACCCTCAGTCGGGGGGAAGCGGTTTTATCCTACAAAGTGACAAGCAAAGCACAGCGGGAAACAGTCTCGGCGGCTACCTAGCATCGAAACAGACGTAACGAGGAGTCTGTTCATGTTTTCCGCCCACTTGCCCCACCATTTTCCAAGCTACAACACCGTACCGCGCGAGTACCTTTACTTCGGCGCGGGGCTGGTGCTGGTGGTCAGCCTGCTCGTCGCCATTGCCGCAGTGGCCAGCGGCGAAGTCCAAAAAGCCCACGCGCGCGAATCCCTCCTGGCATCGCGGAACAGCGCCATCGCGTATTGCGTGGAAAACCTGCGGGGCACGGCCCTCAATACCTGCATGCGGCAGGCCAGGGCTGACCCCTACAACGACGGCAGCGGGGCCACTGTGGCTGGAAATGCAAATGGCGGCGCACTGCTTGCCGGTGGTCCTGCCGTGGCGCCGGTTGGTGCCACGGGTCTGATGCCTGCGACTTTCAACGCTGTCCGTTAAACCCGCTGCCGCTACGCGATGCAAGAACCGGTCGCTCGCAAAGCTCTGGAGGAACGCTGGGCAAGATGGGAAGCAGGAAGCGGTTAGCATTCCTCGCATGAAATTGAGCCGCCTGTTCCAGCCCCGCAACCCCCTGTTCTGGATGGCCATGGCGCTCAATGCCCTGTCAGCCGCCCTGGCCTGGATTGTTCACAACCGTGTGCTGGACACCTGGGCCACCCTGATCGTTGCCGGTTTTGCCGTCAGCAATGCCCTGGTCGGAAGCTGGCTGGTCTGGCGGCTGCTGCGGGACGAGCCCGCGCCAGAACAGGTCAACTGATCGCTCCTGCGCCCTGGGCAATGTCGCGCTGCGTCGTCAAGGCCGCGCGAATGGCCACCCGCAGCCCGCGCACCAGCTCGTCCAGCGTCATGCTGGGGCTGCCCTGTTCGGGCAGGTAAGGCACATGCATGAACCCGCCGCGCGTGCGCTTGAACCCGCGCCGGGTGGCCAGCTGGTGCATGAGGCCGTAAAAAACATGGTTGCAGACAAAGGTGCCGGCCGTCTGCGAAACCTCGGCCGCCAGCCCTTCGCTTTGCAGCGCCTGCAGCATGGCCTTGATCGGCAGCGTGCTGAAGTAAGCCGTGGGTCCACCGGCGATGACGGGGGTGTCCACGGGTTGGGCGGCGGCATTGTCGGCAATGCGGGCGTCATTCACATTGATGGCGACACGCTCCAGCGATATGGCGCTTCGCCCGCCGGCCTGCCCCACGCAAATCACCAATGCCGGCTTGTGCAGGCGCAACTGATGTTCCAGCTCGGCCAGCGAGGCTTCAAACACCGTCGGCAACTGGGCCGCCACCACCTGGTGGCTGGCGATGCGCCTGCCATGCAGCGGGCGCACGGCCAGCCAGCTCGGGTTCAGGCTGTCGCCGCCAAATGCATCGAAGCCCGTCAGCAGGACGCGCGGGAGGGGAGTGATGGAGCCTGGCATGGCGCCATTGTGAAGCAGGTCATGCCGCCAGTCCGGAAGGCCGCAGCAGCCCGCTTATTTTTTGATCAGCGCACCGGTTTCCCGGTCGAAGCGGACGTTTTTCACCTGGCCGTTCTGGCCCGGGAAACCGTCCAGCGCGGCGCGCACCAGGTAGGGGGCGACGGCGGCCAGCGCTGCATCGCCCTCGTAAACGGCGCGCGCCTCGAACACCGACCGTGGCTGTCCCGGCGGGCCGCTTTGGGTATCCAGCAGGCGCAGCGTGAGCTGGCTGTACTGCACGGTGTAGGGCACCACCCGGTCGCCCACATAGGTCGGGCCGAAAGGGCTTGGCCCCCAGAAGCCCGGGAAATACTGGCCGGCGGCGTTGCGGCGCGGCGGGTGAAAAAACAGCGGGTCGTGATAGACAGGCTCCATGTAACTTCTTTGCTGCGCCTGGCTGACCGTGCTCAGCTCCGCCAGCATGCGGGCCCGCTGGCCGGCAGCGGCCAGCCGGAGGCCCTGTTTTTCCAGCTCCAGCTGCGCATGGCGTTCGTAGGTGGCCTGTTCCAGCTCGCCGGTCGTCCCCCAGGGGCTGGCGGGTGGCTTGATAAAGCTGAAAGTGCTGCCGGCGGCGTCCGCCGGCCATTGATTGAAGTGGGTGACCTGCGTGACCAGCGGGCTTGCGCAGGCGCTCAGCAGGACGGCTGACAACAGGACGGGAAAAACACGCGCACGGAAAAGAAGGGCCTTCATGTTCAATGGGATGCCGCAAGCTGCGAAATGTTCCGTTTCTGCATGGAAAGCGCAGGTAAAGTACTCTGCATGGCTGGCGTCACCGGTGGCGCCAGCACCAACGAAAGCCAGTCATGAAGTGGGAAGGCAACCGCGAGTCGGACAACGTGGAAGACCGCCGCAGCAGCGGTGGAGGAGGCGGTCTGCTGGGCGGCCGCAGCATCGGCATTGGCACGATTGTCGTGGCGCTCGTGGGTGGCTGGATTTTCGGCATCAATCCGCTGACCATTCTGAGCCTGCTCAGCGGCGGCACACCGACCGCTCAGGTTCAGCAGGGGCCGGCACAGCGCCCGCCGGCGGACGACCGCATGGCCAAATTTGTATCGACGGTTCTGGCCGACACCGAGGATGTCTGGAAGGACGTGTTTTCCAAAGGGGGCGCTGCCTATCAGGAGCCCCGGCTGGTGCTGTTTCGCGGCGCCACTGCCACGGCCTGCGGCCAGGGCCAGGCGGCCATGGGTCCTTTTTATTGCCCGGCCGACCAGCGTGTCTATATTGACCTTGGCTTTTATGAAACCCTGCAGAAAAGACTGGGCGCGCCCGGCGACTTTGCCCAGGCCTATGTCATTGCCCACGAGGTGGGTCACCACGTGCAGAACCAGCTCGGCATCACCGGCAAGATGGACCAGATGCGCGGCCGCGTCAGCAAGACGGAATACAACGCCATGAGCGTGCGGCTGGAGTTGCAGGCCGACTGTTTTGCCGGCCTGTGGGCACACCACGCGCAACGCGCGCGCAGCATCCTGGAACAGGGCGATGTCGAGGAAGCCATGAATGCCGCCGCCAAAATTGGCGACGATGCGTTCCAGGGCGCACGCGGTGGCGCGGTGGTGCCCGAAAGCTTCACCCATGGCACCAGTGCCCAGCGCGCCCGCTGGTTCAACACCGGCCTGCAGCAGGGCAACGTCAAGGCCTGCGACACCTTCAACACCCGGAATTTATAGAAAACAGGGCTCCAGCCCTTTGTGGACGGGCGCAAGCAGCTATTAAATTGGTAGCAAATCAGCTTGTCCCGCAGCCAGGAGTCTGAGGGTACCGGCTGCTCCCCGGGGGCTTGGAGGGTCGCCGGCAGGCGATTTCGCCCAAAGTGCGACAATAGAGGGCTGAGGAAGCTCTGCACAAGCCCTGTGATCGGTGATCGCAATCCGGCGGTCTGCGGCGTTACCTTTTTGCCGATGGCTGTGCTGTTGGCACCCAACGCGCCCCGGTCACTGAATCCGGCCCGCGCGCCAACCCGCTACACACAACCGCAAGAGTCACGCCGAGCTTTTTTATGACATCCTCCTTCTCGAATCTTTCGCTGGCAGAACCGCTGGCCCGCGCCGTCGCCGAAATGGGCTACGAAACCATGACCCCCATCCAGGAGCAGGCCATTCCAGTTGTGCTGCAGGGCAAGGACGTGATGGGCGCCGCGCAGACCGGCACCGGTAAAACCGCCGCTTTTGCACTGCCCCTGCTGCAGCGCATGATGAAACACGAAAACGCTTCCACCTCGCCGGCCCGCCACCCGGTGCGCGCGCTGGTGCTGCTGCCTACGCGTGAACTGGCGGTTCAGGTGGCGCAGCAGGTGGAGCTGTATGCCAAGTACACCAACCTGCGCAGTACCGTGGTGTTCGGCGGCATGGACATGAAGCCGCAGACGCTGGAGCTCAAAAAAGGCGTTGAGGTGCTGGTCGCCACGCCGGGCCGCCTGCTGGACCACATCGAAGCCAAAAACACCGTGCTCAACCAGGTCGAATACGTGGTGCTCGACGAAGCCGACCGCATGCTGGACATCGGCTTCCTGCCCGACCTGCAGCGCATCCTGAGCTATCTGCCCAAGCAGCGCATCACCTTGCTGTTTTCCGCCACCTTCTCGCCCGAGATCAAGCGCCTGGCCTCGAGCTACCTGCAGGACCCGGTGACCATCGAGGTGGCGCGTTCCAACGCCACCGCTTCCACGGTGGAGCAGCATTTCTACGCCGTCAATGCCGACGACAAGCGCCGCGCGCTGCACCAGATCCTCAAGGCCCGCGGCCTCAAGCAGGCCTTTGTGTTTGTCAACAGCAAACTCGGCTGCGCGCGTCTGGCCCGTTCGCTCGAGCGCGAAGGCCTGAAAACCACCGCCCTGCACGGCGACAAGAGCCAGGACGAACGCCTGAAGGCGCTGGATTCCTTCAAGAAGGGCGAAGTCGATCTGCTGGTGTGCACCGACGTGGCCGCGCGCGGGCTGGACATCAAGGACGTGCCGGCGGTTTTCAACTTCGACGTGCCCTTCAACGCCGAAGACTATGTGCACCGCATCGGCCGCACCGGCCGTGCCGGCGCCTCGGGCCTGGCTGTGAGTTTTGCCTCCAGCAGCGACCAGCGCCTCGTGGCCGACATTGAAAAACTCATCAAGACCAAGATCGAGCTCGAGCCCATGGAGTTTGAGGAAGACCAACCGCGCATCAAGGAGCAGGGCCGCATCAACGACGGCCGCCGCATGTACCGCGACAGTGGCGACCAGCCGGTGCGCGATGCTGAAGAAGCGCCGCGCGAAAGGCGTGAACGGCGCGAGCCGGCACCCCAGCGCCAAGCCATGTCGCGCGACCCCTTCTTTGACAAGCCCTACGAATCCAGCCTGCCGGCCGAAGCGCAGCCGGCCTGGGAAGAGGCCGTCAAGAGCGGCACGTCGCGCGGCGTGTCGGCCAACATCAAGCCGAAGAAAAAAGTCGCCGCACTGTTCAAGACAAGCAGTTGAGGCCGCGCGCCGGCGGCCGCCTTGCGGCAGGTGGTCGGCCCGCGCCTACTTTTTCCTGCGCAGCTATCTGATGCCTTTGCCCGGCCGCCCGGGCTAATCTGGCGCCATGAGTTCCCTGTACGCCGGCTTGCGCAGCGCTTACCAACACTCTTCGCTTCCCGTCCTGGTCCGCCCGGTGCGGCGCGCCGTGCGGCTGTGGATAGACGCCGATGGTCTGCGCATGAGCGCGGCCATGTCGTTTTATGGCGTTCTCAGCCTGGCGCCCCTGCTGGTGCTGCTGGTGGCGGTGCTGGGCTGGTGGCTGGACCGCAGCTACATCGAGGCCAGCCTCATCGCGCAGATAGGCGGCGTCATCGGCGAGCAGGGTGCGCAGCTCATCCAGCAGGCGCTGGCCAGCGCGCGCAAACCGTCCGATGGCCTGCTGGCCTCGCTGATTGCTTTTGTGCTGCTGCTGTCGGGTGCCACCGGCGTGTTTGCCGAGCTGCAGGACGCGTTCGAGCGGCTCTGGCGCCAGGACACCGGCGTGGTGCCGCAGCAGAAGTGGTGGTACAGCGCCTCGCTGCGCTTGCGCGGCATTGCCTACATCCTGGCCTTTGGCTTCCTGCTGCTGGTGTCGCTGGCCATTTCTGCCTTCCTGAGTTTTCTGACCAGCTGGGCCGGCGCCTACATGCCGCTGGAGCGCATCGCGGTGGTGGTCAACGAGCTGGTGTCCATGGGGTTTTCCGCCGTGCTGTTCGTCGCGCTGATGCGCATGAGTGCCGGCCCCAAGCCCTCGCTGCGTTACCTGGTCATGGGCGGCATTGCCGGCAGCATCCTGTTTGCGCTGGGCAAATACCTGATGGCGATTTACCTGTCCACCGCGGCCGTGGTGTCTGCCTATGGCGCGGCCGGTTCGCTGGTGGTGCTGCTGATGTGGATTTATTTTTCCTCGGCGGTGTTGCTGCTGTCGGCCAGTGTGGCGCGTGCCCTGTCGGACGAGGCGGCGCTCCGGCACGCTGGAAGATCTTAGTCGCTACGTTATTGATAGCTGCTTGCGCCCGTCCTTATTGGGCTGGAGGCCAAAAACACTCAAGACTTTGACGAGTTCAGCCCGGCTGCTGCGCCTCTGGGCACTGCACGCTGATGGGTTCGAACTGGCCCGGTGCGCTGCCCAGCCGCGCGGCCATCAGGCAGCCGCCCCAGACGCAGCCGGTGTCCAGCGGCAAAGTGTTGTGCAGCAGTCCGGCGGTGCCGGCTGCGGCATGGTCGGCGCCCAGGGTGGACCAGTGGCCAAACGCCACCGGTGTGGCGGCCGTTTTCCTTCCCGGAACTTCAAACCACGGTAAATAGCCGGGCAATGCCGTCTGGCTGCCGCCTGTGGTGGCAAACTCCATCGCGCCGTCGGCTGTGCAAAAACGCATGCGTGTCAGGGCGTTGACGATCACGCGCAGCCGGTCGGCCCCGTCCAGGCTGTCCTGCCACCGGTTGGGCGTATTTCCGTACATGCCTTTCAGAAACCCGGCGAGGTCCGGGCCGCGTAGAACGCACTCCACTTCGGCGGCCAGCGCCACGGTTTGCGCCGTGCTCCATTGCGGCAGCACGCCGGCATGCACCATCAGCCAGCCATGTTCATGCATCGCCATGCGGCGGTGCCGCAGCCAGTCGAGCAGGGCCTCGCCGTCGGGCGCGTCCAGCACCTGCTGCACCGTGTCGCTGCGGTGCGGCTTGCGCAGTCCGTGGCGAATGCCGAGCAGGTTGAGGTCGTGGTTGCCCAGCAGGCACTGCGCCGCATCGCCCAGGCCGTGCAGGCTGCGCAGCACACCGAGCGAGTCCGGGCCGCGGTTGACCAGGTCGCCCAGCACGTACAGCGTGTCGCGGCTCGCGGAGAAATCAATTTTGTGCAGCAGGCGCTGCAGCGGTTCATTGCAACCCTGCAGGTCACCAATCAAGTATTGAGCCACGTGCCCTTGCTAACAACGGCTTTCCAGATCTTGGCAAATTCTGGGTGCCGCTCGCTCTCGATTTCTGCCAATGTTTCTATTGGGTGCAGTTGCGCTGCCTGCGCTAAGTAAACGATTTCCGAAGCTTCCGGTGCGGCTTCCCCGCTGCTGATTCTGCTTAGTCGAGTTTGGCCTTTGTGGCCCATTTCCTCGGCCAATTCCTTTTTCTTTTTCCCACTGCGCACACTTGCAATTGCTATGAGTTCGGCAATGTTCATAGGAAACTCCAATTTGCGATTTACGCAAGTAATTATGAAAATCACAAACAGCGAATTAATTGCTGTTATCGCAACTTTAGCACTTTGGAAGGCACTCCATGAAAGATCAATCTGCACCCCGTCTAAAGCCGGCCCGACGTACCTCCTCGATCAGGCCCGATTCCCTGATTCCCTCGCGCACTGCGGCTTTAACCAGCGCGTACAGCGTCCAAAGGCCCATCAACGCGAAAACGCCCAACGGGGCAATTGCGAAAAACCACCCTATCCAGTCTGCTGCAGACATAACCCCTCCTGTGGTTGGTCGAGAAACTGTAAGCGTTTTACCGAGCACTCCCCCTGCTGTAAACGATGAGGCCCCGGGTGCCTCCGGCGCCGATTCCGGGCAGGGGGTGTGCACCCATCAGCGCTTCCGGCTGTCGATGACATGGCCGATGGACAAGGTTGATCCTCCTGAAACCCTGTCCGCCAACACGTTCCGCGAGTGTGCCGATTGGGTCGAAATGGTCATGCGTGCAGGCGCGACCACTTGCACAGTGGAGCTGCTCAATGGCCACTAAAGACGTTGGGCATGAGGGGGGCGCCCTACTCCTCGACGGGTGGAACCTTGGTTCGGACCGGCTTGGCTGGTCCATGAACATAGACGGCCCAGAACTGCGGGTCCTCAATGATCTCGTTCCAGTACTCGACGTTGCCATCCTCATCTTCTTCCTCATGATCTATCACGAGGCTGTCATGAAAGTTGGCCTTTTCGATACGAGCACAAAAGCTTTCGTGCTCGTCGCTCGACGCGAACTCCAGAACGAACCGTATTTCTCCGGCACCGTCCTTAATGCAAACGCGGGAGTAGGGCTTTCCAGGCACCGGCTTGCTGACGCGCTCAAAGGGCTTGAGCAGCATCTGCTCACCGGGAATCTTCGTGGTGGATTTAGCGCCCATGTAAAGCTCCATCGCTCTTCCTCCGTGGTGGTTCGCAACATTATGCGGTCCTCTATTCAAGCTGCGGTGACAGCCCTTCGGCGGTCAGTTCTTCGGGAGGCGCAGTCATGACCACCGAAAACAAAAACCCCCTCGGCTCCATCAACCGCGACAAAACCGGCCTGCGCTACGTCCGCAGGGGCTGCACCGTCCGCATGGGCTCCTACCGTGGCCGCGTCGTTCGCGTCCGCACCGGCAATGCCATTGTCGATTGGGCAGGTGGTGGCAAGGGCGATTGCAAACCCTGCGCGCTTCTTGAAGTGATTGCGCTGTGAACCCGGCCTCAAGCCTTCGCGCGAGGGCTTCGGGCCGGGTTCCGGCAACACATCAACCATCGATTTAAGGAATTTCACTATGACCACCTTTTCCTCCACCGTTCGCATCCTCACCGTTGAGAGCGAAGAGCGCACCACCGCCAAAGGCAACAAATTCCCCCACTTCGCCGCCCGGTCCATCCTGCTCGGCGATGACGGCGAAACCGTTGTCACCGTGGGCGCCCTCCGCACCCGCGACGAAGCCCTCCAGAAAAAATGCGTCCCCGGCACCTTCCGCGCGACCTTCGCTCTGCAGGTGCCCGACTGGGGCGACAACAAGGGCGACATCTGCGCCGTCCTCACCGACCTGACGCCCATCCCTGCGTCACAGCTGCGCCGCAATGGAAGCGGCTCCAGCGCTGCCGCAGCAACGTAACTCCAGCGGGAAGGCCTCCAGCGTTGGGAAACGTCGAGGTTCTTTCCGGTGTAGTTCGGGGATTCCCTCCGGCCACCAACCAGGAGAAATGCAAATGTGGAAAGCAATCAAAAACACCGCCTCCAAGGCGCTCGCCTATGTGGTCGAACAAAAGAACAAGGCTGTTGCCTTTGTCTCTGGCGTGTCCCTCACCGTGGGTTCAGCCATCGCCCAAACCGCCAATCCGCTGGTGACGGCGGCAACCACGGAAACCGGTGCCGCGAAAACCAATCTGCTCGAAGTGGCCGGTCTGCTGTTCATCGTCACGCTGGCCCTGTGGGGCGCGTACAAGATCATCGGCATGTTCGGTAAACGCTGATGGCTGCAGGATGGCAATTTGCCGGGGTCTGCCATGCGTCTGCTGACCTCGCTGCGGCGCACGTCTGCAGTCAAACCTTCGCCGTCTGGGCGGGGGGCGTGGACACCGGTCAAGTGCTGTCCTGCACCGGGTACACCGTGGACGGTGACAACGTGGAGCTGATGCTCTCCACCGGCTCACCGTCTACGGTGCATCTCCAACCCTGCGACCGTATGACCTACAGCGACACCTGGGGTCCGCTGTTCGTCGCGATCGCCTTGATGCTGCTGGCCATCTGGTGCGCCAAGTTGCTGATCAACATGTTTATGTCGGGGAGTGACCATGTATGAGTTTCGAACTGCTGGACTTCGTGGTCTTCTGTGCGTCCTGCTGTGGCTTGTGGCTGCTGCTCCGCTGACCGCACACGCTTCCTTTCCTGCCACGCAAACCAACGCGGGCGCCTGCACCGTCGAGCCCTGCTACACCTACCGGGTCACCAGTTTCAATGGTGCGTCAACAACAGGCGAGCAGCACCCGACGCGGCTGCTGGCGTGTATGGCGGCCATCGCTGCGTACAACGCCTCGCCAGCGCCCGGATACGAGGCACGCAACCCGCGCCTGACCGCCGACCAGCACTGCCAGGGCGACATTCACAAGACTTCTGACGGCACCTACATCTCCTCGCCGACCGCGACCATTCTTCTCACGCCCGCGCCCCCTGCAACGCCCGTCTACGCCTGCCCCTCCAGCAGCACGCTTTCCGGCTCGACCTGCACCTGCACCCCGCCCGCCGTTCAAAACGCGGCAAATAACGGCTGTGAGGCTCCGCAAGAATGCGCGTGGGCCGCTGGCCTCTCGATGCTCGTCGAGGGCTCCGTGGTCCTCCCCAAAAGCAACCCGACCCTGTGCATGCAAGGCTGCGTGTTCACTGCCACTGGCGGCGCGAACGGCGGCATCTACTGGAAAGCTGCCGACACCGAGGCATCCCCCTATCTCGGCGAATACGCCATTACCGGGCTGGTCGGAAGCGCCACGGTCTGCACAGGGGCAGAGGGCAAGGACTTGACACCCGGCGCCTCGCCATCGCCTGACGCGCCGTCATCGCCCCCCGAAGTTCCTAAGCTGCCGTGCCCGCCTGGACAACTCCCCGGCACCGCCACCTATGGCAACACCACCGTCACGGTTTGCACGCCTGCACCCGTCACGCAAGCCGACAAGCCCAAAGAGACCGTCAAGCAAAACGCTGGTACGCCGCAGGAAACCACCACGGAAAAAGAGGCCGAAACCAAGTGCATCGGCGAAGAGTGCACCACGACCACCACGACCACGACCAAGGACGCCTCCGGGACCACAACCGGCGTTACCGTCACTGTCGAGACTGGCACCAAGGCCGGTATCTGCGAGAAAAACCCCAAGGACCGGATTTGCACGGGCGGCACCGCTGGCGACTGTCCGGAAGGCGCCTCGTCCATCGGCTGCATGAAGGTCGGCACACCGGAAGACGGCGAAGTCCCCAGCGAGGAGGTCAACGTGGGCACCATCACCCCGGACAACATGGCCGGGTTCAACATCGGCCACGCCTGCCCGCCAGATCTCACCGTCGATGTCTTCGGCAAAACGCATCATTTTGAATTCAAGCCGCTGTGTGATGCCGCGCCCATGATCAAACCGATTGTGATGCTGCTCGCCGCTTTCGCTGCGTTGGGCATCGTCTATGCCGCACTGGTAGGTAACGCCTGATGGACACGCTGACCAATTGGCTCATGGCGATGGTGCAGCCCGTCGTCGTGCGCGTCATGACCTCGCTCGGGCTGTCGGTCATCACCTTCAAGGGCGTCGAGTCCGCCTTTGCGCAAGCGCGCGGCTACGTCATGGATGCCGTGAACAGCTTCCCGGCCTCGGTGCTGTCCATGATGGGCCTCTTCGGCATCGATACCGGCCTCGCCTTGATCCTCGGCGCGATGTCCTTTGCACTGACCTTGTGGGCACTGCGCAAAGCCTTTTCATTCTTCGGCCTCGGCGGGCTGGTGTCATGATTATTCTGATCACCGGCACCCCAGGTGCAGGCAAGTCCCTCTATGGCGTGTCTGAGCTGCTTAACAAGCAATTCAAAGACCGCCCCCTGTACGTCAACGGCGTCCCCGATCTGCTGCTGCCGCATGAGCCGCTGACCGATGAGGACGTGGGCAAGTGGTATGACGGCCGCGTCCCTGAAAACGGCGTGATCTTCATCGATGAGGCACAGCGCATCTGGCGCCCGCGCTCGTCCAGCGTCACGGTGCCGCAGTCCTTGACGGAGATGGAAACGCACCGGCACAAGGGCATTGACATCATCGTGGTCACGCAGGCACCGGCCCAGCTCGATGCGCACCTGCGCCGTCTGGTGGGCCGCCATATCCATGTGCGCCGCACCTGGGGCCTGCATTCTGCGGTGGTGTACGAGTGGGACACCTGCACCAACATGACCTCGTTCAAGACGGCACAGACCAAGGTCTGGCGTTACAACAAAAGCGCTTTCAAGCTCTACAAGTCCAGCCAGAAACACACCAAGGCCGGGGGCTCCATCCCCATGGTGGTCTGGGTGCTGCTGCTGGCCATCCTTGCCCTGCCGTTCATGGGCTGGAACACCACCAGAAGCCTGCTGCAGCGTTTCTCGGGCGGCGGTGATGCGACGGTGGCCAAGTCCGGCGTGACGCCGCCAAAACCCGGTTTGCCCGGTGCCGCGCCCAAAGGCGACAAAGCACCCCTGACCCCGCAACAATACGTGGACCAGTTCAAGCCGCGCATTGCCGGCATGATGCACAGCGCACCGGCCTATGACAGCCTGACCGCCATCAAAACCGTCCCGCTGCCGGCAGCCTGCATTTCCTCGAACCGGCCCTCGTGGGTGGCCCAGCATGGCGGACCCTGCGGCTGCTACACCCAGACCGGCCAGCATTACGAAACCACGCAGGCCATGTGCCTGCAGTACGTGCGCAATGCGGTCTTCTTCCCGTTTCTGGACGCCCCCGACCCCAAGGCCACAGCCCGGCCGGAAAAACCGCCTGTAGCGGCCTCTCCTGCGCCCGTGGCTGAAACACCAGGTGTTTCCGTGATGCCTGCGCCTGCACCCTATGCGGCCACCAGCACGGTGCAGCGGGACAGCGAGGTCCTGTCCTTCATGGCCAAGCGGAAGTACATCAATTGACCGGCCCCCAAGCACTCGTTCCTGATAAGCGGCTGTTGGCAAGGGGGAGCCCTTTAGGGGGGACGGCACGTCCCCGGGGCGCGAAGCGGATGGGGTGCAACCCCATGGAAAGCGCGTCTGGCCAGACGCCTGCCCGGCATGAGAACTACCGGCGGCGCTCTCGATGCCGCCGCGATGGCCGAAGGCCGCGGCGGCGCGCAGCGCCGCTTAATTTATCTATTAGGGATAAGTGAACCAAAGGGGTTCGACGGAAATAAAAAAGCCCGGCACTGCGCTAACAGTCCGGGCCAGATCAGCAAATAAGCTTGGAGAGGCTTGCCGATGGAAAGTATCGTAAATCACAAAGGCTACTGGTGCAAGGTGGAGCAATTCGGCTGGAAGGTCCGGACGTGGAGTTCCAAGGCCACCGGCCAGACCGAAACCATCGTGTATCCCCGAAAAATCTATGTGCCCATGGTGGACATTGATGACCCCTCGTCACTGGTGCATGAAGTGGACCAGTCCGGCACTGTGCTTGAACAGGAACGGCTCGAACGGGCGCGGGAAATCGCACGGGCGCGCGAGCGTTCAAGGGCCAAGACCAAATGCCGTCACCGGATCAAGAGCCATGACCTCTGCCAGATGCTCACCGGTACCTACAAAGAGAACATGACGGACTTTGACCGTGCGCATAGTGACTTCAAGGCCTGGACGCGCCTGATGGTCAAGTACATCCCGAACTTCCGGGCGGTGTGGGCCTTTGAACCGCAGGAACGGGGCGCATGGCACTGGCACGCGGCCATCGACAAGCTGCCCCCTTACATCACGGTCAAGGGCCATCCTGTGCGCTCTTACGTCTTCGTGCGCCAGATGTGGCTGCGCGTCGTGGGGGAGTATCAAGGCATGCCCAATGGCACGGTGAACGTGGACGGCCATAACCGGACCAAGGTAGGCACACCGGCCAAGTGGACGAAAAAGCAAAGCCTCGCGCAGATCGCGGCCTATGTGTCGAAGTACCTGACGAAGCAGCACGGTGAAGGCCTCTCGGGTCGCAACATGTGGGGTTCCTCGCAGCACCTGGACGGGGACAAGCCGGTGACTGTCGAGATTGCGGAAAACCTGCCGCTGTATCGCGTCATCGACCTGTGTCTTGCCAATGGCGTGCAGCCCGGCCATCGCATCGTCAATCACCGGTTAGGCCGATTTGGTGACTTCTGGTTGCTCTACACCGAGCCCATACCGTGAGCACAGCATGCGGCCCTCAAGTTTTGCGGGTTGTTGCCGTTATCTCCTACTGCCATAAAAATAAAAAGGGGGATGGTGGATGCTGATTGGTTATGCGCGTGTGTCGAGCCGGGCGCAGGAAACATTTTTGCAGCTAGACGCTCTACACAAAGCCGGTGTGCAGCGTATTTACAGCGAGAAAGCTGTTTCAGTCGGCAAGAGACCGGAACTACGCCGCGCTATTGCTGCTGTTCAGGCTGGCGATGTTCTAGTGGTGTGGAAGCTGGACCGGATCGTCCGGGGCATGAAAGAGCTGCTTGAAATACTCGAAGTGTTGCAGCAGCGTGGGGCCGCGTTTCGGAGTCTTACGGAGCCCATTGATACCTCCACGCCTCTCGGTGTGTTCATGATCCAGGTTCTTGGTGCTGTCGCTCAACTGGAGAGGTCGCTGATACGTGAGCGCGCAATTGCCGGTCAGGTTGCTGCTTGGCAACGGGGAGTGCGGTGGGGCGGTCAACCCCGGGCCCTGTCTGAGGCCGATGCCCAGGAGGTGTATCTCCTGCGGTCTACCGGGCTGTTCACAAAAGCGATGCTCGCGGATATGTTCGATTGCAGTGAGTCAACGGTTACGAGAGCCTTCGTTGCTAGAAAATATCCTGAACGAGTGCAAGCTAAGCGATTGCCCGTACTGGGCCAATTGCTTGAACGTTAATTTTTCACAAAAATGAGGGGAGCTACCAAATGGAACGGAGGAACTGCACGCCGCAGCGGGACGTCTTGATCTGATGTTTGAACACAAGCTGACCGCTCACCGCTAAGATGGCTCTGATGAGTTCGCAGTCTATTAAACAAGGTAGAAGATGGATAAAAAAGCACTACCTGTGGAGGATTTGGGTTTAGGTCTCTCGGGTCTTGATTTGGGTGAGAAGGTAAGGGAAACTCAGCTGTACCGCAGCCCCGCCGGGGCTAAGCCAGTAGAAGAGCGCCGCTGTGGTGTTCGACCAATCGAAGGAATGACGACATGCCGTGGGGAAACTTTGACACAGAAAACACGCGGTCTACCGCGAGCGGGCCAGGTGTATGTATGGCCATGACTTGCCATTGGATCGCGCGGGTTTATGAATCGGCAGATCGGCAGGGAGTGATTCAAGGCCTCGATAATGCCAACCAGCTCCGCGCTCTCCGACACCACGTATTCAACCAGGCCGCGTTCGAGAACAGGAGCGGTGCCGACGCGGATGCTTTCATCTTCGGTCAATATGGTCTTCGAGGGCAGCGAAGCGTGCACCGCGCGACCAGCAAGACATTGATTGCGGCGATCAGGGGGACTGCGGGGACTTATCTGTTCGGCGCCCTTGGCGGGGGCAGCGGACATGCAATGGGCATCGTGCACGACGGGAAAGAAGGCTGGATATTCTTCGACCCGAATGTCGGACAACGGGTTTTCGCTTCCGAATCAGCTTTTACAAAGCATCTGGTTTCGGAACTTGCGGACTACTCAGACCTGCGCGACGAGTTCGAGATTTACCGCGTGATAATTCGTCTACGCGGCGGTTGAGCCTCCCTCGGATGCACGTTGAAATGATGCTCGATTGGCTCGATGGCCACTATGCGAAGTGGCCTGAGTTCATAAGGTTACCCCGTTACTTTTGGCGCTCTGCGCTGAAATAGTACTGCTGCTTCGATTGGTGCATTCATATCTCAGCGCTTGAGCTCAGTTCTACTGCGTAACTATGTAGACTGCCAACACCCCAATCCAAATTGGGCAGCGCGCTAGCTATGTGAATAATTCCTCCTAACCGCGACACCTATCCGATACCATCCTCCTCGGAGGAGCTATGGATAAATTAAAAGACATCTGGGCATCAGTACTCGCGCACGTTAGTGAGCGCACTACTAATCCGCTTTCGTTCTCCTTCACTGTTAGCTGGGCCGCCTGGAACTATCGATTCTTGGTTGTGCTTTTCAGCGCGGAATCCCCCGCTAAGACATTTTCGCAAATAGATGCGATTTACGCGTCGGGGTGGGCTCGTTGGGGCAGTGGCTTCTTGGCACCGCTTCTAACCGCCCTTGCCTATGTCTATCTTTATCCCTATTTGACTGAGAAGGTAGTGCAGTTTTATCGGGCTAGGCAAATAGCTATTGCCAACGCGGTTAAGAAGGTGGAGGGCAATCGTTTAATGACACCCGACGAAGTCTCGCAGATCGTTAGACGGCATGAAGGCGATCTCCGTACGGCTAGGGAAGAGCTGGCGGCAACTCACACAATGGTTGCTCAGCTCAGGGATGCTTTAGCGGCTGCGGAGGTGGAGGCAAAGAGGGGGACGGCGCAGGCTGCGTCGGAAGCGGTGTCTGAGGGTAGCGCTGCGGAGGATGAGGAGTCTTTGTCGGAGAAGCCTTCGACTCCTCCGGATGTTGGCGGGCAGGAGATAGAAACGGTAATGGGGCCAGCCGGTCCCGTTAGCTTGCTGAGGCGTCATCTCACGGTGCTCACGTCGATCGCGGAGTCGATGGCTAGGTCAGGCGACGTTGCCGACGACACCGGCATTAGAAAATATTGGGTGGAAGAGAGCCTTAAAGATTTGGTGGATCTGGCTTTCGCTCGTCAAGATAGTATGAGTTTCTATTCCGCGACGGATTTGGGTCGCGACTTTCTTCGCAAGTCCATAGCCAACGGCAAATGGGATGTGCCGGCTTAGTTCATGTGAAAAAGCCGCGATCCTAAGGCGAAGTTTTGGCCATTTCACGAGATGACTGAGAATTAGAAAAGTATAGGCAATGCTAAGGGGGAGTCTTGATCAACGACGACGACGACCATATACGGCGCAACATTGTTGTTGTCAGCACCAGTATTTTGCTAGCTGCCTGGTTAGAGCTGCCAGCAAGCTCAGTGTTTGGTTCCATCTTGCCAAGCACCATAAGTCTTGAGCCGCGCAAGCTTTGGGCGGTTGGATTTGCAATACTTGCCTATCTCGGCGTGCGGTATAGGTTCTCGTCCGACGGACAGGCCTTTACCAATTCTTTCAAAACACAACTTCAGGAAGACCGAAATCGCGGTCTTGAGAAGTTGCTGAAAAAGGGCTTCAGAGAATACAAAAAATCAGGAAAATCGCCTGGTTCCGGCGATGGGATTGAAAAAGTTGTTCAGCTCATTCGCGATGGTGAACGCCTGAATGTTAGCGACGATAGGCCCAACTTGGAGCTCCATGAGCATTCATGGTGTTCGCTAACCGATGCGGAAGCTTCTGTGCTTTTCATCTTCAACGAAAAGGGAGAGAAGGGACAAGTGCCAAAAATAGCAAGCGTATCGTTCCGCTGGCCTTTGCATGTTGTATTCGCTAACTATCTGCCAAGTTGGTTGAAGGCTCTGCTTTATTCGGATGTGGCGATTCAGAAGATTGCTCCGTTGCTTTTAGCGTTATGCGCTGAAGTAGTGCTGCTCCTTCGACTAACGCATTCATATCTCAATATTTCCTAAGGCTTCTAATGGACTTTGTCACTTTTCTATCAGGCTTTACAACAACCGCGTTGTTAGTGGCTGGTGCTGCATGGCTCATTAGAAAGTTAGTTGGCCAGTGGCTGGATAAGGATTTGGATAAATTCAAGGCGGATATAAGACGGGACGGTGAGAAGGAACTAGAGTCTCTCAGGGCCAGATTGCAACTGGAGTCACAGCTCCGGGTCATAGAGTTTGGATCACTTCATTCTAAAAGAGCTGAGGTGATCGCGGAGCTTTATGAAAAGCTGTCTGCTGTGCAGAGGGGCGTTGCTATGCTGCCGTTCCAGTTGCAATTACGGGCGTATCAGCAGGAGTATGGGACGCACGATCAGTATGGATTAACTACAGCTGAGCAGATTAGCGTAGACAAATTGAGTGCAGCTTGGCGTGATTTTTCGGACTATTACGATGTTAGGAAAATCTACTTCTCTGCCCCGGTCGTTAAGCAGCTGGAAACCTTTTTAACGCTGTCTGGAGTTGTTTCAAGCAATTACCACAATATTGCTTTTACGGATGAGAACGGTGCGTCATTGGTTGATGAGTCCGTGAAGGCGATGTGGGACGCTGCTATTAAAACTCTCCCATCGGTGCTGGCTGCCTTGGAAGGCGAGTTTCGCGAAATTCTGGGGTCGAAGTAAACTGCCGTGCGCAAGTTACGAGCTGCATCCGGCACCATGTCACCAATGAAGTAAAGTGCCATGGTGTTCATTCTGCCTCCGGATCCATGGATTTCATCCTCATCGCCTTTCTGACCCTGCTTAACGGCGTTTTTGCCATGTCCGAGCTGGCGCTGGCGTCCAGCCGCAAGGCCAGGCTCAACGCCCTGGCAGAGTCGGGCGACAAGGGGTCGCAGGCGGCGCTGACATTGCTGGAAAATCCAACGCAGTTCCTTTCCTCCATCCAGGTCGGCATCACCTCCATCGGCATGCTCAACGGCATCATCGGCGAGGCGGCGTTCAGCAGCGGGCTTTCGGTGTGGATACAGACTTTCGGCGCCTCACCGCGTGCGGCCGACATCACGGCTACCGCGCTGGTGGTGACCATCATCACCTACATCACCATCGTGTTTGGCGAATTGGTGCCCAAACGCATCGGGCAGCTCTACCCCGAAACCGTCGCGCGCCTGGTGGCGCGCCCCATGATGTGGGTGGCCACCGGCGCCAAGCCATTTGTGCGCCTGTTGTCCTTCAGTACACACGGCGTGCTCAAGCTGTTGCGGGTAGACACCGCCGGTGACAGGACCGTCACAGATGAAGAAATTGCAGCCAGCCTGGAAGAAGGCGTCGATGCCGGCCTGATCGAGGAACACGAGCACCAGATGGTGCAGAACGTCTTTCTGCTGGACGACCGCCTGCTCACATCGCTGATGCTGCCGCGCTCGGACATCGAATGGCTGGACGCGAGCGACACAGTGGCGCAGGCCATCGACAAGGCCGGTGCCACCGGCCATTCCTGGTACCCGGTGTGCCGCGGCAGCCTGGACGATGTGGTGGGCGTGGTCAACGTGGCCAAGCTGCTGGCGCTGCGCGGCCGGATCCAGCCGGTGGGGGAGAGCACCGCAACCGGCACCACACCCACCCTGGCCGACCGCATCGACGCCTACATCATCCCGGCGGTGTTTGTGCCCGAAACCCTGACCGGCATGGAGCTGCTCGAGCAGTTCCGCACGCAGTCCACACGCATGGTGTTTGTGGTGGACGAATACGGTGTGGTGCAGGGCCTGATGACGCCCATGGACATGCTCGAAGCCATCACCGGCGAGCTGCAGCCTGGCGCCCAGGTGGACGCCTGGGCCACCAGACGCCCGGACGGCAGCTGGCTGATCGACGGCGTGATGCCGGTGTCCGAACTCAAGGCCAGGCTGGACATCCGGGAGCTGCCCGAGGAAGACCGGGGGCGTTACAACACCGTGGCCGGCCTGCTGCAAAGCGTGTCAGGCCGGCTGCTGCGTACCGGCGAAACGGTAGACGCCGCCGGCTGGCGTTTTGAAGTGCTGGACCTGGACGGCAAACGCATCGACAAGGTGCTAGCCAGCGAGGTGGCCGGGTCCCCGAAACCGAAAGAGTCCTGACCCGCAGGGCCCTTCCTTCAGGGCCGGCTGGCAGCACCGGCTGCAGCCGGGCGGACCGCCGGCGTCACGGTGATCAGCACCTCATTGGCGCCGAAACTGCCTGCCTGCATCTGCACCGTCGCCATCCGCTCGGCCTTGGTGAATGTCAGCAGGCTGAGCTTGGAAAACGAGCTGGAAGTCAGCGTCCATCCCGCACCAGGCAGGCTGTCGCGAAACCAGGCAAACACCGTCTGCGGCTCGCCCGACACCGTCACGTTCAGCCGGCCCATCCAGGTGTTGCCCGAGCCCATCACCAGCGAGTCCTGTTGCTTGATCACCGACCCCGCCGGCAGCGGAACATCGCCGGCCAGCTGTTTCGCGGTGGCTTCGGTCACCGTGCTGTCATTGCCCATCTGCACATTCCCCATGGACGTGCAGCCCAGCAGGGCAAGGGCGGTGGAGGCAGCGAGCAGGGCTTTGATGGCGGTCATGGTGTGAACCCGTGAGAGGTGGCAACAATGCCTGACCCCGAGGGCACCGTGTGTGGGTGGGTCCCGGCAATCAGGCAGCGCGATTGTAACGGCGGGTTCAGGCCGGCCGGTGCGGTGGCCAGGGCCCATGAAGAATGCGGCTTTTTAACGCGCCCGGGTGCTGGGGAAAGGCTTTGCAGTGTCTTTGTGCATCGATGCGAGAGAGAGAACGGTTGATCAGGTTCTGCGTTTAAAGCAAGCCGCGGCCCGCCAGGCTGGTCATCAATGCGGTGACGCCAAAAGTCCATGGTGGCGCCTTGTCGCTGTGCGACACGCGGTTGACCAGTGCCCCCAGGGCAGGCGTCTCAATGCGCACCACGTCGCCCACCACATGCGTGAAGCCCTGGCCGGGGCCCATGCGGTCCTGCGTTGGGGCAAACATGGTGCCCAGGAAGAGCATGAAACCGTCGGGATACTGGTGGTTGGCCCCTGCGGCCTGGCTCACCAGGTCCAGCGGGTCGCGGCTGATCTTGGTGAGGGAACTGCTGCCCAGCATGGTGAAACCCTCGGGCCCCTCCACCCGCAGATTCAGATCGCAGCGACGCACATCGTTGATGCCGAAGTGCGCATCAAACAGGCGAATGAAAGGCCCGATGGCGCACGACGCATTGTTGTCCTTGGCCTTGCCCAACAGCAGCGCGCTGCGGCCTTCAAAGTCGCGCAGGTTGACGTCGTTGCCCAGCGTAGCGCCCACCGTCTTGCCCCGGCTGTTGACGGCCAGCACCACTTCAGGCTCCGGGTTGTTCCACACCGACAGCGGGTGGATGCCAATGTCCGCGCCCACACCCACCGACGACATCGGCTGCGCCTTGGTAAAAATCTCGGCGTCCGGCCCAATGCCCACTTCCAGGTATTGCGACCACGCGCCCTGCGCCAGCAGCGCCTCCTTCACACTGGCTGCCTGCGGCGAGCCCGGCACAATGCCCGTCAGGTTGTCGCCCATGATCGCGCTCAAGGCCTCGCGTATGCCGTGCGCCCTGGATGCATCGCCACGCGCCTGTTCTTCAATCACCCGCTCCAGCAAGCTCTCGACAAAAGTCACCCCGCTCGCCTTGAGGGCCTGCAGATCACACGGCGCCAGCAGCCAGGGCAGTTTTCCGTTTTGCGTGGCCGGGTCCGACTGCGCGAGCGCCGCGTCCAGTTGCGCGACGGGCCTGGCAGTGCCATCGGCCAACGCGCTTTGCACGGCCGCCGCAGGGTCTGCAAGTTCAAACAGCTGTGTGGCCGTTGGCGCAATGGCGGAAAGGTCATGCAGTGCTCCGCCAGAGACAGCGACCAGCACCGGCCCCACGCCGGGTTGCCAGATCCGGCCAACAAGCGTGGCCTGCGTGTGGTCTTGCGGGAGGATGGAAGAGGGGGTGAGTGAGAGCGTCATGGAAAAACGTACCCGGTTGATGTTGGACGGCAAACATCATATGTTAATACGTGTGATGACACACTGTTTGGAACGCCAGCGCCAGCAAGCCATGCCTACGCCGCGGGTTCAGGCCGGCGCGGTGGCGCAGGCCCGTGTTTAAGACAGGGGTTGACGTGCAGGCGCGACCAAGGCTCAGACTGAGGAGCGTTGCAGCGCGGGAGGAGCGGTGGAGCGAAAGGCGCGGCCTATGCAATAGGCGACGAGTTCTTCCAGCTCGGTGGATTTGTCGAAAACGGCGTTGGCGCCCAGCAGGCGGCAGTGTGTCAGCAGCGACGAGATCGGGTAGTTGGTCATCACCAGCACGTCCTGGGTCTCCGTGCGGCTTCTGCAGTGGCGCAACACGCCAGCGCCGGTTCCCTCGCGCAGGAAGAGGTCAAGAATGGCAACGTCCCAGCCCTGGGGGTTGCGCTCCAGCCAGTCCTTGGCTTCGGCTTCGGTTTCCGCAGACCCGACCCATTCAATGTGGGCTTCTTCTGAAAGCGAGTCCATCAGGTGCTTGCGCATCAGCTCATTGTCTTCCACCAGATAGACCTTCAATGCCATGTCCGTTCCTTGTGAGCCGCAGGGGTGCGGTGATTGTTTTTTTAAATTCCGGCAAGGATACGCGGGGCATCCTGAAAAAGGGAGTGGGTCGAGCACCCTGTCCTGCGTAAGCGCTATCCTACGTCTATTTGTTCAATTTGGCGGGCGAGTAAATGGGTGGAAATCTGACACGACTACTTCTTTAGGGTGCGTTTGCGCGGCAGCAAGTACCCTGCGTTAAGCTGCGCGCCATGGACTCCCTGACCCAAATTGCGCTCGGCTCGGCTGTCAGCGTGGCTGTCATGGGGCGGCGCACTGCCATGTGGAAGGCCGCGCTCTGGGGTGCCGTGGCCGGCACCCTGCCGGACCTCGACGCCTTCATCGACCACGGCAACGCGCTTCTCAACATGACGCTGCACCGCGCCGAAAGCCACGCCCTGGTTTACCTGACGCTGGCCGCGCCGCCGCTGGCTTGGGGTGTCTCCCGCCTGCATGGCGAGGCGGCGCTGTTCAAACGCTGGTGGCTGGCGCTCTGGCTGGTGCTCATCACCCACCCACTGCTCGACGCCATGACGGTGTACGGCACACAGCTGCTGCTGCCGTTCACCGGCCACCCCTACGGCGTGGGCAGCGTCTTCATCATCGACCCGCTCTACACCGTACCGCTCATCGTCGGCGTGGTGGCCGCGCTGCGCCTCAAAAATGCCCGCGGCCTGCGCTGGAATGCGGCGGGGCTGGTGCTCAGCACGCTGTACCTGGGCTGGGGTGTGGTGGCGCAGCAGCAGGCGGCCCAGGTGGCACGCGATTCGCTGCAGCAGCAAGGCATTGCCGCCAGTGCGCTGCTGGTCACGCCTGCCCCTTTCAACAGCCTGCTGTGGCGCCTGCTGGCCACCACGCCCACGCAGTACTTTGAAGGCCACTATTCGCTGCTGGACGGCTCACCCCGCATCACCTGGACTGCACATGACCGGGGAGCTGGCCTGATCGACCTGCACAGCCACGAGCCCTACGTGGCGCGCATGGCAGCATTCACGCATGGGTTTTACCGCCTCTCGGAATCGGGCGGCCACCTGTTTGTCACGGACCTGCGCATGGGCCAGGAGCCGGCCTATACCTTCCACTTTGACCTGGGCACGGCTGATGGACGCGCCGCGCAAAGCCATGTGCCCCTGCTCAAAGGCCAGCGCCCCGATGTGGAGAAGGCATTGCCCTGGCTGTGGCGCCGCATGTGGGGTGAAGTGCTGCCCCCACCGCGGTGACGGTCTGTTGGTGCAGCGTCTGCAGCTATATTTCGATAGCTGCTTGCCCCCCGTATCTATTGGGCTAAAGGCATGCGAGGTTCTGGAATGAGCAATATGTGCTCGAAGCCTTGCTGACGAACACCAGTCGTTATGAAGTTGTTGCGGCTTTGAATTTCCTGAAGCACCACCACCATGACTTGCTCAGCCAGGTTTGTCCCTACCTCTCTGCCGAAAGCGAGCCGGGCTCTTTTTACTTCAGGGTGACAGCCTGACCGTGGCGACTTGAGTAATCTTTCTGCAGAGATGTAGAAAAAACCTATTGCCTTTGCCCGGCAACAAACAAGAAGGGCGCTGCCGAAAAGCGCAATAGTCTGGTTTTGAACTCTCCGCCGATTGCTTCTGATAAATCCCAATGTCATAAGTGCGCCGCATACAGACAGATTTCGTTGTACGCGGAAAGCTATCCTCCTGGAAGTGTTTTCAGACGGTTACTTGACACTGAATGTGCTGCGAAGAAAATGGCTTCTTATGGGGAAACGGTTTAACCCGGCCATTGCTGATGACGCCAGCATGAACCGTCTGCTCGGAGCATTGCCGAAAGCAGACTTGCATCGTTGGCTGCCTGAGCTTGAGCTTGTCAATTTGGATCTGGGACAGGTGCTTCATGAAGTCGGAGATACACCGACCGACGCCTATTTTCCAATCAACACGGTGGTATCTCTTCTCTACGTAATGGATAGCGGCGAGTCTGCCGAAATTGCGATAGTAGGAAACGAGGGCATGGTGGGCGTGTCGCTTTTCATGGGTGGCGGTGCTGCTTCGAGTCGCGCTGTGGTCCAAAATGCCGGACAAGGATTTCGTCTTTCGGTGCACGCTTTGGATGTGTGGATCTGCCTCAAAGTGCGCCGCTGTTTCCGCGACTTTGTTGCCTCGATTCCCAGCCAGGTGGCCAGCTTCTCGGCATAGGGATCGAGCTTGCTTGAGCTGCCCCGCCTTTCATAGCTGGGCTCAGTCTCATCTGATCGCAGGTACTTCTTCACTGTGTTGCGAGCCAGGCCTGTCCGCCTTGAAATCTCGCGGATGGACATCTGATCTCGCAGTGCCCAACGCCTTATGACATTCAATGTCGCCACGTCTATCACTCCTAATTTCCCTCTTGCTTTTAAAACAAGCAGGGTAGTGCCTACGTGGGTCAGTTTTGGATGGAAATTACTGCGCTAAGTGGGTCAGATTTCGATGGAACTCAACAGGTTGGTGCTTGATCGCAGCCGGACTGCTCTTTCTTGTGGTCGGAATGTTTGTGCTCATGAAGTCCGGGCATCTACTGAATCCATCCAGGCATGGACCGGTCTCTGTCGCGGTCGATGACACCGACTGGCTCGAGCTGCTCATGGCGCTCGCGATGTGCGTGCTCTGCGCCGGAGCCGCCTTTTGGAGTGGCTTTTCACTAATCCGAGAAAGACGATCGCCTTGATCTACTGCCCGGCGACCATATCTGCTTCGCGGCCAAAGCGGCCCTTGGAGTCGGTGGAATAGTCAAATGAAAAAAGCCCCCTAACCATGACGGTGAGGGGGCTTTCCATTTGGTGCCGGAGAGATGAATCGAACACCCGACCTTCTCATTACGAATGAGCTGCTCTACCGACTGAGCTACACCGGCTTATCCTGAAATACAGCCTGCGATTATAGCCGGGCAGAATTCAGTGGGCAGATCGCCGGGGAGTCTTCCACCAACTTGCGCCGCAAATTTGGGCCGCCTGTCGGCATGCCTGTAGCACGCGCATCGCGCAGGCTACTGTGGCGTGCATGCGCGTGGACTTTTGTCTTCCAGCGCAGATTCCTTCGTGCCCAGAATTCAGAAGATCATGCATGCCGTCACCTGGCCGGCCTCATGAACCGCAGTGACGTCCACAAGCCCGCTGTTACGTCCGGTCGCATCAGCGGGTTATTCCCGGTATCAACCCGGACGCTGTTGGCTATGCTGTTACATCAATGAGGTGAGGCGGGCCTGTTTCTTGCTAACTTATCCGCACGAACCCCATCTTTCCTTCATTCCATTCAGCAATCCTTCAGGAGAATTCCAGATGCCCGTCAACTCCGCTGTCCGACCGAGCCTGCGTCGCGGGGTGATGACCGCCGCGATGGCCGCCATCACTGCATTGTCGAGCGCGGCCTATGCCCGCGACCTTGTTGTGGCGCTCAAGACCGAGCCGACCTCGATGGACCCGCAATACCACGCCCTCACGCCCAACATCCAGCTGTCGCAAACGCTGTTCGATGGCCTGGTGTGTGCCGATGCTGACCTGGCCATCAAGCCCTGCCTGGCGGAGTCGTGGACGGCCAGTGGCAAGAGCTGGACTTTCAAGTTGCGGCCCAATGTGAAATTCTCGGATGGTTCGCCGCTCACCGCTGCAGACGTGGTCTTCACGCTGGACCGTGTGGCCAAGGTGCCCAACAGCCCTTCGTCATTCAAGGTGTACCTGCAAAAGGTGGAGAAGGTGGAGGCGGTCGATCCGCTCACGGTGCGCATCACCACGTCCGAGCCTTATCCGCTACTGGCGATCAACATGGTGGGTCTGCCCATCATGTCGGCCAAGGCGGCGGCCGGCCCCGCGACTGAAGGAAAGACCACCACCGAGCTGAATTCCGGCAGCGGTCTGGTGGGCGCAGGCCCCTACCGTTTTGTCTCCTGGAAGCGCGGCAGCGAAATCATCTTCGAGCGCAACCCGCATTACTGGGGCCCCGCTCCCGCCTGGGACAAGGTGATTTATCGGCCCATCAGCAACCCCGCCGCACGCGTGGCGGCCTTGCTGGCTGGCGACGTGGACCTGGTCGAAGACCCGCCCACCGACGACCTTGAGCGCCTACAAAAAGACCCCAAACTGACGGTGGAAACCAAGGCGTCCAACCGTGTGATCTACGTGGCGCTCGACCAGAACGGCGACAAGACGCCGGGCATCGAAGGCACCAACGGCAAGAACCCGCTGCTCGACAAGCGCGTGCGCGAAGCCCTGTCACTGGCCATTGACCGGCAGGCCCTGGTGGCCCGGATCATGGGTGGCGTGGGCACGCCGGCCGCCCAGCTCCTGCCTTACCCGATGTTTGGCGCCAGCAAGAACCTGGTGACGCCGGCCAAGGTCAATACCGACAAGGCCAAGGCCCTGCTGAAGGACGCCGGCTACCCCGGTGGCTTCACCATGGTGCTGGGCTCGCCGAACGGCCGCTACATCAACGACAGCAAGGTTGCGCAGACGCTGGCCGCCATGTGGACGCGCGTGGGTGTCAAGACCACCATCGATTCCAACGCTCCCGCCGTGTTCTTCAAGAACCGCGATTCCTATTCCTACAGCGCCTACATGGCAGGCTGGGGCACGTCCACGGGTGAAATGTCCAACACGCTCAACTCCCTGCTGGTCACTCCCAACAAGGAAAAAGGGCAGGGCACCACCAACCGCAGCCGCTACTCCAACCCTGAAATGGACAAGCTGGTCGCCGAGTCGGCCAACCAGATGGACGATGCCCAGCGCGCCGCCACCCTGGCCAAGGCCAGTGAGGTTGCCATGGCCGACTTCGCCATGCTGCCCATCCACTTCGAGCATTCGGTGTGGGCCATGAAAAAGGGCATCAGCTTCAAGGGCCGTGCTGACCAGCAGACCATGGTGCAGTACGCCACCGTGGCCAAGTAAGCCCCGGTTACCCCGCAACCCGCAAGCCCGCCGCCCCGGCAGCGGGCCATTCAACTCATGCTTGCTTTCATCATTCGCCGCCTGCTTCAGGCCCTGCTGGTCATGGCCGTGATGTCGGGCCTGGTTTTCGTCGGGCTTTATGTGGTGGGCGACCCGGTTTCCATGATGGCCAGCCCCGAAGCGACGGAGCTGGAGCGCGACGCCATCCGGGCCAACTTTGGCCTCGACAAACCCTTGCCGGAACAATATGCCATCTTCATGTCGCACGCCGTGCGGTTTGACTTCGGCAAGAGCTTCCTCACTGGTCAGTCGGCCATGGGCCTCATTCTGGAGCGCATGCCGGCCACACTGGAGCTGGCGGTGGTGGCGATGACGCTGGCCGGACTGGTGGGTGTGCCCCTGGGCATCTCGGCCGGCTTGCGGCCTGACGCACTGAGCACGCGGGGCATCATGACGGGCTCGGTGCTGGGTTTTTCGCTGCCCAACTTCTGGGTGGGTCTGATGCTGATCATGGTGTTTGCCGTGTACCTGGGCTGGGTGCCAGCCAGTGGCCGCGGCAAGACGGTCATGCTGGGCCCGCTCGACCTCAGTGTGCTGACGCTCGATGGCTGGAGCCGCCTCATCTTGCCGGCCTGCACCATCGCCATGGCCAAGGCGGCGCTGATCATCCGCGTCACCCGGGCCGCCACGCGCGAGGCACTGCCCATGGACTACATCAAGTTTGCCCGTGCCAAGGGCCTGAGCTGGAGCCGCATCCTGCGCGTGCACCTGCTCAAGAACATCCTGATTCCCATCGTCACGGTGTTCGGGCTGGAGTTTGGCCAGGTGGTGGCGTTTGCGGTGGTGACCGAAACCATCTTTGCCTGGCCGGGCATGGGCAAGCTGCTGCTGGATTCCATCATCACGCTGGACCGGCCGGTGGTGGTGGCCTACCTGATCCTTATCGTCTTCTTTCTGGTCATGCTGAACCTGGTGACCGACATCCTTTATTCGGTGCTCGACCCGCGCGTGCGCCTGCAGGCAGCCAAGGCATGACTACCCTGACGCCCCCCACGGTGGTGATGGACCCCACGCCACTGCCGCCCCCCGAAACGCCGTGGCAGCGCCTGCGCCGCGAGTTTTTTGCCAACAAGCTCGCGGTGGCCGGCCTGGCTCTCCTGCTGCTTGCCATTGGGGTGGCCGTGTTCGCCCCGTGGATATCGCCGCAGAACCCGTATGACATCGGCAAGCTCGACATTTTTGATTCCAAGCTGCCGCCAGGCAGCAAGGACGCCGCCGGCACCATGACCTACTGGCTGGGCACCGACAGCCAGGCGCGCGACCTGCTCTCGGCCATTTTCTACGGCCTGCGCACCAGCCTGATGGTGGGCGGCATCTCGGTGGCTGCGGCGCTGGTCATTGGCAGCATCGTGGGGCTGGCGGCTGCCTACTTTGGCGGCTGGGTGGATGCGCTGCTGATGCGCATCGTCGACATCCAGCTTTCTTTCCCCTCCATCCTGGTGGCGCTGATCCTGCTGGCCATCCTGGGCAAGGGGGTGGACAAGGTCATCCTCGCGCTGGTCATTGTGCAATGGGCCTACTTTGCGCGCGCCGCACGTGGCGCGGCGCTGGTGGAGCGTGCCAAGGAGTATGTGGAGGCTGCGCAATGCATGGCGCTGGGTTCTCCGCGCATCCTGCTGCGCCACATGCTGCCCAACTGCCTGCCGCCGCTGATCGTGATCGCCACCATCGATCTGGCCCACGCCATTGCGCTGGAATCCACGCTGTCGTTTCTGGGCGTGGGCGTGCCGGTGACCGAGCCTTCGCTGGGCATGCTGATTGCCAACGGTTTCGAGTTCATGCTCAGCGGCCACTACTGGATTTCGTTCTTTCCCGGCATCGCACTGGCCCTGGCCATCGTCGGCATCAACCTGGTGGGTGACCACCTGCGCGACATCCTCAACCCGCATAACGCACATTGAGCGCGCAGCCAGCCATGGACTATTCACACAGCACACCGGTCTTGCAGATCAGCGGCCTGCAAACCCACTTTTTCACGCATGGCGGCGTGGTCAAGGCCGTGGACGGGGTTGATCTGCAGGTCAACGCCGGCGAAATTCTCGGGCTGGTCGGCGAGTCCGGCTCAGGCAAGAGCATCACCGGGTTTTCAATCATTGGCCTGATTGACCCGCCGGGCCGCATCGCGGGCGGGCACATCCGCTACCTGGGTGAAGAGCTGGTGGGCGCCTCCGAGAAACGCCTGCAGCAGCTGCGCGGCAAGGAGATCGCCATGATCTTCCAGGACCCGATGATGACGCTCAACCCGGTGTTGCGGGTGGACACGCAGATGGTCGAGGCCATTCATGCGCACGAGAAAGTCAGCCCGGCCGCCGCCCGCGCGCGCGCTCAGGATGCGCTGGCCATGGTGGGCATCCCGTCGCCTGCCGAACGCCTGTTGTCCTACCCGCACCAGTTGTCGGGCGGCATGCGCCAGCGGGTGGCCATTGCGATTGCGCTGTTGAACCAGCCCAAGCTCATCATTGCCGACGAGCCCACCACCGCGCTCGACGTCACCATTCAGGCGCAGATCCTGTATGAAGTGCAAAAGCTCTGCCGCGAAACCGGCACCGCCATGATCTGGATCACCCACGATCTGGCGGTGGTGTCCGGCCTGGCGGACCGCATCGCCGTGATGTACGCCGGCCGGATTGTGGAGAGTGGCGCCACGGCAGACGTGGTGCATCGTCCCTCGCACCCCTACACGCAGGGGCTGATCAATTCCATTCCCACGCGCGCCACGCATGGCAGCCTGCTGCGGCAGATTCCGGGCATGACGCCGTCGCTGCTGCAACTGCCGCAAGGCTGTGCCTTCAGGCCGCGTTGCGGCTACGCCACCGACCAGTGCCTGACCGTGCCGCAGCCCACCGAGGTCGCGCACCACAAAACCGTCCGCTGCTGGCACGCGCTTGCCTGAATGGCCTGAACGCCACCTGAATGACCCGTATGGACGCCTCCTTGACCCCCACCCCGTCAGCCGGAACGCCGCTGCTGCAACTGCGCGGTATCAGCAAACGTTTTGTCCAGCCCGTTGATCTGGCGGGGAAGATCGCCAACCTGCTGGGTGCCCACAATGCCCCCGCTGTGGTGCAGGCGGTGTCGGAGGTGGACCTGGACATCCATGCCGGCGAGGTGATTGGTGTGGTGGGCGAGTCGGGCTGCGGCAAGTCCACGCTGGGCCGCATCGTTGCAGGCATCAACCCGCCTTCGGCCGGCGAGGTCAGCTACCAGGGCAAGAAGCTGGCCGACATGACCGCCGCCGAGCGCCGCGCCTACGGCCTGGGCGTGCAGATGATTTTCCAGAACCCCATGGCCTCGCTCAATCCGCGCATGCGTGTACTCGACATCATTGGCGAGGCGCCTGTGGTGCACGGCCTGGTGCCTGCGTCCGGCATGGCCGACTACGTGGCCGGCCTGATGCGGCAGGTGGGGCTGGACCCCGACTACGGCCAGCGCTATCCCCACCAGTTCTCGGGCGGCCAGCGCCAGCGCATCGGCATTGCGCGCGCGCTGGCGCTCAAGCCGCAGCTCATCGTGTGCGACGAAGCCGTGGCCGCGCTGGACGTGTCCATCCAGGCGCAGGTGCTCAATCTGTTTCTGGAGTTGCGCCGCAGTTTTGAGCTGACCTATTTGTTTATCAGCCACAACCTGGGCGTGGTCGGCCATGTGTCGGACCGCGTGCTCATCATGTACCTTGGCCGCGTGGTCGAGGTCGCGCCCACCGAGGTGATTTTCAGTCGCCCCAACCACCCTTATACGCAAGCCCTGCTGTCGGAGCTGCCTACGCTGGACACCCAGCGGCGCGACTACCAGCCCATCAAGGGCGAGATGCCTTCACCATTGCGGCCGCCCACGGGCTGCGCCTTTCACCCGCGCTGTCCGCACGCCATGCCGCGCTGCCAGATCGAACTGCCCCCGCTGCGCACCCTGGCCACCGGCCACCTCAGCGCCTGCCATCTCAATGACGCGGCGCCTGCCACGCCCAGCCTGACCTCATGATCCACCCTGTTCTGCCCAGCGTCCCCAGCCCTTTTGATCCCTACACCCTGCGCCTGCCGGAAGCCGGCGTCCTGCCGCTGATCTGCGATTCACCGCACAGCGGCACGCTGTACCCCGACGACTTCGGCTACGCCTTGCCGTTTGAAATACTGCGCAAGGGTGAAGACACCGACGTGCATGTGTTGTGGGAGGCGCTGCCGTCGGTCGGTGCCACGCTGCTGGCCGCGAACTTTCCGCGCGCCTATGTGGACCCCAACCGCGACGTCGAAGACCTGGACGTTACCCTGCTCGACGCACCCTGGCCCACCCCGTTGGCCCCCAGTGAAAAAACCCGCCTGGGCATTGGCCTGATCTGGCGCGACGCGAGCAAGGGCGGACAAGACCCCATCTACGCGCGCAAGCTCAGCGTCGCCGAAGTGCAAAACCGCATCAGCCGTTACCACGTGCCCTACCACGCGGCCATGCAGGCGCAGATTGAAGCGGCCTATGCGCGCTTTGGCGCTGTCTGGCACCTCAACCTGCATTCGATGCCTGCCAACTCGTACGAGAGCCTGCAGATCCAGAGCGACCACCCGCTGGCCGACGTGGTGCTGGGCGACCGTGACGGCACCACCGCCGCGCCCGAATTCACCGCCATGGTGGCCAACGCATTCCGCCAGCGCGGTTTCAGCGTCGCCATCAACGACCCGTTCAAGGGGGTGGCGCTGATCGCCCGACTGGGCCTGCCGGCCGAGCGCCGCCACAGCTTGCAGGTCGAACTGCACCGCGGCCTCTATATGGACGAAAAGACCCGAGCTCGCAGCGTGGACTTTGTCACCCTGCAAAGCGCACTGGCGGACATTTCTGCTGAAATTGCCGCTTACGTCCAAGCCCAGATTCCTTCCTGACCAGAGAACCCCGCCATGAGCCTGATTGCCGAAATTGAAGCCACCCACGACGAATTCACCGCGCTGCGCCGCGACATCCACGCGCATCCCGAGCTGGCCTTCCAGGAAAACCGCACGTCCGACGTCGTGGCTGAGCGGCTCGCGTCCTGGGGCATCGAGGTGCATCGCGGGCTGGGCCAGACCGGCGTGGTGGGGGTGCTGAAAGGCTCCCAAACCAAAGCCGGCAGCAAGCCGCGATCCATTGGCCTGCGCGCCGACATGGACGCGCTGCCCATGCCTGAGCACAATCGCTTTGCGCATGCTTCCAAAAACCCCGGCCGCATGCACGGCTGCGGTCACGACGGCCACACCGCCATGCTGCTGGGCGCCGCCAAGTACCTGGCCGCGCACCGCGACTTTGACGGCATCGTCAACTTCATCTTTCAGCCGGCGGAGGAGGGTGGTAATGCCGGCGCCAAGGCCATGATGGCCGATGGCCTGTTTGACAAGTTCCCCTGCGACGAGATTTACGGCATCCACAACATGCCGGGCTTTGACGTCGGCCATTTCGGTTTCCGCAAGGGGCCGACCATGGCGTCGAGCAACCGCTTTGACATTTTTGTGCGCGGCACCGGCGGCCACGCTGCGCAGCCGCACAAGGCGGTGGACACCATCGTCATCGCGGCTGAAATGGTGGGCGTGCTGCAGACGCTCATCTCGCGTCACAAAAACCCGATTGACATTGCCGTGCTCAGCATCACGCAGATTCATGCGGGCGATGCGTACAACGTTCTGCCCGGCGAGACCGTGATCCGCGGCACCGTGCGGACCTTCAGTACCCAGGTGCTGGACGAGATCGAGTCCAACATGCGCCGTGTGGCCGAGATGCTGCCCCAGGTGCACGGCGGCAGCGGCGAACTCAAGTTCCACCGCGCTTACCCGCCGCTCGTCAACTGGGACGACCAGACCGACTTTGCCATGAAGGTGGCGCAAGATGCGTTTGGCGCTGACCATGTTGACGGCCACACGCCCCAGCACGGCGGCGCCGAGGACTTCTCTTTCTATCTGGAGAAAGTGCCGGGCTGCTACCTTTTCCTGGGCAATGGCGAAGGCGCGCACCGCGACGAAAAGTACGTCGGCATGGGCCCCTGCGAACTGCACAACCCCAACTATGACTTCAACGACGCGTTGCTGCCGATCGGGTCGAGTTATTGGGTGAAGCTGGTGGGCGCGTTTTTCGCCCGATAGGACGTTTCCGGGCCAGGCGCTGGTTTTTCATCACGGTCGGCTGGACACGCGGCACGACGATAGGCTAGTGGCCTGTAACGCTGAAGCCGGAAGTCGCTGCCCACGCGATACGTGGCACGCTGCGGTGCTGCAAATGCGCGCGATGCCTGGGGCATCGCTGTGCTTTGCGCCTTGCATCGCACTCCCTCTCACGCGTTCCTCGCCTCCCATTTCAACGTTACAGGCCACTAGGACCTGACCAGCTTCTCGCCATGGTAGCTGGTGACGCGCTCCACTTCGTTCTTCGAGCCCAGGATCACGCTGACGCGTTCGTGCAGCTTGCCGGGCTGGATGTCCAGGATGCGCTGGTGGCCGTTGGTGGCGGCGCCGCCGGCCTGCTCGATCAGCCAGCTCATGGGGTTGGCTTCGTACATCAGGCGCAGCTTGCCGGCTTTTTCGGGCTCGCGTTTGTCCCAGGGATACATGAAGATGCCGCCGCGGCACAGGATGCGGTGCACGTCGGCGACCATGGCGGCGATCCAGCGCATGTTGAAGTCCTTGCCGCGCGGGCCTTCCTTGCCGGCCAGCAGCTCGTCCACGTAACGCTTGACGGGCGCGTCCCAGTGCCGCATGTTGCTCATGTTGATGGCGAACTCCTGCGTGTCTTCAGGAATCTTCACGTTTTCCTCGATCAGCACGAACGAGCCCTGCTCGCGGTCCAGCGTGAACATGGCGACACCGTCGCCCACCGTCAGCACCAGCGTGGTCTGCGGGCCATAGATGCAGTAGCCGGCGGCCACCTGCTTGTTGCCGGCCTGCAGGAAGTCGGCTTCGTCCACACCGCGGTCGTCCTCGGGCATTTTCAGTACGCTGAAGATGGTGCCAATGCTGACATTGATGTCGATGTTGCTGGAGCCGTCGAGCGGGTCGAACAGCAGCAGGTATTCGCCCTGCGGGTAGCGGTTGGGTACCGCATAGATGCTGTCCATTTCTTCAGACGCCATGCCGGCCAGGTGGCCGCCCCATTCGTTGGCTTCGATCAGCACTTCATTGGCGATGATGTCGAGCTTTTTCTGGACTTCGCCCTGCACGTTCTCGCTTCCGGCGCTGCCCAGGATGCTGTTTTCACCGAGCGCGCCCTTGTTGACGGCCTGACTGATGCTTTTGCAGGCGCGGGCAACGACTTCCAGCAGTAGCCGCAGCTGCGAAGGAATGTGGCCGTCAATGCGCTGCTGCTCAACGAGGTAGCGGGTGAGGGAAATTTTGTGGGACATGGGGAACTCCAGTCGTCGAAATTAAAAAGTCAGATGCCCGCAAGCCACCGAAGCTCTGTACCAGCCGGGGCCGCGGAACCGGCTTCGCCGGGCCGCAGGCGCAGCGGCCCCTGATAACAGGGAAAGGGGCAGCGTACCGCCGAAGGCACACGAAGTGACAAGCGTGGGGGCCATATCTAGTCGGCTAAAGCACGCGTGACGACTTCGTGGGTGTCCTTGCTCAGGTCGGTCCGGGCGGCCACACGGGCGATGGCTTCGCGGGCGGCGCTGCGGTAGGGTTCGGCCAGCTTGCTCCAGCGGTCCAGCGCGCGTGCCAGGCGGGCAGCCACCTGCGGGTTGATGACGTCGAGCTCGACCACGCGTTCGCTCCAGAACACATAGCCTGCTGCGTCTGCGCGGTGAAACCCGGCCGGGTTGCCCTGGCAGAAGGTGCTGACGACGCTGCGTGCGCGGTTTGGGTTGCGCAGGCTGAAGTCGGGGTGCTTCATGAGCTGCTTGACCGCGGGCAGGATGTTGCCGCCGCGGTCCGGCGCGCTGGTTTGCAGGCTGAACCATTTGTCGATGACCAGCGCCTCGTCCTTGAACATGGCGTGGAAGCGCTGCAGCGCCTCGGCAGCCAGCGGGTGGCCGCTGGAGACCAGTGCAGTCAGCGCATTGAAACGGTCGGTCATGTTGCCGGCGTCCTTGAAGCGCTGGTAGGTTTTGCCGGGCCAGACTGCATCTCCGCTGGCGACCGCTGCCAGGCACAGCTGCGTCAGCGCCATGCCGGCCAAGGCGCGGCGGCCGGAGGACAGCGGGTCGGGCGTGTAGGCGCCGGTGTCATGGTTGGCCTCGTAAGTGGCTTCCCAGTCGGCCTGCAGCTCGGTGGCCAGCTGCAGGCGCATGGCTTCGCGCACGGCATGAATGCGCTGCGGGTCCACCACGGCCAGTTGTTCGGCAATGTAGGTTTCGGACGGCAAGGTCAGTACCAGGTCCTTGAAAGCGGCGTCCAGCCCGGGGTGGCGCAAAACGTTGCGCATCGCCCAGATATAAGCATCATTTAGCGGTTTCTCTCTTGCGGAATCAGCGTCACCAGCTATTGATTTAATAGCGCTTCGCACGGCCAGGCGCTGCCCGGCTTCCCAGCGGTTGAAGGGGTCCCTGTCGTGTGCCAGCAGATGCAGCAGCTGGGCGTCGCTGTAGTCAAACTCCAGCACCACCGGCGCGCTGAAACCGCGCAGGATGGAAGGAACCGGTTCCACATCGACATTGACGAAGCGCAGGGTTTCGCTGGCTTGCGTCAGCACAAAGGTGTGCGGCGCGGCCATGACGGCGGTTTCACCCTCCAGCTGCAGGGGCAGGTCTTTGCCGCTGGTGCCCAGGAGGCCCAAGCCGACCGGAATCACAAACGGCTCCTTGCTTGCCTGGCCGGGCGTGGGTGCGCAGCTTTGCGCCAGCGTGAGCGTGTAGCTGCGTGCGGTGGCGTCGTACACGCCTTCGGCATGCACGCGCGGCGTGCCGGCCTGGCTGTACCAGCGCTTGAATTGCGGCAGCAGGCGCGCCAGGTCGGAGGCGGGGTTGGCGTCAGCAATGGCTTGTGCAAAGTCGTCGCAGGTGACGGCCTGGCCGTCATGGCGCTCGAAGTAAAGCTTCATGCCCTTGGCAAAACCATCACGGCCGACAAGCGTTTGCATCATGCGCACGACTTCCGCACCTTTTTCGTAGATGGTGACGGTGTAGAAGTTGCTGATCTCGATGTAGCTGTCGGGCCGCACTGGGTGCGACATCGGGCCGGCGTCTTCGGGGAACTGCGCGGTGCGCAGTACACGCACGTCTTCAATACGCTTGACGGCGCGGGCCGAGGCTTCGCCGCACAGGTCTTGTGAAAACTCCTGGTCGCGGAAAACCGTCAGACCTTCTTTCAGGCTGAGCTGGAACCAGTCGCGGCAGGTGACACGGTTGCCGGTCCAATTGTGGAAGTATTCGTGGCCGACCACGCTTTCGATGTTCGAATAATCGATGTCGGTGGCGGTGGCCTGGTTCGCCAGCACGTACTTGGTGTTGAAGATGTTCAGGCCCTTGTTTTCCATGGCGCCCATGTTGAAGTCGCTGGTGGCGACAATCATGAAGCGTTCCAGATCCAGGGAGAGGCCAAAGCGGGCTTCGTCCCATGCGACCGAATGCATCAGCGAGTTCATCGCGTGCTCGGTCTTGTCGAGGTCGCCGGGGCGCACATAAACCTGCAGCAGATGGTCTTTGCCGGCACGCGAGGTGATGCGCTGCTCGCGCGCCACCAGTTGGCCGGCCACCAATGCAAACAGGTAAGCAGGTTTCTTGTGCGGGTCTACCCACTTGGCAAAGTGGCGGCCTTCAGCCAGTTCACCTTGCTCGACCAGGTTGCCATTGGACAGCAGCACCGGGTACTTCGCCTTGTCGGCGCGCAGCGTCACCGTGTAGCTGGCCATCACATCCGGGCGGTCCAGGAAATAGGTGATGCGCCTGAAGCCCTCGGCCTCGCACTGGGTGAAGAAGGAGTCATTGCTGACGTACAGGCCCATCAGCTTGGTGTTTTTCGCCGGTGCGCAGGTGGTGAAAATTTCCAGCTCGAAAGGCTCGGGGCCTTCTGGCAGGTTTTCCAGCACCAGCTTGTCGCCTTCCATCTTGAAGGACGTGCCCTGGCCGTTGACCAGCACGCGCGCCAGGTTCAGCTCTTCGCCGTCGAGCTTGAGCGGCTGGGCCGGCACATCGGCATTGCGGCGCAGCGTCATCTTGTTGAGCACGCGCGTCTTGGCCGGGTCCAGGTCAAAACACAGGTCGACGGTGTCGATCCAGTAGGCGGGTGCGATGTAGTCGGCACGGTGAATGGCCGTGGCTTGTCCTTCACGCAGCATGGTGGGTTCCTGAAAAGTGGGGGAAAAGGGCTGAGTCGCCGCCGGGCCGCTCCAAGGCGACTGCGGCCCCCGCGGGGGGCAGAGAAGTACACGAAGTGACGAACGTGGGGGCCATGTCACACGCCCTGCTTCAATGACGCTTCGATAAACGGATCCAGGTCACCGTCGAGCACCTTCTGCGTGGCCGAGGTTTCGTAGTTGGTGCGCAGGTCCTTGATGCGGCTCTGGTCCAGCACGTAGCTGCGGATTTGGTGGCCCCAGCCCACATCGGTCTTGTTGTCCTCCAGCTTTTGCTGGGCTTCCTGCTGCTTGCGCAGCTCGAAGTCGTACAGCTTGGAGCGCAGGCGTTTCCACGCCACGTCGCGGTTGCTGTGCTGCGAACGGCCGTCCTGGCACTGCACCACGATGCCGGTCGGAATGTGCGTCAGGCGCACGGCCGAATCGGTCTTGTTGATGTGCTGGCCGCCGGCGCCGCTGGCGCGAAAGGTGTCGGTGCGAACATCGGAGGGGTTGATGTCGATCTCGATCGAGTCGTCGATCTCGGGGTAGACAAACACCGAGGCAAACGAGGTGTGGCGCCCGCCTGACGAATCAAACGGTGACTTGCGCACCAGGCGGTGCACGCCGGTTTCGGTGCGCAGCAGGCCAAAGGCGTATTCGCCTTCGATCTTGATGGTGGCGCCCTTGATGCCGGCGGTGTCGCCGGCGGTTTCGTCTTCGATCTGCGTCTTGAAGCCCTTGCGCTCGGCGTACTTGAGGTACTGGCGCAGCAGCATGCTGGCCCAGTCGCAGGCTTCGGTGCCGCCGGCGCCGGCCTGGATGTCCAGGAAGGCGTTCAGCGGATCGGCCGGGTTGTTGAACATCCGGCGGAATTCCATTTTTTCGACTTCGGCGGCGAGTTTGGCCGCGTCGGCTTCGATGGCGCGCATGCCGGTTTCGTCGTCTTCTTCCTTCGACATCTCGAACAGCTCGGTGCTGTCCTGCAGCTCCTGCTCGAGGCGGTCCAGCGCCAGCACCACGCCTTCCAGTGTTTTTTTCTCGCGGCCCAGCTCCTGGGCGCGTTTGGGGTCATCCCAGACCTTGGGGTCTTCGAGCGCGGCGTTGACCTCGTTTAACTTGCGTGCTTTGGCAGGGTAGTCAAAGATACCCCCGAAGTTCATTCACGCGGTTGCTGAGGTCGGCCAGCTGGTTGCCGATGGTATTGATGTGTTCTGCGTCCATGAGAGAGTCCTGTCCTGATCTTGGGTTCAATCCGGCATTTTCTCATGCTCCGGGGCGCAGGCCCGCCAGAGGGCCTTGGCGGCCGGCTGCGCCCGCCCGGGCGGCTCAGAAAGCCTGCGTGGCGGGGTGATCCACGGGCAGGGTGACCGTGAAAACCGAGCCCTCACCGAGCCGGCTTTCCACGACTATGGTGCCGCCGTGGGCTTCCACCAGCTGGCGCGTGATGTACAGGCCCAGCCCCAGGCCGCCGGTGCCGTCGTCACTGGCAATACGCTCGAACTGCTCAAAAATGCGCTGCTGGTCCGCTTCGGAGATGCCCCGGCCCTGGTCCCGCACGGAAATGCAGGCACCCTGCGGCGACAGGCTCAGGCTGACTTCCACCGGCTTGCCTGCGCCATAACGCAGGGCATTGGTCAGCAGGTTGATGACCACCTGTTCGATGCGAAACTCGTCCCACAGCGCGGTGACCGGTTTGCCGGCATCCAGCGTGATGGCGCTACCGGCGGCCAGGGCCTGGTTGGACAGGTTGTCCACCACACGTGCCAGCAGGGACGAGAGTTCCACGGGGCCGGGGCGGATGGAAAGATGGTTGCTGCGTATGCGGGTGGCGTCCATCATGTCGTCGATGAGTCGCATCATGGCCTCGATCTGGCGCTTGTCACGCGCCACCATGGCCTGCAGGTAGGCGGTGTCGAAAATGTCGGCACGCCCGCGGTCCAGCTGCATCTTGCGCAACTGCGCTTCCAGAAAAAGGGTGTTGAGCGGGGTGCGCAGTTCGTGTGCCACCATGGACATGAAGTCGTCGCGCATGCGGATGGCGGCCTGCAGCTCGCCCTGCGTGGTCTTGAGCTCCTGCAGCAGCACGGCCTGTTCCCGCTGGCTTGCTTCCAGCGCGTGAACCTGCTTGCGGGTTTCGTTGCGCTGGCGGTGCAAATCCACAAAAACACTGACCTTGCTCTTGACGGCTTCCATGTCCAGCGGCTTGTACAAAAAATCGACCGCGCCGGTCTCGTAGCCTTTGAAGGCGTAGTTGGATTCCTTGCCGGCGGCGCTGACGAAAATAATCGGGACCTGGCGCGTTTTCTCGGTGCTGCGCATCAGCTCGGCCAGCTCGAACCCGTTCATGCCGGGCATCTGCACGTCCAGAATGGCCAAGGCAAAATCGTGTTCCAGCAGCAGGTCCAGTGCCTCTTCCCCGTCTGACGCCTGAAAGATGGTCCTGTCGGTGTGGCGGATCAGGGCGTTCAGTGCCAGCAGGTTCTCGGGCAGGTCATCGACGATCAGAATCCGCGTGGTTTCCTCTTCGGGCAGGCGCTGTCTTCCGCCGAAGGTGGATGGGTGCGGCCGCCACTCCGGGAAACGGCTTGACCCCGGCGGTGCGTGAGGTGCGCTTGTTTCAAGGTTGACCAGGGTCATGGATATTGGGCGCTCAAGACGGTAAGAATGGTCATGAAGGTGGCTATGAACGGGGTCATGGAGATTTCTTGCCAAAAGGGTGCCCGGAAATCGTTGTGGCTGTCTGTGCGCTGTCACACAAAGTGGCTGTGAATGTGCGCTTATGTGACATCGGTGTGACCCAGCTCGAGCAGCAGGCTGCGGATGCCGTCCACGGGCAAAATAAAATCGGGAGCTGATTTGCGAATGGCCGCCTCGGGCATTGTCCTGGCCTCGGCTTCGGCGGGGTCCTGCACGATGGTGATTCCGCCGTGTTGCCGGATCGACGCCATGCCGGCCGCGCCGTCACGGTTCGCTCCCGTCAACAAAATGCCCGCCAAAGCTGCGCCATAGGCATCCGCAGCCGACTCCATCAGGATGTCGATCGAAGGACGCGAATAGTTGACAGGTGCTTCGCAGCTCAGCGAAAAAGTGCGGTCCATTTCCACCGACAGGTGGTAGCCGGGACAGGCAAAGTACAGCGTCGCCGGTGCAATGCTTTCCTTGTCGGCCGCTTCGTGCACGGCAATCGGCAGCCGATGCTGGAAAATCTCGGCCAGTTGGCTGTCGCGGTCATCAGGCAGGTGCAGCGCCACGACCAGGGGCAGCCGGAAGGTGGGCGGCAGATCTGCCAGCACGACCAGCAGGGCATGCACCCCCCCGGCGGATGCGCCTATGACCACCGCTTCTATGGTCTGCCTTTTTGCCGCCGGTTTCATGAAACCCGGACCGGCGCTGGCGTGAGTTTGCGAAATAAGCGAGCAGGTTTGTCCAGCGATTCGAAGTGCGTGCCATACGCAGAAAATTCGATGCTTTCCTTGCTGCCTAACGCCATGAAGCCGCGGTGGCCCAGCGATTCGTGGAACAGGCCGAGGGCGCGGTTTTGCAGGGTCTTGTTGAAGTAAATCAGGACGTTGCGGCAAAGCACAAGCTGCATCTCGGAAAACACGCTGTCTGTCGCCAGGCTGTGGTCGGAAAAAATCACGTTTGTGCACAGCGAGGGGTCGAAGATGGCGGCGTCATAGGCTGCGGTGTAGTAGTCGGAAAAAGCCCGTGTTCCACCGGCCTGCTGGTAGTTGGCCGTATGGCTCTTGATGCCACCCAGCGGAAAAATGCCCCGCCTGGCCTTGTCCAGCGACACCGGATTGATGTCTGTCGCGTAGATCAGCGAGCGCTCGAGCAGGCCTTCTTCCCGCAGGAGGATGGCCAGTGAATACACCTCTTCGCCCGTGCTGCAGCCGGCAATCCAGATCTTGAGGGAAGGATAGGTCTGCAGCACCGGCAGCACCTGCTGACGCAAGGTGAGAAAAAAAGCCGGGTCCCGAAACATCTCGCTGACCGGAATCGTCAGGTACTGCAGCAACTCCATGAAGAGCGTGGCATCCTTCAGTACCAGGGCCTGCAGGGCCTCCATGGTCGGGCACTCGAAGTGGGCCATCGCCTGGAGGAGGCGGCGCTTTTGTGATGCGCCCGCATAGTCCCGGAAATCGTAGCTGTACTGGACGTAAATCGCTTCCATCAGCAGCTTCAGTTCCGCCTCGCTGACGCTGGCTCGCGAATGGGCCAGCGTACCCCGCGCCAGGCCGGCCGGGGCGTTTCTTTTGGGCATGGCTAGTGTCCTGTCCCACAAATAAAGGCGATATGAAATCGCCCATTCAGCCGCCATGCGGCGTTACTCGTCGTTGCCATAGCTACGGCTATGTCGCCTCCTCGCGCCTTGCCTGACAGCTGACTGGACAATTTCATTTCATCACCTTAATTGCGGGACAGAACACTAGCCCTCCAACAACCCCTGGTTTCTGGCTTCATAAAT
>NZ_JBAQYR010000139.1:0-11374 GCF_049790275.1 Polaromonas sp.
GCGTGTGCTGCTCGCACGCGCGCTGGCGGTCGAGGCGCAGGTGCTGCTGATGGACGAGCCGCTGGCCAACCTCGACCCGCCCCACCAGGCCGACTGGCTGCGCATGGCGCGCGAACTGGTGAGCGCCGGCAAAACCGTGGTCAGCGTGCTGCACGAAGTTTCCTTTGCGCTGCAGGCCGATGACCTGGTCGTCATGGCTTCAGGCCGGGTGACGCACCAGGGCGCTTGCAGCCATCACGAGACCCACCGAGCCCTCGAAGAAGTGTTCGACCACCGCATCGCCGTTCATCAACTCGCCGGCCAGTGGCTGGCGGTGCCCAGAATTTGAAAGACCACACCATGCAAATCGAAACACCCCCGACAGAAAAGCGCTACGAGAAACCTGAGGGCGAACGCCGCGGCCTGATCATCGTCAACACCGGTGACGGCAAGGGCAAAAGCACGGCCGCTTTCGGCCTCGCCCTGCGCGCCCACGGCCGCCACCATGTGCATGGCAAGGCCGTGAAGATTTTCCAGTTCATGAAGGTGCCGAGCGCGCGTTTCGGCGAACACCGCATGTTCGAGCAGCTCGGTATTCCCATTGAAGGCCTGGGTGACGGCTTCAGCTGGAAGAGCCAGGACCTGGAACACTCGGCCCAGCTCGCGCGCAACGGCTGGGAAAAAGCCAAAGCCGCTATCCTCGGCGGTGAAAACTTCATGGTCGTGCTGGACGAGCTGACCTATCCGCTGATCTACGGCTGGATGCCGCTTGACGACGTGCTGCAGACACTGAAGAACCGGCCCAAGGACGTACACGTGGTCATCACCGGCCGGCGCTGCCCGCCCGAGATCATCGAGATTGCAGACACCGTGACCGAGATGTCCCTGGTTAAACATGCGTTCAAGGCGGGTATTCCAGCCCAACGCGGCATTGAGGACTGACTCGGTGGTAGAGGCGGTTCGCAGCCATGCCTTTTCGGCGCCCGAGATCGCTGCGGTTTACCGCGCCATTGACGAGCGGCGCGACATGCGGCATTTTTCCGGCGGCGAGGTTGCGCCCGAACTGATGCGGCGTCTGCTGCAGGCAGCACACCACGCGCCCAGCGTGGGATTCATGCAGCCCTGGCGCTTCATCCGCATCTCGACCCGTCCATTGCGCGAGGCTTTGCATGCGTTGGTGGAGCGGGAACGTGTCCTGACGGCACGCGCCCTCGGCGAGCGCGAGGAAGAATTCATGCGGCTCAAGGTGGAAGGCCTGCTCAGTGCGGCAGAGGTCTGGGTGGTGGCGCTGGCGGATGGCCGCGAGAAACATGTCTTCGGCCGCCGCACCCTGCCGCACATGGACCTGGCTTCCGCTGCCTGCGCCATCCAGAATCTCTGGCTCGCGGCGCGCGCCGAAGGCCTGGGAATGGGCTGGGTGTCGTTGTTTGAGCCGGGTGCCGTCAGTGCGCTGCTGCAGATGCCACCTGGCGCGGAGCCGATTGCGTTGCTCTGCATTGGTCCCGTGGATGGTTTTTATGAAGAACCCATGTTGCAAAAAGAGCGCTGGGCCCGCCGCAGTCCGCTGGACGATTTGATCTACGAAGACAGTTGGGGCCGGGCGATGACCGCCGCTGCGTGATGCTGCTCGCCTTGCAGTCACTCGTTGATCCGATGGCTTTGACTGCCACCGCGGCCTGTCTGCTGGCCGCCTTGGGTTTTGCGCTGGGCATGGACCTGCGCTGGGGCGAGCCGGCCGCTGCGTGGCATCCGGTCGTCTGGATGGGGCATTACCTGAACGCCTGCGGACAACGCCTCAAGCGCAGGCCGCCGGCAATGGCTTTTTTGGGCGGCGGGCTCGCATGGTGCGTAGGCGCCGCAGCGGTGGGCCTGCTCGCGGCCTGGCTGCAAAGTCTGATCGTGGGCTGGCTGCAGCGTTCTGGTTGGCATCAACTGTCATGGTCAGGCTGGTTGATGTTGACCGCGCTGGTGCTGCTCCTGGCAGTTTTGCTCAAACCCATGCTGGCCTGGCGCATGCTGCGCGATGAGGTGCAGGCGGTGGAGGCTGCTTTGCAAACCTCGCTTGCGGCGGGGCATGAGCGCTTGTCATGGCTGGTCAGCCGCGATGTCGGCCAGCTCAGCGAGAGCGAGGTGCGTGAAAGCGCGATCGAGTCGCTGGCTGAAAATCTCAACGACTCGGTGGTGGCGCCGGTTTTCTGGTTTGTGCTGCTGGGGCTGCCCGGCGCAGCCGTCTACCGCTTTGCCAACACGGCCGATGCGATGTGGGGCTACCGGGGTGAATGGGAATGGGCAGGCAAGTGGGCTGCGCGTGCCGATGATGTGTTGTCCTGGGTGCCTGCCCGGTTGACGGCCGCCCTGATATGGCTGGTTGCGGGTGAGTTTCGTCTGGCGGGCCTGCGCCGGGAGGCCGCGCAAACCCCGTCGCCCAACAGCGGTTGGCCGATGGCCGCCATGGCGCTGGCATTGGGTGTTTGCCTGCGCAAACCCGCTGTGTACGTCTTGAACAAAGCTGGCAGGGCACCGCAGGCTGTAGACACGGTTTTGGCCGTCAGTATTGCATCAAAAGTGGTGTTTGCCCTTATTCCCTGTGCGCTACCAGCTACGTTTTTGATAGCGCTTGGAATGGCCTGATGGAAACAGGAAAAATGTTTCCAGCACGCAGCCACGGTGGCGCCGATGGAGAGGGCGTGCCGTTGTACGATTTTTCGACCAACAGCAATGCCTGCGGTCCGTGTCCGCAGGCGCTACTTGCCGTGCAGCAGGCCGACGCTTCGGTCTACCCTGATTCTGGCTACACGGGTTTGCGTGCGCGGCTCGCTGCTTTTCATGGTGTGCCGGTGCAGCAGGTGCTGCTGGCGGGCAGTGCCAGCGAGTTCATCTTCCGTGTGACCTCGCTGGCCGCGCAGCGTGCCGGTGCCGCCGTCTGGTTACCGCCCTACAGTTATGGCGATTACGCGCAGGCAGCGCGAGCCTGGAAGCTGCCGGTGGTGGCTGATCCGAGGCTGGCACAGCTGCGCTGGGCCTGTGACCCTTCCAGTCCACTTGGCGCGGCGCAGGCCGCGCTCGAGGAATTGGCCGATTCGACCGCGCTCTGTGTACTCGACCGCGCCTACGAACCGCTGCGCCTTGGTGATGCACCTGCCTGGCGCGCCGAAGTCCTGCAGCAGTTCTGGCAGCTTTGGACACCCAACAAGGCATTGGGACTGACGGGCGTGCGTGCCGCCTATGTGGTGGGTCCTCCCGGCTCGGAAGATCTGGTGGCGCAACTGGAGAGCCTGGCGCCTTCGTGGCCGGTGGGTGCGCACGGGGTTGCGATGCTGCAAGCCTGGACTTTGCCCACGGTGCAAACCTGGCTGGCGGGCTGCCTGCCTGTCTTGCGTGAATGGAAGGCGCGGCAAATTGCGTCGTGTGAGGCACTGGGCTGGACCTGCCTGCCCAGCGAGGCCAATTTCTTTTGCGTCCGGCCTGCCTTGCCGAAGGGAACGAGTCTGCAGGAAGCACTGGTGCAGTTGCGCCGGCACGGTATCAAGCTGCGCGACACCGCGTCCTTCGGTTTGCCGGGGCAGGTCCGGCTGGGCGTGCTGGCGCCGGCGGCGCAGGACGCGCTGCACAATGCGTGGCAACACATCATCAGGAAAGCAACATGACCGCCAAAAGCGTGATGGTTCTGGGCACCACCAGTGGCGCAGGCAAAAGCTGGCTGACCACCGCACTTTGCCGCTATTACGCGCGCCAGGGCCTGAAGGTCGCCCCCTTCAAGGCGCAGAACATGAGCAACAACGCCAGGGTTGTGGCTGGCGGCGAAATCGGCAGCGCGCAGTACTTCCAGGCCCTGGCGGCGCGTGCCGTTCCTGAAGTGCGCGTGAATCCGCTGTTACTCAAGCCTGAAAAGGACACGCAAAGCCAGGTCATCCTGATGGGCCAGGTCAACGTCGAGCTTTCGCGCATGGCCTGGCGCGGCCGCAGCGCCTCGGTGTGGCCGGTGGTCGCGCAGGCGCTCGACGAGCTGCTGGAAGAAAACGACGTGGTGGTGATCGAAGGCGCAGGGTCGCCGGCCGAGATCAACCTCAAGGACAGCGACATCGTCAACATGCGTGTGGCGCAACACGCCCATGCCGCTTGTCTGCTGGTTACTGATATAGACCGTGGCGGTGCGTTTGCGCATCTGTATGGCACCTGGGCCATGCTCGACGAAGCAGAGCGGCAGTTGATCAAAGGTTTCGTACTCAACAAATTCCGCGGGGATGCGACGCTGCTAGCACCCGGCCCGCAGATGCTGCAGGACCTGACGGGGGTGCCCACCGTTGCCACGCTGCCGATGTGGTGGCAGCACGGCCTGCCCGAGGAAGACGGCGTTTTTGACGACCGCAGCACGGCAGCAGGCATCGTGAGCAAGACCGTCGCCGTGGTGGCCTACCCGCGCATCAGCAACCTCGACGAATTCCAGCCCCTCAAGAATGTGCCGGGCATCCACCTGAAGTGGGTGCGTAGCCCGGCCGCGCTTGCCGGCCTGCTTGAGACCGACTGGATCATCCTGCCCGGTTCCAAACACACCAGCGGCGACCTGGCCTGGCTGCGCGGGCAGGGGCTGGACCAGGCCATTGCGGCGCACGCCGGCCGGGGTGGGGCGGTGCTCGGCATCTGCGGCGGTTTGCAGATGCTGGGCGAAGCGCTGATTGATCCGCATGGTATTGACGGCAACGGGCCCGGCCTGGGCCTGCTTCCTGTGGTCACCCTGTTTGAAGAAGGTAAAACCGTGCGGTACCGGCAGACCGGCTTTTCATCCGTGACAGGGGCGTGGGCCGCCCTGTCGGGTGTGCAGGTGCAGGGCTACGAAATCCACCACGGCCAGACCGCACCGCACAGCGCCATGGCCGCGGCCGGCGATGTGGCGCATGCCGTCATGCCCGAGGGTCTGGCCTGGCAAAACGGCAGCGGCAATGTGCTGGGTGTGTACCTGCACGGCCTGTTTGAAGACCCTGCGGTGCTGCGTGCCCTGTTCGGTGCCAGCACACCGACGCTGGAGTCGGTGTTCGAAGGCCTGGCCGACTATATTGACCGGCATTTCGACGCAGGTGTGCTGGACGCACTAATTGCCTGAAGAAGGCCCGTGCGGCTAGCGCCTATAGTTCGTATGTCTCCAACAACCCTTTGCACCGCGCCAACGTGATCGCCATCGTCCTGGTCAATATTGCAGTCGTCCTGGTTGCCGTGGTCATTCACTACGAATTCCTGTTCCGGCTCACCCGATGGCTACCGAAGGTCCGGATCAGGCATCGCCTCAGGGTATTGCTGGGTGTCGGTGGCGCCCTGGTCGCCCATGCGGTGGAGGTCTGGCTGTTTGCCGCCGCCTATTACCTGATGCATCACGCCAAAGGCTGGGGCCAACTGACGGGCAACTTCGACGGCAGCTTCATGGACTGCGTCTATTTTTCTTTCTCCACATTCACCACCCTGGGCTTTGGCGATATCCAGCCCGTGGGCGATTTGCGCTTCCTGACAGGCATCGAATCCCTGACCGGCCTGGTGCTGATCACCTGGACCGCCTCTTTCCTGTTTGTGGAGATGCAGAAGTTCTGGGATTCAAAATAAGCCGGAGAGCGTTGATGCCCGTCCCCGAACTCTCGAACCGGCACCTCGGTGCCGTTTGGTGCAATTCCCCCGGCGCACGGCGCGTCCGGAACAGGGGCTCTGGCTTGCGCCCATGAGTCTGTCGCTGCTTGGCTGGCTGTTCGCCCTTGGTGTGGTGGTGCACAACGTCGAGGAAGCCTGGCTGCTTCCCGCATGGTCGGCGCGTGCCGGCCGCTGGCATGTCCGGGTGACCCCGGCGGTGTTCCGCTTCGCCGTCACGGTCCTATCGGTTGCCGTGCTTGCTGCAGCCTGGCTGGCTTCTTCCGGTGGTCCGCGCAGCTTCGGTGCGTATTTCATTGCAGGCTACGCCCTGGCCATGGCGCTGAACGCGCTGGTTCCCCACCTGGTTGCGACCCTGGCACTGCGCCGCTATGCGCCCGGTACCGCCACAGGCGTGCTACTCAACCTTCCACTGGGCAGCTGGCTGGTCTGTCGTTCGCTCGCGGAAGCTTATGTGGATCCCGCGGTTTTTGCAGTTGCCGGACCGGCCACCGTTTTTATCCTGCTGGCGTCCATTCCTCTGCTCTTTGCTGTGGGACGGAAGCTGACTGGGCAGCCGCCGGAACACATACAGGACACACGGTAGGCGCAAGCGGGGCGGTACTCCAGTGAGTGCACTCCGGTCCGCCCCCGCCGGCTGGCTACAATACTGGCTATCCATACAGCCCCTAGCCAGCAAGCCCGCCCATGACCCCCGCCCCCCACACGGACAAGCCCTATGTCGTGGCCGTGCGTGCACTGTGCGAGTTCACGGCCAAGCTGGGGGACTTGGACCTGCGTTTCACGCCTTCGCCTTCCGCGTTGGAAGGCATGGCCGGGCACCGCATGGTGGCCATGCGCCGGCCTGCGCATTACCAGACCGAAGTCAGCCTGAGCGGCGACTATAAAAACCTGCGTGTGCGCGGCCGGGCCGACGGCTACGACGCCGAGCAGGGCCAGCTCGAGGAGATCAAGACCTTTCGCGGTGAGCTGGAGGCCATGCGCGAGAACCACCGCCACCTGCACTGGGCACAGCTCAAGGTCTACGGTCACCTGCTCTGCCAGAAGGAAGGGCGTTCCGGCGTGCGGCTCGCGCTGGTGTACTTCAACGTCGCCACGCAGGACGAGACCCTGCTGACAGAAGAATGTAGCGCCACCGAGCTGGAAATTTTCTTTGAAGAACAGTGCGAACGCTTTCTCGACTGGGCCGGGCAGGAACTGGCGCACCGCCGCGCGCGCAACGAGGCGCTGGAAACCCTGGCATTCCCGCACGACAATTTCCGCCCCGGCCAGCGCGACCTGGCCGAGGCCGTCTACAAATCAGCCAGCAGCGGCCGCTGCCTGATGGCGCAGGCGCCCACCGGCATCGGTAAAACCGTGGGCACGCTGTTCCCGCTGCTCAAGGCCTGCCCGACGCAGCAGCTCGACAAGGTATTTTTCCTTGCTGCCAAGACGCCGGGCCGGCAGCTTGCGCTGGACGCCGTGGCGCGCATCCAGCGCAGCGCGCCGGCCTTGCCGCTGCGCGTGCTGGAGCTGGTGGCCAAGGGCAAGGCCTGCGAACACCCGGACAAGGCATGCCATGGTGACGCCTGCCCGCTGGCCAGGGGTTTTTACGACCGGCTGCCGGCGGCGCGCCGTGCCGCCGTGGCTATTGCCGGGCCGCTCGACAAAAATGCATTGCGCGAGGTGGCGCTGGCGCACGAGGTCTGCCCGTATTACCTGGGCCAGGACCTGCTGCACTGGAGCGACGTGGTCATCGGTGACTACAACTACTACTTCGACATCAACGCCATGCTTTACTCGCAGACGCTGGCCAACCAGTGGCGGGTCAGTGTGCTGGTCGACGAAGCGCACAACCTGGTCGAGCGTGCGCGCAAGATGTATTCCGCCGAGCTGGATCCCTCACGCCTGGCGCTGGCGCGGCAGGGCGCGCCCACGGCCATCAAACACGTGCTGGACCGTCTCAAACGCAGCTGGTACGAGCTGCACCAGGAGCAGGCCGACGCCTACCAGGTGTATGACGAGGTGCCGCAGGCTTTTCGCGGCGCACTCCAGCAGACGGCCAGCGCCATCCTGGACCACCTGGCCGACCATCCGGCGGGCATAGCCGCCAGGCTGCAGGACTTTTTCTTCGAGGTGCTGCATTTCTCGCGCATGGCCGAGCTGCTGGACGAACATTCGCTGTTCGACATCACGGACACCGGCGAAACCGGCGGCGCCGTGCTGTGCCTGCGAAACGTGGTGCCTGCTGCTTTCCTGTCCCAGCGTTTTGCCGCCGCGCGATCGGCGGCGCTGTTTTCCGCCACCCTGAGTCCGTCGCACTACTACAGCGACATGCTGGGCCTGCCCGACAACACCGCCTGGGTCGATGTGGCCTCGCCCTTCAGGGCCGAGCAGCTGTCGGTGCAGGTGGTGGACGATGTGTCCACGCGTTTCCAGCACCGCGGGCATTCGCTGTCACCCATGGTCGAGCTGATGGCGCGGCAGTACGCCGCGGCGCCCGGCAACTACCTGAGTTTTGTCAGCAGCTTTGATTACCTGCAGCAGCTGGCCGAGCTGTTCAAGGCGCGTTATCCGGCCATTCCCGTGTGGGAGCAGTCGCGCGGCATGGAAGAAAGTGCCAAGCGCGGTTTCCTCGAGCGTTTCACGCCCGAGACGCGTGGTATCGGTTTTGCCGTGCTGGGCGGCGCGTTTGCCGAGGGCATCGACCTGCCGGGCAAACGCCTGATAGGCGCGTTCATCGCCACGCTCGGGCTGCCGCAGATCAACCCCGTGACCGAGCAGATCAAGTTGCGCATGGAGGCCAGCTTCGGCAAGGGCTACGACTACACCTATCTGTACCCCGGTCTGCAGAAAGTGGTGCAGGCAGCCGGTCGTGTGATACGCACCGAGTCCGACCAGGGTGTGGTCTACCTGATCGATGACCGCTACGCGCAAGCGCAGGTGCGTGAACTTTTCCCGGGCTGGTGGAAGGTGGAGTACCAGCAGGCGCGGGCGCAGCGGCGGCACGCCGCCTGAGCCGGCCGCGCCGGAAGTTTCAGGAAAAATCGGCCACCAGCCCTTGCGGGTCGGGCGAAGGTAGCTATGAAATGTGTAGCAATTGTCAGCCGAACAGGCCCAGCCGGCGCGCCGCAAACATCGCCTGCATGCGGGTGGACACCTGCAGGCGCGTGAACACGATCTGGATATGCCCGCGCACGGTATACGGCGACAGATCCAGCCGGCGCGCGATCAGCTTGTCGGACATGCCTTCGCACAGCAGGGTGAGCACCTCGCACTGGCGGGCGGTCAGGGAGGGCCTGGCAAGTTCACCGCCGGTCGCAGGAGACGCGGAGGGCGCGCAGACGCCATGCATGCCTGGACGAAACTGGGCATGGTCTTCAACAGGCAGATTTTGCAGGGAATTCATGACTGGATTAGACCGCCGTGCGGGCCGTGCAGCAAGCGCCGAACCGCTTTCTGGCGGGAAATGCTGTCACAAGAAATAGTGACAGACAGCGAAAAAAAATGGCGCTAGCGCAGTGGTGCATGCTTGATGGAACAAATAAAAGCGATGGATTTTGGGTCAGGGCAAGGCGCAAACCACAGCGATACCCGAGGTATCGCGCGGATTTGCAATGCCGCCATGGCGCAAAAGACGCGCTTTGAGGTTCCAGACAGCGTGCAACACTGCACTAAGCTCAGGCGGGCTTGCGGCTTTCCGGCAGCCACAAGGTCATGCGGGTACCCGTGCCGTCGGAGTCCCAGCGCACTTCGCCGCCAATCGACTGCGCCCGGCGCAACTGGTTCTGCAAACCCTTGCCGCCTTTCTTCAACGCATTTTCCAGCGAGAAGCCTGGCCCGTTGTCGGTGATGGTCACGGTCACGCCGCCGTCGCCGGCACCGGTGCTGACGCGGATTTCATGGGCCCGCGTGTGTTTGAGGATGTTCGCAAAAGCCTCCTGAAGGATGCGCAGGATATGCAGGGCATTGCGCGGATCGAGCCAGTCCAGCGCCGGCACGTCCACGACTTCCCAGCGCAGCGTGATACCTGCAGCAGCCAGCCGCGGCCCCAGGCGAAAGCGCAGGGTGGCCAGCAGCAGCAGCAGGTCGGCCTCGACCGGCTCCATCGAATCAATGGTCAGCTTCAGGTCGTCAATGCAGCCCTTGAGCACCTCGGCGACTTCCGCCTCGCTGACGCGGCCGCCTTCGACCACACGCAGCGCACTGACCAGCGAGGAGCCCAGGCCGTCGTGCATGTCCTGCGTCAGGCGCTGGCGTTCGTTGCTCAGGGTCTGGCGGTGCTCGATCCGGCGCATCCGTTCATAACTCATGGCCAGTTCAGCTTCACGATCACGCAGACTTTTCGCCAGATTGGCATTGACCTGTTCGGCTTCGCCGATAGCGCCCACATAGCGCCTGAAAATGATATAGCCGAACATCACAAACAGTCCGATGATGCCGTAGGGGTTGGTGTACACCCCCTCGGGACTGACCCAGTTGTTTTGCAGCGCGAGGTCGTAAGCGCTCAGGGCAATGGTCGCTACAAACCAGCCCGCCATCAGCCACACCTCACGCGAGCGGGTGCGCAGGGCATTACGCAGCGCATCGGCGGAAATAAGCATCGCCAGCGGCAACATCAGCAGGTAAAGCAGCGGCGTGATCAGCACCAGGTCGGGCAGCAGTTCTATCAAGCCGGGCAGCGTCAGCACATTGGTTGCCGTCGTGATGCCTACCAGGCAAGGCGTTAGCCAGCGCAGCGGGCGCTTGTGCAAACGCTCCATGAAGCTGTTGACAAACACGATCAGCCACATCAGCGATGCCACCGTGATCCATTGAATCCACACGTCGGGCAGCGGCAGGTAATTGCCGCCAATGTAATAGTGCTGCATGCGCACAAAGGCCGCCGCCGAAGTGACGAAGAACAGCAGGTAAAGCGACTCATGCCGGCGCTTGCACCAGGTTGCCAGTGAAAACAGACCCAGCGCCAGGAAAGCCGAAACACCGACAAACGGCAATTGATTCTGAAGCAAAGCGCGCACCTGGTAACGCCAGACCAGTTGCCGCGCTGTCCCCACCCACGCGGTCGATAGCGCGCTGCCGCTGGCCTGCAGCCGGTTGATGCGCAGTAGCACACTTGCCGGAGCCGGCACGCCGGCAGCGCCGTCGAGCCGCAGCAGCAGCGGATGGTTGTAGCCGTTGTAAACCAGGCTGCCTTCGGACTGGTAGAGCAATTTGCCGTCGCCATAAATCGCCAGTTGGCCGATGGTCTTCCAGCGCGGAATATAAAGATGTACTGCCTCTGCAGAAGGTTGCAGACCAGCCAGATCAAGGCGGTACCAGTCGGTGACGGTGCGCCCCGCGCCGGTCGGGCCCAGGATGTCGCGCGGCGCGGTGTACGGCAGCACGATGTCCTGCCAGCCGCCGGCCGGCAGCGCGGCATCGGACGCGTTGGGGGCAGGTGGCGTAAAGCCGCTGCCGGCGACGGAAAGCAGTTGTGCCCGCATCAGGTGAACAGCAGTGTCGTCAGGGTCTGAAGCGCAGCCTGCGGCAGAAAATGCCAGCACCAGCAGCAGAAACACCATCCGGATGTGGTGTTGCATCCTAGTGTCCTGTCCCACAAATAAAGGCGATATGAAATCGCCCAGTCAGCCGCCATGCGGCGTTGGTCGTCGTTGTCATAGCTACGGCTATGTCGCCTCCTCGCGCCTTGCCTGACAGCTGACTGGACAATTTCATTTCATCACCTTAATTGCGGGACAGAACACTAGCCCTCCAACAACCCCTGGTTTCTGGCTTCATAAAT
>NZ_JBAQYR010000140.1:0-37936 GCF_049790275.1 Polaromonas sp.
GCGCCTGTCTGTGCCGTCAGCGCGCCGGTGCTGATGTTGCCCGCGCCGCTATTGCTTACCGATATCGTGCCAGCGTTTCCACCTGCTGCGTTGCCGGTCCCGCCCGAGCCGCCGCTGGCGGTGATGGCACCCGTGCCCGAGATGCCGTTGGTGGATGTGACGCTGATGGTTCCACCGGCGCCGCCGGGCTGGCTGGCGCCCGATCCAGCTGTACCGCTGGCGGTGAGTGCGGCCGCACCCAGCGCCACGCCTGCGCCGGTGATGCTGATCGCACCGCCATTTCGGCCTGGATTACCTGCAACCGCCGCACCGCCATTGGCCACGATATTGCCGGCCAGGCTGACATTTCCCGTTGCGGCGATGTTGACATTGCCCGCGTTGGTATTGCTGGCTCCGGTGCTTGTGATCACGCCGGCCGCCGTGCTGGTGACGTTCGCACCCGACAGGCTGATGCCGCCTGAAGCAGTGAGTGCGGCGTTGATGGCAATGGTGTTGCCTGCTTCGAATTTCACGCTGTTGCCCGACGTCATCGCCAGCGCACTGGCCAGGGTGATGTTGCGCGTGGCCTGGAGGTGCAGCTCGCTGTAGCCGGTGACGTCAGCGACCTGGATGGTGTAGGTGCCGGCCGCGGGCGCATCGGCAAAGGCGACATCCGGTGTCCCGCTGGAATTGTTCGGTGGCGAGGGTTGCGTCGTTGCGTTCAGGAGAATGTCCTGTGGATCAAGCAGCACCTTGCCGCCCGTCCCGGCGAGCGCGGCGACATCAATGCTGCCTTGCAGGTCCAGCTGTTGCTTGCCGGAAACTTCTACAGAACCACCGTCGCCTCCCGCCGCGCCGCCGCGCGCGCTGACGGCGCCCTTGTGCCGGGTGTCGCCGTCTGCCCAGACCACCACCTTGCCGCCGTTGCCGCTGTCCGTGGCGTCGGCGCGCACAGTGGCGCCCGCGGCAATGTAGGTACGCGACGCATTCTGAATCGCCGCGTTGCTACCCTGGTAGTCGCCGCCTATCAACGCCGTGCCCCCCCCCGCGGGGCCGGACACATCGATGGAAGCGCCGGCATCCAGCGCCACCTTGTCACCCAGCACATGCACCGTGCCGCCGGTCTGGCCCGCGGCTGCGCCGCTGGCATCCAGCGTCCCGGACACATGCACCACGCCCTGGGAACCTCCGCTGAGCACAATCATTCCGTTGCGCTCCGTTGCGGAAGTCGCGCGTATCACGCCCGACTGGTTGATGACCGTGGCCATGGCGTCGCCCAACGCGCTGGCCAGCACGGCCACATGGCCGCCCTGCGCCGTGATCACACCGCTGTTGGCCGCGACCGCGTTCGCCGCCGCGGCATCCATTGAAAAACGGACGAGTCCGGCACCGCTTTTATCAATCGACACCCGCGAAGCTGCCACCAGTCCGACCGAACCTGCGTCGGCGTTGATGGTTCCGGTGTTGCTTACGGAAGGCGCCGCCAGCAGGACGTAGCCGCCGCGCGCGACGTTGATGGTCCCGTCGTTGGTCACGCTGCCCGTGTTGCCGTTGCTGCCGAAGGTATACCGGCCGGCAATAAAGTCTTCGTTGCTGATGCCCAGCGTTGTGGCAACCAGGCTGCCCACATTGACCTGGGCACCCGGCGCAAACATCACGCCGGCAGGGTTGATCAGGAACACCTGGCCGTTGGCACTGAGTGAACCGTAGATGGACGAAGGATTGGCGCCCACCACCCGGTTGAGTGCAACGGAGGCCGCACTGGGCTGCACAAACTGCATGGACTGGCCAACGCCGATATTGAAGCTTTGCCAGTTCAGTATGGCCTTGTCACTTCCCTGCGTGACCACCATGGCGTTGGCGCCAGGCGTACTGACGGTGGCCTGCCCTGCGACCACGTTGACGCCCTCGGGCAGCGCAGTTGCCAGCGTCGAGAAACCCGCCAGCATGGTGACCAGCAAACGCGACAACATCCGTCCGGCGTGCAGCCGGTAGGTGGCGGTCAGCTTGCGTGATAGACGAACCACCACCGTGCGCACGGTCCAGGGCCGGTAGGTGCCCTGCCGGGTGATGGAGCTTTTCGGTGGGATTGCCTGCGTCATGGCCTTAGAACCATTTCTGGGCAGAGACCCATGCGCGGGGTGAACGGTCGGGTTCGCCGGTGGAGGGCGTTGACCGGGTGGTCCGCCAGGCCAGGTAGGTGGTGATGAGAAAATTGTTGACCCGGCCCGCCAGCGCGCCTATCCCCACAGCGCCCAGGGATACCCGGTTGGTCGCGCCAGGCACTGCAGTGTCGTCGGAGTTCACCCGGACGGTTCCGTAGTCGTAGAAGGCAGCCAGGCTGACCGGCTCACCCGCCATCGCGATGCCCGCGGGAAGCTGGTACCGGTATTCAAGATTGAGGAGCAGTCCCGCATCGCCTATCCCCTCACCCACCGGATAGGCACGAACACCGTTGGGGCCCCCGAGCGCCATTTTTTCCGCAGACGCCAGGTTTCTTGACGCCATTTGCGCCTGCAGGCTCACATGAAGGCTGGAAGGATTGTTGAAAAATTGCGCTCGCTGGAATTCAAGATTGAGTTTGCCGAAGCCGCCAGCCGTGCGAAGCCCGCCAGGACCCTGGTCAAAACCCAGGCTCAGGGCGTCCAGCCGGGTGCGCCCCAGTGTTCCTGTCAGCGCATAGCTGTTGGCCCCCCCCGCACCGGCGAGTTCATCCGTGAAGTTGCCCAGCACGCCGGCGCGCGCGGCAATGATGCGGCGTTCATTGTCATTGGACGGCGTGGTGAGCTGGTCGCTGAATTTTTTGTCCTCCAGGCTGAGCAGCCCATAGAGGTTGCTTTCACGCGAGCGGATCAACGGCCGCGTCAACGCCAAGCCCAGGACCTCCGCCTTGCCGGTGGCTCCCAGTGCGGTGAAGGGCTCGCCAAGGGCATAGTCGGTCCGCGCAGCGCTCACGGTCAGGCGGGTTCCGCTTGTATCCACCGGCAGGGCGTAGGCAAGGCGATAAAGCTGGCTGCGCGACGCGTCGCTGAGCTGCGCGCGCGCGCTGAAAACGTCGCCGGTCCCCAGAAGATTGCTGACATTGAGGTTGCCGGACACGTGCAAAGGCCCGGCCGCACGTGCCCCGAAATTGTCCATGCCTACCGATCCATCAACGGCCACCCCCTGGGAACGAATGGTCACCGTCACATCGGCTTGCCCCGGCTTCAGGCCAGGCTCTACCGTTGCACTGGCGTGCACGCCTGCAAGATCGCGAAGGAGCAGCACGGGCTTGTCCAGCAAGTATTCGCTGATCAAGGCTCCTGGCTGGAGGTTGGCATGCACCACGCGCTGCGCGTAGGAGGCCGAGCCGCTGTCCCCTTCCATCTGCACATGAACCCGGCCAATCCGGGCCTCGATCACGGCGATAGTGACCGTCCCCCCTGCGGCCTGAAAGGCCTGCTCGGGCAAATAGGCCTCGGTCAGCAAGTAGCCCTGAGTCCGGTAGTACTGGCTGATAAGGCCTGCCGCTTCACGCAGGCCGGCCAGGTCGGTCAGCTGGCCGATACGGTTTGCCAGCACGGCAGCGAGCGTCTGGTCATCAAAAAGACTGTTGCCCTCGAACCGGAATGCGGCCGGTTTCATGCGCACTGCGGCTGTACCCGAGGTGACTGGTTTTGCAGGAGGCAGGCTGATGACAGGCGCCCCCGGCTGAGGCAGCAACTGGATGGGGCGTTGCGGCTCCTGCAGGATGCCTGCGTCCGGCCGCTGAACCAGCTGTGCTTGCGCGGAAAAGCAGCCCAAGCTCGAAAGTCCCGTGCAGAAAATAAGAGCAGAAAAAGACAAGCCGGGGCGCGTCAAAACGAATTCATGGTTAATATTTGCCAATCGCAACAAATTGTATTAACCATTTATTCGGTCTTTAGTCAACGTTCGGAACGCTGTATGAATGAAAATGACCTATTCATGCAGCACCAAACAACAAATATGCGCTTTTTTTCACGCCCGGCAAGTGCGAAATCACCGGGATATGGAAACAGGCAGAAGCATTGCGACGTTACCCGTGCAACATTCCAGCCGGCATTTGCAAACTTCGTCGGCAGGTGCAATGCATCGCCATCGTCGGCCTATTTCCGCCAATGTCATTTAACGCGCAGGCAAACGACTGAAATCGCTCTGCCTCCCTCGAAAAAGAAAAACCGTTGTGCTGTTTTTGCGTAGATTCACTTACTAGGGTTTTCCCCTTGGACCGCCTACAATCGCAGACCTTACAAGAACTTGACGGCCCTGCCGGGGCCGCCGTCCAGGAGACAACTTGATGCCCGCAGTGCCAGCCGCCCCCGACAGCCAGGAAAAACGTGAAGAATTGCGCCGCGCCGCGCTGGAGTACCACGAATTCCCGACGCCTGGAAAAATCTCCATCGCGGCCACCAAGCAGCTGATCAACCAACGCGACTTGGCGCTGGCCTATTCGCCCGGTGTGGCTGCCCCCTGCGAAGAAATCGTCAAGGATCCGAATGCCGCGTTCAAATACACCGCTCGGGGCAATCTGGTAGCGGTCGTCACCAACGGCACAGCGGTGCTGGGCTTGGGCGACATCGGCCCGCTGGCCTCCAAGCCAGTCATGGAAGGCAAGGGCGTTCTGTTCAAGAAGTTCGCAGGCATTGATGTGTTCGACATCGAGATCGACGAGAAGGACCCGGCCAGGCTGGTTGACATCATTGCCGCGCTGGAACCCACCTTTGGCGCCATCAACCTGGAGGACATCAAGGCACCGGACTGCTTTTACATAGAGCGCGAGCTGCGCAAGCGCATGAAGATCCCGGTGTTCCATGATGACCAGCATGGCACGGCCATCACCGTGGGCGCGGCGATCCTGAATGCACTGAAGGTTGTCGGCAAACACCCGTCGCAGGTCAAGCTGGTGACTTCGGGCGCAGGTGCAGCAGCACTGGCTTGCCTGGGCCTGCTGCTCAAGCTGGGCATTCCGCGTGCAAACATCTATGTCACGGATCTGGCCGGCGTGGTCTACGAAGGACGCACCGAACTCATGGATGAAGACAAGATCCAGTTCGCCCAGAAAACGTCCGCTCGCACATTGAGTGATGTCATTGAAGGCGCCGACATCTTCCTCGGCCTGTCGGCCGGAGGCGTGCTCAAAAAAGACATGGTCAAAAAGATGGCCGCCAAACCGATCATTTTTGCGCTGGCCAATCCGAACCCGGAAGTCACGCCGGAAGATGTCAAATCGGTGCGTGACGATGCCATCATGGCCACCGGCCGCACCGACTACCCGAATCAGGTGAACAACGTCCTGTGTTTTCCCTACATCTTCCGCGGCGCGCTGGACGCGGGTGCATCCACGATCACCATCGAGATGGAAATCGCCGCGGTACACGCGATCGCCGAACTGGCCCAGGCCGAGCAGAGCGAGGTGGTGGCCGCCGCTTACACGGGCGAGAAACTCGCCTTTGGGCCTGAATACCTGATTCCCAAGCCCTTCGATCCGCGCCTGATGATGAAAATTGCGCCGGCCGTGGCGCAGGCGGCGGCGGACAGCGGCGTGGCATTGCGCCCCATCACCGACATGGACGCTTACCGCGAGAAGCTTCAGAGCTTCGTCTATGCCTCGGGCACGACCATGAAGCCGATTTTTGCGACCGCAAAAAAAGCCGCAAAAAAACGCGTGGCCTATGCCGAGGGCGAAGAGGAACGCGTGTTACGTGCCTGCCAGATTGTGGTGGATGAAGACCTGGCACGCCCGACGCTGATCGGCCGGCCTGCGATCATCGCGCAACGCATTGAAAAGTTCGGGCTGCGGCTGAAGGAAGAGCTCGATTACGACGTGGTCAATGTCGAGCAGGACCATCGTTACCGGGACTTCTGGCAAACCTACCATCGCCTCCTGGAACGCCAGGGCGTGACGGTACAGATGGCCAAAATCGAAATGCGCCGCCGACTGACACTGATTGCCGGCATGCTGCTGCACAAAGGTGATGTGGACGGCCTGATTTGCGGCACCTGGGGTACCACCGCCCACCACCTGAACTACCTGGATCAGGTGATCGGCAAGCGTCCCGGCGTTTGCACCTATGCCTGCATGAACGGGCTGATGCTGCCTGACCGCCAGGTGTTTCTGGTGGATACGCACGTGAATTACGATCCCACGGCGGAACAATTGGCCGAGATCACCACGCTGGCGGCCGAGGAAATGATGCGTTTCGGCATCAAGCCCAAAGCGGCGCTGCTGTCGCATTCGAATTTCGGTTCGTCCAATCTGCCCAGCGCGCTGAAAATGCGCAACACTTTGCAGCTGCTGCGCGACGAAGCCCCCTGGCTGGAGGTGGACGGCGAGATGCATGGCGATGTGGCCCTGGACGCCGCAGCCCGGGCTGCCGTCATGCCCAACAGCACCTTGGCCGGCGCCGCCAATTTGCTCGTTCTGCCCAATATCGATGCGGCCAACATTGCGTACAACCTGCTCAAGACGGCAGCAGGCGGAAACATCGCCATCGGCCCGGTGCTGCTCGGTGCCGCGAAACCCATGCATATCCTGACCGCCAGCACCACGGTACGCCGGATCGTCAATATGACAGCCCTGACGGTAGCTGACGCTAACGCTTCCCGATAAGCTTTTCTTAGACAGCTAGCACTAACTTATTTGCCCTCACCAAGAGGGAGGAATTGCCTGAATTTTGGGCAGGGACTTGCGTTTTTTTGCCAGATGCGTCAAACTCTGTCTCTTGAAATTTAAGGGTTAACCCGGCAAATCCAGAGGATTGACGGCTGGCCCTGATTCAAGAAAAATAACGGATTTTCCATGTTGCGAAAAAATGGGGCTGGTTGGCAGCTAGCCGCGGCAGTCATTCTGGCTGCTTTGAGCACGGGATTCAGCCCAGCCAGCGTCCAGGCCAAGGGGCCGATTCCAGGAGCCGAAATCAGTACGATTTCGGTTGCAGCCCTGCCTGAGCAGGGGCGCCACATGGTCAGCTTGATTTACCAGGGGGGACCGTTCAGGTACGACAAGGACGGTGCGGTGTTTGGCAACAGGGAAAGAATGCTTCCCGCCAAAAATCGCGGTTACTACCGCGAGTACACCGTCAAAACTCCAGGTGAACGCAGTCGGGGTGCCCGGCGCATCGTTTGTGGTGGTTTTGTACCCACCTCGCCCGATGCTTGTTACTACACCGATGATCACTACGCGAGTTTTCGCAGAATCGCTCAATAAGGTTCAGCAGTGATTGTCAACTTTGAGTTATTGACTTAAGAGAAAGAGACACGGAGATGGACATGCCACTTCGTACTGTTAGACCCAATATCGTGCAATCCATACGCGCGTTCCGCGTTCAGGATTTGCAGGAGGCTGCCACGCAGCTCGGCCACCACTTCCTCTATGCCAACCTGGGCAACGCCCAGAGCAAGCAGGACGTGCTGGACATGATCGCGGCACAGTACACATTCCCGGCGCACTTTGGCAAAAACTTTGATGCGCTGTACGACTGCATGACGGACCTGGTTCACAAATCCGGACCGCAACCCGGCTTTATTGTCTTGCTTGAGCAGATTCCTGCTCATGCCAAATTCGACAAGGAGGCTCGCGAACAGCTGCTGGACATCTTCAGGGATGCCGCGGATTACTGGGCGGATCGAAAGATTCCGTTCAGATGTTTCTATTCTTTTCTGTAGCCCGCTCCCCAGACATTGGCCAAGGGGATCGGGCGAATGAGGCCCAGCAAGCAAACAGCGCAGACGGTGAAGAACCAATGCCGACCGACAAACTGCTCGACGTGTCGCCACTGGCGCTGCGCATGAGCAGCCCGTTCAACGCGGGGTATTGGCTGGCAGCGGCGTAAGGTGCCGCTGCATTAAAAAAGCCCGTCGTCGACGGGCTTTTTGCTTTTCAGGTGCAGGTCACGGCGTGCTTGTCGCTTCCAGCGCCTGAGTCAGGGCCACGTACTCGGCCACCGGAACCTCCTCAGCCCGACGCTGCAGGTCAAACGGCCCGGCATGCTGCTTTTGCTCCAGCCATTTGCCCAATGAATGGCGCAGCAATTTGCGACGCTGACTGAAAGCCACGCGGACCACCTCGCTCAAAAGCGTCGGGGCCAGCGCGGCGGGCGTGCTGTGCGGCACCATGCGCACGATGGCGCTGTCCACCCGTGGCGGGGGATCAAAACTCTGGGGCGGCACAAACAGCACATTGTCCATGGCATAACGCCACTGCAGCATCACACTGAGCCGGCCATAGTCGCTGGTCGCGGGTTGCGCCACCATGCGGTCAATCACTTCCTTTTGCAGCATGAAGTGCTGGTCTGCTATTACATCAACCGCATCGAGCAGGTGAAACAGGATGGGCGTGGAGATGTTGTATGGCAGGTTGCCAACCACACGGATTTTCCCGGAAGACCCTGCGTATTCGGAGGCGAGCTGGACAAAATCGACCTTGAGCACATCGGCCTGGATCACCCGAAGCTGCGGATGAGCCCGCAGCTGCTGCGCCAGGTCCCTGTCCAGCTCGATGACCGTCAGCTTGCCCAGGCGCTCCGCCAGCGGCTGGGTCAGGGCCGCCAGGCCGGGACCAATCTCCACCATGGCCTGACCGGCACCGGGGGCAATCGCATCCACGATGGCATCAATGATGGCGCGATCGGTCAGAAAATGCTGGCCAAATCGCTTGCGGGGAATATGTTTCACAGGGGACCGGAAAAATGCGGCCGGGGACTAGTGCGGGAAATGGCAGGCTTGCGATTCTCCCCCAACCAGCAGGGGCCGCGGAACCGGCTTGGCCGGGCCGCAGGCGCAGCGGCCCCCTCGGGGGGCAGGGAGCTACACGCAGTGAGCGACCGTGGGGGCAACATTTACTGCGGCGCTTCGCGGTATTCCACATAGGCGCGGCCGCGTACTTCCTGCGCCCAGGCAACATAGGCTTCCTCGAGCTTTTTCTCGCGCAGCAGGGAACGCACCATTTCACGCTGCTCACGCGGGGACAAACGGGTCGTGCGGCGCTCCAGCACCTGGATCAGGTGAACACCAAAACGCGACACCAGGGGCGCGCCGATCTGGCCGGGCGCCAGGTTATTCATGCGTTCTTCAAACTCGGGCACAAATTGCCCCGGACTTGCCCAGCCGAGGTCCCCGCCCTCTTTGGCCGAACCGTCCTGGCTGTGTTCGCGGGCCAACGCCGCAAAATCCGCCTGCCCGGCGGCAATACGCCTCTGGTAATCGGCCAGGCGCGCCACTGCCGCTTCCTCGCTGAGCTGGGCACTGGGACGCAGAAGGATATGGCGGGCGTGGGTCTGCACCACCGTGCTGCCCGGCATGCCCGCGCTTTTTTTCTCGAGCACCTTGAGCACATGGAAACCAGCGCCACTGCGAACCGGACCTGCAATACCACCTACGGGAACGTTTTGCGTCGTATCCACAAACAATTGCGGATAACGGTCTGCCGGGCGCAACCCCATTTGCCCGTCGGCGCTGCGCCCCGGTGCGTTGGAGAATTCATTGACCAGCGCCGCAAAATCCGTCCCGCTGCGGGCGCGTTCCGCTACCAGTTGCGCCCGGGCCTGGAGACTGGCGACCTGCTCGGGGCTCGCGTTTTCAGGAACAGCCACCAACACCTGGGACAGGTTGATTTCCTGGGGTGCAGCGTTGCTGCCGCCTGCTGCCTGCTCGCGGAGGTATTCATCGATCTCCTGTTCGCTGACCTTGGCCTGGGGCTCCAGTTCGCGATCCCGAAAACGGCTCAGGAGAATCTCGTTGCGCAAGTCGGTACGGAACTGGGCAAATGCCAGACCCTCGGCCGTCATGCGCCGGCGCAGTTCATCGACCGAGATCTGGTTCTGCTTGGCGACGTTGAGCACGGCGTCATCCACCGTGCTGTCGCTGACCTGCACCCCCTGTTCCCGGGCCAGCTGCAACTGCGCACGTTCAACAATCATGCGCTCCAGCAACAATTTGACCAATTCATTCCTGGGTGGCATGGCCGTGCCCTGCTGCGTCATCTGCTGCTGGGTGCGCAGCAGGCGCGCGCGCACCTCGTTGTTGGTGATGGGTTCGGAATTGACCACGGCCACGATGAAGTCGGCCTGCTGCTGCCGCGCTGCTGCAGCCGTTCCACCCAAGCCGAGGACACCCAGGCCGGGGGCACGCGACTGGCCCGGCAGCCGGAGGGTCTGGGCCTGGACCTGCTCGGCAGGCAAGGCCAGCGCCAGCAGCAGCGCCGCGACAGCAGAAGAACGGAGACCAGGGGGTGAAAAAAGGCTGGATTTAGTCATAGTTGGTAAAGCGGCTGGGCGTCACAGTCTGCTCTCGCAGGTACTGGTAACGCGGGATATTGGCTTTCAGTGTTTTCAAGGGGTTGGACCCGATACGCGAGAAACCGACGAGCTCCAGCTGGAATAGGAGCCGCGTGGCGTTGGATGAAGTGCTTTGCTGGCTGCGCTCCAGGACCACCCGGCCTATCCAGCAACAACCGTCGTACTCAAAACCCAGCACCATGTCCACAAACTTCTTGTCCGGCACACTGTAATTCAGGCGCCCCACGGTGTACCAACGACCGGCGCCCTGGCCGCGGCCGGCGCCCAGATCTTTGCCTTTGTCGCCCCACAAGTCATTGATCGGCCATTGCCAGCCTACATCGTACTGCTCGCTGACATTGCGCTGGCGCCGATAGGCGGCGTTGATGACACGATAATTACTGGGGCTGTAACGGCCGCCTAGGGTGGACCGCTCCGAGATATTGGTTTTCGGGTTGTACTGGACCGTGCTGTCCAGCGACCAGGCTTTTGTCAAATTCACGGTGGCGCCGAGCAGCAGGTCGCTGAAACGATCGTTCACGGGTGCGACGCCGGGCAAGGTCACCCGCTGCTCCTCAAAGCGCAGGCGCTGGGCCAAGCCCAGGCGCAAGGCCTCGGCCCCAGTCTCCGGATCCAGCAGGCGCGAGGTGACGCCCAGTGTCAGCAAATTGGCATCTGAAATGCGGTCATTGCCGACAAAGGCATTTTCAGTGAACACCGTGGCGAAGTTGAAGTCGTTCGCCCCCGAGTCGTAGTTGGGTAGGTAACTCTGGTCGCGGTAAGGCGTGCGAACATAAAAAGCGCGCGGCTCCAGCGTTTGGGTATAGGCCCGCCCAAAATAGCTGGCATCCCGTTCGAAGACCAGGCCACTGTCCAGACTGAAGGTTGGCACCGTGCGCGAAGCAGAACGCGCGCCGTTGATGATGGCATCGTCGAACTGGTAAGTCGTGGTGTTGAGCATCAGCTTGGGGGTGATGTAACCCCCGGGGCGAATCCAGGGCCGGCTGATCTGTGCCAGCGCAAAAGCACGGCTGGCATTGGGCTGCCGGGTCAATGTGCGGTCAGACTCAAAACGGGTGAAGTCGGTGCTGACGGAATAGTCGAGCCCATCCAGTCCGGCCACCGGGACATTGACGCGGGTATAACTCGCGGTAAGCTGTGGCACCCTGTTATAGGGCGGTACGATGGGTGCGTTCACGTCCTGCAAGGTCTGGTAGGTGAGGGTGCGCAGCGAGGTCGCGAAAAAGCCCCGGCTCCATGTCAGGCTGGCATCGCTTGGAAGCAGTCGTTGCGTCAGTACACTGCCAGACCCCGACCGCGAAAAATCGCGCCAATAGTTGTCATCGCTGACACGGTTCAGGTTCAGGTTGACACCCACATTGCCGATACCCGCAAATCCGGTGTTGTAAACGCCGTTGTGCAGGTAGTTGTAGGACCAGCGGTTGCGGTCGCGCAGTCGATCGTCAGGCATCAGGCTGGCGTGCAGTTCACCTCTGTAGTTGCGTTCCAGGTAGCGATACTCGCCGGCCAGGTCCACCCCGCGCTTGCTCATGAAGGTTGGCTCAAAAGTCGCATCGCGATTCGGCGCAATGTCAAAATAATAGGGTACAGAAACAGAGGTCCCGCTGACGCTGTCCAGCCCGATGGTCGGCGGCAACAGGCCCGACTTGCGCTTGTCGCTGAGCGGAAAGGTGAAGGTGGGCGCCGCCAGAATGGGCACATCCATGAAGCGCAGCACACCCCCTGAGGCCTCACCCACGTCGGCCTCCTTGTCAAACTTGATGGTGCTCGCCCTGACGATCCAGGCAGGCATCCAGCTCGGGCCTTCGCCGCGTTCACAGGTGGTGAACGTTGCGTTGTGGGCCGTCAGGCGTTTGTCATCGAGGAAGTCCACGCGGTCAGCCACCCCGTGGCCGCCGTTTTGCAGGAATTTGTAGTCCGGCCGGGTAAAGAAACCTTCAAAGGTATCAAGCTTGAGTTCGAGTTCCGGTCCATTGAACAGGTTGCCCGAACTGTTGACGCGCACATTGCCCCGGGCCTTGACGACATCGGTCGACTGGTCATATTCGAGCCGGTCGGAACGGATGGCCGAGCCGCCACGGCGCAACTCGGCATTTCCGTCAATGATGATTTCAAGCTCCGGACGGCCGGACAGGTTGTCCCCATAGACAAAGGTCGGCAGCTCGATGCCCGGCCCGCCGGGTGGCTGCTCCGCCAGCATGGAAGAACTCCTGAGCTGCACCGGCGATCCGTCACTGGTCCGGACACCCGGCACCACGGGCTGCTCCTGCGCCTTCCCCTGCGATGGCCCAGGGCTCTGGGCGTAAGCCGTGCCCACATGCCCCAGGCCCAGCATGGTGCAGGACACAAGGCTGAGGACGGCATGGGCGACCGGAGAATGAATAAAAAGCGAGCGGGATGCGCGATGCATCGGAAGTATGAGATAAACCCGTTTATGAAAGCAGGCCCGATTATCCTATGCCCACCCGCCCGTTTTCCCCACCTTTTTGATGTATCCACTTGAGGCAGGCCGAGAGACCGCATGACCGATTCCCCCATTGTCTGGCTTGACGCCGTCCGGGCTCGCGCCTTTGTCCTCTGGCTACAGGCCATTGCCCCAACCCATGGCTTGCTGCCCGACACCGTTGAACCGGCCTCGGCCGATGCCAGTTTTCGCCGCTACTTCAGGGTCCGCACCCTGGCCGGTGCCAGCTGCATCATCATGGACGCGCCGCCCGCACACGAGGACTGCGCCCCTTTTGTCAAGGTTGCAGAACTGATGGCGGGCGCCGGGCTGAATGCCCCGCGCGTGCTCGACTGGAACAGGGCGGAAGGCTTCATGCTGCTGAGTGACCTGGGTGCGAAAACCATGCTCGAGGTGATCGAACAGCAACCCGAGGCCGACAGGGAAAAACGCGCCTACACCTTGTACCGGGAGGCCATTGATGCGCTGGTCCGCTGGCAAGGGGCCTCGCGACCCGGCGTCCTGCCGCCTTACGACGACGCCCTGCTGTCGCGCGAGCTGGCGCTGTTTCCCGACTGGTATGTGCAAAGACACCGCGGCATCGCTGTGAACGACGCCCTGCGGAACAAACTCGATCCGCTGTTCGCGCAGATCAAGGCCAGCAACCTGCAGTCGCTGGACGGCGCACGCGTTTACGTGCATCGCGATTTCATGCCCCGCAACCTGATGGTGGGCGGCCCAATAGAAGCGGCAGGCGTGAGAAATCTTTCTTCGCCAACCGGGGCCGCGGAGCCGGCTTTGCCGGGCCGCAGGCGCAGCGCCCCCTCGGGGGGCAGCGAACCACACGAAGTGGGGAGCGTGGGGGTATTAGATTTCCAGGATGCCGTCTACGGCCCCATCACCTACGACATCGCCAGCCTGATGCGCGATGCCTTCATCAGCTGGCCAGAAGACTTTGTGCTCGAGATCACCGTACGTTACTGGGAGCAGGCGCGTAAGGCAGGCCTGCCGGTGGGTGACGATTTCGGCGAGTTTTACCGGGCCGTCGAGTGGATGGGGCTGCAGCGCCACCTGAAGATCCTCGGCATCTTTGCGCGCCTGACCCTGCGCGACGGCAAGCCCAAATACCTGGCCGACACGCCGCGTTTTATCGGCTATGCCCGCGCCACCTGCGCACGCTACCGCCAGCTCGGTCCGCTGATGGTGTTGCTCGACGAGATCGAGGGCAACGAAACCCGGGTAGGTTACACGTTTTGATCTTGAATCCATGCATCAAATCGGCCAGCAGCCCTTTGTGGGCGGGCACTGCCAGCTACTTGTTTGATAGCAAGTCGCGGCCTGTAGAGCAGCCTGCAGAAAACACACCATGACGGCCCGTTTCCACGCCGACCTGCCGCTGCGTACCGGCGATTCGCTGGCCCTGCCCGAACGAACCGCGCGCCACGTCCAGGTGCTGCGCCTGCAACCCGGCGATGTGATCACGCTGTTCAACGGCCAGGGTGGCGAATTCGAGGCGACGATTGAACGCATGGGCCGCAGTGACGTGCAGGTGGTGGTGGGTGCGCACGACCCGGTCGAACGCGAAACCAGCCGGCCCGTGCATCTGGCGGTCGGCGTGCCGGCCAACGAACGCATGGACTGGCTGGTGGAAAAAGCCAGTGAACTCGGCGCAGCCAGCATCACGCCGCTGATGGCCGAACGCTCGGTGCTGCGTCTCAAAGGTGAACGCGCCGACAAAAAACTCGCGCACTGGCAAGCTGTCGCCACAGCGGCCTGCGAGCAGTGCGGCCGTAACCGCCTGCCGCCGCTGCATGAAGTCGCCAGTTTCGGGGACTGGCTTCGCACATTGCCCGCCACCACGGCAGAGGAGCCCCGGCTGCTGCTGTCACTGCGAGCAGGTACGCAGCCGCTGGCGCAGGCCATGGCAACATGGGGCAGCGCAGCCGCCGTGACACTGCTCAGCGGGCCGGAAGGCGGCCTCAGCGCCGCCGAGGAAGACGCCGCACTGGCCCAGGGCTTTACACCCGTCAACCTGGGGCCGCGTGTCCTGCGCGCCGAAACAGCGCCGCTCGCCTGCCTGGCCCTGCTCACCATGAGTCAACCATGAACCGCAACCTCTGGCTGCTGGCTGTTTGCCAGGGACTGTTTCTCACCAACAATGTCACCTTCATCGCCATCAATGGCCTGGTCGGGTTGAACCTGGCGCCGCTGGGCTGGATGGCGACCTTGCCCGTGATGGGTTATGTTGTCGGCGGTGCGCTGTCAACCGGCATCGTCGCGCGCACGCAGAGCCGCTTCGGCCGCAAAACATCGTTCCAGCTCGGCCTGCTGGTGGCAGTGCTTTCTGCGCTGCTGTGCTGCTATGCGGCGTACAGCAGAAACTTCTGGCTGCTGGTGACAGCCACCGTGATCGCGGGTTACTACAACGCCAATGCGCAGCTCTACCGTTTTGCCGCCGCCGAACTGGCGCTGCCGGCCTTTCGGGAAAAAGCCATCTCACTGGTGATGGCCGGCGGCCTGATCGGTGCCATTGCCGGCCCCAATCTCGCGGCAGGCACGCGCACACTGACCGCCGTTCCCTTTGCCGGCGCCTACCTGGCCCTGGCCGGGGTGGCGCTGCTGGCCATGGCGCTGCTGGCTTTCATGCAGTTTCCGCCGCCACCGGCCAAACAGGCAGCCGGCGGCGGCCGGCCGCTGGGCGAGATCATGCGCCAGCCTGTTTTCATTGTTGCCGCCACGGCTAGCGCCCTGGGCTTTGGCGTGATGAACCTGCTGATGGCCGCCACGCCGATTGCGATGCAGGTTTGCGGCCTGCCATTTTCCGATGCGGCACTGGTGCTCGAGTGGCATGTGATCGGCATGTTCGCGCCCGGCTTTTTCACCGGCCACCTGATCAAGCGTTTCGGCACCCTGCCCATCATGGCCGTGGGCCTGGCGCTCAACATAGGGTGTGTGCTGGTGGCGTTGTCGGGCGTTGACCTCCACCAGTTCCTGGTGGCGTTGTTCCTGCTGGGCGTGGGCTGGAATTTCCTGTTCACCGGCAGCACCACGCTGGCCTTGACGGCCTACCGGCCGGAAGAAAAAGACAAGGCGCAGGGCGCGCTGAATTTCTGCGTGTTCGCGGTGCTGGCGCTGTCTTCGCTGGCCTCCGGCGTGCTGGTCACCACCCAGGGCTGGACGCTGCTGAACCTGGGCTCGCTGTTGCCTCTGGGGCTGACAGGTCTGGCGCTGGCCTGGCTGGCGCTCCAGCAGCGCCGTCTTCCCGCCACTTGAGCGCTACCAGTTTGGTAGCTGCTTGCGTCCGTCCCATACGGGTCGGAGGCACATTTCCCTAGAACCTGGCGTCCAGCCAGGACTTCAGGCTGGCAAACACCGGCGCCGCATCGACCTCGTTGAAGATCTCGTGGTAAAGCTCGTCAAAACAGCGCACCGTGACGACCTGGGCGGCACCGTTGCCCGCCGCCGCCGCCTCGGCAAAAGCGCGGCTGCCGGCCGGGTTGACCAGCCTGTCAGCCCCGGCGTACATCAGCAGGGTGGGTGTGGTCCAGGTCGATGCAGCAGCCACGGTCGCCGGGCCCGCGGTCGCAATGAATCTGGCCAGCCGTGCAGAAATCTTGGCATGCACCAGCGGATCGGCCTGGTACCTGCGGACCACTTGCGGGTCATGTGAAATGAACTCGGGTTTGACACCGTTATTGACCCGGAGGTTGGGCGCAATCGCCGGCAGGGTGGCCAGCAGGAGTTTCTGGATCGCATTGAGGCCGGGGTCCAATGCTGGCGAGGACATCACCAGGCCATCCACCGGTCGCAGTTTGAGCGAGACAAAGCGGCCGGCCACCAGGCCACCCAGGCTGTGGCCCAGCAAAATCAGCGGCAGGGGTCCCGCCTCCCCGGCACCGTTCGCGCGCGGCAAACGCGCCGAACGCGAACGGGTGTCGTCCACCACTTCGGCCAGGTCTTCAAGCAACAGGGCGTCGCTGGACAAGCCACCGCGCGCGCCGCCCGACTCGCCGTGACCACGCTGGTCGTACGCACGCACCGCAAAACCCCAGTCGAGCAGCTGCCGCGCCACGTGGTCATAACGGCTCGCGTGTTCACCCAGGCCGTGAACAATCAGCACCACCGCTCGCGGCGGCAGGGCCTCGTCCGCCTGCCAGGCTTCCATGGGCCACTCATACAGCGCGAGGTTCTCACCGTCGCGAGCCGTGAACGGCGCCAGCATCAGGCTGTCCATGCGCTGGCGCGGCTCAGGGCATGCGGGCGATGACATGTGCCACCGCCGCCGTGATTTTTTTGGCGTAGGGCACATGCAGGAACTCGTTGGGACCATGCGCATTGCTCCTGGGCCCCAGCACGCCGCAGACCATCATCTGCGCCTTCGGGAAACCCTGGCTCAGCATGTTCATCAGTGGAATCGTGCCGCCCTGGCCGATGGTGCCGCAAGGCGCCCCGTAAAAAGCCTGGGAGGCTTCGTTGAGCGCCTGGTCGAACCAGGGCGAGGTGCTGGGGGCGTTCCAGCCCGTGGCGCCGCCGGCACTTTCAAAGGTCACTTTCGCCTGGTAGGGCGCGTTGTCTTCCAGCAGGGTTTTGAGTTCCTGCACCGCGCCGGCAGCATCCACCAGCGGCGGCAGGCGCAACGAGAGCTTGAAGGCGGTGTAGGGGCGCAACACGTTGCCGGCGTTGCCCATCTCGGGGAAACCGTCGGCACCGGTCACGCTCAGTGTCGGCTTCCAGGTGCGGTTCAGCAGCGCCTCGACCGGGTCGGTCGTGGTGGGCAGGGCAAAGGTCGTTGCCCCGCTGCAGTCATAGTGCGCCCACGGGAAACGCTTGTAGATCTGGTCGCCGAGGATCGCCGCCGTGGCCTTGGCCTGCGCCAGCCGTTCGGCGGGAATCTCGCAGTGAAAGCTCTGCGGCAACAGGTGCCCGGTCTTGCTGTCCTCCAGCCGGTCCAGCACCTGGCGCATGATGCGAAAGCTCGAGGGCACCAGGCCGCTGGCATCGCCCGAATGCACGCCTTCGGTGAGGATTTCAACCTTCAGCACACCGCTGGCCATACCGCGCAACGAGGTCGTCAGCCAGAGCTGGTCATAGTTGCCGGCGCCCGAGTCCAGGCAGATCACCAGGCCCACGTCACCAAGCCGTGTGCGCAATGCATCCACATAAGGCAGCAGGTCGTAGGAACCGCTTTCCTCGCAGGTTTCCACGAGGCCGACGATGCGCGGATGCGGCACGTTCTGGCTTTTAAGCGCCTGGATCGCGGCGATGCTGGCGTACACCGCGTAACCGTCATCGGCACCGCCGCGACCGAACAGCTTGCCGTCTTCGTACTTGGGCGTCCAGGGGCCGAGGTCATTGCGCCAGCCGGTGAACTCGGGCTGCTTGTCGAGGTGGCCGTACATCAACACGGTTTCGGTGGAACCGGTCTTGGTGGCAGGGACTTCGAAAAACAGCACCGGCGTACGGCCTTCCAGGCGCACGATCTCCAGCTTGAGGCCTTCCACCTTCTGCGCCTCGACCCAGGCTGCTGCATTGCGCATCACGGTCTCGATGTGGCCGTGACCGGCCCAGTCGGCGTCAAAGGACGGCGACTTCGCCGGGATGGTGATGTAGTCGGTGATCTGCCTGACGATGTCGCCGTCCCACTGGGCGCTGATCTGGGACAGGGCCTGGGCGGCATCGAGCACGCCGGCGGGAATTTCGCGATTCAGGGGGGCGTTCATGAATAAACTCCGGAAGAGGGGGGGTTCAGCGGGACGGTCCGGCTGAACTGCCACTGTAACCGTGCCGCGGATATCCTGCCAGCGCGTCGTCTGGAACGTCGCTGCACGGCAGGACATTTTCTGTGACCATGTCGAAAACTTCATCCCCTATTTGCAGGAGCCCCTGCCTTGAAAACATCCACATCCTCTCCTTTGGGCATTCGCGCCGGCATAGGCGGCTGGACCTACGAGCCTTGGCGAAAGAATTTCTATCCCGCGGGCCTGCCGCACAGCCAGGAGCTGGGTTACGCCAGCCGGCACCTCAGCGCCATCGAGGTCAATGGCACCTACTACAGCACTTTCAAGCCGCCGACTTTTGCCAAATGGCGTGACGAAACACCCGACGATTTTGTTTTTTCGCTCAAGGCCAGCCGCTTCACAACCAACCGCCGCGTGCTCGCTGAAGCGGGCGAGTCGATAAAGCGTTTTGTCGGCAGCGGTATCAGCGAACTCGGCGACAAGCTCGGGCCCATCGTCTGGCAGTTCATGCCGACCAAGGTATTCGATGCGGAAGACTTCGAAGCCTTCCTGGCGCTGTTGCCCCGCAAGGTGGATGGCCTTGCCCTGCGCCATGTGCTGGACGTGCGGCATGTCAGCTTCATGTCGGCGGACTACCTGAAGCTGGCGCGCAAATACCAATGCGCCACCGTGTTCTGCGACTCGGACGACTACCCTTCGTTTGCCGACCTGACCGCAGACTTCGTCTACGCCCGGCTGATGCGCAGCCAGGCCCGGCTGGGCAGCGGTTACGCGCCCAAAGCGCTGGACGCCTGGGCGCAGGCCGCCCGGACCTGGGCCGACGGCGGCGAGCCCGCCGATCTGCCGCGCGTGGAAGCGAAAGCCAAGGCCGGCCCACCGCGCGATGTTTTCATGTTTTTCATCAGCGGCGCCAAGGAGCGGGCGCCTGCGGCCGCGATGGGTTTGCTGCAGCGGCTGGGTTTCAAGCCCATGGCCTAGGGTCGCCTGCGCCGACGACGGGATCAGGCCTTGGCACCGTCTTGCATTCCTCAAAAATGCGCGCGGTGCACTGACGGCAAATGGCCGGGTCCAGGCGCGTGAAAATCGTGGCGATCGCGCTTCGCTTGTCGGGGAACTGGTGTTCGGGGCCCAGTAAACGGGTGAAGCCCGTGGTATGCCACATCTGGATGACTTCAGGACGCGGGCGGTGGAAGTACAAATCGCCCCCCATGGCACGACGCGCATTGAGCTCGGCCTCCCAGAGCTGCGCACCGGCCAGGTCGATGAAGTTCATGCTTTTGCCCATCACCAGCAGGTGTTTTTGCGGCTGCGGGCTGTGGCGCAGCGCGTGCAGCGTGTCGGCCACATGCTGGGTAGCACCGAAATACACCTCGCCTTCCATACGCAGCAATTTCAGCTGTGGGCACTCCGGTAGCGGGTGGGCACTGTCGGCCAGCACCACAAACTGGCGGTCCGGCGCCCAGCTGTCAAACCCCATGGTACGCATCGCCGGTTTGGACGTGCGGTACAGAAAAGACATCAGCGACAGCAGCGTGCCCAGCAGGATCGCGATTTCCAGCCGGATGCTGACGGTTGCCACCAGCGTGGCGAGTGCCACACCAAACTCGGTGCGACTCAGCGTGAACAACTGCTTCCAGCGCTTGAGGTCCAGCAGCGACACTGCCACCAGCACCAGCAGCGCCGCCAGCGCGGCCATCGGAATCTGCGCCAGCAAACCCGCACTGACAGCCACAAGGCCCAACAGCAAGATGGCAGAAAACACAGCCGCCAGCGGCGTGCGGGCACCGGCTTCCAGGTTCGGCATGGAACGGTTCAGTGAACCGCAGGACACGTAGGAGGAGAAGAAACCACCCACCATGTTGGACAGGCCCTGGCCGCGGAATTCGCGGTTGGCATCAATTCGCTGGCCGGAACGGGCGGCCACCGCCTTGGCAATCGAGATCGACTGCCCCAGCGCCACAATGGTCAGCGCAAACGCCAGGCCAAGCAACTCCGGCAGCGCCGCCCAGCTGACATGCGGAACGACAAATTTCGGCCAGGGTGTTTCGATCTGGCCGATGGTGCGAAGCGGCAAGGCCGCCGCGCCCGGGTAAGACGTCCAGGCCCAGGCCAGCGCAGTTGCAGCCACCAGGCCGATCAACATGTAGGGCCAGTTGCGGCGCCAGCGCCGCACCAGCAGGGCCGCAGCCAGGGTCACACCGGCTGCGGCCAGTGCCGCCGGCTGCACGGACTGGAGCTGGGCGAACACATGCACCAGCACCGCCGCCGCCCCATGCTCTGCCGCAACGGGCAGGCCCAGCAGGTCGGGCAAGGCATAAATGGCAATCAGCACTGCCGCGCCCGAAGTGAAACCGAACAGCGCCGCCGGTGAAATGAAATTGGCCAATGTGCCCAGCCGCAGCGCGCCGATCAGCCACTGCATGACGCCCACCATCACCGTGACAGCCAGCGCCATCTGGATGTAGACCGGGCTGAAGGCCAGCGCCAGAGGCGAAAGCATGGCAAACAGCGCCAGCGAGTTGGCGTTGGTCGGACCCGACATCACATGCCAGCTCGAGCCGAACAGCGCGGCAATGATGCAGGGGATGATGGCGGTATACAGGCCGTATTCGGGCGGCAGCCCGGCCAGCGTGGCAAAGGCAATGCCCTGCGGCAACACCAGCACAGCGCCCAGTACAGCGGCCATCGCGTCGGCGCGCAGGGTGGCCGCTGTGACCTGGTGAACCCAGTTGCCGAACAGGCGCTCCATCAGCTTCAGCGCAGGGCTGGCGGGTTTTGTTTCCGGGAATCCTTGCATGGCTGGAGCATAACGCGGCGTCGTGCGGCCTCAGGCCAGTCCGGACAGACGCAGCAGCAGGCCAGCCAGTGCGCAGGCGGCGATCACCGGGATCACACCCACCTTGTAACGCAGCAGCGCGACGCCGGCCGCCACCATGATGAAAAGCGCCGGCCATTCCATTCTTGAAGAAAAACCGGCTGAAACCCCTGCCGGGAAAAGGACATGCGCTATAAAAAACAGGGCAAGACTGGCGATCACACCCACCACGGCGGCCGTGATGGCCGCCAGCGGCGCAGTGAAGTGAAGCTTGCCGTGCGTGGACTCCACCACCGGCCCGCCGGCCAGGATGAAGATGAAAGACGGCAGAAAGGTGAACCAGGTCACCAGCAGTGCCGCCAGCGCGGCGCCCTGGAACAGGGCATCGGGCCCCAGCACCTCTTTTGTCCAGCCGCCGACAAAAGCCACAAAGGCCACGACCATGATCAAGGGTCCGGGCGTGGTTTCGCCGAGCGCGAGGCCGTCGATCATCTGCGGCCCGGTGAGCCAGCCGAACTGTTCGACCGCGCCCTGGTAAACATAAGGCAGCACCGCGTAGGCCCCCCCAAAAGTCAGCAGCGCCGCCTTGGTGAAAAACCAGCTCATTTGCGTCAGCGCCCCGTTCCAGCCCTGCCAAGCCATCAGCACGCCCATCGGCATGAGCCAGAGCACAGCGGCGGCGGCCAGCACCCTGGCCAGCCGCGAAGGGCTGAAACGCGCGTGTTCGGGCGTGGGTGTGTCGTCATCGATCAGTGCGGGCACATGAGCCGCCACCGAGCTTCCGTGCGTGCCACCGGCGGCAAATTGTCCCGGCGCAAAACGCGCGCAGAGCCAGCCGGTCAGTGCAGCACCTAGCACCACCCAGGGAAAAGGCACATGCAGGAATGCGATCGCTATGAAACTGATAGCTGTTACCGCCCAAGGGACGGGAGCTTTGACCGGATTTTTCAATGATTTGCTGCCGATGCGGTGCACCGCCTGCAACACGATGGCCGCCACCGCCGGCTTGATGCCGTAGAACAGCCCGGCCACCAGCGGCACGTCGCCAAAGGCAACGTACACCCAGCTCAGCGCAATCAGGATGACCAGCGAAGGCAGCACAAAAAGCGCGCCGGCCACCACACCTCCCCAGGTCCGGTGCATCAGCCAGCCGATGTAAGTGGCCAGCTGCTGAGCTTCCGGCCCGGGCAGCATCATGCAGTAGTTGAGCGCATGCAAAAAGCGCTTTTCCGAGATCCAGCGTTTCTGCTCGACCAGCTCCCGGTGCATGATGGCAATCTGCCCGGCCGGCCCGCCGAAGCTGATAAAGCCGAGCTTGAGCCAGAACCGGAAGGCTTCGCGAAAACTGACCGCTTTCGGCATATCGGTGATCTGCGTCATGCGCCAGCACCTTTCATGGTTTCCGGCTTCCAGTTGTGTGTTTCGGGCGGTTGTCCTTGCCACACGGCTCTGGCTTCGCTGGCGCACCAGGCGTAAAGGGCGTCGTACAGCGGCATGGCGGCTTCCAGCATCCTGTGGTCGTCGGCGTGCAGGCGAGACAAACCCAGCGAGAAGGCCAGCAAGCCGGCGCACTGCGGCTCCAGCGCCAGGCGGTCCGTGTCGGCCCCGCGCACGATGCGGGCCAGGCGGTCCACGGCCGGGTCTTCAATTTCGAACGCGCGAAGCAAGCCATCAAAACTGCACCACTCGCCTTCGTGCGACACCAGTGCGCCCGGAATATCGTAGGCCACGGCGTGCAGTCGCGCCGCTTCACTGAAGACCTGCGCGGTCGGCACATAGAAAAATTCAGCGCGTGCATCAATGAAGCGGCGTATCAGCCAGGGGCAGGCGATGCGGTCTATCTTGGGCCGCTCGCGCGTCACCCAGCGCGAAGGCTGTTCGCCGGTGACACCCCAGTCGGGACGCTTCAGAACGGTGGGCGGCCGGCAGGCACGCCATAGCGCGATGTCCTGCGGCGTATCCGCGCCCTCTTCGCCGCCCTCGATACCCCCAGCCAGGACGTACGCGTCCCAGCCGGCAGCACGCAACGCAGTGACGGCATCGGCACTGACGTTATGGCCATACACGCAGTAAACCACTGCTTCGCGCGCCGGTTCGGATGCGGCCAGCGCAGCGACATCTTCCGGTGTGCAACGACGGGCACCCGCGAGCATGCGCGAGCTTTCCAGGAATTTGCCTTCGCGGCGGACATCGAGCAGCAAGGGCATGTCAGCGCGGCCCATGCGGGCAGCGAGTTCTTGCGGGGAAATGGAAGGAACGGAAAGGATAGAGGTGTCCACGGAATACTCCAATGAGTTGCCAGCGCTTGGACGGGACACCGTCTATCTGTGAAGAGTCGGGAGGCTGAAATCCCGATGCGCAAATAATAGCATCGGTTTCGCGCTGCCGCCAACTCGTCCCTAGCCGTGCTGGAACTTGAACACTGCCCGGCTGGCGCGCGCATTGGGCCAGAAGCGGATTTCCTGGCCGTCCTGCAGGCCAAAACTGTCCAGGATGTTCAGGTGGTTTTTTTGCGCCAGCGCCGCAAAATCGCGCAGCGTGCCAACCCGGATGTTCGGCGTGTCGTACCACTGGTAGGGCAGCACCTTGGTGACGGGCATGCGACCACGCAGAACAGCCAGCCGGTTCGGCCAGTGGCCGAAATTGGGAAAGGCGACGATACCGGTGCGACCCACGCGCGCGGTTTCGCGCAACATGACCTCAGCATTGCGCAGGTGCTGCAGGGTGTCGATCTGCAACACCGCGTCAAAACTCGCATCGCCAAACATGGCCAGGCCTTCATCGAGGTTGAGCTGAATGACATTGACGCCGCGCGCCACGCAGGCCTGGATGTTGGCGTCGTCTATCTCCACGCCGTAACCGGTGCAGCCGCGCTCGCGAATCAGGTAGTCCAGCATGGCGCCGTCACCGCAGCCGAGGTCCAGCACACGCGAACCCTGGGGAACCAGCCGGGCAATCGACAACTGGTCAGCGGAAAGAGCAGGGGCGGTTTTCAGCATGGCGCCACCTTGCTCTCGAAATAGGAGCGCACTATACCCATGTAGCGCGGGTCATCGAGCAAAAAGGCATCGTGTCCGTGCGGCGCGTCGATTTCAGCGTAACTCACCTCGCGCTGGTTGTCGAGCAGCGCCTTGACGATTTCGCGGCTGCGCGCCGGCGAGAAGCGCCAGTCGGTCTTGAAGCTCACAAGCAGGAACCTGGCTTTGGCGGGTGCCAGCGCCTTCGTGAGCTGGCCGCCATGGTCGCCGGCCGGATCGAAATAATCGAGTGCCCGCGTGATCAGCAGGTAGGTATTGGCATCGAAGTATTCGCTGAACTTGTCGCCCTGGTAACGCAGGTAACTTTCGATCTGGAACTCGACGTCCTGGGTGCTGTACCGGTAGGTGCCTGCCCGCACCGGTAGCCCGGCAGAACCGCCCTCCGCACCCCTGGTTTCCACAACCGCCTGCCTGAGCTGGCGGCCAAATTTTTCGTTCATCACATCGTCGCTGAGATAGGTGATGTGTCCGATCATGCGGGCGATGCGCAGGCCACGCTGGGGCAACACGCCGTGGCGGTAGAAGTGGCCGCCGTGAAAGTCAGGGTCGGTCACGATGGCGCGGCGCGCCACCTCGTTGAAGGCAATGTTCTCGGCCGTCAGGTTGGGAGCGCTCGCCACCACCACCGCATGGCGTACGCGGTCCGGGTACTGCAGCGTCCAGCTCAACGCCTGCATGCCGCCCAGGCTGCCGCCCATGACCGCAGCCAGGGTCTGGATGCCCAACGCATCAAGCAGCCTGGCCTGGGCATGAACCCAGTCCTGCACGGTGACGACCGGAAAATCGGCGCCATAGATCTCGCCGCTGTCCGGGTTGACCTGCATCGGGCCGGTCGAGCCGAAACACGAACCCAGGTTGTTCACGCCGATGACAAAAAATACGTTGGTGTCCACCGGCTTGCCGGGGCCGATCATGGTGTCCCACCAGCCTTCCGATTTAGGCAGCTCGACACCCCGCTCATCCACGTAAACGCCGGCCACATGGTGGGAGGCGTTCAGCGCGTGACAGATCAGCACCGCGTTGGACTTGTCGGCATTGAGCGTGCCGTAGGTCTCATAGGCAAGGTTGTAGGCATGAAGGGATGCGCCGCTTTGCAACTGCAAAACGTCGGCAAAATGCATGGACTGCGGTGCGGCAACTAGCAAAATAGAAGACCCCAACAAAACTGCGAACAAAAGAAAACCCGGCATCGCTAAAAGCGAGTCCGGGTGATGGATGTTCGTCTTTAGCGGTACTTTTTAAGCGCCCGCAAGCTGAGCAAATCGGCGCTGAAGGAAGTATACCCCCGTGAATGTTAGCCCCCACGGTCGCTCACTGCGTGTAGCTTCCTGCCCCCCGTGGAGGCCGCTGCGCCTGCGGGCCGGCGAAGCCGGACCCGCGGCCCTTGCTGGTGAAGAGATACTACGTCCACCGGTTCCAGACGGGGCTGCTCCTTGTCAGGCTTTGATCAGCAGTGCCGCCAGCCCCAGCCCCGCAAAAATCAGGGCCGAAACAATATGCACCACTCGCAGCGGCACCAGGCGCGTGATACGCGCACCCAGCCACACCACGGGGGCGTTGGCCAGCATCATGCCCAGCGTGGTGCCGCTCACCACCCAGGCCCAGGCGTCGTAACGGGCGGCCAGCATCACCGTGGCGATCTGGGTTTTGTCACCCATCTCGGCCAGGAAAAACAGCAGCGCAGTGGTGCCAAAGACGCCGAAGCGCGGCAACTTGCCATCGACCGCGTCTTCAGCGAGCTTGTCGGGAATCAGCATCCAGAACGCCATCGCCATGAAGGAAGCTGCCAGGATCCAGCGCAGGGTTTGCGGGCTGATCACGGTGGTGATCCAGGCCCCTAGCGCACCCGCCATGGCGTGGTTGGCCAGGGTGGCGACAAGAATGCCGAGCACGATGGGCCAGGGTTTGCGAAAGCGTGCGGCCAGCACCAGTGCGAGAAGCTGGGTCTTGTCGCCCATTTCGGCGAGGGCGACGATGCCCGTGGAGACGAGGAAAGCTTGCATGAGGAACTCCGGCCGGTAAACCATGACTGCACGGCATCCCCGGCCTGAAGCGGAGGCTATGCAGTCAAAGGTCTCGCTGGGTTCCAGTACCTGGAGCCGCTTGCGCCATGTCCAGCCGTGCGGCCGGACAAGTCTGTTGACGCAAGCCCCATGCAGAAGTGCAGGGTGGCTACTCCCCAATGACAGGTAGCTATTTTAGCTGGTGTGGCAGCGTCAGCCGCGCCGGGCCGCTTCGATTGCAGCGATGTCGATCTTTTTCATCTCCATCATGGCGTCGAACGCGCGCTTGGCCGCCGCGCGATCAGGATCGGCGATCGCATCCATCAGGGCGCGTGGCGTGATCTGCCATGACAGGCCCCATTTGTCCTTGCACCAGCCGCATGCGCTTTCCTGGCCGCCGTTCCCGACAATCGCGTTCCACAAGCGGTCCGTTTCGGCCTGGTTGTCAGTCGCAACCTGGAACGAAAAAGCCTCGTTGTGCCTGAACGCCGGGCCGCCGTTCAGGCCTAGACAGGGGATGCCCATCACCGTGAACTCGACCGTCAGGACATTGCCCTGCTTGCCCGCGGGATAGTCGCCGGGCGCGTGATTGACAGCGCCCACCGCGCCGTCCGGGAAGGTCTCGGCGTAGAACTTCGCGGCATCCAGCGCAGTGCCGTCGTACCAGAGACAAATCGTGTTTTTGCTGACCATTTGATTCTCCTGAATTGGGGCTGAACTCAACCGCGCAGACAGCCGGACTACGCCCGCAACTGCTGGCCATGGGGCGGCATCAAGCTTATGGCCGACCCCCGCTTGCACGGTATCCATCGCGTAGACGACCACAGCAGAAACAGGGTCAGCAGATATCCAGTCAATTGGCCCGGTGAGCGGCCGGTCACGGGCCTTCGTTCAACTAACGACGGGTCCCATCCGCTCTTTTTTCAAGGCCTTCCTGACGCCCAGATTGGTGCGCACCTGTCTGGCGCAGTTTTTGCTTGATTTTGGTGCTGTTGCGCTAGGCAATCTGCTTTCGCACTAAAACAGATCAAATTATTCGAAGAGGGGCTTATGGACGCACTAAAACAGGGCTCGGATGCCTTGTTCATCCTGTTGGGCGGCATCATGGTGTTGGCCATGCATGCCGGTTTCGCATTTCTGGAACTGGGCACGGTCCGCAAGAAAAACCAAGTCAATGCACTGGTCAAGATCTTGGTGGACTTCTCGGTGTCCACCGTGGTCTATTTTGTGGTCGGTTACGGCGTGGCTTATGGCACCAGTTTTTTTGTTGGCGCCGAAGAGCTCGCGGCCAAAAACGGCTACGAACTCGTCAAGTTCTTCTTTTTGCTGACCTTTGCCGCAGCCATTCCGGCCATCATCTCCGGCGGCATCGCCGAGCGGGCTCGCTTCTATCCGCAGCTGCTGGCTACCGCCGTGATCGTCGGTTTTGTCTATCCGTTTTTTGAGGGCATCGTCTGGAACCAGCATTTCGGCGTGCAGGGCTGGATCAAGGCATTGACCGGTGCCGAGTTCCATGACTTTGCCGGCTCCATCGTGGTTCACGCCGTCGGCGGCTGGCTGGCCTTGCCGGCCGTGATTCTTCTCGGCGCACGCAGCAACCGCTACCGCAAGGACGGCGCGATTTCAGCGCACCCGCCTTCCAACATTCCCTTTCTGGCGCTGGGCGCGTGGATCCTGACCGTGGGCTGGTTCGGCTTCAACGTCATGAGTGCGCAGACCATCGACAAAATTTCCGGTCTCGTTGCCGTCAATTCATTGATGGCCATGGTGGGCGGCACGCTGGTTGCGCTGGTCCTCGGAAAAAACGATCCGGGCTTTGTGCACAACGGTCCGCTGGCCGGCCTGGTGGCCGTGTGTGCAGGTTCGGACCTGATGCATCCGCTGGGCGCACTGGTCACCGGCTGTGTCGCCGGCGCGGTTTTTGTCGTGATGTTCACACTGACGCAGAACCGCTGGAAAATCGACGATGTGCTGGGTGTCTGGCCACTGCACGGTCTGTGTGGTGCCTGGGGCGGCATTGCCGCCGGTATCTTTGGCAGCAAGGCATTGGGCGGCCTGGGTGGCGTGAGCCTTGGCGGACAGCTGATCGGCACCGCGATGGGCATCGGCTGGGCCCTGCTGGCTGGTTTTGCGGTCTACGGCGTGATCAGGGCCACCATGGGGCTGCGCCTGAGCCAGGAAGAAGAATACGAAGGCGCCGACCTGTCGATTCACCGCATCGGCTCCACGCCCGATCGCGAAGTCAACTGGTAAGGCTTTCTATCAACAATAGAGTCTGTCGGACGAGAATACAGTCCGTCGGATGATGGCGGTTGAGAAAGCCCGGTAAGGGCATAAAGGCTCTGCGCGGCAGCTCATGCGGACTTCGAGTTGCCCCCCGAGTTCACCATCGAATTTGAACCCTCACTCTGTTTAGGAAGGTTGTGATCCCGATGAGGATATGGTGCGTGTGATCACACTAAATCAACCTTATGCCTGAGCTTCCACCTGTGCCTTGGATAGATCCAGCGCTTTACCCATATAGCCCCGCCACAAGCTCCGGGTGAAAAGGCTGACCAGCGGCTTCAGGATTGCTGAGCGGCTGACGAACTTGTAGCGCCAGCGAACGGTTGTGGCGGAGCGACCCGGCAGGCTTTCGAACCACCACTCACCCCGTGCTTCGCTGGCGAGAAACCGCAGCACCCCCGTGAAGTCCGTAATGCGGTATGCGAACCGGCTCGGGTACTCGTAGTTTGTAAGTGTCTCCCGAGCGGAACTCCCGTCGGAGAAGACCACGGTCCGGCTCCGGCCCGCAGCGTCCCACGGACCGGTTTGGTTCAGCGACCCCGTTACCGATGGGAGCGGTCCAAATCCCGTGAAGATCGTTGTGAGGTCGATGGGAACGATGTGCAGGAACGTCTTTTCCTGGGATGCTTCGATCGTCGTGACTACTGTTGCTGCGGCGGATTTCATGGTTACTTCCTTGTCTAGAGTTGGTTTCATAGGCGTGCGATCAAGAGCGATCGAATGCCGGTTAGTGAGAAGGTCCGTTCACCAGGTAATCAGAGGTGAACGGCCCAGCCAGGTGTTGGTGTGCACCTGGTCCAGGACGAAGCTCGCAACATCCGCTCTCGAGATCGTCCCGCCGTGGAAGCCGGAGAGATCCGTGAGGGCCCGTATTTCGTGCTTGGCGGATTTGTCGTTCAGGACCGAAGGACGCACCAGCACCCAGTCCAACCCGCTTTCCCTGACGATCGCTTCCTGCCGATTCTTGTCGGCATACACCTTGCGCAAAAGGGCCGGGAGAATCAATCGGTCGAAAACAAACCCTCCATGGCCGGCACTGTCGCCTGCGCCCATGCCGGTGATGCACACGAGGCGCGAAACCCCGGCGGCCTTCATGGCGTTCACCAGCGCCTTTGTTGCCGACGACAGGAGCGTCACCTCTTTAAACGGGCTGACCGGCGTGCCCAGGGCGCTCACGACGGCATCGCGGCCCTCCAGCGCCTTGCGCAAGGCCGCTTCGTCACGGGCGTCACCGATGAAGACCTCAGCGCCCTCAAGGCCGCTCGCCTTTGCGGGAGACCGCGCGAGCACCCGAACCGAAAATCCCCGTGCGAGGGCTTCCTTCACGATGAGCCGACCCGTGCCGCCTGTTGCGCCGAGCACCAGTATCTTCGGGCGTGCAAGGGAATGCAGAGCGTTGACGGGGTTCATTGCGCACCTCCTGACAGCTTGCCTTGAGCCAGCAGTTCGCGCGTGCGTTTCAGTGTTGACAGCAGGGCTGCCTTGTAGCCCTTGTCGCCGTCGAATTGCGCCTGCTCGGCCTGCTCTTCGGGACCATTCGGCTCTTTGCTGCGAAGGCCGATGTAGCAATAAAAGCGAAGCTGAAGTTGCCCCGCATCGTCTTCGAAGAGTTCATTGACAATCGCGCCCTCGCGCGGGCCGGCGGCCTGGAAGAACGTCACCTTGCTGTCGGGCTCGAAAGCGATGATTTCACGAAGATCGGTGCCGGCGATGGTGGCTTCGCGCACGATGTGGGTTTTGCTCTCTTCCACGACTTCGCAGTAAGTGCAAAGGCCAGGCGGAAGGAAAAGCCGTGCATCGCGTGCCTTGAGGACCAGGCCAGCCCACGCCTGGGAACGTGTGAGCGGCACCTCGCCTTGTGGGTTTACCTGAACAGTGGCGGTCGAATAGATCATGATGGTTTCCTTGGGTCAGGGTTGCTTTACGCCGGCGCTCAGGCCGGTGCCGAAATTTCGGCGGCGAAGTCGCGGTAGGAGCGCAGCGGGCGGCCCAGGAGCTTGGTCAGGCGCTCGACGTCGCCAGCTTCGGGAACCATGCCCTCCGTCAGGAAGCGTTCGCTCATCAGGCGCATGTCATATGCCATCCAGCCCGGCATGAAGTTGCGCAGGTTCTTCTCGAAGCCGCCGGTGTCGTCGCCTCCATAGGTGATGGGGCGATTCAGGACGGTCGACCAGATAGCGGCGACAGCCTCGCCGGTCAGCGTGTCGGGACCGACCAGGTTGATCCGCTCGAGAGGCAGAGGCCCGGACGCGCGCTCGCGGCGCAGCAGTTCGATGGCTGCGATCTCGCCGATGTCGCGCGCATCGATCATGGCCAGGCCCTTGCTTCCGATAGGCATGGTGTACACCCCGTAGCCCAACACCACGTCTTTGATGGTGTGCTCGTTGTCCATAAAGTAGGCCGGCCGCAGGATGGTGGCGCCGAAGCCCATCTGCTCCAGCATCCGCTCGACGCCGAACTTGCCGGCGAAGTGGGGAACGTTCAGGTACTTGTCGCTGTGGATCACCGACAAGTAGACGATTCGGTCAATGCCTGCCTCGCGTGCCAGGTTGAGCGAGATGAGGGCCTGGGTGAATTCATCAGGGACCACGGCATTGAGCAGGAACAGGGTGGACACGCCTTTGAAGGCGAGGCGCAGGGAGTCCACGTCGAGCAGGTCACCCTGTACGACGTTCACGCTCGCCGGAAAGTTAGCCTTTGATGGATCGCGGACGAGCACGCGAACATCTGCGCCCCGGTTGACGAGTTGCTGGACAACTTGGCGGCCGACGTTGCCGGTGGCGCCGGTGATAAGGATGGTCATGAAAATTACTCCGTTTGGTTTGAAAGAGCCTTGATCTTCATCGTTTCGTTTAATCACCGATAGCCGTTATATTTAGACCATCTGTCTCACTGGTGGAACACATGGACTTACTAGCACTTGCTGACTTCACGCTTGTCGCCCGGCACGGCGGCTTCGGTCGGGCCTCCCGCGAATCAGGTCGCCCCAAGGCCACCCTGTCCCGCCGGGTGGCCGACCTGGAGAGTGGCCTCAACCTGCGGCTCTTCGAGAGGGGAGCGCGGGCGCTGAAGCTCACCGAAGAAGGGCGTGCGCTGTTCGAGAAGACCTCCGTGCTGCTTGCCGAGCTTGACGAGGCAACGGCAGCGATCGCCGCCGGCGGAGACGAGCCTCGAGGAAGGTTGCGGGTGAGTGCGCCGTTGCTCTTCTCGCAAGCCGCGATGGGAAAGCTTGCGGCCCAGTTCGCCATGAAATACCGGGAGATCCGCCTGGAAGTCACGACAGAAGATCGTGCGGTGGACATGGTGGAAGAGGGGTACGACCTGGTGATTCGCGTGAATCCGGATCCCGACGAAAGCTTGGTGGGCCGAATCTTCCTGAGAGACCGGATCGTGATGGTGGCGAACCCCGAGCTTCGCCGGCCTACACGCGGAGCACCCATTTCAGTCGTAGTGCGGGGAGGCGGAATCGGCGACCAGACGGCTGTCTGGGAACTGACGGAGAAGGGAGTGAAGAAACGCCTGACGGTTCAACCGGTCCTGAGCTTGTCGTCGCTGTTCATGGTCCGCGACGCAGTCCGTGCGAATGTCGGTGCGGCGCGCCTTCCCTTGTCGCTGGTCATCCCCGATCTGGCCGCCGGAACTCTGGTTCAATGGGGCGATGTCGCGGGGCCCGAGGTTGCGCTATGGGCGCTCTATCCCTCCCGTCGCCTGCTGAGCGCTCGTGTTTCCGCTTTTTTAAACGTTCTCAAGGAGGCGTTTCCTGAAGGGACCCCAGATGAGTTGGCGGCTTACATTAGTTGATGCCATGTCCGGCTTTTACCGGATCCGCCTGTTTTTCAGCTCTCGAACCGTACCGCTATCCCTGCATCCAAGGCACGCCGTTGAACGCCAACGCGGCGGAGACGGCTGTGTTCCTGGCCCGCTAGGTCACTGACAGAACAGTTCTTACTGACGGATCGACACGATCCGCGAGGCACTGCTTCGGATTGCGGGCGGCCTCGGCCGCCCGTTTTCTTTGGGAAGACCTTGTGATCAAGCTAGTCGTGGGTACAAGTGGCGACCGCCCGGCGCTAAGAATTGCCGGGCTTCGACAGACTACATTTCAAGGCATCCAATGCCGCCTAGCACCGCTTGCAGGCCCGACGGCTTTCGCTTCGGTTTCGCCAATTTCTTATGTCAATAAAAACAATGGGTTAGGTTGCACCCACCGACAGACCTTATTGTTTTCTATCAGCGATGAGTTGCGGCCGGCCCGGAACGACTCCTGAATTGATAGCTGCTCGCGCCCATGTTTATTGGAACAGAGCCCGATTTCTTATACAAGAATGCCCAGGTCACCGGATTTTTGGTACCAACCAGCGATCCAGCGACCACGGACCCGGGCCGTAAATCGCCAGGCCGGCGAGCAGCGAACCCCAGAAAACATGCTGCTGCAGAGCTGCAGGCGCGATCTCGCTGAGGGAAATCACCGCCACCGCGTTGACCACAAACAGGCCGAGCGCAGAGAAACGTCCTGCCAGGCCAAGCACCAGCAGCACCGGCAACACCAGCTCGCCCGCCGTTCCCATGAAGGCCGCGGCAGGCGGCGACAGAAGTGGCACCTTGTATTCGTCGGTGAACAGCGCCACCGTGGTGTCCCAGTCGCGCAGCTTGGTCAGGCCCGACAGGAAAAACACCTGCGCGACATACAGGCGTGCCAGCAATGCCGCCAGCGGCTGCAACGCATCCAGAGACCGGACCAATACACCCCATGCATCCAGGCCACGGACAAGCCAGGCTGGGCGATTGTTTGTTGTCATCATTTTTATCCTTTCGTTGTTGGCACTCGACGCGCACCGCAGACCAGGCCGATTTGTACGGCTTCAGCCAGCCAGGTATTGAAATCGAACGCCGGTGCTTTGCTGCCACCCGGCATGCTTGCGGCTTGCAGCACATCCTCCAGGGGCTCGCCGGCGATCAGCCCGCTCAGCAGTTGGTGCTCCGCTACCGTGCTGCTGCGCATGCAAGGCCTGAAACCCTGGCGCCAGACCAGCGCATGTTCGGCGCAGCCCTCGCGCAGACGCTCGCCCGCCTGCTGCAAGCTCGGCTGGCCCAGCCGGTGTGCATTGACAATACTGGCGACCGGATAAGAGCTTGCCAGCAAGGCGATGCCGGCTCCCGGGACAAGCGTGACCGGCGCCGGCTCGCCTGACGCCAGCAATGCGAATGAGGGCAGGTCGGTTTCCACATCCGCTGCGCTCGCCGCCAGGTGCATCAACCACTCCAGCCGCGCAACATCCGCCAGGTAGGGTTCATCGGCCAGTTGCGGCGCGGCGTCTACAAACGCCACAAGAGCGTCACCCCAGCAAGCCATGTCGCCGCGCAGCGGCGGATGTTCTGTCCAGAAATGGCGCGCCAGCGCCGAAAAATTTTCCAGGCCCATCAGCTCGGCCAGTACCGGGTAAGCCGCGGCCAATGCACGCTCAGCCAGCGCGTGTCCGTTGGCCCGGTAAGCCTGCAGGCCGCGCTGCCATAGCCGCTGCCGCATCGCGCCATCTTTGGGCAAATGCGGTGAAAGTGCCGCCGCATCGCCAGCACCCAGCACGGCCTGCAGCAGCGCCTGCTGCTCGGAAAAACTGTCGGGGCTCATGCCATCGCCTTCTCGCCGACAGGCAGCTGCAGCGCGCGGGCGTGTGCTGCTTCGTCAAGCAACACCTGCAGCGCCGGAATGTCGGTATCCCATTCAACCAGGGTGGCCAGGCCATCCGGTGCACCGCCAAAACATGCCAGCGCATGGCTGTAGATCTGCCAGACTGCACCGCATACGCGGCTGCCATGGTCATCAATGACGATGTCCCCGCAATCACGGTGGCCGGCCACGTGCAGTTCTGACACGGCGCGCGGCGGAATCCGGTCCAGCCAATGCCTGCAGGCGGCAACCGGGTCGCCCATGTTGCCCGCAATGCATTCATTGAGCGCGTTGACATAAATATTGTTCACGTCGACCAGCAAGCCGCAGCCGGTGCGACTGGCCAGCTCCGCAAGGAACTCGGCCTCGCTCATGTCGGAGCTGGAGAACTGAACATAGGCGGACAGATTTTCGATGTGCAGACGCCGCTTCAGACGTTCCTGCACCTGTTGCACGTTCGTGCACAACACATCCAGCGAATGCCGGTGAAAAGCGATGGGCAGCAGGTCGGCAGCATGCACCGTCGTGCCGCCCCATGTGCCGCGCGCAAAGGAGGCGTGGTCGGAAACCCGGACGGGCTCAATGCGGGCCACCAGTGCGGCCAGCTGCTCCAGGTGCCAGGGATCGACGCCCGCGGCAGAACCCAGCGCCAGCCCGACACCGTGCAGGCTGACCGGGTAGGCCTCGCGGGCCTGCTGCAGCACGGCCAGTGCCGCGCCGCCCTGCGCAAAAAAGTTTTCGGAATGGACTTCGAGGAAGTCCAGCGTCGGCCGTTCCTCGAGCATCTGGGCATAGTGCGGATGCCGCCAGCCTATGCCTGTGGTCAAAGAAGGTGAATCCATCGCGGGAACGAGGCGATCCATGTCGAAAGGCTGGTCGCCCCGTTCGGATGTCATCAGAGATCTGGAACGAAGAGAACGGTCAGCTCTTCTTGTCCATCATCGGCTTGCCCTTCATCATCTTGGCCTGGTCTGCCGTCATGCCTTTCATGCTGGCGCAGGTGCCTTTGGCGACGTATTTCCATTCGTTGGCTTCATCGCTGACCTTGGACTGGCCGGCGCAGGAATGGGTGCCGCTCAGGTTGGCGCAATCGTTCATGCCGGCCTTGGCAATGCCGTAGCATTTTTCCTTTTCCTGGGCAACGGCAGGTGTGGCAACCAGCATGGTGGACAAGAGGGAAGCTGCGGCTGCAGCAATCAGGGCGCGTTGGTTCATTTGAAAATCTCCAGTTGATTCGGACAGGTTAAAAAACTCCAACCAGCGCAGAAGTGTTTCCGTCTGGTTAAAGCTTGGTCCGGCAGGCGCCGGCCTTCTTACAGCTTTTTTTTCAGAAGATCCAGAAGAGTCAGCGGGTCACAGCAGATCGGCAATGCGGTCCCAGGCCTCGGGCGGAATCCGGCCGACATAACGCTCGACAATTTTTCCCGACTTGTCGATCAGGTAAGCCGCCGGCAACTGGGCATGGTTGCCCAGGTTGTCGCTGTAGCTGCTCTCACCCATCCAGAGTTGAACAAAGCGCTGCCGGGTGGGCACCGTGCGCGCAATGATGCGCTCATACTCCACCACGTCCTGCATGCGCCTGTCGGTGCTGATTGCCACCATTTCGAAAGGCTTGCTGGCCCAGCCCTCGTAGTTGTTGCGAAGTTCGGGCATCTTGTCGCGGCATACCGCGCAGTCGGTGGACCAGTACAACAGCAGCACCACCTTGCCCTTGAGCGAGGACAGCCTGAAGGGTTTGCCTTCCACCGTTTTGCCTTCGATGTGCGGTGCTGCGGCAACACTTTCCGCCTTGATAGGGGGCGGCGGTGTTTGCGCCTGTGAGGGTGCAGCCATCCCCAGCGCGATGAGGGCGAACACCGCCAGACCAGCGCGCTTCCGGCCGGAGCGGGAAACGCAGTGAGCGCTGGCGCGTGGTGATGCGCGATAAGTGAGGTCCATGGTGGTGTCCTTGGTGAGCTACAGTGCAAATGGCTTGGTCGCCGCTCAACCCGAATCCTTACGCGCCTGTCCGCATTTTTTCCGCACGCCCACGCTGCGGTGCGGCTAGACTTGCCACCCATGGCCACCTTTGAAGAGCAACTGGTTGAACACCGCATCTACCTCATGCGTTTTGCGAGACTGCAACTGCGCAACGATGCCTGGGCGGAAGACGCCGTCTCGGAAACCCTGCTGGCGGCACTGTCCAAGCCCCAATCATTTGGCAACCGCTCGCAGCTCAAGACCTGGCTGGTCGGCATTCTCAAGCACAAGGTCATCGACCTGATCCGTAGCCACGCCCGCGAGGTCTCGCTTCCCGACAACAGGGCCGACGACGAAGCCGATGAACTGGACAAGCTCGCTTTCCAGGCCGACGGCCACTTCGTCAGCCCGCCCGGTGACTGGGGTGATCCGCAGCAAACCCTGGCGCAAAGCCAGTTTTTCAAGGTCCTCGATGCCTGCGTCGAGCGGCTACCCCCGGCCTTGGGGCGCTTGTTCCTCATGCGCGAATGGCTGGAACTGTCCTGTGAAGAAGTCTGTAAGGAACTCTCACTCACGCCGACCAACCTGTATGTCCAGCTTCATCGTGCCCGCCTGCGTTTGCGCGAATGCCTGGCCATTCACTGGTTTGGTCAACACACCCGTTGAATGGCCATCATGAAAATCCGGTCTCTTCCCCTGACGCGCACTTGCAAACAGGCCGCAGCATTGCTGGTGGCACGGGAGGACCGCGCCTTGGGCCTGTCCGATACCGTGGCGTTGCGCCTGCATCTGCTGGCCTGCAAAGCCTGCCCGCAATTTGAAAACCAGCTGGTCACGATGCGACTGGCGATGCACCGCTGGCGCCACTACGCAAACGGTGAGGAGGCCATACCGGTCGCCGTTGCAAAACGGCCCGAATAAGGCCCGTGGCCGCAGTATTTCGAACCTTCGCGAGAGGCGAAACAAACGCCAAGGTTTGCAAAAATAGCGTGTTATGCGAACTAAAACGTAAATATGTGTTTATTTACCCGCTGCCCGTCTCTACCCCTCTTGCCCCCTGTCTGGAAAGCAGGTCAGCGGCCGAAAGTGTGCGCAAACTTTTCTCTTCCAATTGTGAAATCAAGAACCTCCTGAAAAGGGAAGGGCTGTCGCCTCGGGCTTGAAACTGCGTTTACCGCACCGGGCAAGGCGTTCAGGGGCAAAACAGGCCATTCGATCAGCACTGGCGCGGGTTTGCCCCAGTCTGCCGACGGCAAGGGTGGCTTGTCATCTGTATATCTGACGCATAATATGCGGGTGTGGATAACATCCACACAGGTTAGGTGATCGGTCAGTTTCGCGCGCTACAGCGGTACGTTAGATTTGTTGTGCTTTCGGGACCCCATCGCTTTTGTTATTGTGTTTTAGAGGAGTCCCTTCATGGGCAACAAACTATACGTCGGCAATCTGCCTTACTCGGTGCGCGACGAAGACTTGCAACAATCTTTCGGCCAATTCGGCGCTGTGACCAGCGCTAAAGTCATGATGGAACGCGACACGGGTCGCTCCAAGGGCTTTGGCTTTGTGGAAATGGGCAGCGATGCCGAAGCCCAGGCAGCTATTGCCGGCATGAACGGCCAGCCTCTGGGCGGCCGTAGCGTTGTCGTCAACGAAGCGCGTCCGATGGAAGCACGTCCCCCACGCACTGGCGGCGGCTTCGGCGGCGGTGGTGG
>NZ_JBAQYR010000141.1:0-20043 GCF_049790275.1 Polaromonas sp.
GGTGATCGGCCTGCCGCAGGGCGAGCGCAGGCCGCAATACATCCCCCTGCCGCCGGTTCAGGGCCGCTGAACCGGGAGGGCTGGCTGCCGGCTTCGGCCGCTGGCCCGATTGAGCGACGCGGTTGACCCTTCAGGGCGTTGAACGCTAATGAACGCATGAACGCCGGGCACTCATCTGCCGTCCTGCCTACAATGAACCGGCACGCGTAGCGCCTCTTGCTGCGTACCAGTTGCCCCGTCATCCCCCCGTTCATGAAGCCCTGCCGCCTGTGACCTCCATCGTTTCCGCCCCTCTTTCCGCAGCCACGCGGCGGTCGATTCTCCTGCTGTCTTTTGCCACCTTCGCGAGCATGGTGGCGCAGCGCATTTGCGACGCCATGCTGCCCGAGCTGTCACGTGTGTTTGCCGTCAGCCTGGTGCAGGCGGCGCAGGTGGTGTCGGTGTTTGCGGTGACGTATGGCGTGGCCCAGCTCTTCTACGGACCGCTGGGCGACAGGCTGGGCAAGTTCCGCATCGTTACTTTTGCCACGCTGGGCTGCTGCGTGGGCAGCGTGGTGGCGGCACTGGCCACCAGCCTGGACATGCTGGTGTTTGCGCGCCTGCTGATGGCGCTGGGCGCGGCAGCGCTGATTCCGCTGGCCATGGCCTGGGTGGGTGACACGGTTCCTTCCGGGCAGCTGCAGGAAATGCTCACGCGCACCGGCCTGGGCAGCACGCTGGGCATTGTGGGCGGCCAGCTGGCCGGCGGGCTGCTGACCGACGCGCTGGGCTGGCGCTGGGCCTTTGTTTTCCTGACGCTGCTCTTTGGTGTGGTTGGCACGCTGCTGTGGATGGACTGGCGCCGGCAGCAGGCCGCGCAGGCGCTGCGGCCCGTGATGGCCGTGCCCCATGCGCAGGCCGCGCCGCCTGCGGGCTTTGTGAAACAGGCGCTGCTCATTGCCACCGGCCCATGGTCGCGCGTGGTGCTGCTGATGGCGTTTGTCGAAGGCGCCGCGGGTTTTGGCGCGCTGGCCATCTGGGCCTCGCACCTGCACCGCTCGCTGGGCCTGTCGCTATCGGTGGCGGGTGCCATCGTGGCGCTGTTCGGCCTGGGCGGCGTGCTCTACATGGCCGTCGGGCGCCACATGATTCGCCGCTTCGGCCAGCAAGGGCTGGTTCTGGTGGGCGGCGCGCTGGTGGGGCTGTGTGCGCTGGTGCTGGCTTACACACCGCACTGGCTGCCCGCCTTGCCTGCCAGCCTGCTGGCAGGGTTTGGTTTTTTCATGTTCCACAACACCATGCAGGCCAACGCCACGCAGATGGCGCCCGGCGCCCGCGGCACCGCCGTCTCGCTGTTCGCCTCGTTCCTGTTCCTGGGCCAGTCCGCCGGCGTGGTGCTGGCCGCGGCCCTGATCGGACGGCTGGGTTCCGGCGCGGTGGTGGCGCTGGGCGGCCTGGTCATGGCGGCCGAGGGCGTTTTCTTCGCCTGGGCGCTGCGCCGGCGGGACGCGTCGCAGGTGGGCTGAACACCGGCCGGGCCGGAGCAATTCCGGCTCCGCCGCTTCCTGCTTACTTCTTTCTTCTTCCACCTTTTGGAGGATGACGCCGGGCGGCACCGCATTTACGCTTGGGTGCAGGTTGCCCTGCATCCGCATGGCCCGGAAAGGAATTTCCCATGCCTACCACCATCCTTCTGCGGCGGGTGATTGACTGCGCCAAGGTGCTCGACTCCGGCCATGCCATCGAGATCGCCACGGGCGTGCGGGCCGTGCTGGGCGGCGGCAAGCTGACGATCACGGAAAACGGCACCACGGTTTTTCACATGAAGGTCATGGTGCAGGGGGGCACACACCTGAACCTCGACTACCCCCGCACCGTGGACGGCCAGCAGGGCAGGGGCTGGGGCCGTCTGGGTTTGCTGCTGGCCTTGCGTTATGGCCTGCACCGGGGCTGCACCACGGCGGCCGCGGGAACCCCGCTGGAGCCCGGTTCGCACAGCTTCTGGGGTTTGGGCAAGCTGCAGTTCAGCCTGAAAACCAATTTGCAGCAAGCCATCATCGCTGTCATGCTCACGATACGCGACAACGTTCCCCAACCCAGCGCCCTGGGGACCAGCGTGATCGTGATCAGGGACCCGGCCCCCGGTTCTGCCGCGCCCCCCAAACGAAGGAACTCTCTTGTCTAAAGACCTCGGGGCAAAAACTTCAGCCGCCTGACGTGCTGGCACTGTGGCGGAAAATGATCAAATCATGCCTCAGCCCTTTGTGGTCGGGCGCAAGCAGCTATGTATTTGGTAGCATTCCAGAAACCCGACAGCTTGACGCATACTTCCTTTCACCATGGCCACCGCGTCCCGCAAAACTGCCAGAAAGAAAAAGCCAGCGGCCGCAGCCGATGCCGCCCCGGCCCCGGCGCGCGCAAAAAAACCGCCACGTACACCGCGCAGCCACCACTACCACGTGTATGTGATCGAGCTGTCCGACGAAGTGTGGAACGTGGGCCGCTTCCGCCGCGCCAACCCCGACTACCAGCTCGGTAAACCTTTTGTGTACGTAGGCATGACGGGGCTGGACCCCGATGTGCGCTTCGACAAACACAAGGCCGGCATCCAGGCCAACGTGTATGTGCAGAAGTGGGGTGTGCGGCTGCTGCCGCAGCTTTACACGATGTACAACCCCATGCCTTATGAAGGTGCGCGGGACATGGAGGTGGAGTTGGGGATCGCGTTGAGGGAACAAGGCTATGGGGTTTGGCAGGCTTAGAAGCTTTTAGATTGCGTCCTTCGTCTGTTTTTGGGATAGTCAGCTGAACCCGACGGCGACTTGTCAAATTCAATATACCTGTACAAACACGCAGTCGATCAAGCTGAGCACATGACTACAAACATGATTTTCGATTTTCCTGCGCCATGTTATTCCGCGGTTTTGCGGGATATATCAAAGTTAGGCCTCGCAACTCATCCATATGTCGTCCACCACCCCACCTTCGTTGTATGACTGGCTCGGCGGTATTGACGCGCTTCGGCGCCTGACAACGCGGTTCTATGAACGCGTGCCGCAAGACCCGGTACTGAAGCCGATCTTCGAGCACATGGGACCCGAGCATCCGGCACATGTGGCCGCATTCCTGGCCGAAGTCTTGGGAGGGCCGCCCGAGTACTCCTCCAAGCACGGCGGGCATCCGGAAATGATCCGGCACCACCTGAACCGACATCTGACAAACGAGCAGCGAAAAACGTGGCTGACATTGTTGCTCGACACTGCTGACGAACTCAAGATGCCTGATGACCCGGAGTTTCGTTCTGCGCTCGTTGCCTACCTGGAATGGGGCACACGCCTCGCGGTCATCAACTCGCAGCAGGGCGCAACTGTCGACATTCATGCCCCCATGCCCAAGTGGGGTTGGGGTGAGGTCAAGGGACCATATGTTCCGGATTGAGGTGCTGGCAGGTGCGGGCGGGGCCTAACTTGCTGGTCAAGAACCGACTGAAGTCGAACACACTAAAGTCCCACCCATGCGCTTCGAAGGCACCCTCAAAAGCTGGAACGACGACAAGGGTTTTGGTTTCATCAGCCCCAGCCAGGGCGGGCAGGATATCTTTGTCCACATCTCCGAATACCGCCTTCGTGGCCGGCCGGTGCTGAACGAGGCGCTGACGTTTGAGGTGAAGCTGAATCCCCAGGGCAAGAAGTGCGCAGTAAACGTGCGGGGTACCGGGCCGCTGCAAGCCGCGTATCAGCCCGACCGCAGCGATCGCCCCGTGCGTATCAGCCGTTCGGGCAATTCGGCCAGCAGTGCGACGAAGACGGTGGTTGCGCTGCTTCTGGTGGCGGTGCTGGGCTGGCAGGGTTATGCGTATTACCAAAAGGTGGCGCAGGCACAGCGCAGCAGTGAGCCGTCGCTCCCTGCAGGCCAACCCTTGCTGGATCTGGCGCCCTCGCGCGCCGCGACGGCCTCCTTTGTCTGTGACGGCCGGCAGCATTGCTCACAGATGACCTCTTGCGCCGAAGCCACTTGGTTCCTGAAAAATTGTCCCGGCACCAAGATGGATGGCGACAACGATGGCGTGCCCTGCGAAACCCAGCTTTGCAGATAGCTGTGGCCAGGTAGCTATTTGCTATCAATACAGTAGCTGGTGGCACCCGTCTGGATTGGGCTAGTGGCCGATTTGGCTTCAAGGTGCTGCCCCGCACGGCGTGCAGCGGGATTTGCGGCATTGGCCACGGCGGCCCGGCCGGGACCATGCCGCTTGGCTGCTGTCTGACAGGCCGGCTGTTCTGACGCCTACACGCAGGCTACGCCAGGGAAGTTATCTTTGAGGCTCCTTTGCGTTGACTGCCCGTTGACTGCATGGCCCCTGAATTGACAGAAGAAGGAGACAAAACATGGAAACTGACAGCACCACTGAAAAGAAGGCCGTGTTGGTCGAACACCGTGCGGCACCGCGTTTCGGCGTGGCCGTGCGCCTGATGGTGGAGGGCGAGGAGGGTGCCACACATGACCTGAGCGCAACCGGCCTCAGTTTCGCTTCCGACCGCAGCTATGAGGTAGGCAGCCAGCTGGAGATGGTGCTGGAGTTTCCGGGCAGCACCGGCCCGCATCCGCTGACCTGCGAGGCCGAGGTGGTGCGCGCCATACCTGTGGGCGACAGCTTCAACATCGCCGTGCGGCTGCTGACGCCGCTGTTCAACAACTAGTGACCTGTAACGCTGAAACCGGAAGGCGCTGCCCACGCGATACGTGGCACGCTGCGGCGTTGCAAATGCGCGCGATGCCTCGGGCATCGCTGTGCTTTGCGCCTTGCATCGCACCCCCTCTCACGCGTTCCTCGCCTCCCATTTCAACGTTGCAGGCCACTGGCGGCGGGCTCCGGGCTAGCTGTCACCGCCGTTGCATGCCGGCCCCGCGGGGCAGCATAAACTTGGCGGCATCAACCAGGAGACTTCCCATGCTTACCCTCTGCGGCTTTCCCGTTTCCAACTATTACAACAAGGTCAAACTCGCGCTGCTTGAAAAAGGCGTGCCTTTCACCGAAGAGTACGCAGCCACGCACAGCAAGGACGAGGCCATCCTCGGTGCTTCGCCGCTGGGCAAGATTCCCTTTATCCGCACGGAGCAGGGCGGGCTGTGCGAGAGCCAGGCCATCCTGGACTACATCGAAACGGCTTTTCCGCAGCCGCAGCTGTTGCCGGCCGACACCTTTGCCGCGGCCAAGGTGCGCGAGCTCACCACCTACATCGACTGGCACCTGGAGATCGTCGCGCGGCAGCTGTATGGTTCGGCATTTTTCGGTGCCGAGCCGCTGAGCGAAGGCAACCTGGCGCGCATCCGCAAGCAGCTGGAAACCAATATCGCGGCCTTCAAGCGCCTCGCCAAATTCTCGCCGTATGTGGCGGGCGAGAACTTCACCCAGGCCGACTGCGCCGCTTTTGCCAACCTGCCATTGGTCGGCATGGCCAGCAAGGCCGCGTTCGGTGAAGACCTGCTGCTGGCCGGCGGGGTGGACTACAAGGGCTACATCAAGTTCATCGGCGAGAGGCCTTCCGCGCAGAAAGTGGTGGCTGACCGCAAGGCTGCGCAGACCAAGGCCTGAGCGACGCCGGCGCAACAAAAAAAAAGAAGAGACGTTTTCGAGCAACTGATGGCGCAGGCCCTGTATACGGCCTACCGGCTGGGCAACTACGCGCTGGTGAACCTGATGGACGACCCGGCGTTGCTCGCCATCATTTTCTGCTGACTATCAAAAACATAGCTGTCAGCGCCCGTCTGCATTGGGATGGCGGCTGATTTTGCTTCAAGTTTTTGATTCCGGATGGCCCGGAATGCGTCAAAATATCACAGGTTTTTCTCCTGCAAATAGGGGATGCGCACGGCCTACGGAGGGAATGTAATTTGCCTGCGGAGTACGGGTCGTTGGGCACCCGCGGGCGGGGCGGGGGCCACCGCCGCGGACGTGCAGACCGAAATGTATGGACCTGCGGCTTTTTATTTTCAGTGGAGAGCACGGTTTCAGGCGTGCAGGCCAGGCCGTGCTGCTCTTTGCCGGGCTCGCGCTGGGCGGTTGTCAGACGGTGCGCAACGGCGGGGCGCCCGAGCCGTCGTTTGACATCAACACCGACCTCAAGCAGCTCTCCGAGCAGTACCAGAATGCCAGCAGCATTGCCAACTACTACAAGGCCCCCGGGCGCGATGCGCGCGACGACTTTGTCACTGGCCGGCTGGTGTCCATGGACCTGCGCTACATCCAGTTCATACGCGGACTGACCTCGGAGAAGCAGCAGATCGACTCGGCCACCGATGCGGCCACCATGACGCTCAACCTGCTGGGAACCATTGTCGGATCGGCGCGCGCCAAGACCAACCTGGCGGCGACGGCGGCCGGCGTGGGCGGCCTCAAGACCAATGTCGACAAGCATTTCTATTTCGAGAAAAGCATCGAGGCCCTGGTGGCGACCATGAACGCGCAGCGCAAGGAAGTGCTGGTGCGCATCATCGGCGGCCTGCAGCAGGACATCGATGCCTACCCGTTCACACAGGCGGTCACCGACCTGCATGACTACTACGCAGCCGGCACGCTCAATGGCGCGATCATTTCCATCCAGCAGCAGGCGGTGCAGAAGGAAGACGACGCGAACGAAAAAATCCAGATGGTGCGCGACGTGGCGCTGCTGACGCCGGCCGCGCGCACCACCAAGCGGCAACTGACCGCCGCGCTGGCGCAACCGGGCGCCACCCCGGAGGCCCTGGCCAAGGCGCTGGCCACGTTGGGCATGGACGCGGAGAAGATTCCGAAGGACGCCAGGCTGGCCAGGCGCGCCATGCAGAACTACATCGTCAATGCGCGCGATCCTGCGGCGATTGACGCAGTGCAAAAGGCCATGAAGGCCGCCAACATCCTGTGAGCGCAGCGGGGGAGCGAGCAATGGACGAGGACCAATACATCCGGGAGATCAACAAGTCGACGCTGGACGACGTTGCCGGGGCCGTGAACGACGAAGAAGTGGGCGGCACGGAGTTTGTCCGGTCCACGGTGGAGTGGTACGACAACGCCTTTGTCAACCTCGCGCTGTTTCGCTACCTGGACCCGCCCGGCACCCTGGTCAGCGGGCCGGTTCAGCTGGTGGCCTACGGCGCGGCCGCACCGCCGGGAAGCACTCGCGTGTGGGGTGGCGTTGTCGTCGTGGACGGCGTCAACCAGGCGGTGGAGATGTACCGCGAGGGAGGTGCAGCATGAGTCTGACCACACTGCGCCGCGGGGCGGCTTCCGCGGAAGTCCGTAACCTGCAGGACGCGCTGCTGGCGGCGGGCTTTGACCCGGGCCGGCCGGATGGACAGTTTGGCGCCGGCACCGAGGCGGCGGTGCTGGCGTTTCAGGCCAGCGAGGGGCTGCTGGCCGACGGGGTGGCCGGCCCGCGCACACTGCGCGCTTTGGGACTGGGTGGCTCGGGCGAGCTGGCCGACGCGCTGGCCTCGGTCACCACACAGCTTGCCTGCGGCATGTTTCCGTTCACGCCGGTGGGAAACATCAAGAAGAATCTGCCCTTTGTGCTGGACGCCCTGCGCCAGCGCAGGCTGGTGGACAAACCCATGGTCCTCATGGCGCTGGCCACGATACGCGCGGAGGCCGAGGTGTTCCTGCCCGTCAGTGAAGGACAGTCGAAGTACAACACCTCGCCGAACGGCCATGCCTTTGACCTGTACGACAGCCGCAAAGACCTGGGCAACCGCGGTGCGCCGGACGGCGCGCGCTACAAGGGGCGAGGCTTCATCCAGCTCACCGGGCGACACAACTACGCCAGTTACGGACCGCGCCTGAACCGGCCGGTGAACCTGGAAGCCGAGCCGGAACTGGCTGGCGCCTCCGGCATTGCGGCGGAGCTGCTCGCCCTTTTTCTGGGGGACCGCGAACGCCAGATCAAGGAGGCCCTTGTGCGGCAGGACATGCGCACGGCGCGCTGGCAGGTCAACGGCGGCTACCACGGGCTCGACCGGTTCACGGACGCCTACACCAGAGGAGACGTTTTGATGGGCAGCCTGGCGTGACACGCGCCCTGGCTGTCCTCAACACAGGAGCATGCGATGGGTTATCTGACAGATCATCACAGGGGCAAGTCCGGGCGGGCCGGCCGGGGTGCGGCGCTGCTGGCTGCCGCGGTCGTTGCGGCGTTGATGCCGGCGTTCGCCGCCATGGCGCAGCAGCAGTTGCCTGGCCAGCCCGGCAAGGACCTGTTCCGGAAGACGCCGTTCGAAGGCATGACCGACCAGAGGACGCCGGTGCTGATCCAGGGCGGCCCGGCGGCGCAGAGATATCCCTTCCTGGACGATTTCACGCAGCCCGCCGCACTGGCCAAGCCCGCCCCTATTTCCTGCAAGGCGTTCAAGGGCTCAGCCGAGGACATGAGCGCGCTGCGCAAGACGGCCCGGGAGGCGGCCGGCCGCAGGGCGATGGCGGGTGACGGATTCGACCAGTTGATTCCCCGGAACTGCGCCGGCCAGGAGTGGGCTTTTTACCTGCTGTTCCTGAGCAATGTCGGGGAGGGCAAGTTTTGAGCACGCGGGCCTGCCTGGCGTTCATGCTGGCGCTGTGCCTGGGCGCTGCTGCGCAGGCCGCGCCGGCGGATGCGACCGCGGCAGACAAGCTGGCACAGTTGCAGGCAATCAGCGCGCAGGTCAAGGGGCAGGTGCCGGCGCAGACGGCGCCCGCAAGGGAGCCCTTGAGCGAGGAGGGCCGCAAGGACGTGGAAGCGGCGATGATCGCCAACGTCAAGGGAAGCGCCGCGCATGAGCAGTGGAAGCGCGGATTCATCCAGTCGAGCTGGATGTGGCACCTGTGGTCCACGGGCCTGCTGTTTTTCCTGGTGATGCTCATCGTGTGCTTCGGCCTGTACATGACCTATGTGCAGTTCAACCGCGACTACAGCGCGTGGGCGCCGCCGCCGCAGGACGGCAGCAAACCGGTCCCGCCCGCAACGCCCGGCGAGGCACCGCGTGCGCCTGCCCCGACTTTGAACTCCGTGAAGATCAACGCCGGTGGGCTGGAGCTGACCTCCCAGGTGATTGGCCTGCTGGTGCTGGCTTTTTCGCTGGCCTTTTTCTACTTCTATGTGCAGCGTGTCTACCCGATGCAGACCGAAGAGCTGACCCAGCTCAAGGACCGCGACATCCAGGAAGACAAAGCGGGCAAAAAAGGCGGCGAGCAAGCAGAGCCAGCAACGGGGCGGTAAGGTTCGGGGCATGACAAGGCGCTGCTTTACTTCGTGCAGGAACTGGGTGTTTGCCCCGGTGCGCGGACCTTCAGCCAGGCGACTTGGTGACCACAGGCACCTGAGAACCGATGCGTGACCAGTGGCGTCCGGCAAGCAATGGGTGGCAGCGTTTGACGCGCCGCTTACCAGCCTGAAAGTGAACTTCGGCTGAGAGGCTGTTCCGCTGTGTTCTCACGCCGCAGAAGGGTCGGGCAGCGGTCCGTCAGTTGGACAACCCGCTTTTGATGGTTGAGTTGCTGGCCCGCCTCCGTTGGGAGGAGGCGCCAGCACAGCTCGGTGGCCGGTTGTAACCGTACGGGTGCAACCCTTTGCCGGCTGTTCTTGAAAACGGAGGATGCGCGAGCCCCTCCAACTCGCTACGCTGGTGAACGAGTGCCCCTCCCGGCGGCGGGCGGCCGGGGTCGATTGAAGGCTTGTTTTCAAGGAGGCATTTCCATGGGAACCACAGACGAAAGCGGCGCTTCGGCGCCAGGGACCACGCCGGCGCGCGCCGGCCCGGACGGCCTGACCTGCGGCCTGGCGCTTTCGGGCGGAGGCATACGCAGCGCGACTTTCTGTTTCGGCTTGCTGCGTGCACTGGCGCGCAACAAACTGCTGGCGCGTTTCGGTTTCCTGTCCACCGTTTCCGGCGGCGGCTACATCGGTTCGGCGCTAGGCCGCCTCTATCAGAAAAACCAGGGTGCCGAGGCGGTGCAGGAGCGCTTCGGCAGCGACGACACCCTGCTGCTGTGGTGGCTGCGTAGCAACGGCCGCTACCTCACGCCGGCCGGCGCGCGCGACCTGGGCCAGGCCTTTGCTTCCATCCTGCGCGGCGTGTTGTCCACACATTTCGAGGTGGCGGTGCTGATGCTGCTGGCCGCTGCCTTCATGCTGTCACCCTATGTGGTGATGGAAGCGTTTCCCGCTTTGCCCGCGCCTTTCTGGGCCAGTGCGGGCTCGGTCTGGTGGTGCCTGTTGCCGCTGCCGGTGTTTGCCGGCTGCCATTTCATCTTCCGCTACTGGTTTTGCCGGGACAGGCCTGGGCAGATGGCCGGTGACATCGTGGTGGCTGTGCTGACGGCGGCCGTGGGTGTGCGGCTGATACAAAGCACGTTGTCCGGCCTGGCACCCGGCGGCATGCCGTGGGCGGCTGCGCTGACGCTGCTGGGTGCGGCGCTGCTGTTTTCGCCCCTGACCGCGATGGTGCTGCGGCTGGCGGAAGATCGCAACCCGGCGCTGGTGCCGCAGCAGCGCCTGAGGCACACCAAACGTCTGGCACTTGCGTTGTGGTGCCTGCTGGCCTTTGCCGTGCTCGGACTGCTGGACCTTGCCTCGTGGTGGCTGGCCCGCCAGTTTCTCAGGGAGGGCCATCCCTGGTCCTGGCTCAGCCAGGCGAGTCTTGCGCTTCCCCCGGCCCTGGTGGTGGCGGCCCGCCTGGTGATGCCGGCCCTGCAGCGCTGGCTTTCCAGGGTGCAAACCCGGCCGGTCAAGACGGAGCTTCTGCTCAATGTGGTGGGCCTGGTGCTTTTGTTGCTGGTGGCGCTGGCCTGGCTGACGGCGTTTCACACCATGGTGCGTTTCGACCTGAAGTGGAGCTGGCTGCCGGGAGGCGATGTCTCCGCCCTGCAGCTCAATGCGCTGCATTGGGCTGTGCTCGGCGGGGTGTGCGCGGTTTACGTGGGCGCAACGCGCAAGGACTTTGCCGTGCTCAACCTTTCGTCGCTGCACAACTTCTACCGCGCGCGCATCGAGCGGGCTTATGTGTCCACCGGCAACTACGCGCCCGCGGACGCCACCGGCGGGCCGGGTTTCCGTTTTGCCGGCGGGTCGCCGCTGAACCCGGTCACCCGTACCGCCACCGAGCAGGTGGCCAGGCTGATCGAGGCGGTGGAAGGCGACGACGTGGAACTGATGAACTACCAGCCGCAAGAACACGGTGGCCCGGTTCACCTGATCACCTGCTGCATCAACCAGTCGGTGGACGACCGCACGGGCAACTACAACGCCGACCGCAAGGGCATCGCGCTGACCGTGAGTTCACTCGGTGTGGAAACCGGCACGGCGCTGCCCACGCCGCCGGACAAGCTGCCGGTGCCGGGAAAACTCTCGCGCTGGGTGGCGGTGTCGGGCGCGGCGGCCAGCAGCGGCATGGGTTCGCAGACCTCTCCCGGGCTGGCCGCGCTGCTTTTCCTCTCGGGCCTGCGTCTCGGCTACTGGACGGAAAAACTGCTGCTGCCCAGGCAGGCCAGCCATCCGCAGAAACAGCCTGCGGTGGACCGGCAGAGGAGGTCGATGGCCATGCTTTTTCCCAAGCCATCGCTGTTGCTGGCCGAACTTCTGGCACGCTTTCCGGGGCTGCGCAGCACGGCCTGGTATGTGTCGGACGGCGGGCACTTCGAGAACACCGGCGTGTACGCGCTGCTCAAGCGAGAACTGGACCTGATCGTGGTGGCCGACTGCGGCGCTGACCCCGACTACACCTTCGGCGACCTGGAGAACATGGCGCGCAAGGCCGAGATCGACTATGGCGCGCGCATCGAATTCATCGACCCGGCAGGCATGGTGCACCAGAACGCAGAGCTGCGGGCTTTTTACGCCTGTGTGGGAAGCTGCAAGGCCTTCACCGGCCAACCCGGCCCGGAGTGCTTCCTGCTTGCCCGTATTCACTACGCCAGGCGCAAGCGGCCAGGCCTGCTGGTGGTGCTCAAACCGCGCATGCTTCCCGGCATGCCGCTGGAAATTGCCGGCTATGCAGCGCGCCACCCCAGCTTTCCGCAACAACCCACCGGTGACCAGTTTTTTGACGAAGAACAGTGGGAGGCCTATCACCAGCTGGGCCTGCGCCTGGGTGAAAAACTGACGGAGCCGGTGGTCGCCGCGCTGTGTGCCGAGGCGGTGGAATAAGCGGGGGCTTTACCGGACACGACTGCCGACACTAGAGATACACGGTCTTGGATGGTTCGAAATGGGGGCTGTCGATGAAAGCGCGCAGGCCAGCCGCCCTGCACAGCAATTGCTTGCTGCATTTCTGTCGGGTATGCACCACGTGATGTAGGGGTTGCACTACGGGGAAGAAACATGGCCGCAGTCGTGCGCCGGTGGCACGCGGTTTGCATGCCAACCTCTGGCGCATCCATCCCGTATGCGTAGCAGGGGCGGCGCCTTGTCGGCCTCTCAACCACCCAAGGAAGATCCGCATGACCCCCACTCGACGTTCACTGCTTACCCAGGCTTCTGTTGCTGCCGCTGCCGGCACCGCGCTCGGCTTTCCGGCGATTGCCCGTGCCCAGCAAAGCTTCAACTGGAAAATGACCAGCGCCTATGGCAAGGGCTCGCCGTTCTACATGGAAGGGCCGGGCAGTGCGACTGATCTGGCCAAACGGATTGATGCGATGTCGGGTGGCCGTCTGAAGATCCAGGTGTTCGGTGCGGGCGAGCTGATTCCCGCATTTGAAGGCTTTGACGCCGTGCGTGCCGGCACGGTGGAAATGAACCATGCCAACAGCTACTTCTGGACCGGCAAGACCTTTGCGGCGCAGTACTTCACCGCTGTGCCCTTTGGCCTGAACTTCCAGGGCATCAACGGCTGGCTCTACGACGGGGGCGGCCAGCAGCTGTGGAACGAGGTCTATGCACCGTTCGGCATGGTGGCCATGCCTTGCGGCAACACCGGCGTGCAGATGACGGGCTGGTTCAAGAAAGAAATCAAGTCGAGTGCCGACCTGAAAGGCCTGAAGATGCGCATTCCGGGCCTGGCGGGCCGCGTGTATGCAGCGCTGGGCGTCGATGTGAAGCTGCTGCCGGGTGGCGAAATTTTTCCTGCGCTAGAGCGCGGGGTGATTGACGCGGCCGAATTCGTCGGCCCCTTCCAGGACCGCAAGCTGGGCCTGCACAAGGCCGCCAAGTATTACTACACCACGGGTTGGCACGAGTCGGCCACGGTGTCCGAACTGCTGATCAACAAGGCCGCCTGGGACAAGCTGCCCAAGGACTTGCAGGCCGTGGTCGAGAACGCTTCGGCCGCCTGCAACGTGATCAGCGAAGGCTGGTGCCAGCGCAACAATGCCGAGGCCATGGACGACCTGGTGAAGAACCAGGGTGTGCTGGCCCGGCCGCTACCCGACGAAGTGCTCAAAAAGCTGCGCGAGGTCACCAATCAGGTGCTGGCCGAAGCGGTGGCCAAGGACCCGATGACCAAAAAAGTGCACGACTCCTACATGGCGTACAAGAAAAAGTACGACGCCTGGGCCGGCTACAGCGAAGGCCCGTACCACGCCAAGATCCTGTCGGCCTGATTGCCCATGCCTTCATCCTCTTCAGGGGGCGGCCATGCCCTGGCCGCTGCTTTTGTTGCGCGCATCGAACGGGTTGTTGACCTGACCGGACGCGCAGCCTCCTGGCTCACGCTGGCGATTGTGGTGCTGATGGCCGTGGATGTGCTGCTGCGTTACGCCTTCAGCATTGGCTCGGTCTGGGCGCAGGAACTGGAATGGCACCTGCTTGCGCCGCTGGTGCTGTTCGGCATGACTTACGCGCTGCTCAAGGGCGAACACGTGCGTGTCGATGTTTTCTATGCGCGGTATTCGCCGCGCGGTCAGGCGGCGGTCGATCTGCTGGCCGCACTGCTGGCAATGGCCATGGCGGTGCTGGTCATCCGGTATTCGATCCAGTTCGTGAGCCAGTCCTACGCCATCAATGAAATTTCGTCCGATCCTGGCGGGCTCACCCATCGCTGGATGCTCAAGGCGCTGATACCGCTGGGCTTTGCCGTGTTCGCGCTGCAGGCCGCGGCGCAGGGTGTGGGCGCGGCGCTGCGCCTGTTCGGGGTTTCTTCCGCGCAGGCCACGGGAGCCGCGCCATGAGCATCAATGAATGGCTGGCGATTGGCCTGCTGATCGGCTTTTTCGTGATGCTGCTGGCCGGTGTGCCGGTGGGCATCACACTGGCGGCAAGCGGCTTCATCTTCGGCTTCATGGGTTTTGGCGAATCGCTGTTCAACCTGCTGCCGGCGCGCATTTACGGCGTGGTGGCCAACTACCAGTGGCTGGCAATCCCGCTGTTTGTCTTCATGGGCGTGATGCTCGAAAAGTCACGCCTGGCCGAAGACCTGCTCGACGTCATCGGCCACCTGGCCGGTGGCCTGCGCGGCGGCATGGCGCTGGGCATCATCGGCGTCGGCGTGCTGATGGGGGCGACCACCGGCATTGTGGGGGCGACAGTCATCACGCTCGGGTTGCTGACTTTGCCGACCCTGCTGCGCCGCGGCTACGACCCGGCCATTTCCTGCGGGGCGATCTGCGCCTCGGGCACGCTGGGGCAGATCATTCCGCCCAGCCTGGTGCTGATCCTGCTGTCCGACATCATGCAGCTGTCGGTCGGCACCCTGTTTGCCGCCGCGGTGATGCCGGGCCTGATGCTGGCTGGTCTTTATGTGGCGTGGATTGTGGTTTACGGCATGATCCGCCCCGATGCCATGCCACCGGTGCCGCAATCGGAACGCGATGCGGTGTCGCGCTCGCAGCTGTGGCTGCGCGTGTTCAAGGTGGCGCTGCCGCCGCTGGCGCTGGTGTTGTCGGTGCTGGGCTCCATCATCGGCGGCATTGCGGCGCCCACCGAGGCGGCTTCCATGGGCGCACTGGGCTCCATTCTGGTGGTGGCGCTGGCGCGCCGGCTGTCGCTGGCGGTGCTGCGCGACGTGATGCAGACCACCACGCGTATTTCGGCCATGGTGCTGTTCATCCTGATCTGCTCCCAGGTTTTCAGCCTGGCGTTTCGCGGCCTGCAGGGTGAAAAACTGATCGAAGACCTGTTCGCCTTCCTGCCCGGCGGCGTCAACACCGCGGTGTGGTTCCTCATGGGCCTGATCTTCGTGCTCGGTTTTTTCATCGAATGGATAGAGATCAGCTACATTGCGGTGCCGCTGTTTCTGCCGATTTTTGCGGCAGCGGGCGTGGACATGGTCTGGCTGGCGATGATGATCACCGTCAACCTGCAAACCTCGTTTCTCACGCCGCCGTTCGGTTGGGCGCTGTTTTTCCTGCGCGGCGTAGCACCGCCGGAGGTGAGCACGCGCCACATTTACCTGGGCGTGATTCCCTTTGTCGGCTTGCAGATCCTGGGCATCGTGCTGGTCTTTTTCTTCCCGGCGATTGCCACCTGGTTGCCCAAGGCCATTGGCTGGTAGCTTTCCGACGCCTCGTTGACCGGGAAATCGCCACCGGCCAGGCCTTGGCGGAAGGGGCCGGGTTTGTTGATGTGCATCAATCCGTGCACACAAACAGGCCACTATATTGACAGCATGAAGACCCCTTCCACCGCGCAAGCTTCCGGCCTTTCCAGCGAACCGCTGACTGGTTTTTCCCAGTGCCATCTGGGCATCCTGTCGCAGCTGCAAGCTTTTGAAGAGCTGCCTGCCCTGCAGGCGGCCGCGGCGCAGGCGCAAACCATCGCCACCCAGACATTGGCACTGTTCCACCACGCGGTGTATGAACACCACGCGGACGAGGAGCGCGAGCTGTTTCCGGCGGTGCTTCTCAGCGCCGGGCGAGGGGAGGAGGCCGACTTTGCCGAGGCGATGGTGCAGCGGCTGACCGCAGAGCACCGCCATATCGAGGTGCTGTGGAAGAAACTGGAACCCGCTGTCAAGGCGGTCGCCAAGGGCCGGCCGGTTGAGCTGGATCTCGGCGCTGTTGAAGAACTGGTTCGTAACTACACGGCGCACGCCCGTTTCGAGGAAGAGCATTTCCTGCCCCTGGCGGAAACCGTCCTGCGGCGCAACGGCAACCACATGGAGGCGCTGGGCCTGTCGCTTCACCTGCGGCATACGCCGCAGCCCGTCGGACACATCTAGTGCGGCTGCCCGACCGCGGGTCGCTATAAAAACAATAGCTGATAGCGCTCGTAGGCACGGGCTGCAGGCCGATTCGACTGAAAAAATCAAGTGCCGCCTCTCCGGCGTTGCGCACGGCGGGTAACAGGTGTCTGCTATAAACAGCGCAATGGCACAGGAGGCCGGTTGAACGTCCGCTCCATCACAAGACATGTCCTGACGCTGGCCTGCATGCTTGCCTGCTCGTACGGGCGCGGCCAGACGAACTGGCTGACGGTGATGGGTGACCCCCACGATGCGGCGGCCAATACCGTCGAAGTGGATCCGCGGCCCGTTTCCGTGCACGAGAACCTGCGCACCATGAAGGTCAGGGTGAACCGGGCGGCCGAGCGGGCGAGCAGGGAAGGTGTGCCCTACCGGTCGTTCGAGTCGCAGGTGATTTTTGACTGCGCCAACATGACTGCAAGGTACACCACGATCACGTATTACATGTTGCCGGTATGGCAGGGTCCGTCGCACAAGACATCGGTTTTTCCGGAGAGCCAGCCGCGCTGGGTGGAATTCCGCAGCCTGCAGCCCAATCCGACAGCGCGCATCATCCGCGCCGCATGCCAGCCGCGCTGAAAACGGTTCGCCTGGCGTGCGCTGCAGGCGGGTCCCGGAAAACGCCACGGTAAACGCTCAATCGCATTTCTCCTGCCTCTGCCTGCATTTTTTGCTATCAAAAAAGAAGCTCATTGCGCCCGTCCCATAAGGGCCAGTGGCATATCCGGTTATTCACTTCAGGGTGTGTCTGTCCCACAGCCGTTCCGGACCTGGAGTGACGGCAGTGCTGCCGGACCGCACCGCGAACAAGGGGTGTGATGGCGTTACATTATTTGCCAGGGAGGGTGCTCCGTGCATCCCGTCAGAAAACAGAACGCCACAGAACGCAGAACGGAGGAGCTTTCATGAATGACTCAGTGTCGAACCCGGGGCGGACCCTGGCCACCCCGTCCGGAGCGCGTGACTCCCAGGCGTATCACCTGCGCATTGAATTCACCGGGTCCGGGAGCGAGTATTTCCGGATCTGGATCGTCAACCTCTTGCTGCTGCTGTTGACCCTGGGCATTTATTTCCCGTGGGCCAAGGTGCGGCGCCTGCGTTATTTTTATGGCAATACGCTGGTCGATGGCGCGCCGCTGGACTTTCACGGGAACCCGCTGAAGATGCTGAAGGGTTATCTGCTGGTAGGCCTGCTGTTCGGGCTGTATTCGGTGGCGGGGAATTTTTCGGCAACGGCTGGCCTGATTGCCTTTGTCATCGTGATGGCCATCTGGCCCGCGCTGCTGAAATCTTCCATGCAGTTCCGTATGGCCAATACCAGCTGGCGCGGTTTGCGTTTCGGTTTCAGGGGTTCGCTGGGTGATGCCTACCGGGCCGTGCTGCCCATGTTTCTTCCCGGCTTGGTGGTTCTGGCGGCTGTCACAAGGGTGGCCGACCCCGAGAAGCCGCCGAACTGGTATTTGTTTACCGTGCTGGGGGTGGTGCTGGTGAGCGTGGCCGTGGCACCCTGGCTGCTATGGAATCTCAAGCAGTACCAGCACAACCATTACGCACTGGCGTCCCTGCAAACCAACTTCAAGGCGACGCTGGGTTCGTTTTACAAGGTGGTCTTCAAGACCCTGGGCGTGATGCTGCTGGCGGCGCTGCTGACCGCAGCCGTGTTTGCCGCCATTGCTTTTGCGGGCGGGGCCATGGGACGGGCGGGCAAGGGAATGGCTGTTTTTGTAGCGGTCGTCGGATTTCTTGCCAGTGCCATCGCGATGCTGGTGGTGGTCAAGCCCTATGTGATTTCGCGCATGCAAAACCTGGTGTGGACGCAGACCGGCAATGCCTCGCTGCGCTTCCTGAGCAATCTGCGGTTCAGGGCGCTGCTGTGGGTCACCATCAAGAACTGGCTGCTGGTGATCCTCACGCTGGGGCTGTATTGGCCATTCGCCGCGGTGGCCCTTGCGCGCATCCGGCTGGAGGCGGTGACCGTCAAGAGCCGGGTGAGCCCGGACACGCTGGTGAGCCAGGTACGGGCGGTGGAAGGGGATGCCGCCGGCGACGCCGCCGGTGATGTCTTCGGTATCGACATCGGGCTTTGAGCCTGGCCGTGATGGACGCCACGCCAGGATCAGGACTTCCTGCCAGTTATTTTGACGGCGTCAGTGCCCGCGCGCAGCCGGTCACGCTGCAACTCGACGGTGCTGTCCTGCAGATCACCGGCAATGGCATCCATCGCACGCTGGCGATCGCGGACGTGCAGTGGCCGGAGCGCACCCGCCATGGCATGCGGGTAGCGCACCTCAGGGGTGGAGGTTCCGTGCAGTGTGCCGACGCCGCTGTGTGGGACGACTGGTGCCGCAGCCATGGGCTGCGTAATTCACTGGTGGTCACTGCGCAGCAAAGCTGGCGCTGGGTGCTGGGCAGTGTGGTGGCATTGCTGGTGATTGTGGTGGGGGTGCAGCAGTGGGGTTTGCCGATAGCCGCCCGCGCTGTGGTGGCCATGACGCCGCTGAGCGTGGACGTTTCGCTGGGCGAAACCTCGCTGGCGGTGATTGACGAACACCTGATGCGGCCCAGCAAGTTGCCTGCGGGCGAACAGGCGCGGCTGCGGTCTGCGCTGGCGCAGGCAGCCGCTGCGGCGCCGGCAGGCACCGTGCCCGCCTGGCAACTGGTGTTTCGCCAAAGCCGCATTGGCCCGAATGCGTTTGCCCTCCCCGGTGGCACCCTGGTCATGACCGATGAACTGGTGGCGCTGGTGGGAGGGGACGAAAAGGTGATTACTGCCGTGTTGGCCCATGAGCTAGGCCACGTGCGGCATCGCCACGGTGTGCGCCTGCTGGTGCAGGCTACCGTCCTGAGTGGGCTGGCCGCCGTGGTGCTGGGGGATTTCAGCAGCGTGCTGGCAGGCGTGCCCGTGCTGCTGGGGCAGGCCAGCTATTCGCGGGAAGCCGAGCGCGAGGCAGACGCCGAGGCTGTGCGTATCCTCAAGGCCGCGGCCATTTCGCCTGAAGCCATGGTCATCCTGTTCGACAAGCTTGAAGAAGAAATGAACAAGGAAGAAATGAAAAAGGCAAGCCGGGACCCGGCCGGGACCAAGGGCCAGAGCGAACGCGGGAGCAGGGCGTCGGTGCAGGACTCATGGTTGGGCATTGCTTTTGCGTCCCATCCTGCGGATGCCGACCGTGTGCGCTATTTCAGGGAAGCGGCCACCGGACGCTGATGCAAAATCGGCGGCAGAGCGAAAGAACCGGCCATGAAAAATCATCCATCAGGCGGAGGTCTGGTTTATTCCACCGGGGCGGGCAGGATGTGCCCCGCATGCCGGCAACCGGTGGGCGTCTGCGTGTGCAGGCAGGCCGGGCCTGCCCTGCCCACCGACGGCATTGTGCGGGTATCGCGCGACACCAAGGGCCGCGGCGGCAAAAGCGTCACCGTGATTCGCGGGCTGCCGTTGGAGGCGCCGGCACTGGCCCAGCTCGGCAAGCAGCTCAAGGCTGCCTGCGGCTCCGGCGGCACGGTGAAGGACGGCGTGGTTGAAGTGCAGGGCGACCATGGCGTGCTGGTGACCACATGGCTTGAAAAGCAGGGCTGGACGGTTAAATGGTCAGGCGGAAAAGCGGCATGAAGCCGGAAGATCTGCAACTGCTGGTAACGCGTGAAATGCCTTTTGGCAAGTACAAGGGCAGGCTCATCGCCGACCTGCCGGGTAATTACCTGACTTGGTTTGCTCGCGAAGGCTTCCCCGATAGTGAGATCGGCCGCCTTCTTGCGCTGATGCACGAAATCGACCACAACGGCCTGTCCTCGCTGCTGGAACCCCTGCGCAGGCGCTAGGAGTCTGGGCGGCAGAAGGCGTCGAAGCGAGAAGTGGCCCCGGCGAGGCCAGTTTTTGCCGGGTTTGCAGCGCCATAGCCGTAGCTATGGGGCAAAAAGCCGGTGAAAAATGGACCGTCGCGG